>NZ_CAWPNJ010000001.1:0-753023 GCF_963889195.1 Calothrix sp. FACHB-168
GGCGATCGCATGAATTGAATGCCAACAAACGCAGATCTATTGATCACCCGTAATTTACTTAATAGGACTTATTCTCATTAGATTTTAAAATATCGCTGACAATTATAGTTCAGAAATACTATTTACTGAAAATTAGTTCAGTACAAATGAACTTGTTACAGTTAGGGTGCGGAATGTGGGATTAATAATATAGTTTAAAATCTTCTTATTCTGTAAAAAATAGAAAAGAAAATCTTTCGAGATTATTTGTTCATTCGGAATTGCTTTCATTAAAGCAACATTGTAAGCACCTTCTAGTCCTCGCAATATTTGAAAAAGAGGAGGGCCATATCTACCAATCATCACATCATCAGGTTGACAAAATCTTCTTGCATCTTTTTTCGGAATATAAACAGTGTAATTGTCAGACTTGTAATCTCTAATTTGAATTAATCTGATATATCCATCTTTTTTTTCTGTAGAGAAAACCGCTTTAGGAGGTTGAGAACCTCCTTGAAAAGTACATACATCACCTAATTTATTCTCTGTCCAATCGTCGCCTTTCTGGGTAAAGATGGCGTTTAGATAGCTTTCAAATAGTTCGCGGGAGTTGGCGAGGTTTTTTTCGGTGTTTGCGATCGCTCTATCAATCCCCTCAAACCCCTCATCCAAAATCACCACAATCCGCTTTTGTTCAGAGAGTGGTGGAAATGGAATAGCTATTGAATTTAGTGATTTTTGATTAAGTTTTGGTTGGGCCATACCGCTTACATACGGCTCAAGAGAGATAGAGTTTAAATAATATTCGATGAAACTCTGTGTAATTTTTTCTTTAAATCGGAGTACATGAGCGTGGTTATTTACCCATGTCTTGCCTGTAATTGAGAATGCTATTGGATAGGTTCTTGCTAAAAGATTTGCACCATCTTCAGACACCAAAAGTAAATCTTCATCAAAGATGTAATCAGCAACATAATCAACAATACCAGAAGCACCATAATAGGGAATATTGCCAGATTTTCTTGAAGCCTTTGTGATAGGTACTCTTTTACTATCTAGGTTTTCACAAAGTTTATCTAAATACTTTATTTCCCAACCTACTGGCAACTGTTCATTATCAACTGTCAACTGCATATCTTACCCTAATTATCATCACCCTTTGAATCCTTTGCTGGTTGAGCGGAGTCGAAACCAGCATTTTCATAATGTGAATAATTCTGACACTCCGCCAAAATATGAAGACGATCCCAATCACGATTCATTAAAGCAATCTTCTTAGCCCGACTCCAACCCTGAACCTGTTTTTCCCGATAGAAAGCATCCGCCACATGATCATAATGCTCTGCATAAACTAACTTTACAGGTAATCGCTTCTTGGTATGATTAGCTCCTAGCCCATTTTGATGCTGCCATAAACGACGAGGTAAATCCTTTGTACTACCTGTATAGAAAGAACCATCAGCACATTCCAGAATATACATATATGGCATTATTTATAACCTTGTGCCAAAAAACGGACTTCGACTTCGCTCAGTCCTCATCTCTAGCTGGTTGAGTGATTGACTCTGTGCTGGTTGAGCGGAGCCGAAACCAGCTTCCTATAGCATTCCCCCAATCCCAGCCAAAATTTCGGCACTCTCCGCATCCAAAGCCGCAATTTCATCCAGAATTTCTTGCGGTTCTCGCAAAGTCGATTCCTCAGCCTTATTCGGATTCTTCACCGACAAATCAAACGTCACTTGATCAATATCAGCAATATCCACCAGCCAAGACTTTTCTGTTTCCGCAAACGTAGCCTGTAACTCCACAAACTCGCGCAAATCCTCATCATTCAGCGCATTCGTTTTCCCCAAACTACGCCCCGGATTCAGTTGGTAATACCAAATTTTTTGAGTTGCCATTCCCTCAGTTAAAGGTTTCCCCTGAGAAAATAAAGGCGTTCCCTGAACGGAATCAAAGGGCTTTCCTTTCTCAAAAAACAGCACCACCGTTTTTACCCCCGCCCCGATAAATGTCCCACTCGGACAATCCAAAATCGTGTGCAGATTGCAACTACTTAAAAGCTCTTGACGCAATGCCCGCGAAGCATTATCGGAATTTGACAGAAAGGTATTTTTAATTACTACCGCCGCCCTACCGCCTATCTTCAGCATTTTGATGAAATGCTGCAAAAACAGAAACGCCGTTTCCCCAGTCTTAATGGGGAAATTCTGCTGTACTTCCTTGCGTTCCTTCCCCCCAAATGGCGGATTAGCCAAAATTACATCAAAACGATTCTTGTCTTGAATATCACTGAGATTTTCCGTCAGCGTGTTGGTGTGGATAATATTCGGCGCATCAATGCCATGCAAAATCATATTCATGATGGCAATCACATACGCCAAACTTTTCTTTTCTTTACCCGTAAACGTATGTTTTTGCAGAATCTCAAGCTCTTTTGTTGTCAGCTTACCCCGACGTAAATAGTCGTAACTCTCACACAAAAACCCAGCAGAACCACAAGCACCATCATAAATTTTTTCACCAATCTTCGGCTTTACCACTTGAATTATTGCCCGAATCAACGGACGCGGCGTGTAATACTCACCCCCATTGCGTCCTGCATTGCCCATATTTTTGATTTTGGCTTCATAGAGATGCGATAGCTCGTGTTTCTCCTGTTGCGATCTAAACCGTAGCTCATCAATATATTCCAGTGCATCCCGCAAGCTGTAGCCGCTTTGAAACCTATTTTTAATCTCGCTAAAAATTTCCCCAATCTTGTATTCAATTGTATCTGGACTAGTAGCCCGTTGCTTAAAACTCTGTAAATATGGAAATAATTTGCGGTTGACATAATCAATCAAATCATCGCCAATCAGCGCATTATCATGATCCAATGTACCATCCGCCTGTTTCGGCGCTGCCCAAGCTGACCAACGATGCGCCTCATCAATAATAAACTCGTATGACTTGCCAGCTAACTCCGCCTCCAACGCCCTTTCCTGCTCCAAATCATCCAAATACTTCAAAAACAGCAACCAAGACGTTTGCTCAGTGTAATCTAACTCTGTAGTACAACCCGCCTCTTTCCAGAGAACATCATCAATATTTTTAAAAGTCTGCTCAAACATTTAGCCTTACTGTGGGATTTTTAATATTAATAGCTTGGCTTATAATTTTGCACTAAAAAGTGCAATGAGCGCGTGAGATACATACTAAGTAATAGTTAAAAAGCTTATACTAATTCAATATGAAGATACATATAATCTACCTGCCCAGAGAGGCTTTGTAATTATAGCCCTACTCGGAGGTGAGGGCGTTTGCAAGGAAACTCAAAAAAATACACCAAACAATATCGTAAGCGCGTTCAGTAATTTGTCGCTAGATGATACAAAATCGGGATGACTGGATTCGAACCAGCGGCCCCTTCGTCCCGAACGAAGTGCGCTACCAAGCTGCGCTACATCCCGGCATGATAAGCCCATTATTAAATCATCATATCATCAATAGTTGGAAATGTATAGTCAGGCTAGCTAGAAAATGGGCATGGGGCATGGGGCATGGGGCATTGGGCATGGGGAATGGGAAAGAAAGATTTTCAGGTTTGGTTGTGGGATTTTCCCGTGATTGACTAACTTGATTGGAGAAATTGCGATCGCCTGCCATCAGTATTGCCAATTCACCCTAATTCCTAGCGCCTGAGACCTACGCAATTGACCATCGCCATATTACTCATATTGGATTTGTGCAAAAATCAAAATCCAAACTCGCCTAACCTTGCTAACATAACTCTGTATATATATAGTAGTGAAAACGGATTGTGACTGTAAAACCAGACTGGTTGCGGGTGAAAGCGCCTCAGTGGGAGCGCGTCGGGAACGTTAAAGAAATTTTGCGGGATTTAGCGCTCAATACGGTTTGTGAGGAAGCGTCCTGTCCGAATATTGGTGAGTGTTTTCAAGCTGGGACGGCTACGTTTTTGATTATGGGGCCAGCTTGTACCCGTGCCTGTCCTTACTGTGATATAGATTTTGAGAAAAAGCCTAAGCCATTAGACCCCACAGAACCGGAACGATTGGCAGAAGCTGTTCGTCGTCTGAAACTAAATCATGTGGTGATTACCTCCGTAAACCGCGATGATTTACCAGATGGTGGTGCGTCTCAATTTGTGGATTGTATCGCCGCAATACGCGCTGTCTCACCTAATACTACAATTGAAGTTTTAATTCCTGACTTGTGCGGCAATTGGAATGCTTTGGAGATAATTATCCAAGCTGCGCCAGAGGTATTAAACCACAACACAGAAACCATCTCCCGCTTATATCGTCGGGTGCGTCCCCAAGGTAACTACGATCGCACAATGGAATTATTAATGCGATCGCGGCAAATTGCACCTTGGATCTACACCAAATCTGGGATCATGGTGGGACTCGGTGAAACTGATACCGAAGTTCGTCAAGTTATGCAAGACTTACGCGCCGTAGATTGTGATATCTTGACCATTGGGCAATATCTCCAACCTAGTCAAAAACACTTGAAAGTTGATAACTTTATCACCCCAGAACAATTTGCTGCTTGGCAAAGCTACGGCGAAGAACTGGGATTTCTGCAAGTAGTTTCTTCACCCTTAACCAGAAGTTCCTATCACGCAGAACAAGTACGCCAACTCATGGAACTTTACCCCCGTAGTCGGGGATGAGGCGGACAAAGGGGATAGATTGACCATTGACCATTGACTAATGACTAATGACTAATGACCAATGACTAATGACAAAACCGTAGCAATTTTAGGCGCAGGTGCTTGGGGTCAAGCACTAGCAAATTTGGCTGCGGCGAATGGTCATCAGGTGCGTCTCTGGTCGCGGTGGGGAACCCTAAGTTTAGAAGCAGTGCTACAAGATGCTGATATCATCCTATCTGCGATCTCTATGAAAGGTGTCAGAGAAGTGGTGATACAAGTCCAGTCTTTCCCCATTTCCCCAAATGCAATTTTTGTGACGGCGACAAAAGGCTTAGAGCCAGAAACTACCTTTACGCCGTCGCAAATTTGGCAAACAGCTTTCCCTCATCATCCAGTTGTTGTCCTTTCCGGGCCGAATTTATCAAAAGAAATTGAAATGGAATTACCTGCTGCAACAGCTGTCGCTAGTACCATTGCTACGGCGGCGGAAGCTGTGCAGCTGGTGTTTTCTTCTAATCGGTTTCGCGTATATACCAATCCCGATCCTGTGGGAGTGGAACTAGGAGGAACGCTAAAAAATGTAATTGCGATCGCAGCTGGTGTCTGCGACGGTTTACAACTAGGAACCAATGCTAAAGCAGGTTTAGTTACCCGTGGACTCACAGAAATAGTACGCATCGGTACATTTTGGGGTGCGAAGCCAGAAACATTCTATGGTTTATCCGGTTTAGGAGATTTACTGGCTACCTGTAACAGTCCTTTAAGCCGCAATTATCAAGTTGGTTATCAATTAGCAGCTGGTAAAACATTAACGGAAATTCTTACCCACCTACAAGGAACTGCTGAAGGGGTTAACACCTGTCGCGTGTTAATTCAACGAGCTAGACAGCAAAATATTCCCGTTCCTATTACCGAGCAAGTTTATCGCTTACTTCAGGGTGAAGTCACACCCCAACAAGCTCTTGATGAATTAATGTTACGAGATATTAAGCCAGAATATAACTAAAAAATGTTGACTGTTGACTGTTGACTGTTGACTGTTGACTGTTGACTGTTGACTGTTGACTGTTGACTGTTGACTGTTGACTCCTACTCGCTCAAGGTATTGTTGTCTTCACAACTAACAACTGACAACTGACAACTAACAACTAACAACCAATATTTGTATTTTGAAGGATGGGCGCATTTGGCTAGTGGTGCAAATTTAGCGCTATTTCCCAGTACCCGATCCCTAGCTGCGAATCCCCAACCTCTAAGAAAATTCAGCATTCTAGACCAAGAGCAGGAATAGTAACGCCATACTTGGGTATTAGCACTTCAGCGTTACTACTAGCGCACTGACCAAGACAATTACTTTTTCTGCTTACCAAATATTCCCTAGAGAAAAATTCGCAAATTGTCAGGATAGTACTTCTATCCCCGTGTAGATATGACTATAGCGATTATGAACATGATTTTTACTGAAATATGTTTATACCACGTTACATTTGTAACAGTCAAGTTCCATCAAATTTGCAATGTTAAATAGCTGTTTTTAAGCTTAAAAGTTAGCTGTAGATATGAATAGCTATTGGTTCAACGAAAGAGCTACAGCCGCCGATCACATCGGTAGTTATGTATAAAACATTACTATTTTAGTTTTTTTTAAGTTTTTTTTAAAAAAAACCGTAATGTCACCCTGAATCGTGTTAGTTAAGCCCGAATCACGGGAACAATAGCAACAGTTAATTAGCTGACCGTAATTTTTAGCTGACCGTAATCTATTGTTACCTGGAGCCATTGAGACGATCTATGCCAGCAACATCTTTTTACGCAGATGCCCCCTACAACACCCCCAAATCCCAGCAAATCTTGGATCGAGATCTCACGGTTGACGACAATGAGTTAGCTGTAGATGATTTGCAGGATTTAGAGTTGGCTTCTGTTGATCCTGCTCATTTCGCTGCTAACACCAACCGTAGAAGTACAGATTTAGTACGCTTATATCTTCAGGAAATTGGCCGGGTTCGGTTGTTAGGCCGGGATGAAGAAGTTTCCGAAGCACAAAAAGTCCAGCGTTACTTGCGGATGCGGATAGTGCTTGCTAATGCTGCAAAACAAGGAGATGCAGTACTTGAGCCTTATTTACGCTTAATTGAAGTTCAAGAACGTTTAGCATCGGAATTGGGACATCGCCCTTCTTTAGAAAGATGGGCTAATACAGCTGGTGTGAATGTTTCTGATTTGAAGCCGATTTTGTCTGAAGGTAAGCGTCGTTGGGCAGAAATTGCCAAAATGACAGTGGAAGAACTGGAGCAAATTCAATCCCAAGGACTCCAATCTAAAGAACACATGATCAAAGCCAATCTGCGCTTGGTTGTGTCTGTTGCTAAGAAGTATCAAAATCGCGGTTTGGAATTGTTGGATTTAGTCCAAGAAGGTACATTAGGCTTGGAGCGTGCTGTCGAGAAATTTGATCCAACTAAGGGTTATCGCTTCAGTACCTATGCTTACTGGTGGATTCGTCAAGGTATTACTAGAGCGATCGCTACTTCTAGCCGGACAATTCGCCTTCCTGTCCACATTACTGAAAAACTCAACAAAATCAAAAAAGCTCAACGCAAAATTGCTCAAGAAAAAGGTCGTACTCCTACCTTAGAAGATTTGGCAGTTGAGTTAGAAATGACTCCCACCCAAGTTAGAGAAGTTTTGTTACGAGTACCTCGCTCTGTTTCTTTGGAAACTAAAGTTGGTAAAGATAAAGATACAGAATTAGGCGAATTACTGGAAACTGATAGCGTCACGCCTGAAGAATTGTTAATGCGAGAATCTTTACAAAGAGACTTGCAACATCTGTTATCTGATTTAACTAGCCGCGAACGTGATGTGATTCTGATGCGGTTTGGTTTAGCAGATGGTCATCCCTATTCTTTAGCAGAAATTGGTCGCGCTTTAGATTTATCTCGCGAACGAGTACGCCAAATTGAATCTAAGGCTTTACAAAAACTGCGCCAACCCAAGCGCCGTAACTTGATCCGCGACTATTTGGAGTCTCTTAGCTAGTAGTATCTGTCATTAATGCTGATGAACAATTAGGTTCGTAGTCAGGACTTTAATCCTGTTCCTGGATTGTTAACCACGCTTTATGCTGATTTTCTGGTCAATGCGGCTTTGTGACTAACAAAGAGCCTCTGTGTTGGACAGGTTTTCTAGCCCAAAGCAAGTGGCGTGGAAACCCCAAGAATTTGCTAACTCACTACGAACTCATCAGTCATTGAGTTGCTAGATCCCCGTTGCCAAAATCTCACTTTAGTTAGTTTATGGCAAATTATTTTCACTTAGGTAGACGAGAATTGTGCAGGCTCTACCGTCAAGATGCTTTGCTAGCGGGGATCATCTATATATTCCAGATTTTGCCGAATTTTATGATTATTCTTCAGCCTTTAATAATTATTCTCAATAAGCTGCGGTTGTTGCAAACTGCTCAAAATATTTGCTATATTCTCAACTATTAGGCTTTGTTGAGAAAAATTAGTATGACTGTTTACACATCTACTTCGCTCAAAGCAGAGTTAAACGATCGCGGCTGGCGTTTAACTCCCCAACGAGAAACAATTCTACACATTTTCCAAGAACTTCCGCAAGGCGAACACCTCAGTGCCGAAGATCTTTATCATCGACTAGAGACTGATGGTGAGGGAATCAGTCTATCAACGATTTACCGGACTTTAAAGCTGATGGCCCGCATGGGGATTTTGCGGGAATTAGAATTGGGAGAAGGTCATAAGCATTACGAACTTAATCAACCTTACCCCCATCACCACCATCACCTCATCTGTGTCAGATGTAACAGCACCATTGAGTTTAAAAATGACTCAATCCTGAAAATTGGTGCGAAAACTGCTCAAAAAGAAGGCTTCCATCTTCTTGATTGTCAGTTAACTATCCATGCTGTTTGTCCCAAGTGCCAAAGAGCGCTTATGCCTGTGTAGTATCAGGGTGGGATACTAGAGGATAGTCTCAAAATCACCAGTCTCAAAGTCACAAAAGATGGCATTTTGAGCAGTTGATTATCGCTGTTACCGGAGGTAGCAACTAGTTGGGGAAATCTTACGTCATTCTATGAGCGGATGTTAAAAGCGTCCGCTCCGAATATCCTTGAGACTAACCCCGTAAAACTCTTGAGCTTGTTTAATGGCTTTTTTGGTATCTTCAGCCATTACACCGTTGAGTTCGCCTTTGTAAAAACCTTTTTCTTGTAATCGCCGTTGAATTTCCAAAACACTAAACTCACTCTTGGGAGTATTAGTCACTAAACTATATAACTTAGCTCTGGTAGTTGGGCCAGCAACCCCGCTAGCGGCTAAATAATTGGCTGCTTGAAATCGGCGGACAGCATCTGCGGTATTAGGTCCATAGTAGCCGTTTGGCTCTCCTTGTAAGTAGCCGGCTTTAATCAAATGTGATTGCAGAACCCGAACTGCTTCGCCGCGATCGCCCATTCGCAGATTATCGCGCTCGACTACTGCTTTGGGAGTATCATCACCATCACCAACACCTATAGGCGGTAGTTTTCTGAGGGTTGCGGGGCCGACAACACCATCAGCATCTAAGTTATAAGCTTCTTGGAAGCGCTTAACTGCGGTTTCTGTAATGGGGCCAAATATCCCTGTAGCGTTACCGTAGTAAAAGCCAGCTACACGCAACCGTTCTTGGAGAACTCTCACGCTTTCACCTTCATCACCGCGTGTTAGGTAATTGGGATTACTGCGTTTGTTAGTGGCGACAGCAGCAACTGTAGTTTTTTTGGCTGTAGTATTTGCAGTATTGGGCTTGGCGGTTTGTGTCCTCACCACAGTTGCTTGCGGCGCTGGGTTATTAGTTTTTCTGGGCTGTGTAGTCGTCGCATTTACAGCTTTGGGACGCCAGGTTTGGATTTTTTGTAGGGTTGTGGTGCCTACAACACCATCTACTGGTAAACCGGCGGCTTTTTGAAACCGTCGTACAGCATCTTCTGTAGGGAAGTCGTAAATTTGAGTAATTGGAGCTTGATAAAAGCCGATTTTTTGCAACTGTTGTTGGAGATTCCTGACAGAAGGGCCTTGATCGCCGCGTTCCAAAGCCATGACGCTACTAACCGCACTGAGAATAGATAAACTCAGAGCTAGGGGTAACATATACCGCCAAGCCTTACCAGACAGTCGTTTCCAATCTGGTGTAGCGGCTGTGTTTAACAGCACGCTCAGGGAAACTAATTCGCTGGGTTCGCTTTCTTCGTAAGCAAAAGCTGAATGAAAATACGCTAGGTTGTCCATATAATATAGGTTCCTACACCACTTATTTTTCTTCTATCGCGGCTTCAGCTTGATGTACAAGGTTGCGCAAAGTTTCTAATGTTTGTATATTTACATCCTGCCATAAACCGCGCTTGTATGATTCTAATAATCTCTCAGCAATATCACGCAAAGCCCAAGGATTTTTTTGGTAAATAAATTCTGACACATTGGGATCGATTAAATAAGCTTGAAATACGCCCTGATACATATAGTCTTCCACACATTGAGCTGTGGCATCATAGGCAAATAAAAAGTCCATTGTCGCGGCCATTTCAAAGGCTCCTTTATAACCGTGACGCATCATCCCGTCAATCCATTTCGGATTAATGACACGAGAGCGATATACTCTAGCAATTTCTTCTTTGAGTAGGCGGACTTTTGGTTGAGCAGTTATCGAATTATCGCCAAAATAAGTTTGGGGATTTTTTCCTTGGAGCGATCGCACTGCGGCTGTTAAACCCCCCTGAAATTGGTAATAATCATCAGAATCGAGCAAGTCATGTTCGCGGTTATCTTGGTTGTGTAAAACAACTTGTGTTTGCATTAAGCGTTGCTTGAAGGCTTCTGGCGCAGCAATGGGATCTGTGGTTCGACTGCGCTCACCACCCGAATAGGCGTAAGCACTCCAATTGATAAAAGCGCGTGCTAAATCGTTGTCATCTGTCCAATTTTGTGATTCTATTAGGCCTTGTAATCCTGCACCGTAGGCACCTGGTTTAGAGCCAAAAATGCGATAACGCGATCGCAAAAATGCTTCCTCTGAAGTTAAACCTTGTGCTGTCCAAAAATCAGTATCTTGGCGAACTTGATTGGCGAGGGGATTTTCTTCTGGTGCTTCATTTAATGCGGCTACAGCTTGTACTGCTGAGTCAAATAAATCAATCAAATTGGGAAAAGCATCGCGGAAAAATCCCGAAATTCTTAAGGTGACATCTACACGCGGTCTGCCTAAAACTGATAGTGGTAAAATTTCAAAATCTACTACGCGCCTAGCTGCGCCATCCCATACAGGTTGTACGCCTAATAATGCTAAAGCTTCGGCAATATCATCGCCTCCGGTGCGCATGGTAGAAGTACCCCATACAGATAATGCTAGTGTTTTCGGATACTCGCCATTATCTTGGGTGTAGCGCTCAATTAAAGTCTCGGCGGCTCTCCTGCCTATATCCCAGGCTGTTTCTGTCGGTAGGGCACGAATATCCACAGAGTAAAAGTTTTTACCTGTTGGCAACACTTCCGGGCGTCCGCGTGTAGGTGCGCCAGATGCAGCGCTTTGCACATATTTACCATCGAGTCCCCGTAGCAAGTTACTAATTTCTTGCTGTGTTTGTTGCAAAGCTGGGAGGAGTTTGGCGGATATCCAGTTGAGAACTTTGTTGAGTTCTGAGTTATTCGTGGTGATTGTTGAGGGATTATTTATAATTTCTTCGACTAAAAAAGCAGCTTGTTCTTCTAAAACTTCTACAACATCGCCAAGAGTGTAACATTTTTTGCCATTGACAACTGACAACTGACAACTGACCATTGACAAATCTGCTGTAAGGGGATCGAAATCTAAACCCCAATCTTGAGCTAAGGCGCGGGTGATACCGATGGAATAACGATTAGGAATGCGAGCGATCGCGACTATTAAATCGCGTAACTGTCGCCCTTGGGGACATTGCCCAAAAATGTGCAAGCCGTCGCGAATTTGCGCTTCTTTGAGTTCGCACAGATAACCATTGATGGTGTTTAAAATTAAATTTTCTAAGTTTGAGATATCTTGCTCATTGTTAATTCCTAAATCTTGATGTAAATTTTCTTCAAGCATGAGTTCGCGGATGCGATCGCGAATCATGGGTAATCGCACCGGATCTAAACTTTCCGCTTCGTAATATTCATCAATTAAATTCTCTAATTTTTGCAGCGAACCATAAAGTTCTGCACGGGTCATTGGTGGTGTTAAATGGTCAATAATCACCGCTTGCGATCGCCGTTTTGCTTGGGAACCTTCACCGGGATCGTTAACAATAAACGGGTATAAATGAGGCATTGCGCCTAAAGCAACTTCTGGATAGCAATTACTGGATAAAGCGATACTTTTACCGGGAAGCCATTCAAGATTGCCGTGTTTTCCCACATGAACTACAGCATCCGCCGCAAAAGATTCTCGCACCCAATAATAAAAAGCTAAATAAGCATGGGTAGGTTCCAAATCTGGCGCATGATAACTCAAACTCGGATCGAGATCGTAACCTCGCGCTGGCTGAATGCCTACAAAGATGTTACCCAGTTGGATGCCGGGAATTGGGAATTGGGCATGGGGCAGAGACGCGATGAATCGCGTCTCTACAAGTTGTTCCCCTTCCGCCCAGCGTTGGGAAATGCCTTGTTGTATTGGCTGTGGTAATGTGGCGAAATAATTTTGATACTCTTGTGCAGAAAGACTTTGAGCGACTGCACGCCAGTCTTTACCTTCTGGATCGTTGGTGACGCCAGAGGTGAGACGTTGAATTAATTCATCGCTGTCAGCAGGTAAATTTTCAACATGATAGCCAGCTAACTTTAAAGCTTGGAGAATTTCGATACAACTAGCGGGAGTATCTAAGCCGACACCATTAGCAAGGCGTCCGTCACGGTTGGGATAATTGGCGATAATTAGAGCAATGCGGCGTTCTTGGGGTGGTTTGCAACGGAGACGTACCCAATTAGCGGCGAGTTGACAGACAAATTCAATGCGATCGCTTACTGGTTCATAAACTACCACATCTGTTTCTAAATCTTGATTTCGCGTTTGTATTGTCTTAAAAGAGACAGCGCGACTAATTATCCGTCCATCTACTTCTGGTAGCGCCACATTCATGGCAATATCGCGGGGAGAAAGTCCTGATAACTGTGATTCCCACTGCTCAATCGAGCCGCCACTGAGAATAACTTGTAACACGGGTACATCTAATTGTTCCCATAGTTCAATTTGGGGTGTTTCTGTTTCCAAGCGCGCCAAAGAGAAACTAGTCGTATTTAACAGCACTGCAATTTGTTCTGAGTCTTTGGGTTGGAAAAACTCGCTTAACTCAACTTGAATATCCGGTTCGCGTAACGAAGATACAAAAACTGGTACAGGGTGTAAATTTTTCTGTACTAATGTTTCACATAAAGCATCAATTACTTTGGTATTTCCTGCCAAATAATGAGCGCGATAGAAGAGAATGCCGACTTTGGGTATGGGGCATTGGGCATTGGGCATCCTTTCGACTTCGCTCAAGGCGAGTGGGCATTGGGTATTGGGCAGAGACGCGATGAATCGCGTCTCTACAAGTTGTGCCTCTTCCTTTTGTTCTCTCGTCCATTCATACAAGCCAATACGGGGCACTAACTGCGGTGCTGGTGGATGAAATGAAGTTGATAAACAATTATCGGCAATAAACTTGAGAGCATTGACAAAATTATCAACACCACCTTGGTTAAAGTATTGCCATACTTGGTTAACAATCTCTAAAGGCACGTTAGACTGAGAAATTAATAGGGGATCAAAAGCATCGTCCCCTGGCATTACAATGAAGGTTATATTATTACGTTGAACAATTTCTTGTACTACTTCTAAACCATAAGTCCAATAAGAACGTCCTCCTAATAGGCGTAAAATTATTACCTGGGCAAGTTCTAAAACTTGCTCGCCGTAAGTGTCAATACTAATTTGTTGCTGTAATTGCAATAAGTTGGCGACTCTTAAAGCCGGGAATGTTGCAGGTAGTTTAGGAACCGCAGCTGCCAGAGTTTGAATATCGGTATCAGCAGCCGTAATAAATACAAAGGGAGCTGGAGTTTGTTCTATAAAAATCAAGTCTTCTGACTGATTCCAACCGCCGGGTGTGGCACTTACACGATGCATAATTCTCTATTTACCGTCTTAAACTGTTGATTACAATACAAGAAAACCTTTTAGCCCAGCAGCCAGCTCCTCACTAAACCTTTCAACATGCCTAGTTCTTCTGATTTGAGCTTCTCCCAAACCTTACCCTCAGATACATTTAACCAGCTTGGGGAATTACTACAGCAGATGGCTCAAGCAGTGGAAAGTGGGGCTTTGTTGGTAACAGAAGCTGTGTTGGCTAGGATGCGCGTACCTGCTGATTGGCAAGAACAACGGTTTACATTACTGGTTTCGGAGCAGTTTAGCGCGCTGTTGGTGGGGTATTACGTTCAGACAGACAAAGCAAATAACTCCTCAACATCAGTTTCGACAATGGGGGAAAATCCTACTGAGGGTTTGCCCAATTCAGAGAAATCTCAGCAGTTAGCTTCCACACGGAACTCTAGAACCGCCTACAGTCAACAGGATGCAGCAGAACTAACTACTAGCTTGACATTTAATTCCCAGGCGATCGCAACTTTTTTGGCGAAATTGCGAGATTTATTTGCAGCAGATTCCCATACTTACCAAAATCTGACACGCTACAGTCAAATTCCGCCTATTAATAATAGTACGCTTCAAAGTCAATTTAGCCTGTTGCTATTACAATCTCTCATACCGCAAATTAATCAGGTGGTAGAGGTAGCACCAACTCCCGATTATTCCAGTCTGTTAATTTGTCAGCCTGTAGAAGATGCTTTAAAAAAACAGATTTCGCAAGAACGATTGTTAAATCAGGTGACAAACCAAATCCGCCGCAGTTTGGATTTATCAGTCATCATGGCAACAGCTGTTACCCAAGTACGGGAATTTCTCGAATTAGACAGATTAGTAATTTATAAATTTGAGGATTCTCGAAATACTGTACAAAATCCATTTGATAATGCGGCGTTAAATGAGGCGAACCTGGGTACAAGGTTTGTGACTCAACGTGCAGATCCTCTTTATTCAGTGAATGGGCAATACCCACTCGCCAATTCAGTCAACTCCCAACCCCCAGAAACAGATTATCCACAGCATGGGGGTTGTATTGTTTATGAAGTGAGAGCTACAGATACAATTCCCTCTGTGTTGAATTACAGAGAACAAATGTGCTTTTTACGTAATTCGCGTTGTTGGGAAAAGTATCGTCAAGGCTTTACTTTGGCAGTGGATGATGTCGAAAAAACTTACGCTTTAGAAGAGTGTTTGTTAAATTTCTTACGGGAAGTCAAGGTAAGAGCCAAATTAGCTGCCCCAATTATGTTTGAAGAGAAACTTTGGGGGTTGCTAATTGCCCATCAATGTTATAGTCCCAGAGAATGGACAGATAGTGAAACAAAATTATTAACTTCCATTGCTGAACAATTAGCGATCGCAATTCATCAATCAGAATTAATGCGATCGCTCACTCAAGAAAAACATACGTTAGAACAGCGCGTAGTTGAGCGTACAGTTGCGCTAAGAGATGCTTTACTCGCCGCCGAAGCCGCTAGTCGTCTCAGGAATGAATTTCTCGCCACTATTAGCCATGAATTACTCACGCCTTTAACTTATGTGATCGGCATGTCCTCAACTCTGTTACGCTGGCCGATAGGCGAATTAAGCCAGCGTCAACGAGATTACTTGCAAACCATCCATGACAGTGGCGAACATTTATTAGAAATGATCAATGACATCCTCGATTTATCACAAATTGAGGCAGGGAAAACAGTTTTAAATATTACAGAATTTTCCTTAAAAGATATCGCAGAGAATATCCTCAAGGGATTGGAAGAGAAAGCGACAACTGAACAGCTACATCTTACCTTAGATTTACAAATTGACCCCAGACGCGATCGCTTCACAGCTGACGCGACAAGAATCGAGCAAATTATCTGCAATTTATTGACTAATGCCATTAAATTTACACCCAAAGGTGGCAACGTCACCCTGCGACTTTGGGTAGAAGAAGATACCGCTATTTTTCAAGTCGAAGATACAGGTATTGGCATCCCCGAAGAACAATTGCCCCTACTATTTGAAAAATTCCAGCAACTCGATACACCCTATCGTCGCCGCTATGAAGGCACAGGATTAGGTTTAGCTTTAACCAAACAACTTGTAGAACTGCATCGCGGGCGAATTGAAGTAGAATCCACCGTAGGCATCGGTTCAATTTTTACCGTCTGGATACCTGCACAGCCGATTCAGGTTTTGAAGTCTTGAGGATGAGGCAGGGGGCAGGGGGGACAAGGGGGACAAATAATTCAAAATTCAAAATTCAAAATTAAGAATTCTATTTGACTTTTGACCATTGACCATTGACCATTGACTTTTGACTCTTGCTCAATGCCCAATGCCCAATGCCCAATGCCCAATACCCCAAAAGGATTAATCGTTTCCTGTCAAGCCCCTGTTGATTCTCCATTGCATCAACCGCTAGTTATTGCCGCAATGGCACAAGCTGCTGTGAATAATGGCGCTGTTGGTGTACGCATAGATACACCAAATCACATTAGCGCTGTACGTGCAGTTCTGAAAGCACCTATTATTGGACTATGGAAGCAAGTTATCGCTGGCTATGATGTGTATATTACGCCACAGTTTCACCATGCTGTAGCTGTGGCAGAAGCTGGTGCTGATATTATTGCCATTGATGCCACAATCAGAAGTCGCCCTGGTGGGGAACAACTAGCAACGATAATTTCCCGAATTCATCAGGAATTAAATAAGCCAGTTATGGCAGATGTCGATACAATTGAGGCGGCAAAAGCAGCAGTAGAGGCTGGAGCAGATATTGTGGGAACTACTCTTTTTGGTTACACAGCCACAACCAAACATTTGACGCCTCCTGGTTGGGAACTCCTCAGCCAGATGGTAGAACAGCTAAATATTCCTGTAATTTGTGAAGGTGGTATCGCCTCACCCCAAATGGCTCGTCAAGCCTTAGATTTAGGGGCTGATGCTGTTGTCGTTGGCACTGCTATTACTGGGATTGATATGCAAGTCAGAGCCTATCAATCAACGCTGAATTGGGAAAAATTATGAAAATACTTGTATTAAATGCCGGATCTAGTAGTCAAAAAAGTTGTCTATATGACATTACTGCTGAGACTTTACCCCAAGAAGCACCTCAACCACTTTGGGAAGGTAAAGTTAACTGGATGCAAGACAAAGGAGTCGCAGAAATTGAAGTAAAAACTGCTACGGGCGAAATACTGCAAGAATCAATCTATGCAGATTCTCGACAAGCCCATGTAGCCTATATGCTTTATACTCTAACTCGCGGTGCCACTAAGGTAATCGAGCAACTGTCAGAAATCGATGTTGTTGGTCATCGTGTAGTGCATGGGGGGCAAGATTACCGTAATAGTACGGTAATTACTGAGGATGTAAAAAAGGCGATCGCGCAATTAGCAACTCTAGCCCCAGCCCACAATCCCGCCGCAGTGGAAGGGATAGAAGCCATCGAACAAAGTTTAGGCGCAGTAAAACAAGTGGCAGTATTTGATACTGGATTTCATGCCACAATCCCTGATGCCGCAGCTATCTATCCCGGCCCCTATGAATGGGTAGAACAAGGTATTCGGCGCTATGGTTTTCATGGTATCAGTCACAAATACTGCGCTCAACGGGCGGCTGATATCCTGGGTAAAGATTTAGCATCTTTGCGATTAATTAATTGTCATTTAGGTAACGGCTGTTCTTTAGCCGCAATTAAAGATGGTCGCAGTATTGACACCACAATGGGCTTTACACCCTTAGACGGGCTAATGATGGGTAGTCGTTCCGGTTCCGTCGATCCGGGGATACTGATTCACCTGCTACGACAATCTAATTGTTCTGCTGAAAGCCTCGATTATGTGTTAAATAAAGCTTCCGGGTTACGTGGTATCTCTGGGGTGTCTAGCGATTTACGAGAAGTCATAACTGCGATCGCTCAAGGTAACTACCGCGCCCAACTTGCCTGGGATATTTACGTACATCGCTTGTGTTCTGGCATTGGTTCCATGCTACCGGGTTTAGGGGGATTAGATGTGTTAGTCTTTACCGCCGGTGTCGGTGAAAAGTCTCCCGGAATTCGTCAAGCTGTCTCCGACGCTTTGGGATTTTTAGGTGTAAAAATCGATCCAGAGAAAAATCAAAAAAACCCCGTAGACATTGATATTGCTACCCCAGAATCACAAGTACGAGTCTTGGTGATCCATACTCAAGAAGATTGGGCGATCGCGCAACAATGTTGGCAAATTTTAAATAATTCTTAATTTAAGACTGGGCATGGGGCATCCCTTCGACTTCGCTCAGGGCGAGTGGGCATTGGGCATGGGAAAGACATATGGGTTTTTCCCCCTGCTCCCGTTCGGCTGACGCTCACGGCGGAAGCCTGCTCCCTGCCCCTCTGCCTACACAGTGATAGTATATTTTTTTAGTTGTAAGTCCCTAAGGCTGCCTTCTATTATCAGCAAATCCTCCCTTGGCTGTAAATTTTTGCTGTGCTGTAATTATCAATACACAACAATAATTTGCAGCAACAAAGGTCAGTCAAACATCATGTTAGCATCATACCGTCATACCATTACTAAATCTTTAACAGTTTGTATGTGTATGTTAGGAGTTGGCTTAATGCAATATCCTCAACTCCAAAAACTATTAAATAGCCAACAAACTGCTTCTGTAGAAACTATAGAAGCAGAACTAAAATCTGAAAAAACTCAACTTAATTTACTCAAGCAAACTCCCAATTTTGGCTATGGTAACTTAATTGCCAACTGGGTATATATTAACTTTTTAGAATACTTTGGTGACGATGAAGCTCGTGCAAAAACTGGTTACAATTTTAGCCCAGAATATTTTGAGGTAATTCTTGCACAAGATCCTAAATTTTTAGCTGCTTATTTAAGTTTATCTACCAGTACTTCTATGTATGCAGGATTGCCAGAACGATCCATAGAATTGATGGACAAGGGTTTAAAATCTTTAGCTCCTAAAGTGCCTGAAAAATCTTATTATGTATGGCGTTATAAAGGCATAGATGAATTATTATTTTTAGGCAATTCGCAAAACTCTGCAAAATCTTTTAGCACAAGCGCTGATTGGGCTAGCCAATTAACCGATGAAGAAAGTAAATTTATCGCTAATATTTCTCGCAGAACCGCTAAATTCCTCAAACGTAATCCTGATAGTAAAATCGCCAGGATAAATACATGGATTATGGTATTAAATAACGATGTAGACGAAAAAACTCGTAACCGAGCAATTAAAGAAATTGAAGCTTTAGGCGGTAAAGTAATTGCCACTCCCGAAGGTAACAAAATTATTATGCCGTCAAAAGATTAAAATTGGTTAATGGTCAGTTGTCAGTTGTCAGTTGTCAGTTGTTAAAAATTAACAGTCAACTGTCAACCGTCAACTGTCAACATCCTCCATAACTTCTTATACTCCGTGATGGAGGTGAGCGTAATTTATTGGTACAACGGTAAATTAATCGAGTCCCAATCCCTAGAATTAAATATTAACGATCCGGGATTGCTGTATGGGGCAACAATTTTTACAACCATGCGGGTTTATGAGAATTCCCTCGATAGCAACTTGACTCACTGGCGGTTACATTGCGATCGCTTGCTGTTTTCCATTAAAACTTTTCATTGGCAAGAACCAGATTGGCACAGGATACGTCAAGGTGCAGAAATATTACTTAAACATTTTCCGATTCTCAGAATTACCCTGTTCCCTGACGGGAGGGAGTGGATTATAGGGAGATTGTTACCAGCAGATTTAACAGCAAAGCAAAGCGATGGGGTAGTATGTGCCGTTGCTAGTATAGAACTAGCCCGTAGTCTTCCTACTCATAAAACAGGTAACTACTTGAGTGCATGGTTAGCCAAGACTAACAGCCAGCAATTAGCCGCCCAAGAAGCGATTTTAGTGGATGGGGCGGGAAATTGGCTAGAAACCAGCACAGGTAACCTGTGGGGATGGCGAGACGGTTGTTGGTGGACACCGCCTTTAGCAGTGGGAATTTTACCAGGAATTATGAGAGCGCAGCTAATTAAATGGCTGCAATACCAGCAGCCAGCAGTGAAAGAGGAACCTTGGACAATGGATTTAGTGAAAGGATTTAAAGCGATCGCTTATAGCAACAGCGTCGTGGAAACCGTCCCGATCCATACCGTTCACCAGCCTCAAGGATCGTTAGAATATGATCCACACCATCAAAGTTTGGAAATTCTCCGGAGTTTTTTTAGCATGACAACGTCACCATTTTGGTATACGTTAAGATAAGTTAACATAATTCTTAAAAATGCCCTCTCTGTTAGAGACGTTACGCGATCGCACCAAAAATATTAGGAGGATTTACCTCAGTGAATAAAAGATGGAGAAATGCAGGGCTGTATGCGCTGCTGTTTATAGTTGTAATTGCCTTAGGTACAGCATTCTTTGACAAGCAACCACAAAGCAGAGAGCCATTACGCTACAGCCAATTTATTCAAGAAGTTGAAAAAGGCACAATAGATAAAGTCAGTTTAAGTGCAGACCGTTCTACCGCGTTGGTCACATCCAGAGACGGTAACAAAAAAGTCGTCACACTAGTTAATGACCCTGACTTAATTAATACTCTTACTGCAAAAGGCGTTGATATTTCTGTATTGCCCCAAACCGACGAAGGATTTTGGTTTAAGGCACTCAGTAGCTTATTTTTCCCAGTATTGCTTTTAGTTGGCTTATTCTTCCTGCTGCGTCGTGCCCAAAGCGGCCCCGGTAGCCAAGCAATGAACTTTGGTAAATCCAGAGCCAGAGTGCAAATGGAACCCCAAACCCAAGTCACCTTTGGTGATGTTGCGGGTATTGACCAAGCCAAACTGGAATTAAATGAAGTTGTAGACTTTCTCAAAAACGCCGATCGCTTTACCGCAGTTGGTGCCAAAATTCCTAAAGGTGTATTGCTAGTAGGCCCTCCTGGTACAGGTAAAACCCTCCTAGCTCGTGCCGTAGCTGGTGAAGCTGGTGTACCATTCTTCTCCATCTCCGGCTCTGAATTTGTGGAAATGTTCGTTGGTGTCGGTGCTTCCCGCGTCCGTGACTTATTCGAGCAAGCTAAATCTAACGCTCCCTGTATCGTCTTCATCGATGAAATTGACGCAGTTGGTCGTCAACGGGGTGCAGGTTTAGGCGGTGGTAACGACGAACGGGAACAAACCCTCAACCAGCTACTCACCGAAATGGATGGCTTTGAAGGTAACACTGGTATCATCATCATTGCTGCTACCAACCGTCCCGACGTACTAGACGCAGCTTTATTACGTCCCGGTCGCTTTGACCGTCAAGTAGTCGTAGACCGTCCCGATTACGCTGGACGTAGCGAAATCCTCAAAGTCCACGCTCGCGGCAAGACCTTAGCCAAAGACGTAGACTTAGATAGAATTGCTCGCCGTACCCCTGGTTTCACTGGTGCAGATTTATCCAACCTGTTAAACGAAGCCGCAATCTTAGCTGCACGGCGCAACTTAACCGAAATCTCGATGGATGAAATCAACGACGCCATCGACCGCGTATTAGCTGGCCCAGAGAAGAAAGACCGAGTAATGAGCGAAAAGCGCAAAACCTTGGTTGCATATCACGAAGCCGGTCACGCCTTAGTTGGTGCTTTAATGCCTGACTATGACCCAGTACAAAAGATTAGCATTATTCCTCGCGGTCGTGCTGGTGGTTTAACTTGGTTTACCCCAAGCGAAGACCGGATGGATACTGGCTTATACAGCCGCGCTTATCTAGAAAATCAGATGGCGGTAGCTTTAGGTGGTCGGATTGCCGAAGAATTAATCTTTGGCGAAGAAGAAGTTACCACTGGTGCTTCCAACGACCTCCAACAAGTAGCCAGAGTTGCGCGTCAAATGGTGACACGCTTCGGGATGAGCGACAAACTCGGCCCTGTAGCCCTTGGTCGCCAGCAAGGTAATATGTTCCTTGGTCGCGATATCATGTCAGAGCGTGATTTCTCCGAAGAAACTGCCGCCGCAATTGACGAAGAAGTTCGCAAACTGGTAGATGTAGCTTACACTCGCGCTAAAGAAGTGTTAGTTAATAACCATCACATCCTCGATGAAATCGCGCAAATGCTAGTTGATAAAGAAACAGTAGATGCCGATGAATTGCAAGAAATTCTCGCAAATAACGATGTGAAAACTGCTGCTTTTGCATAAGCAGTTTTGGTGAAAATTTAAGATTTTCTAAAATTTAAAATAGGGGTAACTCTGGCACTTCCAGAATTACCCCTATTTTTTACAAACTCTTTTCTCTCTGTGCCCTCTGTGCCTCTGCGGTTCAAAAATAATTACTAATACCAACTGCAATCTAAAACATAACATTGAAACCCATACAAGGGCGGGGAAACCCCGCCCCTACGAAAATCTTAATACATAATTCTTCCTTGGCGTCCTGGGCGTCTTCTCTGCGAGACGCTGCGCGTTCACGTAGTGTCTCGTAGAGAAGGCGGTTTATTTATGATTAATTTCAATTTTCATAACATTATAAATGTAGGGTGTGTTGTCGCGTAGCGCAACGCACCAATATAAGATAAAAATGGAAGGTGCGTTAGCCTCCGGCATAACACACCCTACAAAATTAAAATGCGATCGCCAACTTTCTCCCATTACAACTGAGATAAAACTTTAATCGATAAAACTTGATAACCGGCACCTTGAAGTATACATTGTCCATCAGCATCTAAAGGACAAGCAACTTCATTCGACGCTGGACGATTTCCCGCGTGATAAATTGCCGTTATTTCAACTAATTGCTGATGCAAAGATTGTAATTGATCGCGAGAAATTTTTTCTGTCGGACGCAAAACTAAGGGATTTTTAGATTGTGAATTTGTTATCAGAAAAAACTCTTCTCCTAGATAAGCTTGCACCGACATTACAGGAGGAATTTCTTCATAAATTAACTTTCCGCGAAAAGTTTCTATTTTTGATGTCATTAAATTTTCAGTTGATGTTGGCAAATTGGAACTTACAGAAGATTTCGTAATACAGCTATTAGCAGGTTCAATTACCATCAAAAAACTACTAAATATAGCCGCCATCAACAAAATTCTGGGGGAATTTTTCAAATATAGAATAAACATAACAAGTTAATTTAGTATGAGTGGCGGTTGTAGCTATCTATAAAGTATTCCCCATAATCAAGCTAAATCAACTAGGTGAGAAAACCCAGATATATAGGTAAATTGGTGATGTACAGATAATTTTAAGGGCATAGCAGTGCTATGCCCCTAACAAATAATTCGTAATTTTAGAGATGAAGCGATCGCTGATTTTTTCATTCTAGCAATCTGCGCGATCGCTCTGAATGCGGATATTTTTACAGGGGCAATTCGCTTAACTCAGAAAAACTGCTAACCTCAGTGTTAGACTCGGTTGCGGTGACGGGAACTGGGGCTGGTATACTTTCTTTAGTATTGACTGCCAAAATCATCGATAGCAGCTTGGGAAATGCAAGGCAGGCAACAGCGTTGATGAGTGTTAATAAAATACAATCTATGAAACTCATAGATTACCCCCCTCGTAAATTAACAATTTGTGAGTCTATTTCTTATTATCAATCATATTCTGTATTTTTGACTACCTAGTAAATTTTGATTTTCTTCTCATTGATATAAGTTATACAAATATATTTAATATTGACTTTTATGAAAATACGAAAAATCCTTGTTTTAGAGCTATTTCCTCTGTGGGGAATTTATCATTTTCTGACATAACCCACTAGGAGAAACTGACAGCAATGAAGTTGTATGTTGTGAAATGGTTACAACATTGTTTAGAATTTTTGTCTAGCTTAATTAATATTGAAATTTTCAATGACAATCATCTATAAAACTGAATATCCATGTTTACTTCTGGATGAAGGCAAATCTCAATTATTTTGGAATAAATAAACCATTGCTAAGATTTTTAAGACTGATTTAAGTTAGATGACATTTTTCATCTTGGCTCAAAGTGGTATGAATGCACCTGCGGATGATGAACAATATCCAAAACCTTACGTCAATATATCTGGGCAGTATAAATACTGCTAAATACCTAATTAATTGGGAGTACAGCGATCGCAAAAATGAGGACGGAATTTACAGAATGGGCTGCCTGTTATGGTGTGAGCGGTACAATAAGGAAAAGTGGTTATTGCTACTGTAGTTGTTTGTGGACTGGAAGCATGGGTTGAAGGTTCAGTCGGTTTACCTTTAGATGAAAGCACAATTGAGAGCATCTTGGGAAACCCCAAACAAGCAACAGTATTGATGAGTGTCAGTAATGCAGCGTGTTTTAAAACCACAGGTAATCACCCCCTTGTATAATAGGTGGTCGCTATTTTTAGCTGTCATCACAATGTCTGCAATTGCATTAAATACAATCACATCCATTGCTTTAAAACTATATAAATTAATTTTATCATAAATTTTTGTTAATGGAAGCGAGCGGTGTCCGAAAATGCTATCTCAGCAAGCATTGTGTATATTAAAGAGATTTATTGTTGAAGAATAGTAAAATTCTCACAAAAACAGTTCATTTAGTAATTAGGTGATGTGTTATGAGTCAAAGCAAATCTGCGGCAACTTATTTAGCGAATATTACTGAGCGAGAACGCTTATTATTAAAGCGTTTGGTCGATTATACAAATTTAAATGCAATTCCGGAAATTTGGCCTATAGCCGCTAAGTCTTTTGGCAATACGGTAGCACTAAAAGATCCGCATAGCAAACCAGCAGTGGTAATTAATTACACCCAATTGGCAGAGAAGATTCAACAATTTGCGGCTGGGTTACAGGCTTTAGGAGTAAAAGCAGGCGATCGCATTTCTTTAATTGCTGATAATAGTCCTAGATGGTTTATTGCCGATCAAGGAATCATGACGGCTGGGGGAGTAGATGCGGTACGTAGCGCCCAAGCTGAAAAGGAAGAATTGCTGTTTATTGTCGCTAATAGTGGCAGCACTGTGGTAGTAGTTGAAGATTTAAAGACGCTGAAGCGACTGCAAGATAGACTCAACGATTTACCAATTCAACTAGTAATTTTACTGACTGACGAAACCCTAGAAACCCAAGAAAATTTTAAAATACTCAATTTCTCACAGCTTGTAGAACTGGGTAGCAACCATACTCTAGAACCAGTTGAGCAAAATTACGATACTCTGGCAACACTGATTTATACTTCTGGTACTACAGGCAAACCCAAAGGTGTGATGCTCACTCATGGGAACTTATTACACCAAATCAATACTTTTGGCACGGTATTACAACCAGATGTGGGTGACATAGCCTTAAGTATCCTCCCAACTTGGCACAGCTACGAAAGAACAGCTGAATATTATTTACTTTCTCAAGGCTGTACACAGGTGTACACTAACCTGCGTTCAGTGAAAAAAGATTTAAAAGACTTTAAACCTCAGTATATGGTGGCTGTACCTCGCCTGTGGGAATCAATTTATGAAGGCGTACAAAAGCAGTTTCGCGAACAGCCAGCGAAAAAACAACGTTTAATTAACTTTTTATTGAGCAACAGCGATCGCTAT
This sequence comes from Calothrix sp. FACHB-168, assembly GCF_963889195.1. Lineage (NCBI taxonomy): Bacteria > Bacillati > Cyanobacteriota > Cyanophyceae > Nostocales > Calotrichaceae > Calothrix > Calothrix sp. FACHB-168. The sequence continues at coordinate 25,379 of NZ_CAWPNJ010000001.1, forward strand.
ATTAAAGCCAAGCGGATTGCTGACGGGTTAAGTTTAGAGCATCTTCAAGCTTCCGCAATTGAGCGATTATCAGCCAAAATACAAGCCTTGAGTTTGTCCCCGCTCCATGCCTTAGGCGAAAAACTAGTGTATGCTAAAGTCCGAGAAGCAACCGGAGGACAAATTAAGTATGTAATTAGCGGTGGTGGCGCACTTCCCAAGCATATAGATAATTTCTTTGAAATCATTGATATCCGGATTTTGCAAGGCTACGGCTTAACAGAAACATCCCCTGTGACTAATGTGCGTCGTCCTTGGCATAATGTGCGTGGTTCATCAGGCCCCACACTCCCCGCTACAGAAGTTAAAATTGTCGATCCAGAGACTCGCAAACCTCTGCCAATTGGGGAGCGAGGCTTGGTACTGTTGAGAGGGCCGCAAATTATGCAAGGCTATTACCAAAATCCCGAAGCGACAGCAAAAGCCATCGATGCTGAAGGTTGGTTTGATAGCGGCGATTTGGGGTGGTTAACGCCGTCAAATGATTTGGTGCTAACAGGCAGGGCAAAAGATACCATTGTTTTAACTAATGGGGAAAATATCGAGCCACAGCCCATAGAAGATGCTTGTTTGCGATCGCCCTATATCGATCAAATTATGCTTGTTGGTCAAGATCAACGCAGCCTGGGTGCGTTAATTGTACCGAATATAGAAGCCTTAGAAAAATGGGCGGAAAGCCAAAACCTTGACTTAAGCAGCAAAAGTGATAATATTACTGCCTCACCCAGTCAAAAAATAGACCTTGAGAGTAAAATAATCCAGGAATTATATCGTAAGGAATTGAGCCGAGAAGTGCAAAATCGTCCAGGCTATCGAGCCGATGACCGTATTGGCCCCTTTAAACTCATTCCTGAGCCGTTTTCCATTGAAAATGGCTTAATGACTCAAACACTAAAAATCCGGCGTCATGTTGTCGCAGAACGCTATCGCGATCTTATTAACGCCCTGTTTGCCTAATAATTCCACTGAAACAATAAATTATAGAGTGAACGTGAAACTGTATGGATGTCTCCAAACCTCAACAAATGCTTTTGAAACGTGTCGTTAATGTCAAAGTTATTGTGACTCCTCTATGGAAAGAGGAAGTACAACAGCAATTACAAGCGCAAATCAATCAAACCGATCAGCAATTGCAACAACTAGACATTGAAGGACAAAGAGCAATCACCGCCATTCAAAAGCAAAGTTTGCAACCCCCAGGGCCGCAAACTCTCCAACAGATTGACAATATCCAACTCCAAGTCAATCAAAAGAAAAGCGAACTTCTAGAGCAAAAAAATCAATTCCTCCAAAACCTCCAGCAAGTACAGTACTTGGAGTTAGATCAGGAAGTTAACCAATTTCAAATGGAAGGTTTTTTCCGCATCGAACCTGGCGATAACCTGATCAGCAAAACCCAAGTCGAAATTGTGCTTCGAGATGGGATTGTTGAAGAAATTCGTGGCGATATCTAAAAATAGTCATTCTTACAAAGTTCTGAGCGCCGGCTTCCGGCGCTCAGACTTTGCGCTTTGTCAATAGTCAGGGACATCCAATTTTTTAAATACCCAATCAATTTGTAGTGCGAGCGTCTCGCTCGCTGGTGTTCCAAAGCGAGCAAGACTTCGGCGTGAGCGCTCAGTCGAACGCTGCTCGCACTACGGAATTTGGGTAATTTATTTTTTGTAAGTCCCTCATTGGTCATTTGTTGTGTATGCTTTCCTTGCCAATAAAAATGGTCGTTGACCCTCCCGAATGTATGGACATCAGACAGGCTAACTTCAAAGTAGTCAGACTTGCCGCAGCAACATCAGAGATCGGGGAAAACGTGAGTCCTGCTGGTCAGCTATTGCTGTAAATCCAAGACGAACGTACCGTAGAAAATTAAAGCCTCGACTCCGCTCGGCTTTAACCCTGAGCGGAGCCGAAGGGTTAAACTGCCTAGGTCAGATGGGCGGCTGCCTGGGTTCTCCCTTGAGGAGATAAAGGTCGTAAGACCAGAGACGCTGTGTAAGACCATTATCGGGTTTAGTCCCGAATATCCTTGGATATCCCCAGCGTGGCAACGGCGAATGAGACGGGAAGCCTACACACAACCGTTGGTCAGTGTAGGTACTTCACCAGCATCTACTGACATTTTTTAGTATTAATGCGTTAAAGTCCATGCCACTGCCAATAATTAAGAAAAATGCATGTGGCGTGGATTTTTCTCAATAGTCAATAGTCAACAGTCAACAGTCAACAGTCAACAGTCCGTTGTATTTGCCGATCGCATAAGATTGCTATCGTTAAAAAGAATCCCCAGCTTTGTACTCCCCTGTTGTGGGTTGACAGCTGAGGATTAAATTTTGTTGGGGGCGCTTTGCTGGGTTACACTGCACTTTCGAGCCAGCCCAGACGATTTCCCACACAGGTGGCGAACTCACTAAAAGCGATCGCCCAAAGGTATTCATTTCCACGCGATATTTAACTTCACTAACTGGATTATTGCTCGGTTGAACTTGGGTAATCGTGACTAAAGCTTGATTTCTTTGGGGATACGCTACCTCGACTTTCCGCGTACCAACTTCTTTGACAGTTTCTTCAAAAATATTTAATGCTAATGTAGTCGGATTGCTACCTTGAAGATTGGAGTTGAGACTGGCAAGGGGTATGGCTTTATATTGGGTACGCTCTGGATAAATAACAGGATCTTGGGAGATTTGAGTTGCAGCTATTTCCTGGGTTTTTCCTTCGTTAGTTTCTAGGGTGTGCGCTACAGGCTGGTGTTGAGCAAAATAAACTCCAGCGCCCGCAGTAGCGAACATACTTATTATCACAATCAAGAACAATTTCCATTTTAGTGACATAAAAATTAAACAAGAATTCAATTTCAAACAAGTAAATTATCAACCTTAAATTTTAGATGGAAGGTGAATCGCTGAACTTCTACCTTCTGGATAAGCAGCCTTGATTTTCACTTGAGTAATTATGGGAAAAGTAAACTGAGAAAACAAACTCATTTGATTGATAAAATACTTGTTGTGGCTGTTGGTTGTAAATACTCAGCGATCGCAATTTAATTGCTATCTATATTAGACATTAATTTGGGGTTTTGGTTCCAGATGGTCAAGGGGCATTAGAGATTAGAGACGCGATGAATCGCGTCTGTACAAGAGTCATTTGTCAGTTGCTTCCTTGTCCTCCTTCTCTTCCCTAGCCCTTAGCCCCTAGCCCCTAGTCCCTAAACCCTAGCCCCTAGCCCCTAGCCCCTATCCCCTAGCCCCTAGCCCAAAACTCTCACACCAAGATACAATTCGATCTGGTAAAAGCTGTTAAAGTCCATAAATTCATTGATTCACCAAACCACCCTATGAGCATTTACGAAGTATTTATGCCGGCGCTGAGTTCCACCATGACCGAAGGCAAGATTGTATCTTGGGTGAAGTCGCCAGGCGATAAAGTGGAAAAAGGCGAAACAGTGGTGGTTGTCGAGTCAGATAAGGCAGATATGGATGTGGAATCCTTTTATGAAGGATATCTGGCTCATATCTTAGTGCAAGCTGGTGAATCTGCGGCTGTGGGAAATGCGATCGCTTATATTGTGGAAACAGAAGCAGAAATTGAAGCCGCCAAGGCTAGTGCAAATTCTGGTAGTGCGGCTGTTGCGCCTGCTGCTGTTCCCCAACCTGTAGCCGCAACTGTTGCAGCTGCTGCAATTCCCACATCTCAAAATGGCTCTAACCATAAAGAAGGGCGGTTAGTGGTTTCACCCCGCGCCCGTAAATTGGCGAAAGAGCTAAAAGTCGATTTGAATACCCTCAAAGGTAGCGGCCCCTACGGTCGGATTATTGCTGAAGATGTGGAAACTGCTGCAAATAAAGGTAAACCCGCCGCTAGCGCCCCCGTAGCACCAAAACCATCTGTAGCCCCAACCGCCCCAGTAGCACCACCAACTCCAACAGCACCACCCGCACCAGTTCCCGCAGTCGCCAGTGCAATTCCTGGTCAGGTAGTACCTTTAACTACCTTCCAAAATGCAGTTGTTCGGAACATGGTAGCTACCTTATCTGTACCTGTATTCCGTGTAGGTTATACAATTACCACCGATGGATTAGATAAGCTGTATAAGCAGATTAAATCCAAAGGTGTGACCATGACAGCGCTATTGGCAAAAGCTGTAGCTGTCACGCTGCAAAAGCATCCATTAATTAATGCTAGCTATTCCGACCAAGGAATTGTTTATCATTCTGACATCAACATTTCCGTTGCTGTAGCAATGGATGATGGCGGATTGATTACACCCGTGTTAAAGAATGCAGATTTAGTAGATATTTATTCCCTATCGCGCACTTGGAAGTCCTTAGTAGATCGTGCTAGGGCAAAACAACTACAACCAGATGAATACAATAGCGGCACTTTTACCGTGTCCAACTTAGGAATGTTTGGTGTAGATACATTTGACGCGATATTACCTCCAGGACAAGGTGCAATTTTAGCAGTCGGCGCATCTCGTCCGCAAATTGTCGCCACTCCTGATGGATTATTTGGTGTGCGTCAACAAATGCAGGTAAATATTACCGCCGATCACCGAATTATTTACGGCGCTCATGCGGCTGCATTCTTGCAAGATTTAGCTAAGTTAATTGAAACCAATGCCCAATCTTTGACTCTGTAACCAAGATTTCTTAATAAAACAATGTTACTTTCTAGACTTGGAGTTAAATTAACTTCAAGTCTTTTTATTTTGTGAGCCGCTAAGAGGTTGTTTGAATAGTGGTTGGCTGTATATTCACACTTATTGATCCCCCCTAGCGCCCATTTTTAAGGGGGGAATTGGAATCATAGTCCACGGCAGTTGCTACCCTTCGGGAACGCTTTCAGCGAACAAGTCGGGAAACCCGCCCAACGCACTGCCTCCCCTTTTTAAGGGGGATTTAGGGGGATCTAAAAGTATTTGATACATCACTAAGGACTTTTAAAATATCCTCTAAGCGATCGCAAATTCAGTGTATTGTCTGAGATGAGGTGGATGAAAGGCTAAAACAATCTCCTCCCTGGCAATTCCTTTGTGCAACAAATCTGTCGCCACCCCATCCTCTGTCCAATCTTCCTCAATCCAAATTTTGTCATCTTGCAAACGGATATGAATCATTACACTCTTAATCCGTTCGTCTTTGTGCCAACCCATCAACAGCAAAAGGTATTGATCGCGTACCTCATCAAAGGCTAAAGCACTAACAGTTGTAGAACCAGATTTTTCATTGAGTTGATGATATTCTGTTAAAATTTCTTGGACGATTTGACGATGATGCTTTAATCTATCCATTGCACAATTACCTCACTTTCTGCATCAACGATTAACAATTTAACCTGATTCCGATTGATAATCATCTGAGCTAACTGACGTTGATTGCGAGCAAAACAATCTCCAAAAAGAGCGATCGCTCTTTAATGCCATTTTTGCAGATTAGATGCAGAGTTGAGGAAAGCCGCTATTGAGTTGAGAATAGCCACTATTGAGTTAAGGAAAGCCGCTATTGAGTTGAGAATAGCCACTATTGAGTTGAGGAAAGCCGCTATTGAGTTGAGGAAAGCCGCTATTGAGTTGAGCAAAGCCACTATTGAGTTGAGCAAAGCCACTATTGAGTTGAGCAAAGCCACTATTGAGTTGAGCAAAGCCGCTATTGAGTTGAGCAAAGCCACTATTGAGTTAAGGAAAGCCACTATTGAGTTGAGAATAGCCGCTTCAAGGTTCGTTTTTGTGTGGTGCGATCGCTTAATTATAAAAACTCATTGCCAGCAAAGCAATCTTGAAAAGAGCGATCGCTCTTGAACACCATTTTTTCAAACTAGATGGAGGCTTCGTCTTTGGTTGGTGCGATCGCCTAATTATAAAATGTCATAGCCAGCGTTAGGTAGCTATCTCGCCGGGTAGGCGTTCTCGTAAAGCCTGCGGCATAGCTACGCTTAGGGCGTAGCCTCTCGTAGAGAAGAGTAGCTAATCAACTTCAAGTCTTTCGATTTTGTGTGGCAAAATTATTGCCTAACATTCTCATACACTATATATATTTAAATTTATTTACCAGTATTTATGTCACAATCAGAACCTTCTTCCACCGTATGGCAGGAATTGCAGACTACTTGACACCAGTTTTAAAAAAGAAAGCTTGAGCCTCTGAATTTTATATTTTTACTTCAAACTTGGGTAAAACTGGAATTGGACTGAGGGTATCACCACAAGCTAACAATCCTTTCGCAATGACATCAGCAATCTCTTCGCGTTTTTCAATAATGATTTTCTTGTCCTCTGGATCGTGCCAAAAACCTAATCGCATTCTTAGTGAAGGCATCTTTAAGTTGCGACAAAAGTCTATTCCATTTTTTCCTATACCACTATCAGATCTAGCGCCTTGACTCGGAAGTTCAGAAATCTTATTTGTGAGCGATTGTAGTAATAATTCTGCATGAAGGCGACGCTCATCTTTATTAGCAACATAAAAAATTGTTGTTCCTCTTTCATTTTCAGGTTTTCGTTCGCTGACATAAATTTGTAGTGCTATATCTCCAACTTTATATTCATTATATTCAGGTGAGTTTTCGATCCATTTAATAGCTGCTTCAGATGTAACTAAATTATCTGGAACTACGAAGACTTGAAAACCATGTTTTATCTCATCTTCTAATTGTGCTAATTTATTAATAATCTTGTCTCTGATCTGTTTGACATAATTTCCAGGTTCTTGTGATGTATAATCTCCCACATAATTGGCTACCAGAAAAATTCTCCCTCTGGGAATTAGGCGATTATTAAGCAGAACATAGCGATTGATAAACTCATTAAGTTCTTGAGTAAACTCTGTTGTTTGTTGAGCTTGTTTTTGTAAGTTTTCGACTATTTTACAAATTTTTATCCCTAAATTGCCCACAGTATAATTATTTTCGCTATCAATTAAAGTAGCATGATGTAAAGCTACTAACTGCCAGTTTTGCGTCAATACTGGACTTCCTGAAGAACCTGGTAATGTAGAAGTTTCATATTGAATGAAATTCTTATATATTTTTTGAACTCTGTTGTTAAAAATAACAATTTCTTTGTCCCTACCTTTAGGATGTTGAATAATGATAGCAGGCTCACCGGGAAAATCATAAAAATCAGATTTTTTATGATTTTGATATACATATTTTTCAGGATTTTTATCTGTTCGATTACGATTGTAAGGTGGCGCAATTAGTTTTTTTTCTGCGCACATTGATAGCCATCCAAAGTTATCACCTGCATCGTTAAAAATTAACTTATATTTATTGTCTCTTTCTTCATCAGTTAAAGCAGCAACTTTCACTAAAGAATAATCTAGCTTTCTGTCAGTAATAAAAAAACTAGAATCTAATTTATATTCTATTTGATGGAGGAAATTACCTAACGCATCCTGTTCATAACTAAATTGAGCAATAAAATTTTTGGTGCTTTCGCGATCGGGCAGGATATGATGATTAGTTAATAAATATTTTTTTCCTACTAAAAACCCTGTACCAATAGGCAAGTCTTTGGCTTTAGATTTAAGTTTGCTAACAAAATTAGAATTATTTTTAAGTGCATTTATCAATGCTATTGGATCTATTTTTTCAGTATTTATTTGATCGTATTCTTGCCAAAAATCATCATTTTGTTTTATGCCTAAAATACTATTAATTTCTGCTTTAGGGTAACGATATCCAAGGTTGCTAGTTACAATAAATTTAATTATTTCCTCAATATCTGATTCATTTGTTGTGTAGTTTCTAACCAATCTACATATAGCAGAGCTACATCTTAAGCCTTTAATTATCAAGGTTCTCAGAGCCGCAATTGGTAGAAAATTATCTTGGCTAAATACTAATTGACTGTTATTTATATCTGGTGTAAATCTGGATTTAATAATATCTGTTAGTTCTAATTCATCTATGATTTCATCATCTTCTTCTATAGGTTCAATTTGTCCAACCATAATGTTGCTTTCTACCATTCGCTGAAGATTCTTATCCCAAACAAAATATTTAGCTACATCACCGTTAATAAGTTTATGAAAAATCTTATAATAAGACATATATTTTATCCTTTACCAAAATAAATCGCGCTAATTTACTTAATTAATATGAAAAAACATCATTATGACATTAGAGGCATTAATTATTCACAACACTCTCTAGAACATGCAGAGCATGATTTTCAAAATGTTCTGGCTGGGCAATTACCTATATATAGATATTTAATAATTTTGTTTACTAACTGTCTTTTATTAATTAGTGCATGGTTGGCGGGAATGCTTGGAGGGATAGCCAGCACAAGCTTCTTTATAGATGAAAAGGATGGAATATGGATATTTTTAAGTGTAAATTTGACTGTAATAATTTGGCTGACAGAAACAATTCGGATTAACTTTGCTCAAGGGATGTTGAGAGCTAGTTGGAGCATACTTTTCTCTAGCCTAATGTCATTCATATTTAATCAACTCCAGATAATTTCTCCGATTTTATTTTTTAGTATTCTTGCAGTTGGTACTGCCGCAGTCAGTTTGATATCAAGCTCTTTGGCATCCGCATTAATTATAATTCTTTTTGATCAAACCAAGAGATATGTAAAGAATATTTATTTTCTCCAAACAGGATTTTTTATTTTTGTATCATTTCTGATTGCCTATCTATATGGGATATCTGTTCAAGATAAAATTAATGTAAATTTTATTGTGATTATCAGCAGTATTGGCGGTTTCTTATCGGGAGCCGTTTTCATTACTGCTAGTCTATTAACTAGTCATTTCAGCGAAAAGTATTTTCCGCATTTCCAGTTTCTACGTAGTTGGGCGATCGCGCTTTCATGTTGGCATAGTACATCTTTTTATAACTTAGATTTAAGTAATGTTAATTTTAGAGGTACAAAATTAGCCAACACCGATTTAAGAGCAAAAAAGCTTTACCGAACCAGCTTTCAAGATACCAAAGGCTTAGAAAGAGCGCGAATCGATAGCCGTTATCTAGATTTAGAAATTCCTAAAGTACAAAAACTTTTAACGAAACCTCAAGATTATCTACAAGATTATCCACAAGATAAAGACTTTAGTAACTTGAACCTACGCGGAGCATTTTTACAAAATGTTAAAATACACTGCTTTAATTTTACAGATAGTGATTTGAGCGGTGCAGATATGCAAAGCGCAGACTTATATGGCGCTATTTTTGTGCGTACTCAAGTTATTGGAGTAGATTTTACAGACGCAAATTTAACAGGAATTTGTATAGAAGATTGGAGTGTCAATAGCCAAACTCAATTTAAAAATGTTACTTGTGATTTTGTCTATCGTCGCTTAGACGAAAATGGCAACCCAAGCGATAAATTTCCTCTAAACCGCAATTTTGAACCCAGAGAATTTGAATCTTTGTATCAAGAAGTAGAAAATGTGATTGAAATCATTTTCCAAGAAGGAGAAAACTGGCAAGCGGCTTTATACAGTTTAATTAAATTGCAAATGGAGGATGAACAATTAGAATTAAAGCTTAAAGGTGTAGAAAAGCGAGGAGATGTTTGGGTTGTCAAAGTTACTTATAATGAGGCTTATGCAAAACAGGAAGTAGAACATCGCCTTAATGCTACGGTTGAAGAAATGAAGTATCAATTAGCTGCTAAAGAACAGCAAATTTATCACCTTGAACAAGAGAAATATAAGATATTAGAAATTGCAGGCTATCAAGCAAAAGCTATAGAAGGTCTTAGTAGTAGAATCCCACTCAATACTAGTAACAACTTCTTCATCTCTGGTAGCAATATTACTAATTTAGCCGGTTCTGGACAAATTGAGTATGCTGAAGCAGCAGCACAAGTACGTAGTATTATTGCTAATAGTGCTGATTCAGAACAAGCCACAGCAGTGTTACATAATTTCTTAGCAAAACTCCAACGTCAAAGTGTCGCTACAAATATAGAAACCCAAGCAGATTTAATGCAACAGATGATTTTAGCTGAGGCACAAAAAGATGCCATACTAAAGCAATTGTTGATTCATCAGGAACAGCAAATTATAGCTGCTTTTGGTGAGGGTTTGTTAGCTAGAGCAATTCAATCAGCGATCGCACAATTGAAGAGTTAAGTAGGTTGGTGTAATTAAATATAACTGGAAAGGGTTGTCATTAGTCATTTGTCATTAGTCATTTGTCATTAGTCATTGGTAAGGGATTTAAGTCTATTTACTTTTCGTAATATAGTTCAATACGGTTCAGTCAAGGATAAATGTAGGTTGGGGAGCCAGTTAAGGATAAATGTAGGTTGGGTTGAACGAAGTGAAACCCAACAAAGCGCCGAAAATGTTGGGTTTCGTCCCTCAACCCAACCTACGCCAAATCAGTTTTTTGACGCTAACTGAACCGTATTGTAATATAGTTTGCTTTATTTATACCGACTTACTGAAGCGATCGTATTTTTATACAATCCTATGATTCTAGGAACAAACAACAGTCTAAAGCAGGAGCAAAATTAAAATTGTCAAATTGTGAAAGTATTGATGTAGCAATTCCCAAACTTTCGATTATCATTCCAACGCTGAATGAAGCGGGAAATATTCAAGATGCGATCGCATCTACTCAACCAAGTACCAATACAGAAGTTATTGTAGTCGATGCTGGCTCTCAAGATGACACTGTAGCTATAGCTCAGTCATTAGGTGTCACAGTTATTTTGTCATCTCCTGGGCGAGCCGTGCAAATGAACGCTGGTGCTGTCGCTGCTAGTGGTGACATTTTGCTGTTTCTCCATGCAGATACCCGCTTACCTGCTGGCTTTGATACGCTGATTCGCAATGCACTGCAACAACCGGGAAGCGTAGCGGGTGCATTTAACTTGCAGATTGATGCATCAGGTTGGGGTTTAAGGTTGGTGGAATGGGGGGTAAAAATGCGATCGCATCTTTGGCAAATGCCCTATGGCGATCAAGCAATATTTATCACTAAAGATATATTTTACCAAATCGGCTGTTTTCCTGAATTGCCCATCATGGAAGATTTTGAACTCATTCGCCGCTTACAACGCATTAGTAAAATTGCTATTATTCAAGCATCAGTTTTAACTTCTGCTCGTCGTTGGTTACGCAAAGGAATTTTTAAAACTACCTTAATTAATCAAATAGTCATCATCGCTTATTTGTGGGGAATATCACCAGAACGAATTCGTAGCTGGTATCGCCAAGAAAAATTTAGGAAGAATTAAGCTGATTCTCAGGGAATGAGAATATTTTAGTTGAAGATAACAACAGGTTCAAGAAACTAAAGATTAGATATTAGGGGATGAGGATAAAGAAGAATTTAGGTAAAAAATAAGCAATTACTGATGACTAATGACTCTTGTACAGACGCGATTAATCGCGTCTCTAGCAAATGACCAATGACAAATAACCAATGACTAACCGCAAATTATATACCACAATCAAACTTTTAATATTAAGTTTTCTAGTTGCTACGGTAATAATTGCTAGTAAATATCTCAACATTCAAGAAATTTTACACATAAGTATTAATTGGGTGAATAGCCTGGGCTACCTTGGCCCAATCGCTTTTATCTTCATTTACAACTTAGCAACTTTATTATTTATCCCAGGTTCTATTTTAACCTTGAAAGGCGGTTGTCTATTTGGTGTTTTTTGGGGTTCTGTTTATGTAATAATTGCCGCAATTATTGGAGCGACTTTAGCATTTTTAATTGGGCGCTATCTTTCACGAGATTGGGTAGCTAAACAACTAGAAAAGCATCCTAAATTTAAAGCTATCGATTTAGCCGTCGCCAAAGAAGGATGGAAAATTGTCTTACTGACTAGGCTTTCACCTATCTTCCCCTTCAACTTATTAAATTATGCTTTTGGGGTGACGCAAGTTTCCCTTAAAGATTATATTTTAGGTTCTATCGGTATTATTCCCGGTACAGTAATGTACGTTTATCTTGGCTCTTTAGCTACTAATCTTGCCATGTTGAGAACCTCTCATCAACCTAGTAATCCTCAAGCGCAAATTGGAGAATGGATAATCCAAGCTATGGGTGCTATTGCTACAGTCGCCGTAACTATATATATTACCAAAATTGCGCAAAAAGCCCTCAAAGAAAGTGTAGCCACAGCCACAAATAACCATGATGCAAATGAATAAAATTAATCAGGCTTGCAAACCATCTACCTCTACTCAAAGCAATTCTTACCTATTCTTTCCTCTCTTCCTTGGCGTACTTGGCGTACTTGGCGGTTCATTAAAAAAAACTATTAATACTCAGCGCGTAACCAAATTCACTTTATTAACATTGCTAGCATTAACTCTCTTATCCTTCAGCACTTCCGAGCCAGCCTTAGCACAGCAATCTACAACCACTACCTTTAATCCCCAAGTAATTTTACGAGATGCTTTGCAATGGATTGATAGCCTGGGTTCACTAGGAGCGATCGCTTTTATTACACTTTACATTATTGCTACCATTGCTTTCTTACCAGGCTCGATTTTAACACTAGGTGCTGGTGTGGTTTTTGGTGTAGTTTGGGGTTCGCTATATGTATTTATTGGCGCTACTTTAGGCGCAACTGCGGCTTTTCTAGTAGGACGTTATTTAGCTAGAGGTTGGGTTTCACGGAAAATATCAGATAATAAAAAATTTGCGGCTATTGATAATGCTGTTGGTAAAGCTGGATTAAAAATTGTCCTATTAACCAGACTTTCGCCCATATTTCCCTTTAATTTATTAAACTATGCTTTTGGAATTACAGGGGTTTCTTTACAGGATTACTTTATTGGTTCTGTGGGGATGATTCCCGGAACAATTATGTATGTTTATATTGGTTCTTTAGCTGGTAGTTTGGCAAGAATTGGAACTGAATCTCAACCTACTAATCCTACTGTACAATGGGCGATTCGGATTATTGGTTTTATTGCAACTGTAGCTGTAACTATTTATATTACTCGCATAGCTAGGAAGGCTTTGGATGAGGAAGTTAGTAATAATTAAAAATGTTTTTAACCGCAGAGAACGCAGAGGACACAGAGGTAATAAATTTAAGTATGTGTTCGAGTTATAGGACAATTTTTCTATAAAAAATATCACGCACAGACAAGAGAGACGCAGAGGGGAAAGATTAATGTCTAATTTAGAAGTTGAGAGAGTAATTATTCGTCCAATGGATGAGTATAACCAAACTTTGGTATCTCATGTTCATCCACAAAATTGGGTGAATCCAGAACCGGCGAAAATTTATGATTTGGTAGTAATTGGTGCGGGAACTGCGGGATTAGTTGTAGCTGCGGGTGCAGCTGGATTGGGTTTGGGTTTAAAGGTGGCGTTAATTGAAAAGCATCTCATGGGTGGAGATTGCTTAAATGTGGGTTGCGTTCCCTCGAAAACTATTATCCGTTCGGCGCGTGTAATCGGTGAACTTTGGGAAGGGAAGGAGTTAGGAATTAATATCCCGAAAAATATTGATATTGATTTTTCTGCGGTGATGGCGAGAATGCGCCGCATTAGAGCAGGTATTAGTCCCCATGATTCGGCGGCGCGATTTCAAAAATTAGGCGTTGATGTTTTCTTGGGTAGCGCGCGATTTGCGAGTAAAAATACTGTAGAAGTTGACGGAAAAATTCTCCGGTTTAAAAAAGCTGTAATTGCTACTGGCGCAAGAGCAGCGAAACCAGAAATTTCCGGAATAGAAAAGGCTGGTTATCTCACTAATGAATCTGTTTTTTCCCTCATCCAGAAACCAGAAAAATTAGCTGTAATTGGTGGTGGGCCGATTGGTTGCGAATTAGCTCAAGCTTTTCGCCGCTTGGGTTGTGAAGTTGTGCTTTTTCATCGCAGTTCTCATATCTTAAATAAAGAAGATGCAGAAGCTGCGGAAATTTTGCAAAAGGTTTTAATCAAAGAAGGAATTCGTTTAGTATTAAATGCCAAATTAGAAGAAGTAGTAACTGTCACTGAAGGTAAGCGACTTTACTTTTCTGCTAATGGAAATCGAGATTCTGTCACGGTAGATGAAATTTTGGTTGGTGCGGGACGCGCTCCGAATGTGGAAGGTCTAAATTTAGAAGCTGTTAATGTAGAATACGATCAACGACACGGTGTGAAAGTTAACGATTATCTGCAAACCACAAATCCGAAAATTTATGCGGCTGGTGATATCTGCATGAATTGGAAATTTACTCACGCAGCTGATGCAGCAGCCAGGATTGTGATTAAAAATACCCTGTTTTCTCCGTTCGGTTTAGGACGTTCTAAACTCAGCAATTTAATTATGCCTTGGGTAACTTATACCGATCCAGAAATTGCTCATGTGGGAATTTCACTGGAGGAAGCTAAGTCTAAAGGTATCGATATTGAGACGATAAAAATCCCTTTTAGTATTGTAGACCGAGCGATCGCAGATGGTGAAGAATCAGGATTTCTGAAAATCCTTCACAGAAAAGGCTCCGATGAAATTCTCGGTGCAACTATTGTCGCTCGTCATGCTGGGGAAATGATTTCGGAAGTGACTACGGCTATGGTTGGTAAGTTAGGTTTGAATAAGTTAAGCGGTGTCATTCATCCCTATCCAACTCAGGCTGAAGCTATTAAAAAAGCTGCTGATGCTTATCGGCGTACACTTCTGACAGAAAATACCAAACGATTGTTGGGTTTTTTAACTAAGTTATCTTAATCTTGACTAGGTTATTGCCTAATCTAGGCGCAAAGTAAATAAAGGAAAATTGCGAGAATTTAAGCAAGTAAACCTAATTTTTTACCGTTATCTTTAGCTAAACGAATTAGGTTCTGTCTTTGCTTGGATTCAATTCCAAACCGATTGCAAAAATTAGTGATTGTTTGTGCGTGGATACCAATGGCTTTACCACGTATTTGATTAAATTTAGCTTTTCCCATCAATTCACGGACTAATACTACTAATGGTGCAAACATTTCTTTTGTCTCCTAATTATCAAAGTTGTTGGTAAATTTTGTGGATATATCTGCAATAGCTATTAGCTAACGCCGAAAGCAAGTAAAACTAAGGCGCTGACTAATAAAGTTGCAATTCCAGCCTGAAAGCTATAGCTACGTTGCTCTTCAGTGGAAGGATATTCTGCATAGTAAATTTGGGGTTCAGTTGCATAGTTGTTCAATACGCCGTCTTCGTTAATGGTGGTGTACATAGTTTTTTGCTCTCGTTAACTTATGTAAATTAATGTAACGGAATTGTTACGATTTGGCAAGAAGACTTGACAAAGAAAAACTAATAGCTGTTATCAGGTTTAGTTATGAATAAATGTAAAGGCGACAAATTCATCACAACTTTGGCGATGAACTACTGGTGATACTTTAGAACCCCGACTTCTTGAAGAAATCGGGGTTCTAGCAACCCAGCAAAGTACTAGATGTGGTTGGGTTGAGGGATTAGAGATTGTTGTATTCTTGTTTTAAATTGGTACAACCTGCGGATATTGCTGAGGCGATTGAAGGGTTTTACCGGAAGCAATGCAGGTTTGAGCCTTTCCCTTATTGTCTGAGGATGAGGCGATCGCAAATAAAATTCTTTTGAGGATTATAAAGCATCAGGATTGCTGAAAATCCTCTACAAAAAAGGTGCTGATGAAATTATCGGTGTAACTATTGTTGCTTGTAATGTGTTGCTTGTAATGCTGGGGAGATGATTTCAGAAGTAACTACGGCTATTGTCGGTAAGCTAGGTTTGAATAAGTTAAGCGGTGTAATTCATCCTTATCCAACTCATGCTGATGCTTATGGGCGTAAACTTCTGACAGATAACAATAAAAGACTTTTGAGGTTTTTAACTAAATTATTTTAAAACTGAAAGCTAAACTCGAAAGTTAAATTTAATTTCGCAATATCTGGAAATTTTTCATATTCTTCTGCCAAATTTCTTTTCTTTCTTCTTCTGGCAGGTTTAAAGCTGATGTGATAATAGCAAAATCTCCAGCTGTCGGTAAAGCTTCTCCTTTGGCTAAAGCTGGTAAATTTTTCAATCCACAATATCTTAGTTTTGCTCGGTTAGCACGAATTAAATCGGCAATTGTTTCTGGTTTAGCTGTTACAGAGGTGTTAGAGTCATCTGCATGAGCTTTTTTAGCGATCCAATCTTGAGCCATTTCCTCGAAAGCATCGCTTTGAAATATATCCAAACTAGCACAAATGCTTTTGAACTCGAGGGCTAAATCAACTGGAATGTAACTACCGATTTGCTTGTAATCATCACAATTCTGTTTGTTAGTCATATTCTTAGACTTACTAAAATTGTCTACCTGTTTTGGCTTCTCTGAATTAATTTTGAAAAACCTGACATTTGCTGAATGTCATATCTTAACCGACATCCTAACAGAAAAAATGTTCCGATAAAATAACTAAACTCAGTGTATTTTTTTTGTTACATTTTGTGTAATTACTTAGCTTCTTAACCACTGCTTAACTGACCATTTTTAATTTTGTGATGTGCAATTAACTCTGGGTAATTACTCCAAACCCTAGTATTAATAGGTTTTCTGCTGATTTGTAATATTTACCCCAGAGCGATCGCCAGTTAGCAATCATATCAATTTCGGAAATGATTTTGAGCGTTTACAAGTTGCTAAATATTACTTGAGGATGATTGTAAATAATCTTATACCTATTACATCAAGGCTACTAAAGCAGATAATTGTATTTGAATGCATAAATTATTTATCAAGATGAAAATTCAATTTTTAGCAAAAAATTAAATGATTTTCCCATAAAAAATGCATCTTATGATTCCTTACATACCATACATTTACAACAGTTATTACTGTGTGAAGAAATATCAATATTATGCTTCGTTTGCTAGTAGCTTGATGATGCACATCTAATTGATGGTTATTTGAAATTAAATTATAACTTTTGTATCTACGTAGGTTGGCGTAATGAAAATACTGGTAATGGCTGTCATCAGAGACGCGATAACCCTTGTCTGTACAGTCAACAGTCAACAGTCAACAGTCAACAGTCAACAGTCAACAGTCAACAGTCAACGTACAATCCCATACCTTTTAGGAGTGAGATGAGTTTAACTAGATAAAGTTAATGCAATTATATTGTGTAGAAACCTTGTTCAAACTGCCTGAGGAAAGTGTAATTTGTGACAGAAATGAATAATTTATCCTCTAATCTCCCAGATATGTCGCGCAGAGAACTGCGAGATTTAGTGAGAATTCAGCTACAAATGCTGTTAGAACAGGGAGATTTACGTGGTGCAAAGGCGATTTTAGTACCTGTACAACCGGCGGATATTGCTGAGGCGATTGAAGGATTACCGGAAGCAATGCACGCTTTAGCCTTTCGGTTGCTGTCTAAGGATGAGGCGATCGCAGTTTATGAATATCTCGATTATTCTATTCAAGAACGACTAATTGAAGAACTCAGAAGTCAAGAAGTCCGGGATTTAGTTGATAAAATGTCACCCGACGATCGCGCCAGGTTATTTGACGAACTCCCCGCAAAAATTGTCAATCGCCTCCTCGAACAACTCAGCCCAGCCGAACGCACAGCTACAGCTCAACTCTTGGGTTATGAGGCTGATACTGCTGGGCGAATTATGACCCCAGAATTAATTTCTCTGAAAGAAAATTTTACAGTATATCAAGCCCTAGAACGCATACGCCGTCTAGCAAAAGCTAGTGAAATCATTTATTATCTTTACGTCACCGACACAGCCAGACAATTGACAGGGATTGTGTCTTTGCGGGAGTTAGTAACATCTCAACCAGAGGAATTAATCGGCGAGATTATGACTCGTGATGTAGTGTTTGTTTACACCGATACCGATCAAGAAGAAGTTGCTAGAGTAATCCAAAGATATGACTTTTTAGCCGTGCCTGTAGTAGATCGAGAACGGCGTCTTGTCGGTATTATTACGGTTGATGATGTTATCGATATTCTGCAACAGGAAACTACAGAAGATATCTACGCCGTAGGTGGTGGTGTGCAATCAGGCGGCGACAATTATTTTCAGATGAATTTAATGGATGTTGCGCGCAAACGGGTTGTGTGGTTATTTGTGTTATTAATTACCAATACAGTCACAGGCACAATTATTAAATCCCAAGAAGATATATTATCTAAAGTTGTTACCCTCACAGCCTTTATTCCCTTGCTGACTGGTACTGGTGGTAATGTTGGAGCGCAATCTTCCACAGTAGTCATACGGGGGATGAACACGGAAGAGATTAGATTATTAGGGCCTTTACAGGTAATTGGCAGAGAAGCGATCGCAGGTACATTATTAGGAGTGATGTTAGGCAGCATCGCCACTATTTGGGCTTATTTTTTGCAAGGAAAGTTAGAAGTTGCGATCGCAGTTGGCACTAGTTTAGTAGCAATTTCTGTCTTAGCTTCTATTTCTGGTTCGGCGCTACCGTTTTTATTTCGCCTATTGCGCTTAGATCCAGCCTTGATGTCAGCGCCATTTATTACTACAGCCGTTGATGTACTTGGCGTTTTGATTTACTTTAATTTGGCGCGGGTGATTTTACAGTTATGAGTCAATAGTCAATGGTCAATAGTCAATGGTCAATAGTCAATAGTCAATAGTCAATAGTCATTTGTCTTTCTTTTAAATTATTCATTTAGCCAACTGAAGAGTTGAGCAATGGTAAGGTGAAAAGATTCAGCAAAGGATGGAACAGGAATGCGATCGCTTTGTTCTTCAAAGATGGCGAGAGTGCGATCGGCAAAATAGACAAACACTAGTTCTTCTTCTGGATCAATCAACCAACCCATCTGTGTACCATGTGCCAGACAATGCAGGATATTACGGACGACTTTAGTTTGGCTTTGTTCTGGAGAAAGGCTTTCAATTGTCCAGTCTGGGGGAATCGAGAACGTATTCGCTACTTTACCGTTCTCGTCACGGGGTATGCGTTCCCAGGTAAAAACTGCAACATCTGGGACAAGAGAGCGATCGCCCAAAGTACAACGTAATTCGGGATACGCACGCGCGATCCGGTTTGGTTTTAGCACCATGTTGACAGATGAAACTAAATCTCCCTGAACAGTGCTATGTTTTCCTTGCGGCATAGGCTTTTGGATAATCTCACCATTGATGAATTCGTTGGCGGGTTTCGTTTCTGGTAACTGGAGAAATTCTGCCAGAGTTAAGGGTTTACTAGGAGTTTGAACCATTGCAAATTCAGGTGGTAAAAAAGCAGTATTTTATCTTTATCTTAAATATTGAATTCCTTGAATTAGTAATTCATTAAATTGAATCTGGGTCAATATTTAACTCTCGCAATTTTGCAGCCAAACGTGCAGCTTTTTGTTCTGCCTGTTCTGCGGCTTCTTCTGGTGAGGGAACTAATTGACTTTCTGCTGTAAAAAATCGCAGTAATCCCTGTTCAATTCCCAGATATAAACCTAACTGCTGACTCCAAAAATGTCCTAGTTCATTTGCTTGTAAAGGTTGATATGCACCATCTACTAAATGAAATCCGGCAAATTCTAATGTATATGGATCAAACCAAAAATAATCCAGCGTGCGGAAAGTATTTTGGTAAAGTTCTTTCTTTAATCCTTTGTCAGTATTAGCAGTTGATTCTGACAAAATTTCAACAATTACATTGGGGTATTTACCATCTTCTTCCCAGACTACCCAACTTTTACGGGTTTTGCGTTCTGTTCCCAAAACTACAAAAAAATCAGGGCCGCGAAACTTTTCTAGCTTGCTTTGGCGGGGACTGTAGTAAATAGTCAGGTTACCAGCAGCGTAAAAATCATTTCTGTCTCGCCACAGCCATTCTAGACAGCTGAGAAGTAGGATTATTTGTCGTAAATGTAGTTCTGTTTCCAAGGGAGGCTCGTCACTATATAAATCGCCAGGGGGAAATATCACCTCTTGTGAGATGCTTTCAGTAGAATCTAATTCTTGCGTAATCCCCATAAAGTTTAGACAGCATCATTGGTTAATGGGTTTATTTTAGCTTTTTATTATCTTGGTGTTGGTCTATCACTGTGTTAAAAATGTAATATTTGCTAATAGAGCATCTGGTATATATCTGAGAATTTTACCTGATATCGTTTCAATTTAATCAATATACAAATATATAAATAAAGGTATAGCAATGCTATACCCTTCAAAAAATATTGTCTGAAAATTGCGTGATTTAAGATTACAAATCAATTACAGCTTCCACTAAATCAGCACTGCGATGGAGACGAAAGCCGACTTTCTCACAAACTCGTTGCATTGCCACATTTTCAGGGTGAATATCAGCAGTGATGCGCTTGATATGTTCGCTACGAGCGACATACAACAGTTGACTTAAAATGTTAGTACCCAAACCCATGCGTTGATATGGATCGCTGACTAAAAGCGCAAATTCCGCTTCTTTGACACCATGTAACTGACTCAAACGTCCTACAGCGAGAATTTCGCGATCGCCTGTTATGGGGTTTTTGCGATCGGCTACTAATGCCATTTCGCGATCGTAGTCAATGAAACACAGGCGCATCATGCGTTCGTGGGCGATTCGCTGACTTAGTTTCATCAGATGGAAGTAGCGAAAATAGACGCTTTGCTCTGAGAGTGTTTTATGGAACTGTACAATTAACGGCTCATCTTCAGGACGAATAGGGCGGATGGTAATTGCTGTACCATCTTTGGTTGTCCAAGGCGTGATGTATTGTGTGGGATAAGGGCGAATCGCTAATTTTGGTAATTGTTCTTCCCTCATTTCTGGTGGGTGAAGAACAATCCGCCCATCTAAAGCTAGTAATGAGGAAGACTTGTTTTCTTCTTGAGTTCTACCTTCAAATCGCGCCCATAAGGGATTGATGTCAATTTCCTTAATCCAGGGCTGTTCTACGATTAATTGAGAAAATCGCACTAATAATTGCTCTAAAGCTGCTAAATCTACAGGTGCGCGTCCTCTTACGCCTTGGAGGGCTTTATAAATTTGCGTTTGCTCCATCATCCGCCGTGCCAGGGTACTATTGAGGGGAGGAAGTGCGATCGCGCGATCTCTAAATACTTCCACTAATTGTCCCCCTGCACCAAACAGCAATACTGGCCCAAATTGAGGATCTAAGCTACTACCAATAATTAATTCGTAGCCACTATTAAGGTTAATCATTGGCTGCACTGTTACGCCTAAAAAGTGTTCTAAACCTACTTTTTCGGCAACAGCAGTTTTAATATTGCGATACGCCCAGCGTACAGCATCTGCATCCATAAGATTTAACTGCACACCACCCACATCGGTTTTGTGGGTGATCGTCTTCGATAATAGTTTGAGAACTACAGGATAACCCAGGGATTCTGCACAGCCGACAGCTTCATCTTCTGTGGCGGCGATGCAAGCTTGTAGGGTGGGAATACCGTAAGCCGCGAGGATTTGTTTAGATTCTGTCTCTGTCAGGATGGTTCGCCCGGCTTGATGGGCTGTGGTAATAATTTTATCTACAAGATTGCGGTTGGGGATACCATCTTCTTCTGCTGGTAATACGGGAGTTTCGTAAATACCGCGCAGGTTATAACTAGACTTCCACATATAAGTGAATATACGGGCAGCAGAATCGGGGTAAGAAAAGGTCGGAATCCCAGCACGATTGAGAATTGCTTCTCCAGCCATCACCTCAGCGCCACCCATCCAAGTTGCCAGAATTGGTTTGCTAGCAGGAACCTGTGCTTTTTCAATTGCAGATTTCAACTGTTCGGCAGTTTGGGTAGGATCGGTCATTGCCTGAGGAGTGAGAATCAACAAAATACCATCACTATTTGGGTCTTTGGCAACAATCTCTAAGGTTTTGCTGTAGCGTTCTGGATCGGCGTCTCCCAAAATATCGATGGGGTTATTATGACTCCAGAAAGATGGTAGGGTTTGATTAAGGGAAGTAATTGTCTCTGGTGCGAGTTCTGCCAATTCTCCGCCATTGGTAATCAGAAAATCTGTAGCCAGGACACCAGGGCCGCCAGCGTTGGTAATCATCGTCAAACGCGGGCCTTTGGGGCGGGGCTGTTTTGCCAATACTTCCGCCATGTTAAACAGTTCAGAAATTCTGCTGACTCTCAATACCCCACTGCGTCTAAAGGCAGCATCAAGAACTTCATCGCTACCAGTCAATGCGCCAGTATGGGAAGCGGAAGCTTTGGCGGCGGCTTCAGTGCGACCGGCTTTGATGAGAATAATCGGCTTGGTTAAAGCTACCTCACGGGCTGCTGAGAGAAATGACCTCGCATCCCCAATGGATTCCATGTAAATCACAATACTTTTGGTATGGGGATCGTCACCAAGATAGTAAATTAAATCGCCCCAACCAACATCTAACATCGAGCCGATGGAGATAAAAGCGCTAAAGCCAACATTCTCCCGCAAACTCCAGTCAAGAATTGAGGTGCAAAGGGCACCACTTTGGCTAATAAAGCCCACATTCCCAGGACGCGCCATTGTACTAGCGAAGGTGGCGTTTAGTCCTGTATGGGGATTCATCACACCCAAGCAATTAGGGCCGATAATCCTGAGTTTACCTAAGCGGGCTTCATGTAAAATTTGCTGCTCTAATTCAATCCCAGGGGCACCGATTTCTTTAAATCCAGCAGATACGATTACGGCACTTTTCACCCCGGCAGCGACGCATTCGCGGACAATTTTCGGCACTGTTGGAGCGGGGGTGGCAATGATTGCCAAATCTACTGCGTCCGGTACTTCTGCAATATTGGCGTAGCTCTTAATACCCATCACACTGTGATGTTTTGGGTTTACAGGAAATACCGTACCGCCAAAAGGATTACCGATTAAATTCCAAAGCAAGGTACGTCCGACACTCCCAGGCGAGTCACTAGCCCCAATCACAGCCACCGTTGCCGGCGCAAAAATGGAACTGAGGGGCTGGCGCTCGGTACGGAGGATGTCGAAGGTGGGATCTGTTTTTAATCTATAGGGGGTTTGCATATCGCTAAACCTCGTTAATTTGGATAGCGTCTCTTTGGACTCTCTGGAGACAATATGAGGTTAGAAAATATTCTTGAGGAAGTTGTGAGGAAATGTAACTTTTTTGCTGATGGAAAAAAATTACTCAAAATCTAACCCCGGTTGACTAGAGAACCGGGGTGATTGCTGTTTAATACACCTAAATCAAATACAGCAGATTTGAGGTAAATGAGGTATGCGTTTCGGGGCATGGCAGTGCCAGTGCCCCTACAATCAACGATAATCTGTACCTCACCAACTGGCAATCTGCTGCATTTTGGTGTTAGGAGTGTCAAAGGTGAATAATCCTCTTTCAAAGGCTAGCTTGAAAATAGGGGCTAGAGGCTAGAGGTTAGAGGCTAGGGAAGAGAGATTTTCATGTTTGGTTGTGGGTTTTTCCCATACGGGGCTAGCTTGGACTTTGGACTATTGACTTTTGACAACCTCAGTGCAAAATATGCAATTTAAAGGAGTAATAGTCGATTACTGTATAGCTTTTCCTAAGCTAGTGAGCTACACTCAAATCTTTTTACACAAGGTTATTAGCTTTGAAAATGTAGTTCACCCGATTGGGAACTGCTATAGCTCGCTTTGCTTAATTTTTAGCTTCTTGATTTTGTTCATTGGCTGGGGGAGCTTCTTTTTTATCTGAGGATTGTTCGCTGGCTTGTTGTAATTGTTGTAAATGAATATTATTTACTTGTACAACAAAATTTTCGATGATTTGGTTAGCTGTTTGTAACTGTTCTGCTTCAGTGGCGGAATTACTGTAACGATAAAGCGGAGTAATTCCCAAAATAAATTTTTCTTGTTCAGCCTCTAATAACTCTACAGCTGTGTTTGCTGCTACCCAGTTTTTTTGAAAAGGAAAAGATGTGACAATACTAGCAACGATGGAAGCGATCGCGGGACAAATCACAGGTAACCACTTTAACCAAGATTGTCCGCTTTCTAGTTTGTCTACCAAAACTAAGATTGGTGTGACACCTGATAAAATTACGGTGGAGATTTGCAAAACGTAATATAGATTTCTCGCCAGGTTCCGCGTCCGCTTGTAATCGTCAATTAAATCTTGGCAATATTGTAAAGCCTTTTGTCTAGCTGGCGTGATTGTATTTGCATACCATGAACTATCATTTGCTAGTTGATAGCTGTAAAGTTCGGCTCTTTTATTAATATCAGACTGTTTGACAGCTTGTTGCGAAGCTTGCAGTACTTCTTTGTTGATTAAGTAGAAAAAAATTGCAACAGTTAGTGCGATGACTCCAATAATTACAGCTTGTTGATTATCGCGAAAAAACAGAAAAACGATACTCGAACCAACTAAGGAAGTCAGTAAAAAATACTCAACTACTTTGAAGGGATATAAGTTTTTTGGACTAATTGAAGAGGCCAGAGTTTCTGGGTTAGAATAAACTGCCTTATCGTTAGGATTGGGAAATTCTGAAGAAGTCATTGGTTGATACTCATTAAGTTACTATAGCACAAAGTACAAGTATCGTATATTACTTGTACTTCCCCAAGTCTCAGTATATAAAATCAACTCTTTGATCGTCCAAGATTTTTAGATTTTTTTATGGGTTTAGCGAAAATCGCCATTGCGCTTTAATGCGGAAAATTGTCAATTGGTTGCTATTAAAAGCTGATGTTATGGCTGAAGGCTGATAATTTGGGCGATTTTCTCCAGCGCGTTCCCCGCAGGGGTTGCCGTAGGCATCGCAATTTCTGGTTGTGCAGTTGCTGAGAAGCGATCGCTTATGGCAAAATTTTCTCCGGGGACAATCACCCACCA
This sequence comes from Calothrix sp. FACHB-168, assembly GCF_963889195.1. NCBI lineage: Bacteria > Bacillati > Cyanobacteriota > Cyanophyceae > Nostocales > Calotrichaceae > Calothrix > Calothrix sp. FACHB-168. Next base: position 50,124 of record NZ_CAWPNJ010000001.1, read on the forward strand.
AGCAGTTGGACAATTACCGTAAATGACTTGTGTTAGAGCTAACAGCGATCGCGGATCGGCTATATGTCCGCTAATGTTACCGCAAAAGTTAGGGTATTAATAATAATTACAACCAAGATTCCACAGACAATGTTCTTACTTGTTGAATTCTCTGAAAGTCGCTATCATCTGATACAACCTTAAGACCGTGTTGTAGAGCAATAGCTGCAATCCACAGGTCATTTTCATCAAATCCCAAATCTGTCACCTGAGTTTTTCTCCGCTTGCTTTTTTCCTTGGGGCCAAATTGTTTCATTAAAGCAGCTTTGAGTTGTCCGTAAATATTAGCAGTCTCTCCTATCACATTGTAGATACGGATATCTTGTAAAAATTCTGTTAAAGAAGCAAGATTACTTTCTCTGTGTGCAGAATTTTCCATCATGTATGTTAGTTCACCCTGAACAATTACACAGGTAGCAATATTTAATTCCCCAACTTCAATGATGCGATTAATTACTTTTGGTTCGCCAAGAATAATAGCACTACAGTGATTAGTATCTAGTAAATACATTATTCAAAAGGATTTAAGTCATAATCAAACTTAGCTTTGCCACGAGTTGCGTAAACAGATTGCAGACAGTCATCGAAGTCATCACCTGACCAAGTACCTGCATGTCTGAGGATGGAGCGACCTGAAGCTTGACGGTAAGGTAATTGAGAACTATCTGCTAATGCTGCTTCTGGTTGATTTAAGGTATTGGAACTTGCTGTTTCCAGATTAATTTGTGGAGTTTGTGTATTTTCTTTAACTGCTAATTGCTTGTTTTTTAAAAAACGGAGAAAATCAAGAGTTTGTTCTAGAAGCGAGTCGGAAGATGATTCAATTTCTTGGAGCAGGATTTCTTTGATAGTCATAGAAACATTTTTAACTTTATCTGTTAAGGACAAATAGCTTTATCTTTTTTATTATAAAAGTATTATATAAACTATCTCAATAAATTTATTTCCTCAGTATGTGTTGTGCTGAAATTTTAATCAACTATCAAGATTAACTTTAAAATCAAGGCTTGTAGGCAATTATAAACTTAATTTCAGGGCTAATCCTTAAATCCGCGAAATTCAGTTACATGAAACCGCGCATCGCTGACTTGCCCATTATCATCCAAATAAATAGAGATTTTGGCATGTCATTCAATCCGCGTCACAGGGTCAATAATAATGTTTTATGCCATATTTATTGAGTAAATCTTGCTATTGAAACCCCCCAAATTACAGTAAAAAACTAACACAAATTCTTAAGTTTAATTGCATCCCTGACAAATGACTATTACTAAATTACCCAAATTTAAGAAATTATCGCCCTTTTAATTGCGGTTTTTTGCCTTGTAACATTGGTTCTAATACAGCACGAATTCGCATTGCTGAAGGCGGACAACCGAGTAAATAAATATCAACTGGTACGACTTGATGTACTGGCTGTACTCGATTTAATAATCGTGGGACAATACCTGGTGCGTGGGGAATTTTACTGTACATATCAGCAGCTTCAATATAGCAACGTTTCAGTACAGATTCAGCATTAACCAAAGGATTGCGTAAGGCGGTAACCTTACCTGTAACAGCACAGTCACCAAAGGAAACTAAAATTTGCGATCGCTCTCTTACCATGCGCACCGTTTTTATATGTTCTTCGTTGGCGATCGCACCTTCAACTAATACCACATCTACCCCTTGGGGATATTCTTTAATATCAGCTAAGGGAGTGTAAACTATATCTACTTGCTGTGCTAAATTACTCAGCCATTCATCTAAATCGAGAAAAGACATGTGACAGCCAGAACACCCACCTAGCCACACCGTTGCTAATTTCAAACGAGACATAATAATTCCTCATTTGTTAGTTGTCAGTTGTCAGTTATTAGACGCGATTAATCACGTCTTTATGATTGTCAGTTTTTAAGCGTCAACACTTTGACAAGCTTAATAGCCACAGTCAACAGTTAACAGTCAACAGTTAACAGTCAACAGTCAACTATCTCCCGTCTCTAAAAATTTCATTGCTTTTTCTCGCGCGCATTGACGAGAAAATCAAGTTTTTAGCGATCGTGTTTCATTTCACCGACGGTTGAACCTTGTCTTCTGCAAATAGCATTTCGACAATTGTCCGCCGATATTTTTGCAAGCGATCGCTATCGGTTTTTATTTCCATTCCTTCCCCGACTTTAGTCACACAAGCAGGTAGAAGTTTATTAGTGCCACCAATTTCTACTGAGCAAAGACGACAAGCGCCCATATCTGATACTCCGTTTAAATGACACAAAGTAGGTATGTTAATACCCGCCTCTGTTACCGCTTCAAGAATAGTTTTCTGTTCCCTAGCGCTAATGAGTTGGTCATTAATTATTAGAGTTTTGACAGACATGGCTTTTAACCTTAATCTGAACTCGTCTTTAGCTTCTGGAATACCCTCTTTATTTATAAACTAAAACTTTGAGAAACTTGTGAAGATGAGAAGCGATAAAGTTTCGTAAATTTCGCTAAATTAATGATTTAACAGCTTAAAAGCTTAATTTTTGCTAAAAAATCCGCTAATTTAAACTTTGTAATTTAATTTTAATAATTGTGAAATTAAGAAACGATTGCGAAATTTTAATTCACAATTCGAGATTTTTATTACCGAATTAGAAAACTTGATTCATAAAATGCGATGCCTACGGCAACCCCTGCGGGGAACGCAATTCCATAAAAATTTCTGGACTAAATTTCTGGACAAACATCTCGCTCGCTGGTGTTCAAAAGCGAGCAAGATGCTCGCACTACTGAATTTGGGTAATTTATTTTTTGTAAGTCCTATATTTCGGGTATTTAATATTAATTGACAATTTCTCAACAAAACTCAGCTTGCTCGATGGTGGCACAGAAAAACTCAGAGTAACGATTGGTACCAAACCACCAGCCCACACTCATTTGATAGGGAATTGTCCAGCCACCAAATGTTTTTTCGGCGGCAATTTCTCCCCCAAAAGGTATGTAATTAAAGTCACCATTTTCTGTGTATTCTCCCCAACGTAGCAAAGATAATTTCAATAGTTTACCCGCAGCGTCTATCGTCATTGTCAGCGTTACAGGTTCGCCATCAATTTTCAGATTAGCTTGGATAGTATTGTCATCAATTGCCTGCCAAGTTACACCATTTTGCGGTAGCAAAGCTGAAGGTAACCAAATTAATTCAGCCACGAATCGCCCAATACTAGAGCGATTAATATCAGCATTGTGGGCGTTAACGATAGGAATTAACCCCCAAAGAAAAAAGCGCATTCGTCCCGATTGATTTGCATAGTAATCAGCACCCGCAAAGGTAAATAAACTTTTTCCGATAATTGGTTTCCAGACAAATCCTTTCAGCGTGGCGATGATTTCTGTGGCTTGCATCGGTATCCAGGGTTTATCCTGTGCCATTCTAAAAATACCGCTCATTTTTAAGCTGACAGCAGTAGCTAGCAGAGTTCCTGGTGCGATCGCATGGAGAAAGTAACGCTGTACCGGTGCGGGTAAATCTGCAACCATATCCGCAGTAAACCGATTTTCGCTGGAAATGGCTAAGAGCGATCGCCAAATTTGCTCAATTTCGCGATCGGTTTTGATCCGGATCGCGATCGCAATGAATATACAAATGCTGAGTATCGCCAGCAAACTAACTGCAATTAAATGAAAGATATAGTTAATAGTCATATTGCCTCCAATACAAAGGCAATTTCATACTAAACCGTAAATTTGAGGAACTTGTGAGGCTTTTATCTCAAAAATTAGGTGCATTACATAGTAGCTAACGCACCTATAAAATACCAAATGACCAATGACCATTGACCATTGACCATTGACCATTGACCATTAACTCTCACTTACCGTACAGTCTCTTAAGACAATCTGCAAGCCTAGCTGCTAACGCCACAACTGTAAGAGTTGGATTTGCATAACTAGAAGTTGTAAACACAGAACTACTAGCAATATATAAATTACTCACATCATAAACTTTGCAATTTGCATCTACAACACCAGTTTGTGGCGTGTTTGACATTCTCGTCGTCCCTAAATGATGTCCTGCTTGTGGCGGTGGAGATGTGAGGATTCCAGGGAGAACCTTTCCTGAACCAGTATTTTCTAGTGCTTGCTTGAGAATTTCTACAGATTTCTCCACACTGAAAATATCTAATTCGCTACAACGCCAATCAACTTTGAGTTGATTAATCCCAAAAATATCCTTGCTTTCGCTTAAACTTACAAGACTATTGGGGTTTGGTATCTGCTCGCTATCGATGCGGAATGTATACAGCTTAGATTTATTTTCTATAATTACAGAAGGTAATTTCTTTTGACTCAAAATTCTTTGAGTAATCCATTTATAAGAAAAACCTAGCATTCCTTGTGGGTCAAAAATAATATTTTTGAGATGCTCTGATAAATCTTGAGATATTTTTTGTTTTTTGATCAGAGATTTGGTTAAATAAGTCGCCGAAAGGATACCACTGTGATGGCTAGGATCTCTAAAGTTGGGACGCTCAACAAAAAAACGTTGATTTAATAGTCCATATTCTTGGCGTTTCTCTTCCCGAATAGCAATTGAATGTTGATAGTAAAGCCCATCAGGAAAGCGTTGATAATCCCAGATAACTGGTACTTTTTCTGCAAACTTAATTTTGATATAGCTATTGATATGTCCCATATAATATCGCCCTAAATGATTAAAGCGATTGCCAATTCCTTGTTTATGCACATCATTAGATACTAGTAATAATCTAGTAACTTCTAGCCCTCCAGTTGCTAGCACATATTGTTTTGCCCTTACCCGGAAATTATTTTTTCTTAAGGAAGCAACATCTAAATAATCAACGCTGTTACCTGTGTCGTCAGTGGCAATTTTCAGACAATTGGCATTTAACACCAAAGTGATATTCGGCGCATTTTTTAAAACATTTAAGTAGCGCTTACCAAAATTTGTTGGAGGACTAAATAAATATATCTGCTCAGTTGAGATATCATCTGAGTTTAAACCAGGAACTATTGATTTTGCGCCATCAACAGTATAGTTATAAGCTCCTAGTTCACAATATTTATGTGCTATTTCATAATAAGGATCTAAATCCTTTTTTGTAATCGGCCAACCACTGTAAGGGACATGAGATTTGTACTCAAAATCAGATGCATCAAATGGTACAGATCTCCCGCCCCAAACTGTTGTTGCTCCTCCTAACTGTCGTCGGCGATTTTCTTGTAAAGAACTATGAGTAGTGAGATCTACTTCTCCTTGATTTAAAATATCAAGATTTGCATCGTATTTAATTCCCCCACTTTCTAGTAACAGAACTTTTACATCTTGGTTCAGAAATTCCTGAGCTAAGGTGATACCTGCAGCACCAGCACCAACAATGCAGATATCACAATCTAGAGTTTCATTCTCTGTAATACTACGTGCATCAATAATCATTATTTGATTAACCTCAATCGAGATGAACTAGCTACAATCTCAATACCAAAGCAGCTATTTCTTCTTGAGTCAGAATTGGTGAAGAAAAAGCCGCTAAATTATTTGCTAAATGTTGACGATTTCGAGTACCAACAACAACTACAGACACGGGTGCAAATTGCAAAACAAATTGAATCGCAATTTGAGCGATCGCTTCGTTTCCTTTTTGCTTAACCAGTTCTTGCAGCTGTTGGACAGTATGATGCACCTTGATATCTTCAGTGACTTCCGGAAATAATTCGGGGTTTTGGATTATCTTAAACAGTTTCCCGGAAGCAAAAGCTTGTCTTGCAATTATCCCTACAGTATCTTTTTCGAGCAAAGGGAATACTTTATCAACAGCACTTTGATTGAGTAAATTAATTTCTATTTGTAGTGAAGAACACTCAGGATAATTTAAACAAACTAAAGCATCTTCTACATTTCGGCAAGCAATACCATAGTAGCGAATTTTACCTTGATACTTGAGCTTTTCTAATGTATCAAATACCTCACCCTCTCTAATCACTGATAGGGGAGGTTCGTGTAATTGAAAAATATCTAAGTAATCAGTCTGCAATCTTTTTAAACTCGCTTCTACAGCACCGATCAGGTATGTAGCAGAAAAATCCTGTTTTAATTGAGAAGACCTAGCTTGTAAAAGTGGCTGTTTTATGGGTTTGACTAAACGGATAATTGGTTTAAGAAAAGGTTTAAGTTTGGCAATGATATTACCAGTATTTGATAAACAAAATCCGGCTTTGCTGGCATAAATTACTCGATCTCGTTTATTTTTAAAAGTTTTACCTACCAGCCTTTCGCTTTCTCCTTGACCATAAATATCTGCAATATCGTAAAAATTAATCCCGCTATCAAGAGACTTTGACAAAGTGTTGATAATTTCCTGAGGACTTTGTTGATTAATCATTGAGCCAAAGTGTGACCCTCCGATTCCCATTTCTGAAACTACAAGGTCGGTAGAGCCAAAGTTTCTATATTTCATAATAATTCTTCATCTTCACTGAAGATTTTGAGCAAATTTTTCATATTTAACTTATATAATTAGCTAGGTATTTTGCCCATCCTACAAAAGTTAGATAATGTTCGCTAAGGTAAAAATTAGAGAAATTTATATTTTTTTCTGCATTTTTCATTGTGCTATACAGAGTCTCATATTTAACTTAGTTCACAACTATAGTCATCCTATTTCAGTTGTGAAAAATATCAGTTTTGACTGTTGACATTCAATAGTCAACAGTTAACAAATCTACATGTTAAGATTTCACAAATAATTTGAGATTGCTATAGGAAGTAGCTATAAGCGATCGCAAAATTTTGTGTTTCTGGATATAGATAATTTGGTCTAAGCACTAACGAAAAAACTAAGATTTGTTAAGTAGATGGAGGTAGATGGATTGTAGCTAAACAATTATGGCTATTAATTAGCTGTTTAGTGATGCCGACTAGATTATTGACTGATTTGTTCCACTGATAACAAAAATATTTACGAAGAATCTCAATGATTTTTTATTCTTGATAAAGACAATATCTCAAATAGTAATCACGATAATTTGGCATTTTTAATTCCTAATTATCTATGATGATTGCGCTTTTTACGTATTTACTTAAGTACTTAGGCGATAACGAAAAAATTATAACACAAAGCGTTGGTTTATGGCATGAGAAAGCTCAGATGTTCTCCATCCTGTGCGCGTAACTCATTCACTGTGCCTTGAAGCTTGAGTTCGCCTTTCTCTAGGACAATTACCCAATCTGCCCGTTCAATCACTCTGGGACGATGGCTGATGATAATCGTCATTTTACCCTGACGGGATAATAGTAATTTATCTAACACTTCTGCTTCAGTTTATGAAGCCCCTTCGGTGCGGGAACTCTTAAGGGGGAACAAGGAACAGTGGAAAGACGTAGCCCCGAAGCAAGGTTTTAAACCTCGCCCCTCGTGGGCGAAAAAATCCTTGTATCCTGAGGAAGGTAGAAACCCCACCCCTTGTGGGCGGCTTTGTTTCCCTGTTCCCTGTTCTCTGTTTCCCGTTCCCTTTTATTTTGAATACTTCGAGTGAGCTTCAGTACAAGTTTTGAATTTTGAATTGTTTGTCTCCCTTGTCTCTTTGAAGTTCTTATCGCCGGAAGCCGACGCTCAGACTTCTCTCTTTGTCTCTCTTCGCTAATTATTTTTTTTCCTCACAACTTCCTCAAATTTTTACCTTAACTTGAAATTACAGGCAACATCAGGTGACTACCAAAAACCGCAAGGGATCGTACATCGTTGTATTGCTGATGAGGTTGGTTAACCTGCGCTAGCAGCAAAATTGAAAATTTGGCAGTTAGTAAAGGTTTGCTGATTGCAAAAGAATAGTGACAGAATGTGCAGGAGCTAACTATGAAAACTCAATATTATTCTGATTTTCAAACCAATGAACTCCTCATCAGTTTGGTACTACTCCTGCTCATGTTCCTGCTAGGAACTGTTTGGTGGACTGGTGAAAGTAGAAAACCAGAACATTTTATACCGCGTACTGTTCCTTTTGAAATAGAGCTATATCAGATGTTTGCTTAGTTTTTTTTACTAAGTCTAATTGCCTAGCAACTTTTCAAAGATTAAGGAGAGAAATATATGTCTACCATCACTAAAGTTCGGCAAATTATCCAAGTAATTGGTGATTTCTTCCAACAAATAATTCAATATATTTCCATTGCTGCTACTAGAGCTTTTAGTCCTAGTGATGATAATTACCCAGCAACAGGACTACAACCATACGAAGGCGACCCTGCTATCAAAAGCAAAGATTATTAAACTTTAGCGCTCGAATTAAGAATAATGTTATGTATTTAATAAATCAACTTCATCATCCAGCCTAATACTTAACAGCAATTGTGATAAAAGTGATGATGTAATTGTGGTTATACAAGATAAAATATCTTGATTAATTAAAGTTTATTTATCGAACATAACATTAATTCTTTAATTCATTGCTCACCACAGGGAGGAGGGAGGGATGAATACAATTAAAAAAATTAATGATGAATTGGCGATCGCCGGACAAATTGCCCCTGAAGAGTTGAAAAGCTTGGCACAACAGGGTTACAGGTCTGTATTGAACCTGCGATCGCCTGACGAACAAGGTTTTCAAGATGGAGAGCAACTTTATACTCAGTTGCTAGGATTGCATTACGCAAATCTACCGACAAGAAGCACAGAAATTAATCCCCAAATTGCGCTCAAAGTTCTGCAAAAAATTGCCGAAATGCCCAAACCAGCATTGATTCATTGTGATAGTGCCGCAAGAGCGATCGCAATGGTTTTAATGTATATTTCTACCAAACAAGGTATTTCTTTAGAGGCATCATTTAAGCAAGCAGAAAATTTCGGTTTAATAGAAGATGTGATGAGTGTGAAACCGTGAAGAATTAAGGCAGAGCGCAGGAGGCAGTCTTGATGAAACAATTTTCATCGCTATGTATAAATGATTTAATATTGCTATATAATTAAAATTAATTAATTGATTTGGAGATTAATTAATTGTGTGGTTTTGGGAAGCAGATTCAATTGAATATGAAATATTTAAACAATACGAAAGAGCTTTAATGGCAATTGGCGTTAATTTTGCCTTAGAAGAAGTCCAAGATGCCCTCGAAAATTGTTCTGCTAACTTAGAAAACGCCTTCAGACGCACAATCGAATATGTCCTGTGGTTGCAGGAAAACCAAAGAGAAATATTTCCCAATGCAATTTTAATTCGCGCCTTACAAGAACAATGGCAACCTATAGCCTGGCGTGATGAATATTTAGAACTCCCTATGCTGCAATCTCCAGGACAAAGGTGGTGGAATGCATCTGCAAAAATGTGGGGAAACGAGTTACGCAATCGCCTAGTAGCTGATGTCTTTTATGATAACGGACAAGAATTTATTAAATTTACCAACGGCAAAGAATTAGTAGTTGAAACTGCATGGTGTTGGGAATGGGAACGAGTTCTCAAATATGCCAATAAGTAAGCCGGCGCAATCAAAGATAACTAGCGTTCGCGTAGCGTCTCCGACAGGAGAGGACTGTCATTTGTCATTTGTCATTTGTCATTTGTCATTTGTCATTTGTCATTGCTAAGGGTTTCAATGCATTTTATGTTTCGTAACATAATTGTGTTGATTTCCACCTACTTACTTAGTTCTAGCAATTCTCTGTAAACTGGCACTTAATAATTGCTTCTTTCTCTTGGCGTACTTGGCGTCTTGGCGGTTCATCAAATAAATATTAAGTGCATCATAGCGAATAGCTATTAATTATTTATTTATATGACTTACGCACAAAACCTCTTAACCCGGATTTCTCACATAAACCCTAATTTATTTCTGTAAATTCCCCACATAAATACCAAGCGATCGCGCTGTTTCTACGAGATAATTATGAGGATCTACCAATGACGGACTTTTCGCTAACACAGCTGACAAAGGTAAAGCCACAACTTCGCCATTTTGCCAAGCTACCATTTCACCCGATTTCCCATTAGCAATTAAATCTACCGCCGCTTTGCCAAAAGCACTAGCTACCAACCTATCCAAAGCCGAAGGAATCCCACCCCGTTGAATATGTCCTAAAACCGCAGCGCGAATATCAATAGTTTCGTGACTACAACTGCGCAGTTCATCAGCAATTAACTGTCCAATTCCGCAGGAAGGCTTGCTACAAGCTGCATAATTGAGCGAATCATCAGGAATATGCGCACCTTCCGCGACTACTACAATAGCAAATCTGCGTCCCCAGCGATCGCGTAATTCTCCTAAATGGGCGCAAATATCCTTAATCGTATAGGGAATTTCCGGGATTAAAATCACATCCGCACCGCCAGCAATCCCCGCATGTAGCGCCAAATGTCCCGCAGTACGTCCCATGACTTCTACAATCATCACGCGATCGTGACTAGCCGCCGTAAATGTGAGACGATTAAGAGCATCCACCACCGTATTGACAGCCGTATCAAAACCTACCACTCGTTCCGTCAGTGCCACATCATTATCAATAGTTTTCGGAATCGCAATAAATTGCCAATTTCCCTGATGTTGCAATTTGCTCAGAATAGCTAAACTTCCATCACCGCCAATCCCAATCAAAGCATCCAGCTTTAAAGCCTGATACCCCGCCATAATCTCATCCACATGAGCCAGCGTATCACCCTTATTGATACTACCGAGAATAGTCCCGCCCATACTCAACAAAGGATCGATTCCCCGCAAATCTAAACCATGCAAAGTCAAGGGAACCGTAGTTTTTTCTTGCAAACCCTTCGTAGCATAAGAAATTCCCACCACTTCCCAGCCATAAGTCAGAGTTGCATGACTGACAACAGCGCGAATCACCGTATTCAGTCCCGGACAATCACCGCCACTGGTAAGAATTCCTACTCGTTTTTGTGTAGTCATAGCAAATTAGCTAAAACACTGCATTTAACCAATCAAAAATTTCATCTAGCTGGCTCAAACTCACCAGCCCATATTGCCAAAGAATCATCGGTAATAAACTAGGATTAGAATCAGCATGGCGTAACGCCAATTGCACACCATCTGCCGGAATTGCCAAATCTTCGTGCAAAAAACGGAGGAATTTCGCAAGTCTTTTGGTATCCATAGTAGTCACCCTGCCTTGGCTATAAAAAAGATTACATGAAAAATCTGAGGAACTTGTGAAGACGCGATCGCGAGAATTACAGGCGATCATACCTTAAAGTTATAGAAATGCTCATTTAAAATTTTGGGCGTTGCTAAATATAGCGCTTCTCATTGCTTTATCCCGCAAGGAACTGAAGTTCCTTGCTCATAGTGAAAGTCATCTCAAGATGACTAAATTTCTTTGCAAAATCTTGAGTCTACTTTAGTAGACTTGGGCTATGAGCCTGAGAATTCATTCTCAGGCGGGTGAAAAAGCTAAGACAGAAGCTATTTTTATACCAATTTAAATAGATTATGTAGCACATCAATATATTCTAGAGGGCATGGCATTGCCATGCCCCTACCATCCGTCGCATTGTTTCTTTAAATTGGTATGAGCTAGTGCGATCGCAAAAAACGAAAAAGCCTAGCTACCATACAGCTTGTTATCCAACATTGCACTTTTTAAGCAACTAATCAACCCAAAAACTTGCGCAAAACACCAAAATGACTACGCGATTTACCGAAATGAGTCAGCAATAAGGCTTTTTATCTGCGGAAAACACCAAAATGAGTGCGTGATTCACCGAAATGAGAAAGCAATAAAGCTTTTTGAGTAGTTGAAATGGCTTTTTGCTTGCGGAAAACACCAAAACCAGAAAGCAATAAGGCTTTTTGAGTAGATGAAATGGCTTTTTAAGTAAGTAAAATGGCTTTTTGCCTACTTAAAACATCTAAACGAGAAAGTAATCAGCCTTTTTGTTGACTCAAAATTTAAAAATGAGTCTCTAATTTAAAGAAATCATCAAGCTACGCCTACCACAAGCTACGCCTCAAAACTTTTTGCGTAACCCATCAATTAGAGCGTTACAAATTTATCCCAATCCGCATTTTAATAAGTAATTAAAATTTCTGTAGGGGCAGGGTTTCCCCAATAGGTGTCAACTTAAGCTAAAAGCTATATACAGCGCGTATTGTACAAAAACCCTCGCCCTCATCCCCTCACCCCTTCTCCCCCTGGAGAAGGGGAATTAAATCTCTTGCTCCCCTCTCCCTGAGGGAGAGGGGCTGGGGGTGAGGGCAAAACCTTTGCACAAAGCGGGTTTGGTGTTAAGTTGACACCAATGGGTTTCCCCGCCCTTGTGCGGATTTCCTTATGTGGGTTTCTTACCCCCCCAACAAAGGATGATTTTGCACAACCCAACGCCGAAACAGTTCTACAATAATCCGCCAACGTCCCCCAGTCTCCGCCACCACATCATGACGCATTAAAACACCAAGCGCCGCTTGTAACTCTTCCCTACCCATAGCCGTAGACTCAGCTAAAGCATCTAAACTTAACCCTTCTGGGTGCGGTGCAAGTACTTGTATTATCGCCTGCTGACTACCCATCGCTTGACCCCAAACCCCGTCAAAATAGTAGCGTCCCCGCTTAAAAAACTCAGAGTCATTAATAACTGCGGCGACATCTTCCACCGTAAACACCGGATTTCGAGAACGTCCTTGCTCAAACACAAAATCATTGTAGCCGCGCACTAACTGGAATCCCAGCAATTGCACCAAATAAGGTTGACCAGATGTTAAAGCATAAATTTCATCTAATGCTTGCGGGGTATAGTCAAGAAGAAAATCTTCACCTGGGTTAGCGAGAATTTGCCTAGTAGCTGCACCTGTCAAAAATCCTACATGAATGGGAATGACACTAGCAAAGAAAGGCTGAAAATAATCTGCTGTCATTTCCTCCAAGGTGTGCAACCCAGCAAAAGCAAAAGCAACCTGAGAACTCATTTGCACCAACCCCCGCAGAAAACCCATAAAATCTTGGGGGATTCTTCCTAATTCAATTAGTTCTTCAATTTTCTCGAACTCATCTAAAGCGATGATTAGCCCACCTTTTAACTGTGCTTCTACCTGTTTTAAATAGCGTTCAAAAGTCCGGTAGGGAAGATTGAGCAAATCTGCATCAGCTGGCGGTGCAATATTAACAGCTTGGGAAATTTCATCAGTAATAGCCATTAGCACCTCGCCAACTCCTTGCGGACTATCTCCCAACCGCAACAAATTGACATAAATTAGCTGTATTCCTGAGCCTAGAGAACTAGCGGCGTTAATTAAAATAGAAGTCTTACCCATACGCCTGTGACCGTAGAGAACTACAGACTGGAGTTGATGACCCATCACCCAAAGTTCTTCTAACTGTCTAATGATATCTTCACGCCCAACAAAGAGATTACCTTGAACGGGGTCGCCTACTATATAAGGATTAACCACAGGCTTGGTGATGGTAACTTCCCCCACCTCACCAGCGATTTGTAACAAGCTTTCTTTCCAAGTTTGGGCGATATCGACAATTAATCCGCATTCTGCTTGCGGCAAAGTATCGGCTTGATTGAGGATGTTAGTCAGTTCACCTAAAGCGCGATTGAGAGCCAAAGACTTAGCTGAACGAGATACGCTACGATTAACAAACTGGACATCTTCAACAACTCGACGCAAGCTAGTAATTGTTTGCCAAGTGACTGGACGTAAAAGGGGTTCTGGCGGGAAAGTAGGTAATTGCACAGCAGCAATAGAGACTGGTTCTTTAGCTTGGTGAAATGCTGCAAGAGTTTGAGCAAGGGTATACATTTCCTCGCCATAAAGAAGAGAACGCACTACAGCAAAAGCCTCTGTTGCTTTTATTGGTTCTTTTTCATGTAGATACCAAAAACCAGCAGCAGCAGCACGAGCAGGAGTGTCTATGCGAGGATTGACAATTAGCGGAGGGGATAATGGCTGATTAAAATAACCAAAGAATAAAAAACCTTTAACCAGTTGTGACTGAATTTGTTTTCGCAAAGAAGTTGAAGCAAAACCAACCAACTTCCAATCAAAGGGATTAGCGGCTAATCCAGAAATGCGCCAAATTATTTGCTCTGAAGGTGTTTTGGCAAGTACTTTATTAACTGCTTGTACAACGGGAATAAATTGCAGAGTATAAGCTAGCAATTCATTAGTATTATGCAAAGCTGTTTCCCAATCTTGTTGGAGCCAATTCTGCAACCGCTTATCAAGATTCGGTAAGGGAATTGGAGTTATGCGGGGAAGTAAGAAACTACCAATTGGGATTTTTTGTAAATTTAAAGGTAAGCCAACTAGCCAATTCTCTGGACGCATAACCGCCAAGCCGAACGCCACGCCGAACGCCACGCCTACTGCCAAGCCGAACACCACGCCTAGCGCCACGCCGAACGCCACGCCTACGGCCACACCTTCTGCCAAGTCTACCGCTACATCGAACGCCACGCCTAGCGCCAAGCCTCCCATCACGCCTGCCACCACGGCTGCCACCACGCCTAGCGCCAAGCCTACCTCCACACCTAGCGCCACGCCTAGCCCCACGCCAAGCGTCACGCCTAGCGTCACGCCAAACGTCACGCCTAGCCCTACGTCCGCCACCTCTAGCGCCACGCCTCGCGCCACGCCTAGCGCCACGCCAAAAGCCATGCCTACCGCCACGCCGAACCAGATGACAGGAACGCCTATAGTCTCCAAAATTAGGCTTATAACCACTGATGTAGCTACTGTTAAAACTAACCCTTGGAAAAGTAACTGGTGCTGGATAGGATTTTGACGCAACAACTCTAATCCCTTTCGCCAATTCATCTCGCTTTCAGGGATATACCCACCCCCGAAAGTATCTACATACCACCGCAAAGCTTGGGGAAAATAAAATACCCAGTACAACAGGCGTAGATAATCCAAGGGGTTCCACAGCGATAGGGGACGGCGTAATTTAGGCGCTAAATTTAAACGCGGTACAGGCTGTTGTTGGTTCATAACTCAGTTAGGCTTAAATTGAGTAGGTTGGGTTGAGGAACGAAACCCAAAATTTTCGCGGCTTTGTTGGGTTTCACTGCGTTCAACCCAACCTACAATTATCCTTAACTGGTGTTGACTCATAACTCAGTTTTCATCTCTCCATATACCGCCAGTAAGTTTGATGACACAAATACATAAGTCGCTGGGGGTGTCCGCCACTTTCTTGAATTAGTTTAATAATTTCTTCTTCCGTAAAACTCACCTGAGTATTCCCTAACCGATTATCAATAAAACCACGCACAATATTTTCGTCCCAAGGCTTAATAACTTCTTCAATGCAAACGCCTTGAAACGGTGAAGGATTATCTCGGCTATCAGGAAACAGAACATCTAAGTGTTCGCTAGCTGCAATTACCAAGCGCAGTGGTGGGTTAGCTTGTCCGTCAGCTAAACCGCGCAGTTGTTGGCGTAATTCCCTAGTGAAACCATCCCAAGTCATTTGTTGTACTTCATCTAATAACAACAATAATTGCTGTCTTTGTAATTCCCGAATTAATTCCCGACCTTTTTTGCTAACAGCGATTCCCACCTGATAGCAGAGTTCATCATAAAAATCATCGTCATTAAAAATTAAACTTAAATTGAGATAAATTACCTTGCGTGGTTTGAGCAGTCGATGTTGCGCCTGTTGCTCAATGGCCTTGAGTAGTGAAGACTTACCGATTTTTTTCTCTCCAATCAGCGCTACACTACTGCCACTATTTAGGGTTTCAAATACTCTGATAATCTCCCTTTCCCGACCGAATAATTGATCCTGTTCGGTGATGATGTCATTGAGGGGAATAAATGGGTTACCTGTAGAAACAGGCACCGGAGAACCAATATTATTATTGTTATTATTATTTTGGCTTTTCAACCATTCTAAATACTGCGGTTTAAGCCAAGCTAGAAATTTGATATCTTTATCGCGAAATCTCTGATTGTAATCTGGAAAGCCTTCACGGTCTACTTGAGGAGAGAAGCGCTCATTATATATTGTCCACATCTGCCGTCTCACAGTCTCAGCCGATATAGGAAGTTCAGAATTGTTTAATGATTGATCTGCAACTTGATTATTGTCATTAACAGTATTCTCATCGGGAAACTTCGCCAAAAGAATTGCCTGTTCTTTACGGCTTAAACCACGCTTACGAAATACCTCCATGACGAGAAAGTTTTCCCAAGAGTTCATATTTTTGCATTACTCCTCAGCACCTTAGCTTCACTAGCAAGGCTGAATTTAACTGAATTGTAAGATATATAACATATTTCACACGCGCTTCGGGGCATGGCAGTGCCAGTGCCCCTACAATCAACGATTATCTGTACCTCACCTACTAGCAATCTGCTGTAAAAGTTTTTCGATTAGCTGAAAATACCGGAAAAGTTTTTCCGATTTTTCACAAATATTTTTCCGATTGCCTTATTTTAAATAAATATTTTTCCTAATCTTTTCCGAGACATTATCGTAGCAACATCTTATGATTCTGATGTTAGCAATCTAGAAATTTGACGAATAGAACTAATTTGGTGGAGGAAAATAAATATGAGAGTTTCCAGTGAAAAAGTAATCGTACCCGTAGTAGTTGCCCTCATAGGCTTTGCAGGTACAATATTTTCTGCCTTGATTACCGCAAATCCTCCGACTAAAACAGACATTAAACCTTCTACATTACAATGCAGCCCCAATATTGCATCTAAAATTTGTCTTGCTAACCTATTGGTACAAATTAACAGCGATGAACCGATAATTGTAAATAATCTTCAACGGATTTCTTTACAAGTCGGCGATACTTTAAAGGTTATTCATCTCAACTATTGCATACCATCTGAAGTGAACCTAAATAAATTAGAAGCAAAAGCTTATCTCTTTAAAAATGGAGTTGAGAGTTATCAAGATGTTTTGTTAACTCCTAGTCAATTCCCTATTAATACCGGCGTTTGTCACAAAATTGGCAACTTCCAAACAATCTGGAAACTTGAACCAGGACAACATCAAGTCATGATTCCAATTATCAAATATGATGGCAGTAACAGAATTGTTGATAAAAGCTTCTACTTCAATTTAGATGTTGGTTCTTAAATTTTGCTAGATTCTCAATTAGCACCATCGTCCACCTGGGAATGAATTCCCAGGCTAATAACCTAAGTCCACTCAAGTGGACTGAGAATTTTACCAGTAATCTCAAGACAAATTTATCTATTAGCTGGATAATTTATTCTCTTCTCAGGTGCTTGTGAGGATTGGTGCTAAGTAAAATCTCGCCGAATGCGGTTTATGGCTTGGTTTAAACCTTCACTGTGAATCCAACCGACAAAGCCACCATAAATCATTCTGTCATGGCGATCGCTAATAAAAACATGGTCAACTCCAAGTTGATTTTTCCAAGTTCTCACCACGCTACCATCCCTCAGCCGCATAATCGGGTTGGAACTCTTAAAATCACGGTGGTGTGCGCGAGTCATACCGGGAACATTTTCTAAAATAGCGATCGCATCTTTGGCATCATCGGTTGTATTCTCAGTAACTACCGTGGCACAACCACAGCCATCACTAACAGTTACCTTCAGCCTCTCTTTCATATCACCGTTAAACAGCGATAAAGAATCAATCTCTTCTAAAAGTTTCCCATGCGGTTCAGTTTGGCGGCGTTGACAATAAACGGCGGTGAGAAAATCTTCCAGGCTGACTTTCGCCAAAGCTTCAGTAATCAAACCTGTCAATCCCAACACCGCAATTCCCCCCAGCATTCCCGCCGGGCCGCCTAAAAAAGCTAAAGCGGCGGTAATCGCCGCCGCACCTGTAAAACCTGTAGCAGCCATTGTGATCACCAAAATCACACCCGGTAAACCCAACGCTGCAACTTTTGTCACAACTTCATCCATAGCCTGTCACCTCAAGACAAGATGGTTCCTGAAGTTCTTTCTAACACTTCTGGTATATACACTGCCTATAAGCAAGCAGCAAATGTGTAATTCTTATCATCATGACACAGAGGCGATCGCGCTTACAGCAGTTTTCACCTATTTAAACCACATCTGTCGTAGGGGCACGGCACCAGTAAAATTATTGTATGTACCCAAAGATTGTCGGTGCCGTGCCCCTACAGCGTGGTCTTTAACCATGCTGTAAAAAATCAATCTTGGGTAATAAAGGATCGGTGACAACACCAACACCAATAAAACCCCAGCGCTTCAGCAAACTACCTACCTGCGTCCGTGGAATAGATTCTACAGCAAGGCGATTTGCCACATCTGCCGCATGAGTATTGAGATAACTCAAAGCATCAAAATTTTCCGAAAACAACAACAAATAACCCGACGCTTCCCCATCAGGACGCGCCGTCAGGTAACGACCATCAGATTTTGAACGTATCAGATAATATACTTCCGACAACATAACCGAGACAAGGAGGATAATTGTACAGACGCGATGAATCGCGTCTCTGACCATTGACTAATTCAAACTTTCCAACTTAATGCGCGGATCAGCAGCTTTCAGCATTAAGTCAGCGATGAGGTTACCCACAATCAACAGTACCGCACCCATCACCAAACTGGCCATTAATAAATACAAATCCTGTGCTTGTACAGCTTGTAAAGTTAACCTTCCTAAACCAGGCCAGTTAAAGAATTGTTCCGCAATAAATGCACCGTTTAACAACCCAGCCAATTCAAAACCCAGCAAGGTAATTAGGGGGTTGATAGCGTTACGCAAAGCATGAACGTAAATTACTCGATTTTCTGGCAAACCTTTCGCCCGCGCCGTTTGGATATAATCTTGACGCAGAACATCCAATAATTCACCGCGAGTAATCCGTTGCAAACCTGCAAAACTGGTAATTGAAAGTGCGATCGTTGGTAGAATCATATGCCAACCCAGATCCAGGAGTTTACCAAACCAGGATAATTCTGAGTGATTAATACTAGTCATGCTACCTACGGGGAAGATTGGCGAGGTAAGCTGCGCCACAATCAACAGAAATAGCGCTGTAATAAAGCTAGGGAAACCTTGTCCGGTGTAGCTGATGACTTGTAATACCCGGTCAACCAGCTTATTTTGCTTCACAGCCGCGATAATACCCAAAGGAATAGCGATCGCCCATGTGACAATTAAAGATGCGATCGCTAACAACAAAGTTGCTGGTATCCGTTCCTGCAACAGCGACACCACAGAACGTTGATAAACAAAACTCGTGCCAAAATCTCCCTTACTGAAGATTCGCCACAACCACAGCCAAAATTGCTCCGGCCAAGATTTATCCAAACCAAACTGACGCTTTAGTTCCTCAATTCTCTCCGGAGAAATCTTCGGGTTTTGCCGCAAAGTATCTACATAATCCCCTGGAGCCAGCTGGATAATGAAAAATGACAACGCTGACGCCAAAAATAGCGTCAACAATGCCTGTAAAATCCTTTTGATTACATAAATAAAAGTCTCACTCGTCACCAGCCTAATTAGCCAGTTTAGACTCGTCTCCAGGGAAATTTTTGTAGATGTCATTGCAGTTTAGTCAATGGTCAAGGGTCAATGGTCAAGGGTCAAAAGTCAAAGGTCAAAAGTTAAGGGCCAATAATCAATTCATTATGGACTGTTGACTATGGACTGTTGAGTATGGACTTTTGACTCTTGACTAATACTCAATCAGAGAGATAATTGGCACATCCGGCAGATGTTTCCGTCCTTGTAAATCCCGTAGCTCGATAATAAACCCAAAGCCCACTAAATCGCAGCCAATCTTCTGCACTAACTTAGCTGTCGCACCCGCAGTTCCCCCTGTAGCGATCAAATCGTCCACAATCAAAACTCGGCTACCTGGGTGTAACGCATCTTGATGCACTTCCAAAGAGTCTGTACCATACTCTAATTCATACTCAATCGAGTGTACTGCTCCCGGTAACTTACCTTTTTTACGAGCCGGAATAAACCCAGAACCTAACTTATAAGCCAAAGGAGAGCCAAAAATAAAGCCCCGTGATTCCATCCCCACAATGTAATCTGGGATCAATTCCTTTTCAATACACTGTTGGGCGAAAAAGTCAATCGTGTAGCGCAGTCCTTCAGGATCGCGTAGCAGCGTAGTGATATCTCGAAATAAAATTCCAGGTTTAGGAAAATCTGGTATATCACGAATTAGCGACTTCAAATCCATAAAATATTGATATTAGGGATTGAGTGTTGGGAATTGGTAACTGGGCATTGGGCATTGGGCATTGGGCATAAGACAAAACTTATTCCTAGACCCTAAACCCTAGACTCTAGTTCCTAGCTCCTAGCCCCTAGCTCCCAATTCCAGATACCTGACAAATCGTACACTATAATGTCTTACGCTGGGGATCGAAGCTCTAGTTTCCTTATCCATTGACGATAACTTGAATCTAATTCAAGCTAAGGATGGAATTGCACTACCTATTGAGGCTGATACACTTATGTGTTAAAAACTTAGATTTCAGTATACGGAAACCTTTGATTAGAAGAAGTAATGTATATATCAGGCAGTACTATTACTGCTGTTACAAGCCCAATTTTTTTATTAGGCTATTTATTTTAAATTTGTTTTACCTAGTCTGTTGGAACCGCACAAGGTATCTATAGAATGAATGTCTCCGCAAGTTTAACGCCTTTCAACAGTCCGCCTCCCCCCTCATTGCCTATGATTTTGGATACATTACCCGATCCGGCGACTGAGGGACAAGGATGTCCCCGGAGAACACGGGTGCAAATAGATCTGATTTTACTAGCAATTGAAGCTTTAGAACTCGGTGGTTCTGAAGCCATCCTTGCTTTTGCCGATGAATTAGACCTCAAAGGAATTATTAAAGATAGAGTTAATTTATGGCGGATGCGCAGCTCTAATCCACTGCGCCGAGCGCACATGCGCCGCCCTTTAAGTATCATGGAAGCCAAAGCTTTAGTGGTAATTGCTTGTTACATAGCGCGGCGTTTAACAGTTGTCATCCGCCAGTTGCTGATGATTTACCAACAAATGAATGAAAAGCAACTCCCACTAGAACAAAATTTGCGCCTTTCTAATTATTTGGAGCGATTTAGAACGCATTTTAGAAGTAGGATGAGTTCCCGGCGATCGGGAGTGCTAGCGTTAAATTCTGATGAAAAATTAGACGAGCTAGCTATAGATTTATTGGGACAACTACTATTCTGTACTGGCACAGCTGGAATGCAGAGGTTCTGGATCAGTCTTTTTGATGGGGAAGTAGAATGAATATTCAACGTAAATATAGTCTACCTAATTGTACATTGCTATTAGAAGGCTTAAGCGATGCTACTAGGGCTGCACAATTTCAAGAACTGCGCCCAGAATTATCAATATTGGTAAATGCAGAATGCTATTTATCTAGCTATAAGCAGCCCTTAAGGGGAGGAAGAGAATTTTTTGAAAGTTTGGTGAGAGCTGTTAGTGGTTATGCTCAAGAATTTTTGAGTAATGTTCCCAATCCCCAAGCACATAATCGCGATTCCGAGTTAGTAGAAATCCAGAAAATAGACATCAATAGACACAGATTGATTGTCCATTCTGAGGGCGAAGCCGAAGGTTTTGATACTAACCCGAACCGCAGTAAAGAACCTATTGAAGTAGATTTGAATACGGTTCAGTTATTTGACTTAGTAGAAGCAGTCGATCAGTTTTTTGCTGACACCCAAACTTTACCAGAATTATCACTGGAATTACAACCAGTTGCTAGACGCGGTAGTATTGCCAACCAAGCCCTTTTAAAGCAAGTAGTACCTGCTAGTGTAGGCGTTTCTAGTTTAGCAGTTGCAGCATTAGCTTTAACCTTGGTACCATCGCCGCAACTACGTACACCAGAGACAAAATCACAAGAGCCTACTAGCTCTACAACCCCTAGCCCTATAGCTAGCGCTACTCCTGTAGCTGTTGAGTCTACCCCTACAGCTACCCCTAGCGCTACTCCTGTGGCTGTTGAGTCTACCCCTACACCTAGCCCAACTGTGACACCTGCTGATACCGCTACACCAACAGCTTCAGTAACTCCCACAGCTAGTCCTGCACCTACAACAGCAACCACAGTTCAAGATTTAGAAGCATTATTAACTACCGTTCCCGAAATTACCGATGCATCGAAGCTGCGGGCATTAAATCGCCAAGTTTATAACCAAATTAATCCTGCTTGGACTAATCGCTCAGGCTTACAAGAGGATTTAGTTTATCGTGTAGGTACGGCAGCAGATGGCGCAATTATTGGCTATAAACCAGTCAATAAAAAAGCCAATGATGATATCCAAAAAACTCCTTTACCTAACTTACTGTACAATCCTGCTCAAGGTACCCCTATTGGCAAAGAACCAATTGCCCAATTTAAAGTTGTCTTGACAAGAACAGGTGAACTGCAAGTAAGTCCTTGGCGAGGATATACCAAGACACCGGAAGTAGTTGGCGTCAAAATTACTGAACCAAATGCAGTCAAGAGTTTAAGTCAGAACCTTTATAATACAGTTCGCCAACGTTGGGGTGGAAAACCCAGCTTTGATCGAGATTTGAAATATCGGGTAGCGGTAAATAAAGATGGCGCGATCGCCGATTATGAACCACTTAACCAAGTCGCCTATGATTATGCTAGAGAAACTCCCCTTCCTGTCTTGCTACAAGCGGCTTACGGCTCTAATTTAGTCGCCCCCAACACCAAAGAACCCCTAGCCCATTTCCAACTCATATTTCAGCCTAGCGGTAAACTAGAAATCTCTCCCTGGAATGGATATCAATGATGAAACAGGAAATAGAGGTATTACCGACAAGAGAAAAACTCTTTACCAATGACAAATGACAAATGACCATTGACCATTGACCAATTACTTAACAATTCGCCCCATATAATTACCCCATAACTGAGCCGCTTGGGCGCTACTACCAGATGTGGGGGAGTTGTTATCATTACCTAGCCAAATCCCAGTAACCAAGCGCCGACTGGGAATAAAGCCAATGTACCACAAGTCAACGTTCTTATCTGTTGTACCTGTTTTCCCACCTTCCCCTAATCCCAGAGAAGCACCCCGACCAGTACCCCTGGTCACTACTCCCTGCATCATTGTAGTCATCCGAGCGGCTACATCATTAGATAGCACTCGTTTATTAGCATCAGGATCTTGGTCAAAGGAGTAAATTACACGACAGGTTTTAAGATCCTTAGGCTCGCGACAATCACCACTGTCTAAAATCCGGCTAATTGCATGGGGAGGATTCCATACCCCCCGATTAGCAATAGCCCCAAAAGAACCAGTCATTTCCAAAACATTGACAACACTTTGACCAAGTACCAAACCAGGAACAGGATCGAGTGCTGATTTGACACCTAAACGTTGAGCCATTGCTACTACTTTGTCTAACCCAACTTCTCGTGCTATTCGTAAAGCGATCGGGTTTTCTGACAACTCAAACCCTGTGGTCATATCTAAACTCGTATCTCCACCCACGCGACAAGGTTTATATGTAAAGCCTTGCCAAGTTAAAGGCGAACAAGAATAACTTTTAAATGGGGAAATTCCTTGCACTAAAGCAGCAGTGTAAGGGAAAATTTTAAAAGTAGAACCTGGTTGCCTTTTGGCTTGCACAGCCCGATTAAATTGGCTTTTTCTGTAATCTGTTCCCCCAACCATTGCCAAAATACTGCCATTGCTGGAATCTAAGGTAACGATCGCTCCCTGGGAAAACCTAAAACTTGACCCAGCAGTATTTACGGAATTACGTAACGCGGCTTCCGCTTGCGCTTGAATAGCTATATCTAGCTGAGTTTCAATAATATAATTGCCTTCTTTCGCTGCTCCCTCCCCCAAGATTTCTTCTAGTTCTTGGAAGACATAATTATAAAAATAAGGACTGATTGTTTTTGCTTGCTGTTCGCAAACTTTTGGGCTGACTTGTACAGTCGAACGTCTAGCGCGGTTTGCTTCCTCTGGTTTAATTTGACCCATTTCTACCATTCGCTTAATTACGCGGTTACGGTATTCAGCCGCCTCTAGTTTATTCGGGCCTTCTCCACAGAAATCAAAGGCGTTGGGGCCTGGTAAAATACCTACCAAAGTTGCAGCTTCCGCCAAAGTTAATTCTTTAGCCGACTTTTCAAAGTAATATTTAGCCGCATCTTCAAAGCCAGAGGTATCTCCACCTAAAAATACTCTATTTAAATAAGTCAGCAAAATTTCGTCTTTGCTGTAAAAAGTCTCCAGCTTCAAAGCTACAACAGCTTCCCGCAATTTCCGCCCCAGAGAATCTTGTCTACCTACATAATCCCGAAACAAACTGCGAGCAACTTGTTGCGTAACTGTACTGGCTCCTTGCTGCACATCACCGCTTCGACTATTAATTAGCAAAGCACGCATAATTCCCAAAGGATCGACGCCAAAGTGCCAAAAATAGCGGCTATCTTCTGAAGCCACCACAGCTTTTGCTAAATAAGGGCCAAAATCATCCAATCGCTTCAAATCTATATGAGATGTAGTTCTCGGCTCCCGTAGTGGTGTAGAACCATCACGGGCGTAAACAACCACAGGCGCACGGGTAGCTGTAGGTAACGGTCTGACGGAAAATTTCAGCCATTCCACGCCAATCACTAAAGCGAATAAGGCTCCCACCCCACCAACGCCATAAGTCGCCCAAGTTGCGGCTTTCACATACCAAGCTGGTGGATCGACATATTGGAGACGCACGGAAGCAGCTAATTCTGGCGGCCCCAAGGTGAGAATATCGCCATGACGTAATTCTAAAGAGGTGACCCTACGCTTACCTCGGTAAATACCATTAGTAGAGTTTTCATCTTTAATAATGAACACGGGGGTGCGTTGGCTAGAATCACGGGATAATGACAGGTGAATTTGGCTAACTACCGGGTTACGCACCACAATATCGCTAGATTTGGAACTGCGTCCTAACACATAGCGATCGCCTAACAACGGATATACCTCCGCCTTATCTGCTCCCGCATCCTGCACCCACAGTTCCGGTACTTTGGCATTGGGCTTAAGTGCTAGTTTGGAAAAATCCACCCTAGCTTGAATTGTATGTACTGCTTGCGTCAGTTGACCAAGTATGGTTTGGGGCTTTTGAGGAGGTTGCGGGGAACTCATTGGCTATTTACATTACGCCTATTAACTAACAATCAGAAGATTTACAATTTTAATGGTAGTCTTACACCATTTTACTCATAAGCCTAAGGGGAAATTAGTTGTACTGATTTTTTCCGAATATATTTTACATCTAAAATATAGTTATTCAGCATATCTACCAAATTTGTCTTGAGCTATTATTTACCTACACAATTCATTGTATTTTTCGCCTAAAATGCCTATTATATATACTATTAGCAATAATCAAAACCTAAGATAGCAGATTTGCTTTTGTAATTGTCTAAACTCAAAATCAAAAAGTTCCCGGTGTAAATTTTACCGCTTTAATAAATCCACATACATCGCAGCAAAAATATACATCCCCATTTAGACAGATTTTATAAATAATTTTGTTTGGTTTAATGGGCGGAGTGTTCCGTTGAGGTTAATTCAGAATGAAGGGAAAAACTCTGAGCCTGATTGGTACAGCTCTAACATTAGCCCTAACCGCCAATGTTGCTGGTGCCGAATCAAGTAAATCCTCCATAGCTCAATCTAATAGCTCATCCACTAATTCACCAACGGAAATCCAGATGTCACCAGAAGGCATGAAAATTCTGTGTGAACATTTTCCGCTCAATTCACGCTGTCAAGGTGGCACAGCAGTTGATACTAGCTCTCCTAATAGCGGTAGTACAACCAGCCCCACACCCGAAAGTACAACACCAAACAGCAATACTGCACCAGGGTCTAGTCCTTCCGATATAACTTCTCCCAGCAACCCTACCACACCAGGATCTACCAGTCCTACTGACAGCACTCCAGCACCAGGTAGTAGCACACCTGGAAATACAGTACCAGGTAGCACCAATATTCCTGAACCAGGTACTTCTACCCCCGGTAGTCTGACTCCATTACCAGGCAGCACCACCCCACCTGATTCTAGCAATCCAGAAAGTGTAGCACCAAGCAGCACAATTACACCCGATCCTAGCAACCCAGGTACTACTAGCGAACCAGGTGCAATTTCTCCCACTCAAGTTCCAGCTACTAGTTCGCCATCAACTCCATCTACTGGAAAATAACAGGTAAAACAGAATTTTGAGATGAATTTGCCATTATCAACAGTCAGTTAATCTGATATATCGCACTAGTTGATAAAGTTGCATAATATGCAATACCAAGTGGTGAAAGTAAATCTCTCAAATTCTCGTTGCATATCCTAAAATTCAGGATGATAAAAGTATAAGCCTGAGAGTGTTGACTCTCAGGCTTAATTATGTGAAAAATTGCATTCAGATAAGAGATTTTTACTATTATTCAATATCTAAACGATTCACAAATATCTATCTCCCTTGTCCCCCTTATTTTGTTAGCAAATCAAATAGAATTACTATCGCCCTATCTATTAGGAGAACTTGGTGTCTTTTGCCAAGATGCAATTAACAAACAAACAATACCAATACTTATAAAAGAATCTGCCATATTAAAAACAGCAAAATTAATCAAGCGAAAATCTAGAAAATCGACAACATAACCTAAAATAAACCTATCGATACCATTACCCATTGCTCCACCTAAAATCAAACCATAGCCAAGTTGATCCCAAAAATTTAATAAGGAACCAAATAATGCTAGGCAGACTAAAACCAAACTAACTCCTAAAGATAGCCAGCGCAACCACTCAACTTTTCCACTTAAAATACTAAAAGCTGCACCAGTATTGGTTACATAAGTAAAGTGAAATATATCTTGTAAAATTGGTAATGTTTGCCCCAACTTAAAGGTTTGCACCACCCAGTATTTTGTCAATTGGTCAATAAAAAAAGCTATGAAGGCTGCAAGCCAGAACAGGTGATTTTTTAAACGCATGAAATTAGGGACTAGAAACTATGGATTAGGCAGTATGGAATGGGATTTCAGAATGAGAAGCATAGATTGTAATTTTGTTTGTTTAAACCAAGCTGTTCACTCTTCAGACCCCCATAACTAATAAAACATTAAATGTCGTAATAAATATGCTATTACAGTCACGGCACAAACTACAGTCAATTGTCCTGGTAGCACAGACCAAGAGTATTTAATAATTGCTTGCATTAAGCTTAAATCTTCTGTGCCTTGCCATTGGAAAATATAACTAATAATTAAATAAGTAATACCGCAGATGTGTACAGATAACAATCCACACAAACAACTAAATCCCAGAGTTTCCAATTTAGGTCTAGCTTTAAATGCTAAATATCCACAAATCCAAGCACCAGGGATAAAACCCAGTAAGTAACCAAAATGAGCTAGCTTGACATAACCTATACCACCACCTTCAGAAAAAACTGGTAAAAATGTTAAGCCCATAACTAAATAAGCAATTTGTGAAAGTGCGCCAGCATTTTTACCACCTAAACAACCTACCAGAAGTACGGCTCCAATTTGATAACTGACACCTAAAGAAAAAGTTTGAATTCCTTGCTTACCCCAACTCCAAGGTAATGTAATTCCATAGGCTTCGAGGAAAGTACTACCCATAGTCAACAGTAAGCCAATCATAGACCATAATAATTGAACAGTTGCCATATTTATAGGGCTTTCAACCTTGTTTGTATCTGAAATACTCATCTAATACTCAAAATTAGGGTTATCAGTGTTTTTCTCTCGGAGATAAAGTACTTTTTTATACTAAATATACATTTTCAATTGCTGCATATCTTTTACTATCTCTTTTACCTTATCCAACTAACGAATTGGGTAAAAAAGTCTAACTAAATTATGGGAAAAACTCAAACTCGATACAGGTTTTATTGCAGGGGAAATTTCTTACAAGTAAGTCAACAATTGCACCAAACTATGTTGCGCAATGTAAACATGCTTGGAACCCTTACCAATGACCAATTACCAATGACATAACTCTCCTGTGGGAGACGCTACGCAAACACCAGTTGTCTTTCATTGCTCCGATTTACTTAGTTGTAATCTTGGTCAAAAACAAGCACAAAGATGAGAACTTGCGGAACTAAACCAAACTGAATATTTGAGAATTAAAGCTGATGCTGCAAGTCAATCTTGTGTATTCATCACCTTTATGTATTTGATAATTAGTAATTGCTGAACAGTGAAGCGCTCAAGGTTGAATTAAGCTAGAACTGACTACAGCTAAATCTAGCAAGAGTTTTTGAGATTTTCATATATTCTGTAATGCTAGTGAAATCAAGCTAGCACCTCAATGGCTGATGCCTAGCTATCATGCTGAATTGTAATTTTTTTCATAGATAGTACCTTGTTATTTCGGAGTTAAATCATACAGCGATCGCATTTTTTGTCATAGCACCAACCATCACAGAACTAGAGATTGTTTTCTACATCTAGAATACATAAATTACTTAAGTATTATTTTGTTGCTTTAAGCACTATGTATAAATTTTAGCTTAAGTTACAAAACTACCAAATATAAAATTTACCAAAAAAAGACAAATTTTTGGAGTTTGTTAACCTCTTTTTTACCCTCAAGGTGACATTTTAGAGGTATCGTAGAATCGCTAACTTGGAAGTTGACGAAAACTGACACCAATGCTTTCATACTTAAGTGTGCGAACAAATACTTCAATAGTTAAAACACTATCAGTATTAGCACTGACAATTGGCTTAACTGCTTGTGGCGGACAACAAGCTCCAGAGAATACAGGGACTAAAGAGACACCTAGTAGTGCTACAGATACTACTGCTTCTAACCCTAGTAAAAAATTAGATCTGGGTGGCAACATTTCCTTAACAGGTGCTGGTGCATCTTTTCCTGCACCTCTGTATGCAAGTTGGTTTACAGATTTGAATAAAAAATATCCCAACTTGCAAGTTAACTATCAATCGGTTGGTAGCGGCGCTGGTGTTGAGCAATTTATCAAAGGCACTGTAGATTTCGGTGCTAGCGATGTGGCAATGAAAGATGAGGAAATTCAAAAGGTAGATAAAGGTGTAATTTTACTACCTGTGACCGCAGGTAGCATTGTTCTTGCCTACAATTTACCTGATGTTCCTACACTCAATCTGCCACGAGCCGTTTACACTGACATTCTCTTAGGCAAAATCAAATCTTGGGATGATCCTCTAATTGCTAAGGCTAACCCTGATGCCAAACTGCCTAAACAGCCAATTACAGTTGTTTATCGTTCTGATGGTAGCGGTACTACAGGTGTGTTTACAAAACATCTGAGCGCTATCAGCCCAGAGTGGAAAACAAAAGTTGGTGATGGTAAGAGTGTAAAATGGCCAGTAGGTGTTGGCGCTAAGGGTAATGAAGGCGTTACAGCCCAAATTCAACAAACTCAAGGTGCAATTGGCTACATTGAGTATGGCTACGCCAAACAAAATCAACTCAATGTTGCAGCTTTAGAAAATAAAGGCGGTAAATTTATTACACCTACCGATCAGTCCGCATCTAAAACTCTGGAATCCGTAACCCTACCAGCAGATCTTCGCGCTTTCATTACAGATCCAGAAGGTGCAGATTCCTATCCTGTAGTTACATATACCTGGATTTTGGCTTACAAAAAATATGATGATGCGGCAAAAGGTAAGGCAATGGAAGCCTTAATCGAGTACGCTTTAACTGATGGTCAAAAACTTGCTACCGAACTAGGGTATGTACCTTTACCTCAAAATGTGATTACAAAGGTAGCTGCTGCTGCCGATCAAATCACTCCCGATTATAAGATTGCTGTTGGCGGTGCTACTAGCGCTAGCAGTAAATAGGCTTTTTGATAACAAAAGTCAAAAGTCAAAGGATGGGGAGCTATTAAGTCAATTAAGTGTTAACTAATTGCTAGATTTGTCGCTTTGTCGCTCCCATCTGAAAATATAAATTTCAGGTTCAATGTTTTACCTGGCGACAATTCTATTCAGTCTGGTTCTCTTCCACATTTTTCTTGAGCTAACTTTTTCCAGTCAGTATACATGGCTATAAATACACACAATCTGCCATCAGTCATCAAAAATCGCTCAGAAGTAGAAAAATCCCTAGATCGGAGCTTTATTTGGCTGACGCGGATTTTTGCGATATCCATTGCGGCTACCTTATTGTGGATTACAATGCAGGTAGCCATTGGTGCTTGGCCGGCTATCCAAACTTTTGGTGTCAGCTTTTTAGCTCATAGCAGTTGGAATCCGGTGAATGATGAATATGGAGTTCTACCGCAAGTTTATGGAACTTTAGTAAGTTCTTTCATTGGTTTGCTGTTAGCCGTACCTATTGGTGTTGGTACTGCTGTTTTATTGAGTGAAGATTTTTTGCCATCAAAAGTCAGATTGGTATTGGTATTTTTGGTAGAATTGCTCGCAGCTATTCCTAGCGTTGTCTATGGCATCTGGGGCATTTTCGTTTTAGTACCGATTGTCACCAATTTAGGAAAATGGCTCCATAGTTCCTTGGGTTTTTTACCAATCTTTAGTACTGTACCTACAGGGCCAGGAATGCTACCGGCTGGAGTAATCCTCGCAATTATGACTTTACCCATTATCACAGCCATATCGCGAGATGCTTTGATTTCAATTCCTCCGACTTTGCGTCAAGCATCTGTGGGATTAGGTGCGACTCGTTGGGAAACAATTTTTCAAGTTTTAATACCAGCAGCGTTTTCTGGGATAGTTAGTGCTGTGATGCTAGCACTAGGGCGAGCTATGGGAGAAACGATGGCTGTAACAATGTTAATTGGTAACTCTAACAATATTAGTCTTTCGTTTTTAGCACCAGCCAATACAATTTCTTCTCTACTAGCAAATCAATTTTCCGAAGCTAGCGGTTTGCAAGTAGCAGCTTTAATGTATGCAGCTTTAGTGTTGTTTGTGTTAACGCTCATAGTCAATATATTTGCAGAATTGATTGTGATGCGCATGAAGCGAATTTAGGGTAGTTGTGGGTTGAATTATGACTTCTAGTAGTTATCCAGAAAGCAGCCTAATACGCGCCCCTATGTCTCAGAGGACGCTGTTTAATACAGTGATGACTGTTTTAGCATTTACTTGTGGCATATTGGCTCTGCTACCATTGCTGGCAGTTTTGTCTTATGTGATAATCCAAGGTTTTAGCAGTCTTAGTCCTAGTATATTTACTGAACTACCACCGGCACCATTGCGCAAAGGCGGCGGCTTTGGTAATGCGATTTTAGGCACGCTAATGATGGTAGGAATTGGGGCATTCATTAGCATTCCCTTTGGAGTTTTAGCAGCAATTTATTTGACAGAATTTAGTTCTGGTAAAATAGCAAGAGTAGTACGATTTGCAACTAATATCCTAAGTGGAGTACCCTCTATTATTGCTGGGGTGTTTGCCTATGGGATTGTAGTTTTAACTTTAGTAAAACTAAACTTAGGTTCTTACTCAGCGATAGGTGGTGGTTTTGCACTATCCATTTTAATGCTGCCAATTATTGTCCGTACTACTGATGAAGCTTTGCAGTTAGTACCACAAGATTTGCGACAAGCATCTTTGGGTTTAGGTGCAACTAAATTCCAAACGGTAACGCAAGTAGTGTTACCCGCAGCTTTACCAGCAATTGTTACTGGAACAACTTTAGCGATCGCTCGCGCATCTGGAGAAACGGCTCCTTTATTGTTTACCGCTTTATTCTCTCAGTTTTGGCCGAATGGGCTATTTAAACCCACAGCCTCTCTGGCTGTATTGGTTTATAACTTCGCCATTACCCCGTTTAAAAACTTACAGTCACTAGCTTGGGCAGCTTCTCTGATTTTGGTGTTAATGGTACTGATAACCAGTATCATCGCCCGTTGGGCAACTCGCCAGAAAGCTTAGTGCAACATCGTTTTCTGGGCATATTATTACCCCCAAACTTACACTAGACTATTTATGGCTTCTAACATTAGCACAGTGAATGGTACCGAAACTGTATTACGTACAGAAAACCTAAATATTTACTATGGCAATTTCCTAGCTGTGCGGGATATTTGGCTAGATATACCGAAAAACAGAGTTACAGCCTTTATCGGCCCTTCTGGTTGTGGTAAAAGTACCTTACTCAGATGCTATAACCGTCTCAATGACCTGATTGAAACTTTTCGGGCAGAAGGTAAAGTTTATTATTACGATAAAAACCTATACGCCCCTGACATCGATCCAGTAGAGGTGCGTCGCCGGATTGGAATGGTATTTCAAAAGCCAAATCCATTTCCCAAATCAATTTATGACAATATCGCTTTTGGAGCCAAAATAAATGGTTACAGAGGTAATATGGATGAATTGGTGGAGAAAAGTTTGCGTCAAGCGGCTTTATGGGATGAAGTAAAAGACAAACTGCGCCAAAGTGGTTTATCTTTATCTGGTGGACAACAACAGCGTTTATGTATTGCTAGAGCGATCGCAGTTCAACCAGAAATTATCTTAATGGATGAACCATGCTCTGCGCTCGATCCAATTTCGACTCTGCGGATTGAAGAATTGATTCATGAGTTAAAAGAGCAATATACCATTGTCATCGTTACCCACAATATGCAACAAGCGGCGCGGGTTTCTGATATGACAGCTTTCTTTAACGTCCAACGCTCAGAAAAAGGTGGTCGTAGTGGTTACTTGGTAGAATATGATGCTACCGAATCAATCTTTAACAATCCTAAGCAGGAAGATACCAGAGATTATGTAAGCGGCAGATTTGGTTAAATATCCGGACTACAACCATCTGCGATCGCCATTTCCATGAAAACCTAAAAACCTGATGTGCGCCTGTGAATGTTAACAGCCGCACATTGTTTTTGGTGTGTGGAAAAGCAAAAGCAAATATAGGACTTACGCAGTGTCAGATATTTTTCATGCTTTTTGTCAATGGTCAATAGTCCATAGTCCAAAAA
Source organism: Calothrix sp. FACHB-168 (assembly GCF_963889195.1). Lineage (NCBI taxonomy): Bacteria > Bacillati > Cyanobacteriota > Cyanophyceae > Nostocales > Calotrichaceae > Calothrix > Calothrix sp. FACHB-168. The sequence goes on from NZ_CAWPNJ010000001.1 coordinate 83,036, forward strand.
CTTGAATTTTGACCATTGACTTTTGACTTTTGACTACCCTTGTGAGGGTTTTTGTGTTCGGTGCGTCAGTCCTAAAATACCTCAAGTTTTGCCAAGAAAATTAGGGTAGGTATTACCCACCCTAAAATGTTTACCTCTATGGAGTTGGTTGTAAACTTAATGACAAAAACTGATTACAAAGGACGATAAACGCGGTAGTTGATATTGGGGAAGATATTATCCATCAACTCAATTTTTTCTAACCAACCGCTATCAACTTTGCCGATTTTGACATCTTCGTAGAGTTTATTGAACCGCATTAAGTGCGATCGCGTTCTTCTTACAGCATAGGGTACCATTGTCCCCGTCCGCATGATAAATGCCCAGTCGGAAGATTGTGCTAATAGTAACTCCCTTGCGGCTTGGTTTAAAGCTTTCCATTGCAATTCATCTTCTGGTTCTATATGGGAGATTTCAATCATCCGTTCCGCAGCTTTGTGCAAATGGGGGTAAATCCATGCATTTGTGTCGTTTAACCAATATTCATGGAATCCTTTGTAACCCCAACTCGATTGGGAAGGACGACATACTTGCTGAGTTGGCTGTTCGCGTAAATAATCAGCTAAATGAGTCATGGCATAGGTTTTTTGGTCATACCATGATTTACGGAACAGATAATCAATAAACCAGGGGCCTTCATACCACCAATGTCCAAATAATTCAGCATCGTAGGGTGAAACGATAATCGGCGGACGCTGCATTATACCATGTAAATGTTCAGCTTGCCGTTCCCGATTATACATGAAATTAGCCGCATGTTCTGCTGCTTTTTCCTTTGCCCAGTAAGGGTCATACAGTGCTTTATCGGAAAGTCCTAAGCCCCGCCCGGTAATTTTATGATACTTAATGCCAGTATTTTTACGCTGCCCGTTAGGCATGATGTAGGGCTTGATGTACTCATATTCTGCTTCCCAGCCCAAATCTTTGTAAAACTCGCGGTATTCTGCTGCACCAGGATAGCCCACCTCAGAAGACCATACCTGTTGCGAAGATTCATGATCGCGTCCAAAAGCAGCTACACCAGTTTCGCTAAAAATGGGGGCATAGGTACCGAAACGGGGACGAGGACGGGCGTAAAGGATACCATGACCGTCAGTCAGGAAGTAACGCAAGCCTGCATCGGTCAGCATCCGTTCTAAACCTTCATAGTAAGCACATTCAGGCAACCAAATGCCTCTGGGTGCTTGACCAAAAGTTTCTTCGTAATGTTCGCAAGCTACCTGAATTTGTGCCCAAACAGCTTCGGGATACATTTTCATCAGTGGTAGGTAGCCGTGAGTAGCACCACAAGTAATAATTTCCAGGTTGTTAGTATCCTGGAACTGCTTAAATGCTGTTACTAAATCGCCCTTGTAATGTTCCCATACCTGACGCGCTTCGTTAAACTCCGTAGCATAATGTTCTGCTAAATACTTAAGATGCCCATTGTGGACATTCCGTTCAGCCTCTAGTTCAATTAGTTCTTCTAGCTTGGCTAAATGTGCATCATAGCGTTCTTGTAATAGAGGATCGCGGAGCATTGATACCAAAGGTGGTGTCATGCTCATCGTGATTTTAAAATCGATGCCGTCTCGCTTTAGTCCTTCAAATACTTTCAATAAGGGAATATAAGTTTCTGTAATGGCTTCATATAGCCATTCTTCCTCCAACACATAATCACTTTCTGGGTGACGAACGAAGGGTAGATGTGCATGGAGAACAAGCGCGACGTAGCCTATAGCCATAATTATTCTGGGGTGGTACGTGTAAATTGAAGGTCGAGAGGTGTTTGGCAGAAATTAACAATATTTTAAGACTTTATTGGGATTGTGACATTAGTTAATGTTTTTTTCCTCAATAAATATTCTTCCACAGCAGAAATGAGCTGCTGTAGGGCGATCGCTAACATAAACTTTGCACAAAAGTTTTTGGGCTTTTTAGCGAGTAAATAAAACCCTGAAGCCGAAAACTAAATTCCTGACTACGCAGACTACCAAAATCGGAATATTTGGTGTAAAAAAGTATAGGTAATAAGATAATTGAGGATCTCTGTTAGCGTTACCAGCTTTATTATCCGCTTATTCTTCACTATCTTGATACAAATCTTGCAAAGCTTGGAGTTGAGTTTTGCGAGCTACACGACGATATTTTTTACTTTCTAACTTTGGTTCGTACTGAGCCTGACCTTTACCTTTAGTTTTTAACTTTAAGGTAGATTCAGGATCTGCTTGCTGATGGCGTTGAGTTTGATAGGCGATCGCATCTACTAAAAATTCGAGATAATGCTCATAGCGTTCCCAGTCTCCCCGCACCACACAATCAGGCTCATCTCGATGCAGACAATCGCTAAAGCGACAGCTACCAGTAGCTAACCGCTCTCTGGCTTCAGGGAAATAATAAACTAATTCTTCGGGAGTACAATCGAGGTCTGGTTGGTTAAAACCTGGAGTATCTGCGAGTAAACCTTTGCTAGGTAATTCAAATAATTCTACATGGCGGGTAGTGTGACGACCGCGCGCTAATTTCCCTGAAACCTCACCGACGCGCAAATTTACATCGGGAACTAGGGAATTAATAAGACTAGATTTGCCAACTCCAGACGGGCCAGCAATTACAGTAATTCTCTGATTTAAGTAATGAGATATTTGGTCAATATTTATACTATTTTGCACGCTAATAAATAGCGGTTGATAACCCCAAGCTAGCAAGCGATCGCTAATTTGCTGTTGCATTTGTGGCGAGATTAAATCGCTTTTATTCAGGCATAAAACCACATCTAAGCCTGTAGATTCCGCCTTCACCAAAAAGCGACTTAATTGGTAGGCTTCCAGAGGTGGATCGGCAACAGCGAAGACGAGGAGAATTTGGTTGACATTGGCAATTGGCGGACGATCTAACTGAGTTTGCCGGGGTAGGACATCAGCGATCGCACCGCGTCCCCCAGCCCAATCTGGTTCTTCAATGACGACGCGATCGCCCACCATTACCTGTTGACCAATTTTTTTCAAGCGCGTTCTGCGGGTGCATAGGAGCATAGGGGGAGTGGAAGACGCAGAAATTGTTGGTGATAAATTCTCTGCGTCATTATTTTCCTGGGGTTCCTTGTCTGTGATATCCAACTGGACTTGATAAAAATTAGCTTGTACAGCTAGCACTGTACCTAATAACTGTCCAGTGGTGAAATTAACTGTTCCTGTCATTGGGCGATCGCAGGACGGCGTACTAACAAGGAAAAATAACCAGTGCAATCTGCAATTTGTTCTACCTGATAGCCTGCCATAGACAAGCTATCAGGAACCTGCTCAATTGGTTCGCCAGGATCTAGCCACACTTCTAGCAAACTTCCCGGTGGCATTTTTTCCAAACGTAACTTTGTCCGCACAAAATTAATCGGGCAAGGAGTACCGCGCAAATCCAATTGAGCGTCAGGAGATGAGAGAGAAGATACAGTCATTACTTAAACAGATTACCCAAGAATCCTTCTAGACCGCCCTTACCAGTGCGCTCTCCCTTAATTTTAGCTAGCTTCTCTAACAATTCTCTCTCCTCTGGGGTAACCTTGTTAGGAATATCAATCAGCACCGTCAGCAAATGGTCGCCACGGCTCACAGGATTACCTAAGCGCGGAACACCACGATTTTCTAATTTCATCACTGTATTGGGTTGAGTACCTGCGGGAATGATTAATTCCACCGGGCCATCAACTGTCTCTACTTCCAAACGACAGCCTAAAATTGCTTGCAGGTAACTAATTTTGATTTCTGAGAGAATGTTAATGCCGTCACGCTGAAATTCTGCATCTTCATTCACAAATAAGTAGACGTACAAGTCTCCGGGAGGGCCGCCTCTTTGACCTGCATCTCCTTCTTGAGAAATGCGCAGACGAGTACCGTTATCTACACCAGCCGGAATCGTAATTTTCAGCTTCTTGGTGATTTGATTTGTGCCTTTACCCTCACAGGCATCACATTTATCTTCAATCACCATTCCCGTACCATTACAGGTAGGACAAGTAGAAACTTGGGTAAAACTACCAAAGGGCGTTCTGGTAACCCGGCGGACTTGACCGGAACCGCTACAAGTTGAACAAGTGCGTGGGCGAGTACCTGGTTTCGCACCAGAACCGCTACAAACATCACAGGTTTCTAGATGGGAAATGCGAATTTCCTTTTCACCACCAAATACCGCTTCCCGAAAATCTAACTTCAGGTCTAATCGCAGGTCGTCACCCCGCACCGGGCCGCTACGTCTTCTTTGAGTCGGGCCGCCCATTCCCCCAGCAAAGCCACTGAAAATGCTCTCAAAAATATCGGCAAAGCCGCCCATATCGCCCATATCTTGAAAGCCAGACGCCGCCGCACCAGAGACACCAGCCTCCCCAAAACGGTTGTAACGCTCTCTCATTTCTGGCTCGGAAAGCACTTCATAAGCGCGGTTAATTTCCTTGAACCGCTCCTCTGCTCCCGGTTCTTTGTTCACATCTGGGTGATACTTCCGGGCTAATCGGCGGTAAGCTTGTTTGATTTCTTCTTTGTCGGCGTCACGAGAGACACCCAGAATTTCATAATAGTCGCGGGCCATATAGCAAAGGTAAAAGTTAGAAGGAAGAAAGCACAAGAGCCACTGTGTCCTTAGAGATTTTCCAGCTTGTACAAGCTTGGTAGGATGTGGCGTGGTAGAAAATAGAGGGCAAAAGGTAGTAGTTAAATTTTGTTAATAATTGATTTTACCTTTTCCCCTTTACAAAAATCACCAGCAAGTATTGAGCAACAAGTACTTTGCTCACCAGAGACGATAAAAGTTACGGAAAGGACGAGCAAAGCAGAACCCTGCTCTGACTTCTCACTACCTAAGGCTGTCTCTTTTACAATTGTGCTACGTAGGTAAGGAAAAACCCGCCCATCCACCAGAGGGGCTAGCCGCACTATTAGGTGTGGAAAACCCCCCTAAGAGCGTTTTTGTATCTGTGCTGGGATGTATCTAGCCCACGGCAATTTGTTTCTACAATCTAGCAAAATTAGAGATGAGGAACTAGGGATAGGGATCTAGGGACAAGGAAAGACTTAATCGCTAATTCCTCATACCAATCCCTAAAACCTCATATCCCAGCCCTTAATACTAAATTACGCCTGATGCGAATTAGAAACACCTTTTATCCCATCAATTTTTCTAGATGTGCCCAAAATAATGATTTTGGGACTACCAACCAAATTACAAGAGTTTCAAAACTTAATTCACAATGAACGTAAATTCTTAATTCTTAATTTTTTAATTATCTGTCGCCAATTCTCTGTCGCCAATTTCCTGTCGCCAATTTCCAATCTCTAATCTATGGCTTCATAATCAGCCTGTGCAGTATTTTCTTCATCGAAATCAAAGTTAAATTGTGGTATCAGTGTTCCACTAATTGGTTGTTCTGGTTCTGAAACCACTTCTTGTTGGGCAACTTTTGGTTCTTCCCCAGCTTGAGTGTTAGCACGGTTGTAGACGTTAGCACCGATAGCAAAAAGAGTTTTTTGGAAGTCGTCCAAGTTCTGCTGGAATTCCTGTAGAGAAATTTGAGAGTTAGTCATGGCTGCTTGCAGTTGTTTGACTTTCTCATTAGCCAAATTTTTCATTTCTTCGGGAATGAACTCACCATTATCCTTTAAAGTCGATTCGTAGCTAAAGAATAGATTTTCAGCCTGATTTTTCAGTTCAACTAGTTCTTTACGCCTTCTATCATCTTCAGCAAACACTTCAGCAGCCTGGCGCATCCTCTCAACTTCTTGACTAGTTAAACCACCAGTATTGGTAATTCTGATACTCTGCTCTCTACCTGTGCCTTTGTCTTGGGCAGAAACTTTGAGGATACCATTAACATCGATATCAAAAGCAACTTCAATTTGGGGCACACCACGGGGTGCTGGCGGGATTCCTGCTAGCAAGAACTTACCGAGACTTTTGTTATCTCGTGCCATTGCTCGTTCACCTTGCAGGACATGTATTTCTACTGAAGTTTGTCCATCAACGGCTGTAGAAAAAATTTGCCCTTTACTGGTAGGAATTGTGGTGTTACGTTCGATGATTTTGGTAAATACCTCACCCAAGGTTTCAATCCCTAAAGATAGAGGAATGACATCCAATAACAAAAGATTATCAACTTCTCCGCCCATCACCCCAGCTTGAATCGCCGCACCAAGAGCTACTGCTTCATCGGGGTTAACGGAGCGATCGGGGGTTTTCCCGTTGAAAAACTTGATCAAGGCGTTTTGGACTGCAGGAATGCGAGTAGAACCACCAACCAAAATAATCCGATCGATGTCTTGTGCTTTGCACTCGGCATCTTTCATCGCTTGAGTCATCGGTTCGATGGTGGCTACGACTAAATGTCCTGTAAGTTCTTCAAATTTTGAGCGGGTAAGTTCTAGTTCTAGATGTTTGGGGCCTGTTTCATCGGCAGTGATAAAAGGCAAGTTAATCGAGGTACTCAGCATACTCGAAAGTTCAATTTTTGCCTTTTCTGCAGCTTCGCGCAGGCGCTGCAATGCCATTTTATCTTGTGACAGGTCTATCTTCTCTTGTTCTAGGAAACCTTCAATGATCCAGCGCAATACACAGTCATCAAAGTCATCGCCGCCTAGCTGATTATTACCATTAGTCGCCTTAACTTCAAAAACCCCATCTCCTAGTTGCAGGATGGATACGTCAAAAGTGCCACCTCCCAAGTCAAAGACAAGAATTAGCTGCTCTTGGTCTTGTTTATCTAAACCAAAGGCTAAAGCTGCGGCTGTAGGTTCATTAATGATTCTTAAAACTTCTAGCCCAGCAATTGTCCCAGCGTCTTTAGTTGCTTGTCTTTGAGCATCGGTGAAATAAGCTGGTACGGTAATTACTGCCTGATCTACAATTTCGCCCAAGAAATTCTCTGCATCCTGCTTCAGCTTTTGCAGGATCATAGAAGATATTTCTTGGGGTGTATAGTTACGTCCGCGAATTTGTACATCCACGGTATCATCTCGACCTTTCACACAGGTATAAGGCGATCGCTCGCGTTCTGCTGCTGTTTCTTCCCAACGACGACCGATAAATCTTTTGATACTAAAGACTGTGTTTTCCGCATTAGTCACGGCTTGCCGCTTGGCTAGCTGACCGACCAAGCGATCGCCCCCCTTGCCAAATCCTACAATACTTGGAGTTGTGCGCCCACCTTCGGAATTAGCAATTACAACTGCTTTCCCACCTTCCAAAACAGCGACGCAACTATTAGTAGTGCCTAAATCGATTCCTATAACTTTTCCCATACAATTCAGTATTATTACGGATTTTTGTAGCTACAAATCTCTGCGGACTATGCGGACTATCTTATTTGATTTTTTTGTGACAGACAAATACTGATGGAAATATTGATGAGAGATAGAGTCTGAGGCATCAAGCTTGGGGAATTTGTTTCCCTATCGGATAATTTCCTCGTCTCCCTTTCTCCTATCCGATCCATCAGTTAGTATCTTTATTTGCACTTCAGCTCAGTGTTGCTCGCCCTGACAAAAACCAAGGCACTTTTGGTCAGTGAGGCGAGCAACTACAGTTTATGAGTTAGCCGGACTCGACTGATCGTCTGGTGCTGGTGCATCTTCTTTAGGCGCAGCTACTTTCACCATTGCATGGCGCAGTATGCGATCGCCCAAGTAATAACCACGTACTAACTCTTCTAACACTGTTCCTTCTGGATGTTCATCCGTAGGTTCGCGCATTACCGCTTCATGGAGATTGGGGTCGAATTCTTGACCTTCAGGACGCATGGGGGAGACACCAAGACGTTTTAAGCAATCGACTAATTGTTTGTAAACGCCTTGGTAGCTTTTATGAATAGTCATTTCACCATCGGTTTGTGGTTTGAGATGCGATCGCGCCCGCTCAAAGTTATCGACTACTGGTAATAATTCCGTAATCGTGTTGCGCTTCACCTGCACTTCTAAATCTTCTTTTTCTTTTTGATTACGTTTACGGTAATTCTCAAAATCTGCCGCAATGCGCATATATTGATTGCCGCGTTCTTCTAATTGCGCTTTGAGTGACTCGATTTGTTGAGTCAATTCTCCTAAAGCTGCTGTATTCGGTTCAACTTTCTCAGTCGCTGCGGCAGAATTTTCTGATGTAGATGCAGTTCCCGATAGATTATCTTGCGCTACTGGCTCAGTTACTTCGCTGCCAGAGTCGTTGGGGTTCATTTCGACTGGGGAGTCACTCTTCATTGCTTGCTTTACCTCTGTGGGTTCACCCAATTGTTGGCTTGTATTGTTTACCTGTTTATTTTCGTCTATCATTGTCCACTCATCCCAGATACTATTTACGGCATTACACCACATCTAGCAACCGTTGGGATTTACGGCTGATGAATGCGGCGAATTTTTTGCCAAATTTTCTAGGAAGTGATGTCACTGTCCTATTATTGTGACAAATAGCCAACGTCTTAGCGTAGACCTTCTAAGGGCGGTAACCCGAACGGATTTAGTAGCTTTAGCAGTACATCCAGAGAATGAGTGGTAATGAATATTTTTTGTCCTTAATTTTGAGATACAAGTATTGTTTTTAACATAAAAATACTGAAAAGAAAATTTTTAGCTTGCGCAAAAGCTATAGTGCTGCTGTTGCGGATCGAGTATAGATGGCTTCTGCTGGATTGGTGGTGCTGGATTTTTTCGGCAGCAAGGAAAATTTTTGTCAGGAATTTACTCAATGTCAATGAGAATTATCTGCCACAGCCTGGGAATACTTTATTCAGAGGTTTTTCCCTATTCATTGCTCAATTATGACTTACTCGTCCCCGCAACGGCGCAGTACCGCTCTCACTACCAAAACAGAGTTTTCGCCCTTTGGCAATAAGCTAGTGCAGTCTGGCTATGTTAATAGCGAACAGATGCGGCAGGCTTTAATTGAAAGCCGCAAATCCGGCACTCCGTTAACGGAGACGCTGGAGTCAATTACTGGGCGACAACTATCACCTGAGTTACTCAGACAATACAAGAAACAGCAGTTATTTGAACTCAAAATACTATACGGTGTTGAATTCCTCGATCCGGAAGTCAACCAGCTAGGTAATACGATGGTGGGGAAACTCATTGAAACCCTCATCCCGGTGGATATTTGTCGTCGCCATCGCTTAATCCCCCTCTCAAAACATGAAGACCAAAATCCACCCTGTGTTTTAGTGGCAATGGTCGATCCAGATAACCTGGAAGCTTCTGATGACCTGAATCGCATCTTGCGCCCCCAAGGTTTAGCTTTGCAGCGCATGGTAATTACCCAAGAGGACTACCAAAAGCTGATCAATCAATACCTAGATGAATTAGCTATCCGGCAAAAAAATCTAGAGCAAGAAAAGTTTACAGATATCAATCAGGATCTGGAAAATCTTAACAATCTCGATATAGATGATGCGCCGGATGAGATGGAAGCTGACTTAGGCGCAGCGATGAAGGGTGCAGAAGATGCGCCGGTGATCAATCTAGTTAATAGAATTTTGGCGAAAGCCTTACATGAGAAGGTTTCGGATATTCATATTGAACCACAGGAAGAAAACCTACGCATTCGCTTTCGTAAGGATGGGGTGCTGCGTGAAGCTTTCGATCCGCTACCGAAAAAAATCATTCCGGCGGTGACAGCTCGATTTAAAATCATCTCTAGCTTAGACATTGCCGAAAGACGTTTACCCCAAGACGGACGCATTCGCCGGATGTTTGAGGGACGTAAGGTGGATTTCCGAGTCAATACTCTACCCAGTCGCTATGGGGAAAAGGTTTGTCTGCGGATTTTGGATAACTCCTCCACACAACTGGGTTTGAATAAATTGATTACTGACCAGGAAACCTTAGATATTGTTAAGGACATGGTTAGTCGTCCCTTTGGGTTGATTTTGGTCACAGGCCCGACTGGTTCTGGTAAAACCACCTCGCTGTATTCAGCATTAGCCGAAAAGAACTCTCCGGGAATTAACATCAGTACAGTAGAAGACCCAGTTGAGTACAGTTTGCCAGGGATTACCCAGGTACAGGTAATTCGTGAAAAAGGGCTAGATTTTGCCACTGCTTTGCGGGCGTTTCTGCGACAAGACCCGGATGTGTTACTAGTGGGTGAAACTCGAGACAAGGAAACTGCGAAAACAGCGATTGAAGCAGCCTTAACAGGTCACTTAGTATTAACTACCTTACACACCAATGATGCCCCAGGCGCGATCGCTCGTTTGGGCGAAATGGGTATTGAACCTTTCATGGTTTCCAGTTCTTTGATTGGGGTATTAGCACAACGCTTGATGAGACGTGTTTGTCCTGATTGTCGTGTTCCCTATACTCCCACAACCGAAGAACTAGCGCGTTATGGTTTATCCGCTTCTCAAGAGGTGAATGTCACTTTTTACAAAGCTAACACCTTATCCAACGAAGCCCAAGCCGAAGCCAAAGCTAAAGGTCAGGTTTGCCCAACTTGTAGTGGTATTGGTTACAAAGGACGTTGTGGTGTTTACGAGGTCATGAGAATCACCGAAAACCTACAAACCCTGATTAACGAAGAAGCACCAACAGAACGCATTAAAGAAGTAGCTGTGGAAGAAGGAATGAAAACCTTGCTGGCTTACAGCTTGGATTTAGTTCGCCAAGGTTCCACCACCCTAGAAGAAGTTGAGCGGGTGACATTCACTGATACCGGTTTAGAAGCTGAATTAAAAGCTAAACGCAAGAGTGGATTAACATGTCGCACTTGTGACGCCACATTACAACCAGAATGGCTAGATTGTCCCTACTGTATGACACCGCGTTTTTCGGATTAGTCAATAGTCATTGGTTATTGCTTATTGGCGATCGCCTAAATATTTATGCACGAACAACAACTAACAATTGTACAGACGCGATTAATCGCATTTCTAGCAAATAACAACAACTAACTAGGGAAGTAAAACTATGGAAATGATGATTGAAGACTTGATGGAACAGATGATTGAAATGGGTGGTTCGGATATGCACTTATCCGCAGGTTTACCTCCCTATTTCCGCATCAGTGGCAAACTCACCCCCATAGGTGACGAGATATTAACTGCAGATCAGTGTCAGAGACTGATCTTTAGTATGCTCAACAATACCCAACGTAAAACTTTAGAGCAGACTTGGGAATTGGATTGTTCTTATGGGGTCAAGGGTTTGGCTCGTTTTCGCGTCAATGTTTATAAGGATCGTGGTTCCTATGCTGCATGTTTGCGGGCACTGAGTTCTAAAATTCCCAACTTTGATAAATTGGGGCTACCAGATGTAGTACGAGAAATGACAGAAAAGCCCAGAGGATTAATTTTGGTGACTGGGCCGACTGGTTCTGGTAAAACAACTACTCTCGCGGCCATGATTGACTTAATTAACCGCACCAAAGCCGAGCATATTTTGACAGTAGAAGACCCGATTGAATTTGTATATGAACCAATTAAAAGCTTGGTGCATCAGCGCCAACTTGGTGAAGATACCAAAAGTTTTGCTAATGCTTTGAAAGCAGCTTTGCGGGAAGATCCAGATATTATTCTGGTAGGGGAAATGCGAGATTTAGAAACAATTTCCTTAGCTATTTCGGCTGCGGAAACTGGACACTTAGTATTTGGTACCTTACACACTAGCTCTGCTGCTCAGACAGTTGACCGGATCATTGACGTTTTTCCCCATGAAAGACAAACTCAAGTGCGGGTACAATTATCTAACTCTTTAGTGGCAGTATTTAGCCAAACTTTAGTACCCAAGAAAAATCCTAAACCAGGTGAATATGGTCGGGTAATGGCACAAGAAATTATGATTATTACCCCGGCTATTTCTAACTTAATTCGTGAAGGGAAAACATCGCAAATTTACTCAGCAATTCAGACCGGCGGTAAATTGGGTATGCAAACTCTAGAAAAAGTTTTAGCCGATTTATATAAAGCTGGAACTATCTCCTTTGAAGCAGCGATGTCTAAGACTTCTAAACCGGATGAAATTCAACGTCTAATTGGTGGAGCGCCACCACAAGCTGCTGGTGCTGGGGCTAAAGCTCACCACTAATTAATGCACAAATCAGAGGGCAAAGGGCGTAAATGAGGCAGAGGAATCAGTTGCACAATAAATCAGAACTATTGCTGATTACATATTGCCTCTTTACCCTTAATTATTGACTATTGACTCTTGACTATTGTGAATTTATAGCCTATGCCTAACTATGTTGCCCGTGTTCGGGATGGACAAGGAAAATCCAGAACTGAAAAATTAACGGCTGAATCTCTGGCTCAAGCCCGTAATAATCTCAGAGATTTAGGTTTTGTGGTTCAAGACTTAAAAGAATCTCAAGGTGGATTCAGTTTTGATCTACAGAAATTTCAGAACTCAATGGTTAGCGTAACTGTTAAAGATAAAGCGGTTTTTTCGCGTCAATTTGCCGTTTTAACTAATGCAGGTGTCGCTATTGTGAGAAGTTTGGGTGTACTTGCAGAGCAGTGTAGCAATCCTAAATTAAAAGCGGCTTTAACTGACATTGGGAATGATGTCCAAACCGGTACAAATCTTTCCGATTCAATGCGAAAGCATCCTCAGTGCTTTGATAATTTATATGTCAGTATGGTGCAAGCTGGGGAAATTGGTGGTGTTCTCGATGAAGTTTTAAATCGTTTAGCTAAGTTATTAGAAGATGTTGCTCGGTTACAAAACCAAATTAAAGCAGCATTGTCCTATCCAGTTGTTGTAGGTGTTTTAGCAACTAGTATTTTCGTTGGGATGACGGTTTTTTTGATTCCCATTTTTGCCAAAATTTTTAAAGATATCGGTATAGAATTACCTGCTCTAACACAATTTTTGATGAATTGTAGTGAGGTATTACGCAGTTTTTGGTCGCTAGTAATTATTGCTGGATTTATAGGCTTGAAAATTGCCTATAACCAGTATTACAAAACCCCCGTTGGTAAACTGACTATGGATCGTGTTGCTTTGAAGATGCCTTTGTTTGGTGATTTGATTCAAAAAACCGCAGTTGCCCGCTTTAGCCGGACTTTTGGGGCGTTGACTCGTTCTGGCGTACCAATTCTAACTTGTTTAGAAATTGTTCGGGATACATCAGGTAACCAAATTGTGGCTAATGCTATAGATGCAGCCCGGATAGAAATTCAGCAAGGTGGGATGATTAGCGTTGCTTTGCAAAAAGAAGCAGTTTTTCCAGCTATGGCTATTCAGATGATTAGTATTGGTGAAGAAACTGGGGAATTAGATGGAATGTTAATGAAAGTTGCTGATTTCTATGAAGATGAAGTTGAGCAAGCTGTTAAAGCATTAACGAGTGTATTAGAACCACTGATGATTGTGGTTTTAGGGGGAATGGTGGGGACAATTTTGTTAGCAATGTATTTGCCGATGTTCAAAGTATTTGAAAAGATGGGCTAAAAAAAAGATTGTACAACAAAGTCGGAAGTATGAAATGTTTCTGCTTCCGACTTTATTATTGACTATTCATATTTTCGACTTTTTAAAAATATGCCTGTGCAAAAATCTGATTATGAAGCTACTTTAGCAGAGTATAGTCATCATCAAGCAGCGATCGCTTTATTAAAACAGTATCGACCATACTTAGAGATGATTCCCAGTCTGCGCCGTCCGCATGAAAGTGTGATCTCTATTCCATTACCTATTGTGCGTCTGCGTCAAACTGAAACCACACCTGCCCAAACAACTTGTGTACCTTGTGATATCGCTATATTAATGTGCGATCCAGAATGGAAAATTAAAACGGGAGCGGAGATTTTAATTTTTATTCATCGTCCCCATGAAGATTTTTCTGATTTATTAGGACGGTGGCGAAAGACTCAAGTTCTTCTTGATAGTAATTATGAGTGGTTAATGCCCGAACGCCACCATCATATTTTTAGTGAAGGGGCTAATTCTGTTTATCCTTTGTTTGTAGTCTTTAGCGAGACTTCCGAACGTATTCAACGGGGACTAATAGGTGCAGAACTACCCTTTATTATGCAAAAGCCAGAATGGGTAGATGAAGATGAAAACAGAAATGAAGAGGGGCTAGAGGCTAGGGGCTAGGAATTTTAGATTTTAGATTTTGGATTTTAGATTTAAACCTAATCCAAAATCGGAAATCCGTCTTGAAAAGTTCAGATCGCCGGAAGCCGGCGCTCCGACTTTTCGCAAAATCCAAAATTGAATTGCCCTATGCCCCATGCCCTTTATTTGACAAATTGCGGCATAATTTCAGCAGCAGTAAAGATTCCATAGATGCTGCGTTGGTGCAATTGCCGACCGGCTTTGAGATAACCAAAGGCAGGGCCGCAGACATTGGCTGCCATACTGGTTTCATCACCTAAAGTAAAGGTATGAGTGGAAATTTTACCTTCAAAGGTGCGTCCTGTAACTTTAACGTTGGTGCTGAGGGGTTTTTTAGGATTGCGCGTATCTACTACACCACCAACTGTGACGCGATCGCGTCCTACTATCCCTGCTACCTCTAGCATAATATCATCGGCGTGTTCCATGTTCTCTAAGGTCAGCACGCCATTAGTCTTATCTAGTAGGGCTTCTACTTCCGCATCACTCATTGCCCTAGCTGCTTCTACTGAATAACCAGGCATGTGTCCAATATCTTCACGAACGGTAGCGCGGTAAGCTTCCCAATTGGCAATTCCTACCCCAAAGGTAATTTCAACTTTGTGAATTTCGGCGTAGCTTTGGGCGGCTAAGGCGGCTGCGGCTGTTAATAATCCCGGTGTCGCGCCACATCCTGTCATGTAGGTGATACCTGCGGCTTGCAGTTCTGCTTTCATCGCCAGTAGTTGTTCAACTGCACTGGTGCGCTTAATTGCATCCACAAGTACCCCCTGCCAACCTGCGGCGATAAATTGTTTGGCAACAGAGGGAATAAAATCGTTGGGTAAATTGGGTAAAGCCAGAAAATACCCATCTACAGGTTGCTGAGTATCGATTAAATCTTGAATACTGTTGTTTGTTAAAGTCCCAACTGGCTCTAAATAACCCACCGAACCTTGAGATTGGTAGGTGGCAATACATTCTTTGATATCTAAACCTTCAGCAGCATAAGCAAAGCCTTTTTGATCTGCTACTGCTACTAAAATCATTTCCCGTTTACCAGCAAGTACCTTGGCGGCTGCTTGTCCGAGTCCGCCGAAACCCAGTACTCCTACTCGTATCGCTGGCGAAATATTAAGAGAATTTTTGACTGATTCTGGATTCATAGTCAATTTGTGGAGTTGAATCGAAAGCTTTGAGTAATCAGCATTTTAGCTGCTTGCTTGTGGCTGGTAATTCAAAGCTATAAAGGTTAATTATGCTTCATTATCCTGGTTTCTTCTCTAAGGAGATCAGTTTTTTCATCAGAAATTTTTCCTGAGAGATTTGGGGTAAAGGATGTTAGAGAAAAAATTTATGCCGCGATCGCTTTTTTGTTTGCTGTTGTTGAGAATTTATTAACTTGTATCTACAATGTAATTACCATTATTTCCAAAGTGACCTCAACATGGGCGCAGCTATTAGAACCAGAATAGTGAAAATCGGTAATTCTCAAGGTATTCGTATTCCTAAACCTCTGTTAGAGCAAAGTGGTATTAGTACAGAGGTGGAAATTGAGGTTCATGGCGATCGCTTAATTCTTCGTCCAGCACCACAATTACGAGTTGGGTGGGACGAAGCTTTTGCCGCAATGGCAGAACGGCACGATGATGTTCTCTTAGATGAGGTTAATACAACAGACTGGGATCGGACTGAATGGCAATGGTAGTCAAGCGTTTTGATGTGTTCCTTGTTAATCTCGATCCCACTATTGGCACTGAAATTAAGAAAACACTTCCCTGTGTAGTGATTTCACCAGACGAGATGAACCGTCATATTGCTACGGTCATTGTTGCACCTATGACTACAAAAGGTCAGCCATATCCCACAAGGATAGCTTGTCGCTTTCAAGACAAAGATGGGCAGATTGTTCTCGATCAAATTCGCACAGTAGATAAAACTCGATTAATTAATCGTCTCGGTACGATTAGTTCTGATGAGCAAAGAGCAGTTCTTGATATCTTGGCTGAGATGTTTGCCGATTGAAGAGGGTTAAAAGTCAAGGAATCGCCCTTTTTACTCGATAATTCATGTTCAAAGCTGCAACTTCCGTGTTCAGAACTTAAGCGATCGCCTTTTTTACTCGACAATTCTTGTTTAAAACTGCAACTTCCGAGTTCTGAGCCTGAACAATGGTGTTCGCCAGTCAAACATTCGCCTTTTTTGCTCGACAATTCATGTTCAAAGCTGCAACTTCCGTGTTCAGAACTTGAACGATGGTGTTCACAACTCGAATTGTCACTCTTTTTTCTCAAAAATTCATGTTCAAAGCTGTAACTGCCAAACTTTTCTTAGCTTCTGCCATCTGCCGTTTGCCTCCTGCCTTCTTCCACTAGGTACAATTCTTGAAGAAGCGATCGCGCTTTAGTTGTTTCCCACAATCCCCAGCCTCAATAATGCCATCTACAAATCTAGGTTCTTTTAGTTGGCTGTTACAGCAGTTTCAACTCAAGCCGGGTAAGCCAGCATTTGTCTACGGATTGCGGACTATTTTGGCGCTAGGTGTGCCGATTGCTGTCGGAATTATAACAGGTCATGGTGCAGCTAGTGCGATCGCAGTTATGGCGGCGATGTTCGTGAATATGGTAGATGTGGGCGGTGCGTATCGTCAAAAAGCCACGGCGATGATGGCTGCAACTATTGGGGTAACTGTAGCGTTCCTGTTAGCAAATTTAGTCAGCAGCACTATTTGGTTAGCGCTTCCCACAACATTCATTGTCATCTTTCTCGCAGGTTTAGCGGGGCTGTTTGGCAGTGTGGCGGCTTCTGTCAGCTTGGTAATTTCGATTATGTATGTGGTATCGCTGGCGAAATTTGCTTCATTTCCCGATTTATCTGCTGTGTTGTGGCAATGTTTGTTATCTCTGGCTGGGGGAATTTGGGCAATGGTGCTGTCTTTAGGGTTGTGGACGATACGCCCTTACACACCCGTGATGGAGTCTGTTGCTAAATGTTACCTCTCATTGAGTAAATTCTTGGAATTAGCCAGCCAGAGAGTGTTAAATCCGGAAGATATGCAAAATTGGGCACAACAATTTTTGCAAGCGCAGGATACTGTGACACAAGATTTAACTGATGCGCGGAATAATTGGGCATCTGTGTGGACTAGACAAAAAACAGTGAATTTACGGGGAAATCAGTTACTAATTTTAATTGAGGATGCCAACCAAATTATTAATTCTGTGGTGGCTGAGGTAGAATTATTAGCGATCGCTTCACCAAGTCCGTTATTTTCTCGGTTACAGTCGGAAATTTGGCAAGTAATGACAGAGTTAGCAATTGCACTACAAACTCTCTCAGTAGCAATTGTTAAAGGTAGAACTTCAGTTCACCTGGGAGATTTGGATCGAAAGATTGAAGCATTAGAACATCAATGGTTAATATTGCGCAGTCAAGTTGTTAATCGAACAAACGATCTGCACACAGATGAATATGCGGATTTAGTTAACTTACGGAAGATTGCAACTAGTCTGACAAAGCTGACTCAACAGCTTCATACCGATGCTGAGATTGTGGCAAATTTGCGTACAGGAAAACGCCATAGCCATATTTGCCGAGAAATTTCACCTCCACAGCCATCAGAGGGATTTTCTTGGATAAACACGCTGCGGGATAATCTTAATTTTGATTCAGTTTTGTTTCGTCACGCCTTACGCCTAGCATTAATTACCACAATTGCCGAATTAGTAGCCTCAATATTGCAATTTCCCACAGGCTATTGGGTAACCCTAACAGCCGTAGTTGCACTTAAACCGAATTTTGGCGGAACTACCCAGACAACAGTGCAAAGAGTTCTGGGGACTCTCATCGGTGGGATAATTGGTATTGCTCTAGTTTTACTAATCAAGAATCCCGTGGCGATCGCAATTTGGATTTTGCTGCTGATGTTTACGGCGATGTCAGTGCGATCGTTAAGCTACAGCCTATTTACTATGATGCAGACTCCCGTAATCATTCTGTTACTGAATGTTATTAGTACAGGTGGCTGGCAGATTGGAGTATTACGGATTGTTGATACCCTTGCTGGGGGAGTATTAGTACTGCTGGGTAGTTATTTGTTGTTTCCCCGTTGGGAACGTCAGCAACTCCCCACCCAACTAGAAAAAACCATACGTGCAAATCTTGTCTACTTTCAACAAGTCATTGCTAATTATCTCAATTCTCGACAAGATACTGCTGATGCTATTAACAAGCTACGCCATCAAGCTGCCATAGAAAACGCCAATGCTGAGGCGGCTGCACAAAGATTATTTAGCGAACCTCGTCACGTTCAGGGTGAAATCGAACCTGTAATGACGCTAATGATTTATATTCGCGCTTTTTTTAGTTCAGTGACAACCTTAGGCGAACATTTACAAGAATTTAGCGGCGATTATCAATTTACTGAACTCAAGCGATTAGCTGATGCGATTATCCAAGTTTTAGAGAACTTAGCCCAAGCACTGCAACAGCAACAGCCACCACAACCCTTACCAGAACTAGATAGTTATCTCGAAGCAATTCACAATGAAATTGAACAGCTACATACAGTGCGGATATCAGAAATAGCCACAAATCCTTATGCTGTAACCCCCACCTTACAAGCTGTGCGCGAACAAACTACCCTTTCTACAGAGTTAGAGCGGATTGTCAATGAAGTTAAAATTATGCATTGTGCGATCGCGCTTTTGCAAAAATAATTGTGAGTGAAGAAAGGCAGAGGGCAGATGGCAGAAGGGGAGAAGTTAACAATTCAAAATTCAAAATTCAAAATTACAGACTTTTTTAATTGATTATTTATGCTTAGGAAAATTACGAAATAAATACCAGAAAACCACTACGTTAATTATAAATACAATTAATTTAATGGGGGATATTCCCCGAATTAGTTCATAAATTTCTGGTGGAATACTGATACCGACGAGGACTAATACTAAAATATGTGCCCATTGCTTTTCATACCATAAACCAATAGCTTCAATGGCAGTAACAATTGCATAAATACCCGCACCAATCCCGCTAAAAGCTAAAGTTTTAGGATTAAAGTTAAGAATTTTTTCCACAATCCAATCAATAATTCTGGCTTTACCTTCTAAAACATAATCTTGAGAAAATTCTTCCAGATATTGATAATTTTTTAAGGCAAATAACAAAGCTATAGAAGTAACCATCAATAGTGAAGCAGTAAAAGCTTTATAAAAAACAATTGCTTTTAAGCCAAATGAACGCTGTTTCAAAAAACCTCCTCAGTGGTTAAGGGGAACAGGGATACAAGGAGGACAAGGGGGACAGAAGCCAATTGTACAGACGCGATGAATCGCGTCTCTGACAAATGACAAATGACAAATGACAGCCATCGCCACTATTTTCATTGCAACGCCCTACTTTTATGCATCTATTTTCAGCCGCCCATAGCGAGATGTAAAAGAATTGTTTGGGTTGGATTGATTACACAACCAAGCCCACATTTGATCGCCAAAGGAAAAATGCCACCATTCTCTAGGGTTGCGTTGAAAACCAGCTTTTAACATGACATCGCATAATAACTGACGATGCGCATGATATTGCTGTGCTTGTGGATCTTGATTATTAGCATAGTAATCAGGAAGCGATCGCGCTGACATTTCATCAATTGGCGAACCCATATCAACAATTTGTCCTTGCTCGTTTACCAAAGTCACATCTATTGCTGCACCTGTACTATGAGGTGGGGGCGTTTTTTCATCTAAGCTAGGAGCCGCCCAAATTTGATAAACTAATTCCCAAATTTCTTGGCGTTGGGTTGGCGATAACTCCGCTTCAGTTAATCCTCTCTCATTTAAGGCTTGTGCAAAACTATAATCGACCATAAACTGCTGCACAGCTACCGGACGATAAGCATCAAATATTTGAATGTACCAATGAGGACGCAGTAATTGGAGGTAATTTTGCGCTTGAATTAAATTTTCTACCACAATCTGCCGCAAATAATAGGGAGAATGTACTCCATAAGGTGCGCCTAATTTTTCATAGGGATGGGGAGATTCCACAGCAAATAGTTTTAAAGGAATCTCTACTAATGGTTCACCACATTCGCAGATTTCTATTTGATGATAGGGTCTCATTCGCTATTTTGGATTTTGGATTTTAGATTTTAGATTTTAGATTGAGAGTGCTAATTAGCTCCCCGATTTTTTCTAAAAGTCGGGGATATAGAAACAAAACCACATCTATTTTGAGAACCATAGTTTTAAAAGTAGTGGGAGCATCTTGCTCCCTGGTGGTAGTAGCGGGCAAGACTTCGGCGTGAGCGCTCAGTCGAATGCTGCCCGCACTACTCCTGGTTTCAAAATGGACGAGGTTAAATCAAAATTCATCAAATGAACCATCAGCAGCAATCTTTGGTTTTTTCAACTACCTCTGGTACTGGATCGTAACCACCGGGATGAAAGGGATGACAGCGTAAGATGCGGCGAATTCCCATCCAAGTCCCCCGCAAAGCACCAAATCTCTCAATTGCTTGCATGGTGTACATAGAACAAGTCGGCTGAAAACGACAGGTTGGGGGAAATAACGGTGAAATAAACATTCTGTAGCCCTGAATCAGCCAAATCAATATTATTTTCATAGTCGCAACCAAATCTAATAAAGTAGAATGAGGACGCCAATTTTTCTTTCTAGTAATATCTTTGGTGAATACTTTTCCTGCTTTAGACTCAATTTCTCCTTTATGGCTACAAATTGCGATCATTGCGGTTTGGGTATTGTTTATTTTAGCGATCGCTTGGGCAGTTAATCGTCTCGACCATAAAGATCCAGAAATTGTCCGCAAGATAGCGCATATTGGCATTGGTAATGTGATTTTACTAGCTTGGTGGTTAAATATTCCGGCTAGTCTTGGCATTACAGCTTCAATTTTAGGTAGCGCAGTCACCTTATTGTCCTACCGCTTACCGATTCTCCCAGGAATTAATAGCGTTGGGCGTCAAAGTTTGGGGACATTTTTCTACGCTGTTAGTTTCGGTATTCTCATTGGTTGCTTTTGGTATCTGCAACAACCCCATTACGCAGCCTTAGGTATTTTAGTCATGACATGGGGAGATGGATTAGCAGCTTTAATTGGTCAGCGCTTTGGTAAACATAAGTATAAAGTTTTTGGCTCCCAAAAAAGCTGGGAAGGCTCATTGACGATGACTCTAGTTAGTTACCTCGTCAGCAGTTTAATTTTGCTTGGTGTCCAAGGGAATATTTGGCAAACTTGGGTAATATCTCTGTTAGTAGCGGTTGTAGCTACAGCCTTAGAAGCCGTTTCCCTGTTAGGTATTGATAATTTAACCGTTCCTCTAGGGAGTGCGGCTGTAGCGTTTCTGTTAGTTGAGCAATTGGTTTTCTAGGCCACTGTCTGAAATTCTGACTCAGAAACAATATCAGGCTGGCTTAACAAAATTACGGAAGTTTAACAAGTATACTAGTAACCTAGTTTTCAATAAATTCAAGATATTAAAATTACAATAGCTGTTTTATAAGTATAAAAAAATGAGATTTAGAGAATGGGCGACTAAGGTTATGCTAATTTGCCTATTGTTCGCCACTCTAATTTTGGCGCTGTTTGCTGGAAAATCCCCCAAACCACAGAGCGATACTGCCAGCGCGATGTCAGATATCACATCATGGAGTGAGTATCCCAAAGCACAATTACAATCAGCGAAAACTCAGGAAAGTAAATCTCAAAAGGAGTTGCTGAAATCACGGGTGAAAAAAAGTCCGCCTTTAGCTAGGTATAAAACAACGGCGGCTTTTGCTAAATATAAACCTCGGTATGAAGTTCGACCTGTAAATCCAACTAACTACGGTGAAAGATACGCCAAAGATATTTATGGTGCAGTATTACGCAATCAGCCGATTATCGTGCTACATGAAACTGGTAATTCTGCCTCAAGCGCAATTAACTTTTTTCAAACACCGCATGATAATGAAAATATCCAAGCGAGTTATCACACTTTAATTAGGCGAGATGGAACGGTAGCTTATCTCATCCCACCAGAAAAGCGGGCTTTTGGTGCAGGTAATTCGGTATTTCAGGGGCCTGATGGTTTGGAAACGGTGAAAACTAACCCGAATTTACCGCCATCGGTGAATAATTTTGCCTATCATGTTTCATTGGAAACACCGCCGGAAGCTTGGGGGAATAATCGCATTCAATCGCATAGTGGCTATACTGATGCACAATATTATTCTCTGGCTTGGTTAATTGCTCAAAGCCAAGTTCCTGACGATCGCATCACAACTCATCAAGCTGTAGATCGTTCAGGTCAAAGAGTCGATCCGCTCAGTTTTGATTTTAATAAGTTTTTCTATTTACTTCATTCTTACCGTCAAAGTATTTCCTAATTGATAATTCGTAAGTATTAGGCAAGATACAGCATATTTTAGGGCGTTTTGGGGCATGGCACTGCCATGCCCTTAATAATTATCTATACCTCACCAAGTTGCAATCTGCTGTATTTTATTGAACCACAGAGGCGCAGAGAACACAGAGAGAAGAGGAGAATTGTAATTCATGATAATGACGAATTACGAATTACGTAGACGCAAAGCGGCTTCCCGAAGGGTATTACGAATTACTAAAGCTGTAGATTTGCTGAGTTTCTAAACGATCGCAAATTGCTGAGGGTAATGTACCATCTGTAAAGGTCTGGCGATCTAGTTGAACTTGTAGATTCGTTAGCGGATCGTTACCGACTGAAATCAGGAATTCGAGTTTTTGGATTTCCGGTAAACTGACTAAATGGTCGAGAATTTGGGCGATCGCTTGGAGATAAGGATGATTTTTTTGCTGATACCAATCGCTAGCAGCTACTTTCGGTTGGTCAAAACCTAAGTGTACTGTTAAGGATGGTTTATCAAAAAGAGCGATCGCTAATGGTCGCGCTTCTTCTTGTAGCAATAGGTGATGATTTTTCGCCAAATTCCGAATTTTTTCTAGGCGTTCATAGCGTTGTGTCACCGATTCGGGATCGTCTTGCCAATGAATTGCTACTGTGACTAAATAAGTTTGCAGCAGCATGTGACCTAGTTTCTGTGCTTTGGTGGCTAGGTAGTAAGAATTGTAGTCATTCGCCTCAATCAATAACGGAACGCGATCGACTACTTCTAAGCCATAGCCTTTAACGCCTGCAATTTTCCGGGGATTATTGGTAATCAAACGGATTTTTTTGATACCCAAATCCATGAGCATTTGCGCGCCCATACCATAATCTCGCAGGTCAGCCGCAAATCCTAAGCGCTCGTTGGCTTCTACTGTATCCAAGCCCATATCTTGTAAGGAATAGGCTTTGAGTTTGTTAATTAAACCAATTCCTCGCCCTTCTTGACGCAGGTATACGACAACACCTTGTCCAGCCGCTTCAATCATCTTTAATGCGGCTTGTAATTGCATTCGACAGTCGCAGCGCAATGAACCTAAGGCGTCACCAGTTAAACATTCTGAGTGCATCCTGACCATCACTTCTTGGTCTTTGAAGCTGGCGGGATCGCCCTTGACAATGGCTACATGTTCGCAATTGTCTAGGGTATGGCGGTAAGCGTAGATTTTAAAGTGACCGAACTGGGTAGGTAAATCAGCAATGCTTTCGCGGGTAACTAAGCGATCGTGCTGGAGGCGATAACTAATTAAGTCAGCAATACTAATAATTTTTAGATTGTGACTGCGAGCATACTCAATTAGCTGGGGTAAGCGCGCCATTGAACCATCGGGGTTTTGGATTTCACAAATTACCCCAGCCGGATATAACCCTGCTAATCGAGATAAGTCTACAGCCGCTTCTGTATGTCCTGCGCGTTTGAGTACGCCGCCCTCTTTAGCCCGAATCGGGAAAATATGACCGGGACGACGTAAATCTAAAGGCTTGGTGGCTGGATTCAGGGCTACCTGGATAGTCCGGGCGCGATCGTCGGCGGAGATCCCGGTACTGACGCCTAAATGAGGCCCAGCGTCAATGCTGACGGTAAAAGCTGTCTGGTTGGTGTCGGTAAGCTTGGTCACCATCAACGGTAAGTCTAGTTCATCCAGGCGATCGCCTGTCATTGCCAGACAAATTAATCCCCTAGCTTCCACTGCCATGAAATTAATGGTGTCGGGTGTCGCAAATTGGGCTGCACAAATTAAGTCGCCTTCATTTTCGCGATTTTCGTCATCTACCACGACGATGACCCGACCAGCTTTTAAATCCGCTAAAGCCGCGTCAATGGAATCAAACTTAAATGGTGAACTATTACTGTTATCAGCTGACGCTAGGCCATCATTTTCTGACTCAGGCGAGCGATCGAGCGTTTGCTCTAGCGGAGCTATTCCATTGCTCTGATCGCTAGAGTTTAAAGAAGTGGCTTGTGACTGCTGTTTAGTCTTAGGCTTTGACACAGAGTAATTCCAGCTACCAAAAGTAAATTTTTTTTACAATTTCCTCTTTTAGATTGTAACTCGTTTAATAGGCATAGGCGTACATTGGCAATGAAAAACTCCACCCACAAGGCTTCCGCCGTGAGCGTCAGCCGAACGGGGATGGAGTTTTTGGGCATCGGGCATGGGGCATCGGGCATGGGGAAGAAATTACCAATGCCCAATGCCCAATGCCCAATGCCCCAAGCGGCGGGGCGCGCACCCTACGCACCCACAAGGGGATGGAGTTTCCCGCCGCTTTCAATGAATTGATATCATGACTAAAATTTCTGCTTTAAAATTAAGGTTTATTACTCAAATGCAGCAGCAATACGTCTTTAACGGCAGTATACTGTCAAGCTCATACCATTAATAAAAGGTGTGGGATTGTGAATATGACATTTTCACAAGGTTTGATTTGTTATGTACTGAAGTCAGCAAGCAGTTGCTATTCCCACCCCTGGGAAGAAAAAACGCAAAAACTGACTTTTGGTGAGACTATAGAATCTCATTGCTATTAAGATTGCAGCCATCTATACCCTGGCTCAATTCTGTGGCTATTGCGCGTTGCGTATCTGGTCGCTGATATGTTGATAGCTAAGAACTAATAAACAAAAGCAGATAAGGATTTCATCATTATGGGCAAAAATGGACGCGTACCAGTTGGGATTGTTGGCGCGTCAGGCTATGGCGGAGTACAGTTAGTTCGCTTACTGATGGATCATCCAGAAGTCGAACTAGTTTATTTAGGCGGTGAGAGTAGTGCAGGTAAACCCTTTGCGGATCTCTACCCCCATCTGGCTCATGCAATTAACCTGCCAATCGAAGCGGTAGATGCAGAAATTATCGCCCAGCGCTGTGAAGCAGTATTTTTATCTTTACCAAATGGTCTGGCTTGCCAAATTACGCCAAAACTGATAGAAAAAGGCATTAAAGTGCTGGATCTCAGTGCCGATTATCGATTTACGAATTTGGCAACCTACACCACTTGGTATGGCACCGAAAGAAGCGATCAAAAAGTAGCGGCTTCAGCAGTTTATGGATTACCAGAACTTTATCGCGATCGCATTGCCGAAGCGCAGTTAGTAGGCTGTCCCGGTTGTTATCCCACAGCTAGTCTTCTAGCACTTTCACCACTCTTAAAGCAGGGCTTAATTATGCCCGAAACCGCCATTATTGACGCTAAATCTGGTACATCTGGCGGGGGGCGACAAGCGAAAATTAATATGCTCTTAGCTGAGGCAGACAACTCCCTCGCTGCATACGGAGTTGCGCGTCATCGCCATACCCCAGAAATTGAGCAAATTTGTAGCGAATTGGCTGGACACGAACTCACAGTTCAATTTACACCCCATCTCATCCCAATGGTGCGCGGGATTTTGGCTACTGTATATGCCACACTCCGCGATCCCGGTCTTGTCAGGGATGATATGGTAACAATTTATAATGCTTTTTACCGTAATGCTCCTTGGGTCAAAGTCTGCGAAAGCGGCGTCTACCCGCAGACTAAGTGGGCAAGCGGTAGCAATCTTTGCTATATCGGTATAGAAGTTGACCCGCGTACCAGGCGCGTGATTGTGATGTCAGCAATCGATAACCTAATTAAAGGGCAAGCGGGTCAAGCGATTCAGTGTTTAAACATCATGATGGGTTGGGATGAAACTTTAGGGTTGCCTAAGTTGGGGTTTTATCCGTAATGGGGCATTGGGCATTGGGCATGGGGCATGGGGCATGGGGCATTGGGCATGGGGCATGGGGCATTGGGCATGGGGCATGGGGCATTGGGCATGGGGCATTGGGCATTGGGCAGACGCGATGAATCGCGTCTCTACAACAGCCTACCTTGTCCCCCTTGTCCCCCTTGTCCCTAGCCCCTAGCCCCATGCCCCTACTTCGGCCCTAAGCCAACTGCACCGGCATACAGGGCGCGATCGCCTAATTCATCTTCAATGCGCAGCAAGCGATTGTATTTGGCAACTCTTTCGCTACGACATAAAGAACCTGTTTTAATTTGACCTGCACGGGTAGCAACTGCTAAATCCGCGATGGTGGTGTCTTCGGTTTCACCGGATCTATGGCTAATTACTGAGCGGAAACCGTTGCGGGTAGCGAGGTCAATTGTTTCTAAAGTCTCTGTCAAAGAACCAATTTGATTGAGTTTAATCAAAATGGCGTTGCCGGCTTTTTGTTCAATGCCTTTTTGCAAGCGGGTAGCATTAGTTACAAATAAGTCATCGCCTACCAATTGCACCTGGGAACCTAACTTCTGGGTGAGCAATTGCCAACTCTGCCAATCTTCTTCATGTAAGCCGTCTTCAATGGAGACAATGGGGTATTGGCTAACTAACTGGGCTAAATAGTCAATAAATTCTGTAGGTGCATGGGGTTTACCATCGTAAACATACTGCCCATTTTTGTAAAATTCGCTAGCAGCTACATCTAAAGCTAAGGCTACTTGTTCTCCGGGTTTATAACCTGCTTTTTCAATAGCAGCAACTAGCAATTCCAAGGCTACCTGATTCGATTCTAAGTTTGGTGCAAAGCCACCTTCATCGCCCACACCAGTTAGTAACCCTTTCTCATCCAAGACCTCGCTCAGGGTTGCAAATACTTCCGCACCCCAGCGCAAAGCTTCTTTAAAGGAAGAAGCACCAACTGGGACAATCATAAACTCTTGAAAATCTACGTTATTTGCTGCGTGGGCACCACCGTTAATCACGTTCATCAATGGTACTGGCAATAAATTCGCTAAAGGCCCGCCCAAGTAGCGATATAAGGGAATTCCCAGGGATTCAGCACCAGCTTTGGCGGCGGCGAGAGAAACTGCCAAAATTGCGTTTGCACCCAAATTAGCTTTGTTGGCAGAACCATCTAGGGCAATCATTGTCCGGTCGAGGAGTTCTTGGTTGAGAACATCCAAGTTTAATAACTTTGGTGCCAGTATCTCCTGAACATTTTGCACTGCTTTGAGTACGCCTTTACCGCCATAACGGCTTTTATCTTTATCCCGCAGTTCGTGGGCTTCAAAAGTGCCGGTAGAGGCTCCACTAGGAACTTGTGCCAATCCTACAGCACCGTTGAGCAAATGTACTTCTGCTTCAACTGTAGGTCTACCCCGCGAGTCGAGAATTTCACGGGCAACAATTGCCTCAATGGCAGAATCTAAAATTGTACTCATGTGTGGTTGATCCTTTGTTTCCTTGTTTAGAAATGCGATCGCTTAACAATCGCCAACAGTACAGTCAGTCATTTACCCAATCGCTAGCATAGGCGTTTACGTGACGCTGTAGGCTGAGATTAAAGAATATTTCCGGTGATTACGTCAACTGATTGACAATTGGGTATGGGCATTGGGCATTGGGCATGGGGCATTGGGTATGGGGCATTGGGCATGGGGCAGACGCGATGAATCGCGTCTCTACAATTGTCTTCCTTGTCCCCCTTGTCCTCCTTATCCCCCTTATCCCTGCGTAGCAAATTAAAATCGGTAAAGAACTAATCAGGAGTTAATGATGCGCTTACTTCATACAATGCTACGGGTGGGCAATCTTGAAGAGTCTTTGAAATTCTACAGCGAAGTCCTGGGAATGAAATTATTACGACGAAAAGATTATCCAGATGGGAAATTTACGCTAGCTTTTGTCGGCTATGGTGACGAAAGTGACCATACAGTTCTCGAATTAACTTACAACTGGGGGGTGGAAAAATACAATTTAGGTGATGCCTACGGTCATATTGCCCTTGGTGTAGATGATATTTATGGCACTTGTGAAGAAATCAAAAAACGTGGCGGTAAGGTAGTGCGGGAACCTGGCCCAATGAAGCACGGGACTACCGTCATTGCATTTGTAGAAGATCCAGATGGGTATAAAGTAGAACTGATTCAATTGGGTACTCAGGGACAGGAGAAAAAACAGGAATCACAAACACTGGTAGCGCAGTAATTATCACAAAATAATTCGGCTCGCCCAGTTTAGCGCGAAGCATTGCCTGGGGCTAAAGATTAATTTTCCGAGTAATCTGATTTTCAGTCAAGACTGGATGACTCAGGCATTGCGATCGCGATCGCCAAAAATTGTAGAGAAGTAATTTCGATTACTTCGTACTTCTCCAAACAAACTCATACCACAAATAGCTGTTTGTTAAAGTATCTCTATGTTATGGAACTGAAAGATTTAGCTGTTAACAACCTCATCTGAAAATTGATTAACAAATTTACTGTAAATGACTTTTGTGATTTTATTGAGTCTACTCAGCAGTGGCTAGATGCGGTGAGAAAGCTCAACTCTATGCGATAGCATGACTTATAGGCAGATCTCACAAAATAGGTAATGTGTTGCACTACAATCAATTACTAAGTTTAAATTGCAACTTCAGATACAAGCTAATACATGGCAATAATGTTTCGATATTTAATATGAAGTTAGGATATAAAGCTTTTCCTTTGCATTAAATCCAAAACCCTAGCCCATAGCCCCTAGCCCCTAGCCCCTTTTCTCAGGCAGTCAGAACATCGCTATATATTGCGCTTTTTGTGCGTTTATTCCTCCCTAATCGCCAATTTATACAGTAAAAATCGCCACCTAATGTCAGCCAAGTCAACCTGACAGTGGCTCTTAAATTTGAAATCTCCACCAGAAAATTCTCAAGATGCAACCTACAGATCCCAATAAATTTACTGATAAAGCCTGGGAAGCAATTGTCAAATCTCAGGATATAGTTCGTGCTTATCAACAACAGCAACTAGATGTTGAACATTTAATTATTGCTCTGTTAGAAGAACCTACTAGTTTAGCAATACGTATTCTCGCCCGCTCTGAGGTCGATCCGATTCGCTTGCAAGAGCAACTGGAAGCTTTTACCAAAAAACAACCGAGAGTGGGTAAAAGCGATCAACTGTACTTAGGACGTAGTTTAGATGTTCTCCTCGATCGCGCTGAAGAAAATCGCGTCAGGATGAAAGATGGCTTTATTTCTGTAGAACATATATTGCTGGCTTTTGCAGAGGATGAGCGGATTGGGCGGCGACTCCTGAAAGGCTTTAATTTAGATATTAGTAAGCTAGAAGCGGTGACAAAAACTGTGCGTGGTAGTCAAAAAGTTACGGATCAAAACCCAGAGTCTCGCTATGAAGCTTTGCAAAAATTTGGCAGAGATTTGACAGAACAAGCAAAATTAGGCAAGCTTGACCCAGTAATTGGACGAGATGACGAGATTCGCCGGGTTATTCAGGTATTATCGCGCCGTAGCAAGAATAATCCCGTATTAATTGGCGAACCGGGAGTTGGGAAAACTGCGATCGCGGAAGCTTTAGCTCAACGCATGGTAAACGGTGATGTTCCCGAATCGCTAAAAAACCGTCAGCTAATTTCTCTCGATATTGGTAGTTTAATTGCCGGTGCGAAATACCGAGGTGAATTTGAAGACCGATTAAAAGCAGTTCTCCGGGAAGTTACGGAATCAAACGGGCAAATCGTTTTATTTATTGACGAACTGCACACCGTTGTGGGTGCAGGTTCCAATCAACAAGGGTCAATGGATGCAGGAAATTTACTTAAACCCATGTTGGCGCGGGGTGAGTTGCGTTGTATTGGCGCGACTACTCTAGATGAGTTCCGCAAACACATTGAGAAAGACGCAGCTTTAGAGCGGCGCTTTCAGCAGGTATTTGTCGATCAACCCACTGTAGAAAATACAATTTCCATTTTGCGGGGTTTGAAAGAACGTTATGAAGTGCATCACAACGTCAAAATTTCTGATTCCGCACTTGTAGCCGCAGCTACTTTATCAGCGCGTTATATTTCTGACCGCTTTTTACCCGATAAAGCCATTGACTTAGTAGATGAAGCCGCCGCTCAGTTAAAAATGGAGATTACATCCAAACCGGCGGAATTGGAAACTATCGACCGTCGCCTGATGCAGCTAGAAATGGAAAAGCTGTCATTAGCTGGGGAAGATAAAGGTACGCCGCAAACCAAGGAACGTTTGCAGCGAATTGAAGAAGAAATTAGCACTCTGACAGTTAAACAGCAAAAATTTAACGATCAATGGCAAGGTGAAAAGCAGCTATTGGAAGCAATTAGTGGTTTAAAGAAAGAAGAAGACGCTTTAAGGGTACAAATTGAGCAAGCAGAACGAGATTATGACCTAAATAAAGCTGCTCAATTGAAGTATGGCAAATTAGAAGGAGTACAGCGCGATCGCGAAGCTAAAGAAGCACAACTGTTAAAAATTCAAAGTACAGGCGCTACCCTGCTACGAGAGCAAGTTACAGAAGCCGATATTGCGGAAATCGTCGCTAAATGGACAGGAATTCCCGTAAATCGCCTGATGGAGTCAGAAAGACAGAAATTACTCCAACTTGAACATCATTTACATCAACGAGTAATTGGACAACAAGAAGCAGTATTAGCCGTAGCCGCAGCCATTCGTCGCGCCAGGGCGGGGATGAAAGATCCCAGCCGTCCGATCGGCTCATTTTTGTTTATGGGGCCTACAGGGGTAGGTAAAACCGAACTCGCCCGCGCTTTAGCACAGTTTCTCTTCGATTCTGATGATGCTTTAATCCGCTTGGATATGTCCGAGTATATGGAAAAGCACTCAGTTTCTCGGTTAGTGGGTGCGCCTCCAGGGTATGTTGGTTATGAAGAAGGCGGTCAACTTTCCGAAGCTGTGCGCCGTCATCCCTACTCTGTGGTGTTATTGGATGAAGTCGAAAAAGCTCACCCCGATGTATTCAATATTTTATTGCAAGTTTTGGAGGACGGAAGAATTACTGATTCTCAAGGTAGAACAGTAGACTTTCGCAATACGGTGATTGTGATGACCAGTAACATCGGTAGCGAACACATCCTCGATGTATCTGGTGATGACTCCAAGTATGCAATGATGCAAAATCGGGTAATGGAAGCTTTGCGATCGCACTTCCGCCCAGAATTCGTCAATCGTGTGGATGAACCTGTGATCTTCCATACCCTCAGTCGTTCAGAAATGCGGAATATTATCTATATTCAACTGAAACGTGTAGAAAATCTGCTGAAAGAGCAAAAAATATCCTTTGAAATTTCTGCTGCTGCTTGTGACTATTTAGTAGAAACAGGTTACGATCCCGTTTATGGTGCGCGTCCCCTAAAACGAGCAATTCAACGGGAAATTGAAAACCCCATCGCTACTAAATTACTAGAAAATAGCTTTATTTCTGGAGACACAATTCAGATTGACAAAGGTGACACCGGACTGACTTTTAATAAAAAAGTCACAGTCAAAGTAACACCACAAACTACTGTTCAGTTGTTAGAACCTTCTGCTGATATTTAAACACGTGAAACCCGCTTGGTGAAAGGGTTTCGCCCTCACCCCCAGCCCCTCTCCCGGTGGGCTACGGTGTACACAGATCTCTGTGCTAAGTGCAAAATGTAGCTATATCCCCCTAAATCCCCCTTTTTAAGGGGGACTTTGATTCTCTTGCCCCCTTTTTTAAGGGGGGTTAGGGGATGAGGGCGAAAGTTTTTGTACAACACGCGCCGTATATAGCTTTTAGCTTAAGGTAATTAATTTTGTGTAACTACTTATTCATTTGCGTAGGCGAAGCCCGCCGTAGGCATCGCAAACTCGCTAAGGCATCAAGTAAAAATAAGTAGTGCGAGCATCTTGCTCGCGCGGGCAAGACTTCGGCGTGATCGCTCAGTCGAACGCTGCCCGCACTACAAAAATTAAATTGTTCAACTTACTTTTACACGACTCCTAACCAACAACAAAAGCCACTATCCTCAACTCAATAGCGGCTTTCCTCAACTCAATAGTGGCTTTCCTTAACTCAATAGTGGCTTTCCTTAACTCAATAGTGGCTTTCCTCAACTCAATAGCGGCTTTCCTCAACTCAATAGCGGCTTTCCTCAACTCAATAGTGGCTTTCCTTAACTCAATAGCGGCTATTCTCAACTCAGTAGCGGCTATTCTTAACTCAATAGCGGCTATTCTCAACTCAGTAGCGGCTATTCTTAACTCAATAGTGGCTTTCCTAAGTTTCCTAAACGCAAAACTCATAGCCCGCCTTGCAATCAAGGGTGGGGCTAACCGAAACAAGCCTGCAAAGGCAGGCTTTGTAGCGTGAGCCAGTGGCTTATAGCCTGCGGGCGATCTGTCGGGCAAGCGAGAAAAGTTTGAATATATGAATAAATAACACTCGTGATATGGGGTGGCAGAAAAATCCCTACCCATCCGTTGCATTTTCTAACAATTTATGCGTAGTGTTGAGAACAATTTGGGCTGAACCTATAAAAAAATTACGATCAATTGTGTTTGGTAAATCGCTAGGTTGATGATAGTTAGCATTACGTAAATTAGCCGTATCTGTGACTAATACAGCACCTATATCTTGATACCAAAATGGTGCATGATCGCTGCGTAGGGTGTCTGGTGCTAATAACCCTTTTAAAGGTATAGGTAATGTTAAAACTGCTGGGAAATTGGCATCATTTTTATTTAAGGCTGTCGCTGGATGAGACTGAGAATTTTGAAAAGCATTCAGCAAAGGTAAATGTTCTGTATCGCCAACTACTACTAAAAAGTCACCTTGATCGCTGGGTGGTTTAACTGGTAATCCTGTAGGGTACTGCTGACAACCGACTGTGTAACAGGCATAACCTACCATATCCATGACGATCGCACCCTGCAAATTTTTTAACCTAGCTTTTTGGCTGACAAAAGCTTTACTACCCAAAAGTCCGGCTTCTTCTAAATCAAAAAACGCTAGCTGTAATGTTCTCGGAGTAGCAGTAGCACCAAGAACTCTAGCAACTTCCAGCATCACAGCTAATCCACTGGCGTTATCATCAGCCCCAGGAGAACCAGCAACGGTATCATAATGGGCACCTACTAAAATTGCACCAGCTTGTTTATTAGTTCCCTGGCGTTCAGCAAAGATATTTACACCGTTAGGAAACTTTTGTAATTGGGGTTTCCAGCCAAATTTTTGCAGTTCAGTTGTAATATAAGTACGAGTACGCGATCGCTCATCGTTGGTATAACGCTGAAAATTAAGCTTTTGAATATGGTTAAATAACTTTTGTGCCGACACCTGCAAATCTTTAGCTATTGGTACAGGTAACGCCGATGGGGTATTTTGATTAGGGCTACTCTGTGCAATTATCGGTGAAGAAGGCTGTTTTAATAACTGATTATTGGCAGTACCTGTAATACCAACAACCACAACTACCACTAGGAGTAACAGCGCTAGCCATATCCATTTTTTCATGCGATCGCTCTTATGCATCTTAGACTTAAAAATAGCGCAAACAGTAAGTTTGACATTTAGTCTTTTGACAGAGCGATTAATTTATCGTAAAGTTCCGCATTATAAAATAAACTATTTTTACCTTTTTTAATCCAAAACTCAGCACCAAGGACTCAGGAATTTACTTATGATTGATTTATTACTCATGACAATCCTGGGGTTTTTGGGTAGTTTTGGGCATTGTTTTGGCATGTGCGGCCCTTTAACAATGGCGTTTTCGTTACCGCATCAAGAAAAAACCCGTGATTGGCGACAGCAATTAAAATTTCACATCTTACTGAACTTAGGGCGGATGTTGAGCTATACCCTAGTTGGTGCGGGGATTGGCGCATTAGGTTCAGTCTTGATCGAAGGGGGACAGTTAGCAGGTATTGGTAGCGATTTACGGCGTTGGATTGCCATTTTTACAGGTTTACTGTTGATTTGGTTTGGTTTAGGACATATTAATCCCAATTTACTCCCAAAAATTCCCGTTTTACACCCATTATTACAAGGAAAATTACACAATCTTCTCAGTAAAGAAATGGTCAATATTTCCTTACAAAGTAAATGGTGGACACCTGCATTATTAGGGATGACTTGGGGTTTAATGCCTTGTGGGTTCTTATATGCTGCCCAAATAAAAGCTGCGGAAACTGGTAATGTATGGATAGGTGCGGTAACTATGCTCGCTTTTGGATTGGGAACCCTACCAACCATGTTAGGTGTGGGTGTTTCTGCTTCCCTAGTCAGTCAAGATAAGCGCAGTCAATTATTCCGCTTGGGTGGTTGGGTAACTCTCGCCATTGGAGCCATTACTGTGTTGCGAACTGGCGATACAATGGTCGATTACACCGGACACGCTGCCTTATTCTGCTTAATTTTAGCCCTAATCGCTCGCCCGATTAGTGGAATTTGGGCTTCACCTTTGCGTTATCGTCGAGCTTTGGGTGTGGGAGCTTTTGTGTTATCTGTAGCGCACAGTCTCCACATGATAGAACATTCATTAAAATGGAATTTTGCTGCCTTTTGGTTTCTGCGTCCAGAGTTTCAATGGAGTATGGGCGCAGGTGCGGTAGCATTAATCTTGATGACTCCTGCTGCTTTGACTAGCTTTGATTTCTGGCAAAAATCTTTAGGTAAGCGTTGGCGACAGATTCATCTATTGAGCGTACCTGCTTTACTCTTGGTTGTAATTCATGCGATCGTTATGGGTTCACATTACCTAGGTTCTGCACAATTAAATGAGGGGAATAAACTAGCAACCGCACTCTTGGGTTTTTTCACCCTCTGTGTGTTAATGCTGAGATCGCGCTATGTTTGGTCAAGGTTTTCCATAGCTAAATTTTATGTTCCGCCCAGTAAGTCGCGCTAAATTTGGTATACCTGTAGTTTTTTTATTACTCCTAGCAGTAAATAGTCCTAGCTCTACCTCTGCCCATACAATTAAAATTGCCGCAGATGTTGGTGCTACCCTCCATATTGAACCGAATGATAATCCCCAAGCTGGTAAACCTACACAAGCTTGGTTTGCACTAACTCGTAAAGGTGGAAAAGCGATCGCTCTCAAAGATTGTAATTGTCAGTTAGCGATTTATGCCCAACCCCACACAGCCGGAGAACCGCCACTATTAGAACCCCCCTTGCAAGCCATCACCGCCGAAAAGTATCAAGGGACACCAGGCGCAGATATTACATTTCCCAAACCCGGAGCCTATCAGCTAGTACTGAAAGGTAAACCCATAGCTGGCGGGAATTTCCAACCCTTTGAGTTAAAGTTTGATGTTACCGTTGCTGCAAGTGCGGCTAATTTATCACGAAGCTCGCCAGAAGTCAACAAGGAAAATGATAAAGATGTAGCCCAGGTAGCCCAGCCTCAATCTTCATCATTTTCATTGTGGGCGATCGCCGCCGGCATTTTTGCCAGCGTAGGGATAGTGTTAGCTGTAATGCAACGGCGGAAGGGGTAGGGAGGAGGCAGGAGGACAAAGAGGACAATTGTAGAGACGCGATTCATCGCGTCTGCCCAATGCCCAATACTTCGACTTCGCTCAGTACAAGTGCCCCATGCCCCATGCCCCATGCCCAATGCCCAATGCCCCATACCCCTATTTATGCCTCTTCTGATGCCAATCCCAGGCGTGTTGGACAATCTCTTTGATACCGGGGTATTGAGGTTGCCAACCCAGGATTTCTCTGGCTTTCTCGGCGCTACCAATCAAAGAAGGTGGATCTCCGGCACGGCGATCGCATTCGGTGATGGGTATATTTAATCCTGTTACTGCCTCAGCCGCCGCAATGACTTCTCTGACGGAGAAACCTAAAGCATTACCAAGGTTGAAAACTTCGCTATTACCGCCTTGTAATAAGTACTCTAATCCAGAAATATGGGCATCGGCTAAGTCGCTCACGTGAATATAATCTCGAATACAAGTACCATCGGGTGTCGCATAATCAGTACCGAAAATCGAAATCGATTCCCGCTTACCTAAAGCTGTTAGCAAAATTAACGGGATTAAATGGGTTTCTGGGTTGTGATCTTCACCGAGTAAACCAGTGGGATCGGCTCCGGCGGCGTTGAAGTAGCGGAACCGCACTGATTTTAAACCATAGGCAACATCGAAATCTGAGAGAATCCGCTCGACCATTAACTTACTAGCACCGTAAGGGTTAATGGGATTTTGGGGATGATTTTCGGGAATGGGTACAACATCCGGTACACCGTAAGTTGCACAAGTTGAGGAAAATACAAATTTCTTAATGGAAGCTGCCTCCATAGCTTCTAACAGCACCAGAGTACCCACAACATTGTTGCGGTAGTATTTTGCCGGATCTGTCACTGATTCGCCTACGTAGGCATAAGCAGAGAAGTGCATGACAGCATCAAACTGGTGAGTTTGAAATAATTTATCCAGCATTGGGCGATCGGCAGTGTCACCAACTACCAGTTCCACTTGCAGAGCTTGCTCTACTAAGTCACGATGTCCGTACACCAAATTATCGAGGATGACAACCTCATAACCCGCTCGCTTCAAGGCTAGGACTGTATGAGAGCCGATATAACCAGCTCCTCCGGTTACCAAAATTTTCGGTTTTGCAGACGACATATTTGTACCTGTTGAGTTATAACTACTCAATTAATTTAATTTACTGGTGCTACATTACTCATCTATAAAATTTTAAATAATAGTCCCAGTGTCAGGAAATTGCACTAAAATCACTACGACGGTAGTCTTTGGGTGTGAGGTATGAGGTATTTTAAGTCAGGTAACAGTACGATTACAATTTGACGAGAAAATAAATCCGCTGCCCGAAACCTCAAGGCTAACCCTTCAGGATTCGCATTTTGCTTGATACCGGGAAACCGAATCTCAAGCAATAGTTCACCGCATCGGAAAATTTGAGAGTTAATTTACTATGTTTCTACTCCTAAGCCGGGTATTACTGTGGCTGTTAATTGGCACTGTTGTATACTCTTTTTTCCAAAGATTTTATCCAACAGGGAGTTTTGTCGGACGATTAGTCATAGTTATTATGTTGATCGTCTTAGCGCTGGCCTTCATTAATCCTAACGAACCAGCAGTAGCTTCTTTGTGGAGGTTGATATCATTTCCACTTAAACCACTGGGAGCATCGGTGTTGATGTTAATTTTTGCTGCCCAAAGAATCAAGGGGGGTGGGATAGATAAACCAGGAGGATACTTACTAGGTTGGGCACTGACAATTTTATTGTTAGCTAGTACACCTGCGATCGCTTATTTTCTGGTGCGATCGCCAATAGCAACAACAGCAAATTACCCTGTTGAGAATGTCAGATTGGCTGCTGGTTATCAACTGGCTCCCACATCCGAGACTTTAGTGGCTTCGCTTCCCCAAGCAAACGCTAATGTCTCCGATGTCATCGCGATGAATCCACTGGGTATCAACGTTCCGCCTTACTTATTGCAAAATCCTCAAGAAATTAGAACCAGAGGATTGCGACTGGAAGATTTTGTCCCCAGTGCGGAAACTTTGCAAGTGACAACGAACGCTTGGGAAAGTTATCTCAACCAAATTTACTTCTTCTTGCGCGGTCGTCAATCATAAAGTCTAAAAATTAAAAATTATAAGGCCAAGCACTATGTCTTGGTGGCTGGCCTTTTTCCCCAATCATTTCTGCCAGAATAAAAGGAGGGTAAATTTACTTGCAAGGAAAGGATCATTTGTCAGAGACGCGATGAATCGCGTCTGTACAATTGTCATTGGTTGATTCCTTGCGTCCTCATTTCTCTGCGTCCCCGCTTTTTCTGAATGGTACAATCTCGAAGACTAGCTAAACTCGGTGCTTACCTGCGTCCCCATTGGCGGGAAGCGGTGTTGGGTATTTTGGCTTTGTTAACTGTCAATGGATTAGGCGTTTATATTCCTTTGCTAATTCGCGCTTGCGTTGACAAACTCTCCTCAACTTTTAGCTGGAATGAAGTTTTACATTACGTAGTCATTATCGTCTTGCTCAGTTCAGCCATGTTGCTCATCCGTATGGCTTCGCGGATTTGGCTATTTGGAGTGGGGCGAGAGGTAGAATTTGATTTAAAACAAAGGATTTTTACACATTTACTCAAGTTAGAACCTGCTTACTTTGCTACTAATACCATTGGCGATTTAATTAGTAGGGCGACTAGCGATGTAGACAATATCAAACGGTTATTAGGTTTTGCGGTTCTGAGTTTAGCTAATACATTATTTGCTTATGTGTTAACGCTGCCAGTAATGTTGTCAATTAGTGTAGATTTGACCTTAGCTTCCCTGGCAGTATATCCTTTAATGTTTCTGTTGGTACATTTATTTAGCGATCGCCTCCGTACCCAACAAAAACTAGTCCAAGAGCAACTTTCGGATATTAGCGAACTCATTCAAGAAGATATTAGCGGTATTGCTTTAATTAAAATTTACGCCCAAGAAGAAAACGAGCGTCGCGCCTTTGCTCAGAAAAATGAAAATTTATTAACAGCTAATTTGGAATTAGCAAAAAGCCGTAACACATTATTTCCTTTAATTGGTGGTTTAGCCAATATCAGTTCCCTGATAATTATCTGGCTAGGCGCTACCAGAATTTCTACGGGAACTCTAGCGGTTGGCGATTTCTTAGCACTACTGATTTATGTAGAACGGTTAGTTTTTCCCACAGCTTTATTAGGCTTTACTATCAGCGCTTATCAACGCGGTGAAGTAAGTATCGATCGCTTAGAGTCGATTCTCTCAGTTGAACCAAAAATTCAAGACGCTAGCGATGTCATTCATTTAGCTAACAGTGAAGTTAAAGGTAAGCTAACAGCTAAAAATTTTAGTTACACTTATCCTGGTGCTGCAAACCCCGCTTTAGATGGCATCAACTTTACAATTAATCCTGGGGAAACTGTCGCCATTGTCGGCGCTATTGGTTCGGGAAAATCGACTTTAGCGAATGCACTACCGCGTTTATTAGAAATTGCATCGGGACAGCTATTTTTAGATGATTTAGATATTACTAAAATAGCTTTAGCAGATTTACGCGGTGCGATCGCTTATGTCCCCCAAGATAGCTTTCTCTTTAGTACCACCATTAAAAATAATATCCGCTATGCTGACCCCATTAGAGAACAGCAAGATATTGAAATGGTAGCCCAGCAAGCTCAAATTCACGCAGAAATCAGCAATTTTCCCCAACAGTACGAAACTATAGTAGGCGAACGAGGCATTACTCTTTCTGGCGGACAGCGTCAGCGCACAGCTTTGGCTAGAGGAATGTTGGTAGATGCTCCCGTCTTAATTTTGGATGATGCTCTCTCTAGTGTAGATAATCAAACAGCTACACAAATTCTCAAGAATTTATCCACTGGTACTGATAAAAAAACAGTGGTTTTTATCACCCACCAACTCTCTGCTGCAGCTGCTGCTGACCGTATTTTTGTCATGGACAAAGGTAAAATTGTGCAGACTGGAAATCATTTAGAACTCGTACAGCAACGCGGTTTGTACAGAGATTTATGGAGTCAACATCAAATAGAAGAGTTACTTCGTTAGGGTTTACTTAGTAGAGACAATTTTTTGTCCTGCGAGTATAATTTGTCAAGCAAGTAAGCAGACAAATTATACTCAAGAAATGCTTATGTGGGAATTTTTACACAATTTCTTTGTTGATAACGCATTTATTCCGCATGGACACTGCTACCTCTGGAAACCAGAGTTAGTATCGCTACATATCCTCTCAGATTCTTTGATTGCTTTAGCTTATTTTTCTATTCCCCTAGCGCTAATTTATTTTGTCCGCAAGCGAGAGGATTTGCCTTTTAAATCGATTATGTTGTTGTTTGGCGCTTTTATTATTTCCTGCGGTACAACACACTTAATGGAAATATGGACGCTTTGGCATCCTGTTTACTGGTTATCTGGTTTAATTAAAGCGATTACAGCTTTTATTTCCGTTTATACTGCCATTGTACTATTACCAATAATACCGCAAGCTCTAGCTTTACCTAGTCCAGCACAACTAGAACAAGCCAACAATCAACTAAAACTTGCATTACAAGAACTAGCAAATACCCAAGCACAACTAATTCATACAGAAAAAATGTCTACTTTAGGACAATTAGTTGGGGGTATTGTCTATGAAATGAATAATCCAATGAATTTTATTTATGGCAATACTAAACTAGCTCAAGAATATGCCGGAAATTTATTAGAGTTAGTTTCACTTTATGAGAATAATTATGTCAATCCAGTAGCAGAAATTCAGAATTTTAGTGAAGAAATTGACCTGAATTTTATTAAAGAAGACTTACCAAAAATTTTATCTTCCATGCAAATCGGAGCCGATCGCATTCAGAAACTTATTTTAGGGTTACGAAATTTCTCTCGCCTCGATGAAGCTAATCTTAAAGAAGTTGATATTCATGAAGGTATTGATAGTTCGCTCCTAATTTTGCAAAATCGTTTAAAGGGTAAAGCCGATAATGCTGACATTGAAACGATTAAAGATTATGGTAAATTACCGAAAGTCGAATGTTATCCTGGGCAACTCAACCAAGTATTTATATATATACTAAATAATGCCATTTCTC
Organism: Calothrix sp. FACHB-168; assembly: GCF_963889195.1. Lineage (NCBI taxonomy): Bacteria > Bacillati > Cyanobacteriota > Cyanophyceae > Nostocales > Calotrichaceae > Calothrix > Calothrix sp. FACHB-168. The sequence goes on from NZ_CAWPNJ010000001.1 coordinate 123,905, forward strand.
GGTTGAAAGCGTCAGCAATTAAGCCGCAAATTCGTATTCATACATCAGTTTTAGCAGAGAGTCATCAAGTAATAATTAAGATTACTGATAATGGTTTTATAGTCAAGGAAGATACAAAAGAAAAAATACTTGATTCTTTATTTAGCAATAAATCTTTGGGTGAAAATGTAGGTATGTCTATTAGCAGACAGATTATTGCTCAACATAATGGTCAGTTAGAAGTTATGCCTATATTACCTGAAGGCTTAGAAATTAAAATTTTAATTCCTATCAAAATGAAATCTGCTGACTTAGCGAATAATAGACCATTGGATAAAATATTTAGTGATAGATTAACTATTATTTAGGGTTTAAACAACTCCAGTAATTTCACGTATTTTTAAATATCGAGAATAAAGATTGTGTTAGTTTTTTGAGACAGTTGGGTAGCATAAGTTATCAAAAAAAACTTATTTGCGATAAATCGATGCTAACAATTGACTTACCAACATCTGGAAATGAGATAAAACATCGTCATGCTGTGGCGATCGCATCTTTGGCTACAATTAGCTTATTGGCTTCCTTAAGCGGATTTCACGGACATCCGGCTATTTCTAATTCTTGGGAAGGCTTACTTTGGGGAATAGCCGATCCCGCAATCGACTTAAATCGTCTCGCTAGCCTTGTCGCCATTGGCTTACTCTCTGCGGCGATATTGCGTGGCGCTTTCATGGCTGCATCTTTTGGCGCAGCAGCAGCCTTTGGGATGGTGATAAATTTATTTCATCTAAATTTACCAGGTGCAGAAATCGGCTTGGCGATTTCCACAATTATCTTTAGTGCCATACTGCTGATAGAAAACAAACCGAACTGGATTGTCATCTCCGTATTAGGCGCGATCGCAGGTTTATTACATGGTTATGTTGGGGTAGAATCTGTTGTCAACACGGGAATCCTACCCTTAGTCATTTATGTGATGGGTTTTGCCTTAACTCAATGTGCCGTGCTAATGAGTGTCAGAGAAATTTACTCAATATTGCCCAACAAAATCACCTTTGCTGGTTTAGCCTTTTTTGCGATCGGTATAGTATTTTTCGGCAATGCAATTCACCTAATTTAAATTTTTCCCGTGTATTTAACGCTCCTCACACTAATTTTCTGGATTGAAATCCTCACGATAAATTTAATATCAATTCAAATCATTCTTGAGGGCACAACATTGTTGTGCCCCTAATTTTGTTGCATAATTCTTTACAATTTCTGCCATCAATCACCAGAAATTTCTTCCCTAACTATAGTGGTCTATCGCATTAGGGACTTCCAAATAAAAAAATATTCCAATCATTAACTTACCAAACCCGCAACTCGTAGGGGCGGGGTAACCCCGCCCCTACAATTTGGCATAATTTATTTTTTGGAGTTCCCTTAAATATGATTGGTAAAAAACGAACCGCAAAGACGCGAAGTCCGCGTTCGACGAAGTCGTTCCCGAAGGGTAGGAAGAGAAAAGAAGAAGAAACTTACCCCTCGAAATTTTTGCGATGAACCACTAGCCCCTAGCCCCTAACTTAACAATTCCGCAATCTTCCCTGGAGTCAATTCCTGTACATTACTGAAAACTACCGCCGCACCAGCTTGACGTAATGTTTCAGCATAAGCATCGCGACGCGCTGCTGTTTCTTGTACGTGAGGTGGTAAAACGCCAACACCAACCCAAAGACGCTGTGGCTGTAAATCCCGTGCTTTGGTGACTGTATACATATCAGCTACCGTATCCCCAACATAAAATACAGGGGATAAATTTTCTGAGCCATTTTCTAATATTTCCACAGTCGCAAAAAGTCCTGTAGGATCGGGTTTACCTGGTGCATCTTCCATCGCAATTAATACTGGAGCCTTTAAGCCAAGACGCTTTTCTAAAATATAGTTAGCAGAACCACGAGTAGCACCGCTAAAAAATCCCCAAGCAATATTAGCTTGTGTAAGTGCTTCTAAGTAGCTAGATTGTAATAATAAAGGTTCGTCGCAAATATAACCAGTAAAATTATTAGGATCAGTACCTCGATAACGAGATTGAAAGAAAGCCACAATAGAATTGTAGTCAAGTTGTATTTGAGCGCGAGACTGTCCTTGAGATTCAAAATAACGATAAGTTAATTCTTGAGATGCTTCCCAATCGTTATTCCAAACCCCTTCAGATTTTAACTGGTCAATATCAATTGGTGTCGGACGATAGGCTTGATTGGTAAAATATTCAACAGTATCTGCGATCGCGCGCCGATAAGAACCGCTAACATCTCGAATCACACCATCAATATCAAAAACTGCGATCGCTTTGAGTGAATTTGAGTTTGTCATAATTTGGGCATGGGGCATTGGGCATTGGGCATTGGAAATACAGCGAATTGCAAGTTGGTGAGGTACAGATAATCATTGATTGTAGGGGCATTGGCACTGCCATGCCCCTAAGCGCGTACCTCATTTACCTAAAATATGCTGTAAATTGCTTGCCCATTCTATATTTAGAGAAATGATTTTTCAAAATTTAGATACTCTAACACAACAGCTTGTACTCCAATAATTCTCATACCCCATGCCCTATGCCCAAGAACTATTTACCCATCTTGCATGGTATTGGGTTAAAATAAGCGATCGCGAAGTTAGTAAGTACTGCTTGGATATTTCCGGAGGTTTGATTGACCAAGTTTATTTTGAAAATTCTTTGGCTAGATGAGAACGTTGCTCTTGCAGTCGATCAAGTTGTTGGTAAAGGTACAAGTCCCTTAACCAAATATTTCTTCTGGCCCAGAAATGATGCTTGGGAAGAGTTAAAGAAGGAATTAGAGTCTAAACACTGGATTAGCGATTTAGATCGGGTTGAGTTACTCAACAAAGCCACAGAAGTAATTAACTACTGGCAAGAAGAAGGCAGAAACCGCCCAATGGCAGAAGCACAGTTGAAATTTCCCGAAGTTGCCTTCACAGGTAGCGCCTGATATTTCTCCTTTAGCTTTCCTGTTGTGCAAGTTGCCACAATTTGATGGTTTTATCCTTGCTAGCACTAGCAATTAATTGTGCAACTTGACTGACAGCAACGGTAGATACAGAATCTGCATGGCCTGAGAGAGTAGCGATTTCTTTTGCTGTGCTAACTTGCCAAAGTTTAACAGTGCGATCGCGACTGGCACTAATCAACATTGTGCCATCAATCGTAAAAGCCACTGCTACAACAGACCAAGAATGGCCTAACAGTGTGGTAATTACCTGACCAGTGTTTACCTGCCATAATTTAATTGTGTTATCGTCGCTACCCGTCGCTAAAATTTTTCCATCGGGACTAAACGCGACTGTTAAAACCGCCCATGCATGACCTGAAAGGGTTCCTAACAAGGTGCAATTTGGGCGGTTTTTAAATTCTTTAGTTATGTTATTAGATGCTAAAATTACATCATTATTAAGTAATTCCCACAAGCGAACAGTGCGATCTAAACTAGCACTAGCTAAAATTTGTCCTTGGGGACTAAATGCGACTGAATTCACCTGTAATTGATGTCCGGTAAGAGTAGAAATCTCTTCCCTAGTATTGACATCCCAGAGTTTGATAGTTTTATCCCAGCTACCACTGGCGAGAATCTTCCCATCAGGACTAAAAGCCACGGATTTTACAGCGTGTGTGTGTCCTAATAAAGTGCAAATTTCCTCAGATGTACTAATATCCCACAATTTAATACTGCGATCGTCGCTAGCAGATGCCAATATTTTGCCATCAGGACTGAAATTAAGTGATTTAACAGCGTGTGTATGTCCTGATAGGGTAGTTAATACCTTTTGGCTGTTTAAATCCCATAATTTGATGATTTTTTCATCACCACTGGCTAAAATTTTGCCATCAGGACTGAAAGCTAGGGAATGAATCTCCGTATTTACGTTACCAATTCCCTGTAGGGTGTGTATGCACTCCCATAAAGGTTGAGAAGGTTGGGAAGCGCTGAGAGATGGAAATGAACGCGAATCGATTCCCATTGCTAGCATAACTTCATCAGCCGATTGAAAGCGATCGCGAATAGACTTATGCAGCAGTTTAGTAAGGATGTTGCTGAGGCGGTTGCTTACCGTAGTGCTAAGATACTCTTGCCAAACCCAGCAATCATTAGCGACATTGTATAAATCAAATGGTGAAATCTGGGTCATCAGGTGAATACAAGTGACACCTAAGCTGTAAAAATCGCTAGCAAAAACAGCCTTTCCCCTTGTTTGTTCTGGTGCAATATATTCAGGACTACCAATACAATCTTGACTAATAAATTGGTTAATTTCGCTAAAAATTTGAGTTGCAGCCAAATTAACTAAAACAAATTTTTTTGATTCCGTAAAAATTATATTTTCTGGTTTAATATTGCAGTGAATAATTTGGCAATAGTGAATCAATTTAATAACTGGTAATATATCCGCTAAAAGTTGCCAAATTTGATTTTCATTCAAAGCACCTTCTGATTCTAAAAGACTTGATAAATTACTCCCTGCAATAAACTCTTGTACTAAATAGCAATATTGCTCATCTTGAAAATATGCAATTAAAGACGGAATTTGTGGATGCTGACCTAGTATTTTTAACTGTTGTGCTTTGTATATAAAGCTTTTTGGTGTTTGACTGCGCTGTGAGAATTGTTGCACCACACAAGGAACTGGGGGAAATTCATTCTCATCTACAGCCAGGTAGGTTTTGCAGAATCCCCCTTTACCAATTAACCGAATTAAACGATAACGGTCTTGTATTAGCAAACTTTTAATACCAAAATAATCCGTTAGATTAGATCTAACATAAATATATAGTTCAATATATAGTTGTATATATCCTTAACTTTGATGATTTTGTAGTCAGCACTTTACCGCTTTATAACCCAGCCAACACAAGAAAACCGAATTATGGTTACCACAACCAGCACAGCCGCAGAAACCAGAGTCTTACTTGAGAACATCAGTTGGCAGACATTTAAAATTATGCTATCTGAAATGGGTACAGACCGAAAAAATAAACTTGCCTATGATAATGGAATAATAGAAATTATGACTCCATTAATGCCGCACGAGAATTCAAATCGGCTGATTGAAGTTTTTGTTGGTGTGTTGTGTGAAGAATTTGGATTAGAAATTAAAAGGTGTGGATCTCTCACATTAATCAGAGATGATTTAGAGCGTGGCGGAGAACCAGATAGTAGCTACTATATCCAAAATGAATTTTTAGTCAGAAATAAAGAAAATATAGATTTAGCCTCCGATCCACCCCCAGACCTTGTATTAGAAGTAGAATATTCAAAACCTAAAATAGACAAGTTACAGCTTTATGCTGCAATGGGAATTCCTGAATTTTGGCGTTACAACGGCACTGTATTGAGGATTTATCAGCTAGAAGCAGAAAAGTATTTAGAAGTAGAATTTAGTCATACTTTTACATATATAGCGATACAGGAAATACCTCGTTTTATACAAGCAAGTAAACAAAATGGAGAGATTGCTACAACCCGTTCTTTCCGTACTTGGGTTCAGGAACAAATTTCTAATTACTAACGCCGTAATTATTCAATATTTTTTATCTAAAAAGTTGATTCATCCCACGCTTTACTTTAGGTAAAACCTGGAATGAATCAAAGAATAAGTTCAGAAAACTTATTTATTGGCGATGATGTACCCTGCTGAAGTTATTAGGCTATTTTGCCTAAAATTAACTCAAATTTTGGGTTAGAGGTAGCTTATTAACAGAAATTAAGCAATCGGCTTATTTATTCTTGTGGCTTTGTTTACCTGCTTTAGAATGTTGCTCTGGTGTACCACCACGAGTACTTGTTTCTTCACTATCATCATTCTCTTCATCGCCGCTCTCATTATTTTGCTTGCTCTTGCTGCCTTTATGAGAACTCTTACCACCTTTGCTACCAATTTCAGCCATGTGTTCTCTATCTTGGCTTACAGCTTCTCCGCCTTTGCGGCCAGCTTCGCGAGCTTCTTCAGATGTAAACTCGTGAGCAGTACCTTTTTCATGAGCCGCATGTCCGCCTTTACTGGCGATTTCACGCTGCTTATCTTCGTCCATAGAAGCAAAGCCACGTTTACTTGTGTCTGCCATTTTAGAACTCCTTGTAGCTAACTAAAGCTGTAAAAATTTTTAACAAGTTGAAACCTAATTGGTTTCTCGTGTCAAATAATCTTGTTTTAAGTTAGCTACTTAACTCAGTTAGATTCATGTCTCCTTAGGGTGAATAATTGAAGACTGAACATAACTACAGATATATGCTCATAAGTAGAAGCACTGAGATGATATTTTGTCTAGGTCTTTATGGAGGTTTAAAATTAAAATTTATAGCTGCTTATTTAGTTATTTTATGTTAGTCAGCAATGATAATTTTGCAGAGCTTGCTTACTCTTGCTTACTAAATATTTTGGACGAAAAATTTTGATAATTGCATTTTCCAGCGAGATGAGATAGATTGCACAGTGCGATCGCTCTACTAACACAGCGAAAATTGACTTAACAGTGCAGCTGCGCAATCTTAGACTCTTCAGCGCTTATTGGGAAAAAAACCCAGCTACTAGCAATGGTAACAGTATGAGAACAGAGATAATGAGAACTAGCGTGCCTGGATCGATGTTTAAAATTTTCTTATCGGGTTCTGGCATATCGCACCTTTGTATACATTAGGTGAATACACTCAGCCTAAACTATTTTTACCCCTCGATTCCAGCAATATTTAAATCTACTTAACTGTACTTAACTCTACTTAACCAAGGAGAATACAGAATTTGGTCTTTTAACTTTGGCTACATTGCGCCGAATTGCTGGCTGATTCGCCATTGAATAACCCATGAAGAGAATATTTTGTCGCTCTTTAGCGGGAAACGAAACAGTATGAATTATGCCATCTTGCTTCCACATCAAGGAAGAAAAAGGTAGTTTAGGATTTTGCTCATTTCCATCTAAAAAGTAGCCTTGAATATTCTTAGCGAGTGAAATTTCATCACCTTTAGCTTTATGTTTAGCGAACTCGTACAGCGCACTCACAGAATTAGGATTATCCGTGCTAAAAGTTCCGACTAAACAAGATGTAGTCGCAGCTTCACAATTAAACAAACCGACAATCAAACCGCGAGGACTAGGAAAAACGCGCACAGTTAGTTTACTCAGCAAATCGCGCTCGCTTCCATCACCTAAGCGGATGTGTTCTGGTAAGCGCATTCCATAGCCAGCAGGAATATTTTCCTGAATTTCTGGTAATTGAGCCGTAAAAACTTCTGAGGGAAGAGCAGTAGCGGGAAATGTACTGCCCAAAACAGCTAGAACAACTGGTAAAGTAACAAAATTACGACGCAGCATGTTTTAACCATTTTTCTAAGTGAATGAATTCAACATAAATGAAAAAATGGTTAAAAGGCTTTAGAAAAATTACCGATTAATTTCTATCAAAAGAACACAATCAATATTTACCCATAGACTAGTTGAAAATAGGGAGATTGTTGACGGTTGACGGTTGACGGTTGACGGTTGACGGTTGACTGTTGACTGTTGACTGTTGACTGTTGACTGTTGACTGTTGACTGTTGACTGTTGACTGTTGACTGTTGACTGTTGACTGTGCTTACTTAGTTACATCCTGAACAACTGACAACTGACAACTGACAAATGACAAATTTAAAAATCTACCCCTCGCTTGAGTTCTACACCATGATTTGCATAGTGTTTATGACAATAAACTTCGGAGTGAATGCTAGCTAAATCAAAGTATGAAGGTTGATTTTGACAGCGCCCGGTGATAATGACTTCTGTATCGCGGGGTTTACGGAGTAAGGCTTGAACGATAGGTTCTACAGGAAGCAATTCTAAGTCAACTGTCGGATTGAGTTCATCTAAAATGATAGTTTTATACAATCCAGAAGCGATCGCAGTTTTGGCAATTTCCCAACCTCTCTCTGCTTCTACGTAATCTAATTCTTGCCGAGAATTACGCCAAACGATCGCATCTCGTCCACAACGTTGATGATCGACTACTTCAGGATATGATTGCTGCAAGGCCGCGATCGCTGCATCTTCTGTGTAACCGCTACCGCCTTTAAGCCATTGCATAATCATCACTCTAGTAGAACCAGGATGATTTATACCTCTACCAATTGCTTGTAAAGCTTTACCTAATGCACTTGTAGATTTACCCTTACCCGCACCAGTGTAAATTTCAATACCATCAATTAACAGTGCTTTTGCTGTTGGGTGATCTTGCGGTTTCATTTCTGAGTGTAAATCAGCAATATCTAGTAGCTTTTGCGGAGCAGCTCTTCCAGTGGCGATAATTTCTAAATCTTGGGGTTTAGATTTAAGTGTTGCTACCACATCATCCACTGGGAGCAAACCTAAATCTAGAACTGGGTTAATTTCGTCTAAAACCACTACTGAATACAACCCAGAGGCGATCGCACCTTTGGCTACATCCCACCCTCTAGCAGCTTCCACACAGTCAAAAGCGGTGATTTCATCCGGGCCAAAAAATTCCGCTCTCCCAGTGCGAACTTGGTCGATTAAATGGGGGAAACCTCGCTGTAAAGCTGCAATTGCGCCATCTTCATCGTAATCTCGCTCAGGCCCTTTCAAAAATCTTAATAATAAGACACGGTTTGCATTACTAGGTGTATTAATTCCTAAACCAATCGAGCGCAAAACCACCCCTAAAGCTGCTTGGGATTTTCCTTTACCAGCACCATCGTAAACGTGAATTTGACCAGTAAGCCTTTCAGGACGCACTTGCGCCGTGCGAATACCGATACCGTTCCTTGTCATCTCTCAAAAAGCTGTATTGTAACAGTTTTTAATCTTAACGAAAGTCTTGTATTCTCAGGTCAAGCAGTTATCATAGCACTTGCGTAAGTAGAGCGGTGCAATTTAAAGATAGCTGGAGAAAGCTGTCATTGGTCATTGGTCATTGGTATGGATTTCCAGCTATTTACGTTTCGTAACATAGTTTAGTGCAATTACCGACTTACGTACATGATTCTGGAACATGTATGAGATAATTTCCCCCATCACTGTGGTTGTGCCAGTTATACTCTCTAAAGTTAACCGTTACAGTTAAACCTTTATGTTTGATTTGAATTTGTTTGAAAATTGGGACTTTCCTCGAGTTTTGCCAGTAGGCGCAGTTTTATTTGATTTATTATTTATCCTGATGGCTATCTCGATTGAGGCATATTGTTTCAATAGTAGATTAAATTTTGACAAGAAAACTAGCATTTTTTATGCTATTTCTATCAATCTTTTTTCCAGTGTTGTTGGTTGGGTAGTCTTTTTCATTCTTCAGCCGATATTGCCATTGCAAATCAAATCAGAATTAATTAACTTTGTATTTTTTAATGGTCTGAAGTCTAGCAATACCCAATCATTAGTAATTTTGACTGCGTTTATTATTTTCTTCGGTACTTTTATAGTGAAATTATTTCTCTTAAGAGTATTTACATTGCTCCTTAGTGAAGACTTAGGTAAAAAGAAATCACCAGAAACAACACCAAACCAAGAGCGCCAAAGATGGCGTCATCTCAATAGAAATAAATTCATTAGTAATCGCTTAGTTTCTACTATGTTAATTGCTAATTCTTTAAGCTATAGTGCGATAACTCTGGTTTTATTGTTCCGGATGAAATAGCAAGAATTTTAGTGAATTGGGATAGATAACGAAATAGCGATCGCTTAATAATCTAGAGGTGCTGTAAACTATGAACACATTATTTAAAGACTTATTGGGTTTAACCAATTTTATTTCTGATGTTTATGCAGGAATTAAGAAATTCTTTGTTCCTGAAAGAGCTTATTCTTGGCAAACATTACTCTATTTAAGTATCTTCTCTTGGGCAATATCATCCTTTGCTACTGGCGCTATCCGAGATACTATTGCATTTTTTGGTTGGTTATTTCTCATCGCAGGTACAGCTTGGTATACTACCGATGACCCAGCCAGAATCCCTGGGACTTATATGCCTGTAGGTGCAGTCATCACAGGATTTTTAGTCAGTGTTTTTGCCTTTGGTCACAGCGAGAAGAATGTACTCACAACGAATACAATTGTTTATTGGCCGACAATCTCCGCATTAATTACTGCTATACCAGAGTTTTTTGAAGGTAGCGGTACTGATGCGAAAACTCAACTTCCTAAACCAGAAGATAGACAAAAAATTGTGGTTTTAGTTGCTAGCTCAATGTTGCTCAGTTGCTGGATTCAATTTTATTTTGTTGTGAATAACTGGGTAGCAGAATATCCTAGTTTATTATCAGATAATTTTCAACGCAGTACCTTTGTAATTAGAACTGAGCCACCACTAAAGATTTCACCCAATGGTGCAGCAATTTTGAAAGAAATGCAACCCAGAATTGAAAGATCCATAGAAAAACAATCTTGGTCACAAGTAGAAAGATGGTTGCAAAATGCTAATGCGAATATCGCCAACCTGGGACAGAAAGTTCTGGAAAATAAGCGCTTAAAAGACAAAGAAGAGAAGAATTTATGGCGAATTGAACCCAGAATTACAAATCCCAATCCGCGTAAAAAAGACGAATATAATCTAGATATACTCAGCATTTGGACTGGGCCTAGTTCCGACCCAAGAGGCTATTATTTAAAACAGTCTTGTCAAATTCGCCCAATTGCAGAATCTAAGAATAGATCAACTACTCAAAAGTCAGAGCAAACTTCCCTAATTGCGGAAATTGAGTGCGGCCCTGTTAGTAAACCCATTATTGGGTTACCTCCTGCTCAACGCTAAACTATAGTTTGTCAAAAGTTAACAGTCAATAGTCAACAGTCAATAGTCAACAGTCAATAGTCAACAGTCAACAGTCAATAGTCAACAGTCAATAGTCAATAGTCAACAGTCAACAGTCAATAGTCAACAGTCAATAGTCAACAGTCAATAGTCAACAGTCAATAGTCAACAGTCAATAGTCAACAGTCAACAGTCAACAGTCTGATATTCTCGATTGTTTCTTTATCGGGAAGAGTACGTTTATTTCTAATTTGCTGTAATAGTTTGCTGATTGTCTCTAACCGAGAATTCCGGTAGAGACAATTTTTCATTCTTTATTTAAAATTTTGGCGTAGATGTGTTTTGGGTACCAATTGTCATTTGTCATTGGTCATTGGTCAGAGACGCGATGAATCGCGTCTGTACAATTGTCTTCCTTGTCCCCCTTGTCCTCCTTCCCTAGCCTCTAGCCCCTAATAATATGATGAATTTCAGTAGAATCTTTGTAATGGCGAGTAATGTGTTTCAGGAAGTGATACGCGATCGCATTTTATATATTATCGGTTTTTATACGCTCATTCTCGCCGCCGCAATGCGCATACTTCCAGAAATTGCAGCTAGTACTGAAGGCAAAATCTTCTTAGATTTTGGCATAGCTTTAATGGGCGTTATCGGTTTAATCGTTTCTGTGTTTGTCGGTACAGGACTCATCAACAAAGAAATCGAGAAACGCACCGTTTTAGTATTGATTGCTAAACCCATCAGTCGCAGTGAGTTTATTACTGGTAAATATTTCGGTTTATCAGCTGTGCTAGCTGTACTCGTCACGACTATGACGGTGATTTACTTAGGATTTCTCCAAATAGCATATATTCCCTATGGGATAGCTAGTATTTTAATAGCTGTCCTGTTTTTATTTCTGCAAATATCTTTAATTAATGCTGTCGCTATCAGCTTCGGTTCATTTACCAGTTCTTTGTTAGCGGTAATTTTAACCTTTGCTGTTTATTTAATGGGCAATATCTCCCAAGATTTATTAAAATTTGGTCGTCTCAGCCAGAATCCTGGGATTGAACATTTAACTCAAGCTTTGTATTTAATCTTGCCCGATTTATCAAGATTAGATTTAAAAAATCAAGCGGTTTATGGTTTGCAAGCATTACCTAGCGCACCTACATTAATTGCTAATGCTGGTTATGGTTTACTTTACAGTTCCATGCTGTTAGCGATCGCTATTTTGATATTCTCACGCCGCGAATTTTAATTATAGGCTAAGTAGCCAGGACTTTAGCCCTGGCTACAAACTGTGATGCACCCATAATTTAGATAATTCCTTAAATAAATGCTATTTGTGGTTCCTGAATTGTACCATCAGGCATAATTGCGTCCCGCAGTTTGGTATAAATTATTTTGCTTCCCCAAAGCCTAGCTTCAGTTAAATTAGCCGATGTTAAATTTGCCCATGTCAGGTCTGCACCAATTAAATTAGCATCAGTTAAATCTGCTTCTAATAAAATTGCACCACATAGCTTTGCCCCTGCTAGATTAGCGCGGATTAATTTCGCTTCAATTAAAGATGCTTCAATTAAACAGGCTTCACTGAGGTCAGCTTCGCTTAAATCAACGCCACACAAAGAAGCTCTAGAAAAATTAGTACCACAAAATTGCGATCGCCATAAAACTGCTCCACATAAATTCGCTTGTGTTAAATCAGCATCAATTAAATTCGCTTCTGATACCACAGCTTGCATTAAATTAGCCTCGCGCAGGTTAGCACCGATTAAAATAGAACCAGACAGATTAGCCTCGCGCAGGTTAGCACCCGTGAGCATAGAACCAGACAGATTAGCACCACGCAAATCTGCTCCTAAAAAGTTAACACCACTCAAATCAACTGCTCTCAGGTCAATTCCGCTTAAGTCGCATCCGCTAAAATCCCTACTGTGACTAAATATTAAGTCCTGTTTGTCAGCATAATTTCTCATGGTAGTACCTCAAGGTGTAAATTATGGCAACAGTCTATTGTGTAAGTTACTGTATATCGAGATTACACCCGAAAACCAGATATTTAGCAGATTAAATCGATAATAATTTCTGCAAAGATTCACCAAAAGCCCAAAAACAGGCTTTCAAGCCGTTTTTTAAACAAAAATTGCTGACATAAGTCAGGGAAATTTGATATATAAAAAATTGTTATTTAAATTACAGGGTATTGGGCAATTCAATTTTGGATTTTGGATTTGCAATTTTGGATTGGGTTTGAATTTAAAATCTAAAATCTAAAATCTAAAATTCCTTGTCCCCCTTCCCTCACCACTCCCAGTCTTACTCCCTAAATTCTCCACGAGCGTCCACAACGACCCAAATGTGTTACCCTAGTATGGCTCATTAATCTCGCACATCCAGGAGTTCGGGTGTTTCCCAATTGAGAAATACGCCTGGATGGAGGTTTAACCCGAATCGGAGTAAGAATATATGCCAGTCGTTTCATTGGCTCAGATGATGGAGTCAGGGGTTCACTTTGGGCATCAGACCCGCCGTTGGAACCCAAAAATGTCCCCGTACATTTATACTTCCCGCAATGGTGTACATATTATCGACTTGGTGCAAACTGCCCAGTTGATGGAAGATGCATATGCTTATATGCGTACACAGGCGGAACAAGGTAAAAAGTTCCTATTTGTTGGTACTAAGCGACAAGCAGCAGGAATCATTGCCCAAGAAGCTAGTCGTTGTGGTTCCCACTACATCAACCAACGTTGGTTGGGTGGAATGCTCACCAACTGGGCAACTATTAAAACCCGTGTAGACCGTCTCAAAGATTTGGAACGCCGCGAAGAAAGCGGAGCATTGGACTTGTTGCCGAAAAAAGAAGCTTCAATGTTACGCCGGGAAATGGCGAAGCTACAAAAATATTTGGGCGGGATTAAAACCATGCGGAAAGTTCCCGATGTGGTGGTAATTGTAGACCAACGCCGGGAGTATAACGCAGTTCAAGAATGTCAAAAATTGGGAATTCCCATTGTATCGATGTTAGATACAAACTGTGACCCCGATGTCGTAGATATTCCCATCCCAGCAAATGACGACGCTATCAGATCTATTAAGCTGATCGTCGGTAAATTGGCGGATGCGATTTATGAAGGTCGTCATGGTCAGTTGGATGCTGAAGAGGATTATGACGATTACGAAGGCGCTGAAGAAGACTATGACTATGACGACACTGAGTTGTCTGGTACATACGCAAGCGATGACGAAGACGAAGAATAATTAGTTAAACAATGAAGTATGAAAGGTTAAAAATAAAATTTCATACTTCATTACTTGACAATTGATCGTTTTTTGATCCCCAGCCCTGAGTAAGATAGAAATACTCAACACCCATGAGCGATTACAACTCGAGGTCAACTAGGAATTGAGGCAACATGGCGGCAATATCTGCAAAACTAGTCCAAGAGCTACGCCAAAAAACCAATGCTGGCATGATGGACTGCAAAAAAGCACTAACAGAAACTGATGGCGATATCGAAAAAGCCATAGATTGGTTGCGGCAAAAGGGCATCGCTAAAGGTGGTACAAAAGGCGATCGCGTTGCAGCTGAAGGTCTAGTAGACACTTACATAGAATCAGGTTCTCAAGTAGGTGTACTGATAGAAGTCAACTGCCAAACCGATTTTGTTGCCCGTAACGATGCTTTTAAGGCTTTAGTGAAAAATCTGGCAAAACAAGCGATCGCAGCTGATAGCGTTGAAGCTTTATTAGCTCAACCCTACACTGAAGATGCGAGTGTAACTGTCGATGAATTCATTAAGCAAACTATTACCCAGCTTGGTGAAAATATCCAAGTGCGCCGCTTTGTCAATTTTTCCATCGCCGAAGGCAAATCCGGTATAGTAGACAGCTATATTCACACTGGTGGTCGAGTTGGTGTATTAGTTGAAGTAGAATCTGAAACTAATGCAGTAGTTGGCGATGAAGAGTTCCAAACTTTAGCGCGGAACACTGCCATGCAAATAGCTGCTTGCCCCAACGTGGAATTTGTCAGTGTCAGCGAAATCCCGGCTGAAGTTGCTGAAAAAGAAAAAGAAGTAGAATTGGGGCGGGACGATTTAGCTAACAAGCCACAGAACGTCAGAGAAAAGATTGTTCAAGGACGGATTGAAAAACGTCTTAAAGAGTTGGCTTTGCTAGATCAGCCTTTCATTCGCGATCAAAGCATTTCTGTGGAAGACTTGGTGAAGCAAGTTAAGTCTAAACTAGGTCAAGACATCACAATTAAACGCTTTGTGCGCTATGTACTAGGTGAAGGCATTGAAAAGAAAGAAAGCAACTTTGCTGACGAAGTCGCTGCTCAAATAGGTGCTAAATAATTTAGTCATTCTTACAAAGTTCTGATCGCCGGAAGCCGGCGCTCAGACTTTGCGCTTTGTCATTTGTCATTTGTTCTTAGTATTAACAACAAATGACTAAAGATAAATAGCTTGTTAAAATACAGGTCAAGCAGACTCTGCTGACCTGTATTTTTTTTGAGAACTTTTATTTTGATACAGCATATTTCAAGTAAATGAGGTACGCGCTTCGGGGCATGGCAGTGCCAGTGCCCCTACAATAAACGATCATCTGTACCTCACCAACTGGCAATCTGCTGTAAATTCCGAGTTAATACTATAGTCCTAAACTATTTAGGGCTAAATTTTCGACTGCAATTAACAATTCAAAATTCAAAATTTAACAATAACAAATGACCAATGAAAATTGTACAGACGCGATTCATCGCGTCTCTCATGACCAATGATAAACCACTCACTATATCTACTGATGGGATTTTTGGCGATCGCCTTCTTCAACTATCCCGCAGTAGCCCAAATTACCAAAGATGATACTCTAGGTACAGAAAGTTCAGTAATTACACCCAATGTTACTATTAAAGGAGCGGCTGGCGATCGCATAGATGGCGGCGCAATTCGCGACACAAATTTATTTCACAGTTTTCAAGAATTTAATATTGAAGAGGGAAAAAAGGTTTATTTTGCCAATCCTACGGGAATTACTCAGATTTTTAGCCGGATAACGGGCAGTAATTCCTCAAATATTCTCGGCACTTTAGGCGTAGATGGCAATGCAAATTTATTTTTAATCAATCCTAATGGTATAGTTTTTGGGCGCAATGCCAAATTAGATATTAACGGTTCATTTATAGCAAGTACAGCTAGTAATCTTAAATTTGCTGATGGTTATCAATTCAGCACTGCTGTATCTTCCACAAAACCACTGTTAACTGTCAGCGCTCCCATTGGTTTACAATTTGGGGCGAATCCTGGAAGTATTGTTAATCGTGCAATTAATGGTTTGGAAGTTCAGCCAGAAAAAACTTTAGCTTTGGTGGGTGGTGATGTCATTCTCGAAGCGGGAATTGTCCGCGCAATTGATGGACGAATTGAGTTAGGGAGTGTTGCGGGTAATAGTTTAGTAAATCTCACACCCATAGTTACTGGCTATAGTCTTGGCTATCAAGGCGTGCAAGAATTCCAAAATATTTCTCTCTCACAACAAGCTAATGTTGTCACCAGTGGTAACACTGGCGACAACATTCAAGTACAAAGCCGTCGTTTGCAGATGAGCGATGGTTCTAAAATTCAAGTCAATACCTTAGGAACAGGAACAGATAGCAGTTTGACTGTGAATGCTGCTGATTCTATAGAAGTAATAGGAGCTGCAATTAATGGTCAGAATCTTAGCAGTATCGCCACTACGACTAATAGCACTGGGGATGGAGCTTCTTTAATTATTAATACTCCTGTGTTAAAAATTCGCGATGGGGCACAAGTTTATACTTTCACTAATAGGCAAGGAAAAGGCGGAAATTTGACCGTTAATGCGCCTAATTCCGTAGAATTAAGCGGCACAGGTCTATATCCTAGCGTGTTGATAGCTGTGACTCAAGGGCCAGGAAATGCCGGGACATTGACGATTAATACTCCTGTGTTGTTGATTCGTGATGGTGCAGAAGCTTCATCTAGCACCATATCAGATGGTCGAGGAGGAAATGTCATTGTCAATGCTTCGGAATTAATTCAAGTAATTGGTGTTTCTGCCAATAATAAGCCTAGTGCATTAATCGCTGTGACTCAAGGTCAAGGCGATGCAGGTTCCTTAACCATTAATACTCCTGTGTTACAAGTCTTGGATGGGGCGCAGGTTTCATCTTCAACTCGTTACTTCGGTAAGGGGGGAAATTTAACTGTAAATGCGACAAAATTAGTCCAAGTCAGAGGAATCGCAGCTAATGGTCAATCTGCTCTCTTAGTTTCGCAAACTGAAGGTAAAGGTGATGCAGGTTCTTTAACAATTAATACGCCTGTCTTTCAAATCTTAGATGGGGCGCAGGTGGGATCTGGTACTTTTGGCGCGGGTAAGGGAGGAAGCTCGACTATCAATGCTACTGAATTAGTCCAAATTCGCGGGACTACACCTAACAATCAGCGTTCCAGTGGCTTATTCGCTTCCACCAGACAAACAGGTGATGCGGGTTCTTTAACAATTAACACTCCTATATTGCAAATTTTAGATGGGGCGCTGATTTCCGCTAGCACTTTTGGTTCTGGGAGGGGAGGAACTGTAGCGGTTAATGCTTCTAAATCTGTAGAAGTAATTGGTACTTCCGCTAATGGTCTAAATCCTAGCAAAATAGACGTACAAGCTAACCGTAGAGCTACGGGAGACGCTGGCGCTTTAACTATCACCGCCCCTGTGTTACTGGTTCGGGATGGCGGACAAATTTCTACTAACACCTTTGGTTTGGGAAAAGCGGGAACTTTAACGATTAATGCTTCCCAATTAGTGCAACTTACAGGAACCTCAGCTAATCAGCAAATTTCTAGCGGTTTGTTTGCACAAACTGAAAATCAAGGCGATGGAGGTTCTTTGACGATGCAAACTCCTGAGTTACTAATATCTCAGGGAGCGCAGGCTACAGTTGGTAGTAAAGGGGAAGGAATTGCAGGTAATTTGAGCATTACCGCCGATAAAATCAGGCTGGATAATAGCAAGATTACAGCCCAAACTCGCTCGACAAATGGCGGTAATATCACTCTAGATATCAAAGACTTTCTATTACTGCGCCACAATAGCCAAATCTCGACAACTGCGGGAACTGCAAATGCTGGCGGGGATGGTGGAAATATTACGATTCAGGCTCCATTTATTGTCAGCGTTGCGCAAGAAAATAGCGATATCACCGCCGATGCTTTTCAAGGTCGAGGGGGAAAGATTAATATTTCTACTCAAGGCGTTTTTGGGTTGCAATTTCGCGAACGACAAACTGATTTAAGTGATATCACTGCGAGTTCACAATTTGGGGTTGCGGGTGTTGTAGAAATCAGCAATGCGGATGTCGATCCTTCTCAAGGCTTGACAGAATTACCCAAAGATGTTGTGAATGTGGCGGGATTAATTAATCAAAATCTTTGTGTAGCTGCGAGTCAGGGTAGCGAATTTATTGTTACAGGTCGTGGTGGTTTACCTGCTTCACCGCGCGAAGTCTTAAACCCAGACACAGCTTGGGAAGATTGGCGAATAGTACAACCAGAGGGTTTATCAACAACAGCAGCTATTACTAACCATCAGCAACAGCATCAACCAGATAATGCAGGGAAAATTGTGGAAGCGCAAGGTTGGGTGAAAGGGGGGGATGGTGCGGTGAGGTTAATTACTGAACCGGTGGTAGTTACGCCTAAAGGTGTTTGGTTAAATATTCCCAATTGTCAAGGGTTAAGGGAAAAAGCATGAAGTTTTGGCGGTTGATAATAATTGCTAGTTTGAGTTTGCTACTTAGCTTAGGTACCTCAACTTTATTTTCGCTGAAGGCTGAAGATTCTGCGATCGCACTTTTGCAACAGGGTAAAAAATATTATGATGCTCAACAGTTTGCCCAAGCTGCGCAAACACTGCAACAGGCGTTAAAGATTTCCCAAAATACCAAAGATATCCTTCAGCAAGCGCAAGCTTTAACTTTTACATCTTTAGCCCAGCAAAAACTCGGACAATGGCAACCAGCACAAGCAGCAATTAATCAAAGCTTGGCGTTATTAAAAGATTTACCACCCAGCCCCCAGGTTAATCAAGCCCGCGCCCAAGCCGAGAATGCGCAAGCACACTTACAACTAGCCACAGGTAATGGAGAAGCAGCTTTAGCAGCTTGGGAGAATGCAGAATTATTATATAGCCAAGCAGGCGATCGCACTGGCGTCATGGGTAGCCAGATGAATCAAGCTTTAGCGATGCAATCTTTAGGGCTGTATCGTCGTGCTAGCAAGATTTTAACGCAGCTAGAACAACAAATTAACCAACAACCAGATTCTGAGTTTAAGGTAACTGGTTTGCTCAATTTGGGTAATATTTACCGCCAAGTTAGGGATTTAGAACAATCTCAGAAGATTTTACAGACTAGTTTAGCGATCGCGCAACGAGTCGGCTTACCCCAAGCTGAAAGTCAAGTCTTACTCGCTTTAGGTAATACTGAGGTAGCTTTAGCTAGAAGCGCAAAAGCAGTTCAAGATACAGAAATTATTCAGCAATATATCAAACAAGCTTTAAATCACTATCAAAAAGCAAACCAAATTACTACTTCACAATTAATCAAAGTTCAAGCCAAGCTAAATCAAGTCGCTGTCTTAATTGAAAGCGAACAATTTTCATCTATTACTAATTTAATCCCAGAAATTACTACTGCTCTCCAGGAATTACCTCCTAGTCGCTCTGCTATTTATGCTCGTGTAAACTTTGCCCAAAACCTGATTAAATTAGATCCCAAATTCACCGAAATTCCGCATATATTAAATACGGCAATTTCTCAATCAAAAAATTTAGCAGATCAACGAGCAGAATCATACGCTCTTGGTATTTTGGGTGAATTCTATGAAAAGACATTTGTATGGGAAAAAGCACGAAAATTTACCCAATCTGCCTTAATAATTGCCCAAGCAAGTAATGCATCAGATATTGCTTATCAATGGCAATGGCAAATGGGCAGAATTCTCCAAAATCAGGCAGAAAAAACCAAAAATAACCGCGAAGCCAACCCCGAAGCGATTAAATATTACACTCAAGCTTTTAATACTCTCAAGGATTTACGCAGCGATTTAGTTGCTCTCAATCCAGAAATTCAATTTTCTTTTCGCGAAACTGTAGAACCTGTATATAGACAATTAGTTGATTTATTTTTGCGTTCTTCTGAACCCAGCCGAGAAGATTTGAAACAAGCTCGCAATATTATGGAATCTCTACAATTAGCTGAATTAGATAATTTCTTTGGCGATGCTTGCGCTAAACCAGTAGCAGTAAATATTGATGATTTAGACCCTAACGCCGCAGTTATTTATCCAATTATTTTACCAGATAGATTAGAGGTGATTATTAAATTACCTGGTGTTGATAATTTACGTCACTATGCCAATCAAAATGTTTCGCAAACTCAAGTAGATGCAGCAGTTCAACAAATGCGACAATCTGCTGAAAAAATAACTAGTAGCCTTTTTCGCTTTAAAAAACAATCTCAACAATTATATGACTGGTTAATTAAACCCTTTGAAACCGAATTAGAAATCACCAGCAATCGCGAACAAAGCCAAATTAAAAACTTAGTATTTATTTTAGATGGTTCGCTGCGAAATTTACCAATGTCTATGCTTTATGGCGGAAAAAAATACTTAATAGAAAGATATGCAGTCAGCGTCACCTCTGGATTACAATTACTAGAACCAAAACCTTTAAAAAGAGAAAATTTAAATGTTTTAATTGCTGGTGCTACTGATGCTCCTAGTTTCCAAAAAGCAGGTTTAGGAACTATAGAAAGTGTCGCTTTAGAATTAACAGGAATAAAACAAAGAGTTCCTAATAGCCAAATTCTAGAAAATAAAAAATTTATTCAAGAGAATATCCGGCAAGAAATTAATTCCCACCCTTTTAATGTTGTTCACTTAGCAACTCACGGTAAATTTAGTTCTAATCCAGAGGAAACCTATATTTTAGATTGGCAAGCCCAAATTCGCGTTAAAGATTTAAATGAATTACTACGTTTAGATTATTCCAGAATGCACAAGCCAATTGAATTACTAATTCTCAGTGCTTGTGAAACAGCTAAAGGTGATAATCGCGCTGCTTTGGGATTAGCAGGAATAGCAATTAGCGCTGGGGCACGTAGTACTCTCGCAGCAGTTTGGCAAGTTAACGATGCTTCCACGGCTGAATTTATGATTAGGTTTTACCAGGAACTTAGTAAACCTCAAATTACTAAAGCAGAAGCATTGCGTAATGTGCAATTAGCTTTTCTCCATCAATCTCCTAACACAGATTTTCATCGTCCCTATCATTGGGCATCTTTTATTTTGGTAGGGAATTGGTTGTAATAAGTAAAAGCGATGTAAATCTAAATAGCTGATGAAGGCTGTCAATAGTCAATAGTCAATAGTCAAAGATATAGACTTAAAAAACTCAGCGTACCTTTGCGTTAACCTTGGCGTACCTTTGCGTTTAAAAAAGATACCTTTGTACAAATGAATTTAATCACATTACTCTACCTCCAAAACAGTTATTGCCAATTACCTACTAATACATAAGGTGCCCAATAATATGGATGGGGAGGAAGATTTTTTAACTCAGGGAAAGTTGGATTCGATTTTAAAGACTCTAAAAGCGATAATTGAGCCTTTCTTAGCGCTTGTATTTGTTTAGTTCCTGGCTGCTTTAAGTGTTGGTAAAACTCACCCATAAATACTGCTGTAGAAGTATCGCCTACAGGCCAAAGACTTGCAAGTGTACTACGCGCGCCTGAACGCACAGCCATACCAGCTAAACCTAAAACAGCGCGTTCGTCACCAGTAGCGGTTTCGCAAGCACTCAGCACTAATAGTTCTACTGTTGTACCTGTTTCTTTCAACAAATTACTCAATTCATCAATACTAATACTTTGACCATCGCCGGTAATAATAAAATTACGCAGGGGATTTGAACTAAATAATCCATGTGTTGCTAAGTGAACTACAGGGTAATTCTGTTGTAAATTTTTCTGGATTGTTTTAGCAGTAAACTCTTGATTGAGTAACTTCTGGGAACCAGGAAAGGTTTGTTTAATTTGCTCTAATTCCTTGGGTACATTAACTAGTGCGGCAAAAAATTCGCCTTGAACTTTAATTTGTTCGCTGACTCCAGCCGCTAATACTTTCAAATTTTGTCTTTGCAGTTTTTGTGGTGAAATTAATTGCAAACTAGGAACCAGAGCAACGCTATATTTTTCAATGAGATATTTTTGTCCATCGTACAGGGCTGCTATGGGTACTCGCTGCAATCTGCCATTTAAGACGAAGACTAAATTTTGAATTTGGTTGCTGTTGAACTGATTCTCGAAAGGTTTAATTAACCAGTTATAAACTTCTGCAAAAATTGGTAACAGTGTCTCAATATTTTCTTTTAATTCTCTGGGGTTCGGGTTAGATGTGGAGAAAATATTCCGAGCAGAGTTATTAATACTGCTGTTATCTAAATAATCATAAAGTCGGTCTAAAGTTTCATTAACTGCTGATTCTTGAATGGGAATTTTGACTTCTTGTAAGGGTTTTCCAGCTAAAGAAAGAATGACTTCTATCCTATCTGGTAAAACAATGGGATAAATAACGGCGGCGGAGGGGTCAATATTATCAATTTGTACTGCTACATTTGTAGTTTCAGAACAGGGATCTTGAAAGAAGTTATCTAATTCAGCTAATTGTAGAGATTCGATAACTCTCCGCGCTAATTCTAAACGATCTTGAGCTTTTTTCGTCTCAGCTTTTTGCCGATTAAGGTTAGGATTGGGAACGATGAGGTAGTTTAATTCCTCATTGCTCAAATTTGATTTTAAGAGCAAATCAACTAATTCTAGATAGACAGGTTTAACTTCTTGGATAAAGTCAAATTGAACGTCCTGGTTATTAGCATTTAAATCACTACGTAGAGATTGCAGTGTATTAAATGCGGCGGTGTAGGCTGCGATCGCGCCTTTGGAATTGCCCTGCTTTCTAAGTAAACCGCCTAATTGCGATTGCCATAAATAAGTAATTTCCCTAGCATCACCAGTAATATTTTGCTCTTGGGATAACAGCAGTGCTTGCTGCGTCAGCTGAGTTGCTTGAGTTAATTCACCTTGTTGGCGGTAAAATTTCCCTAAATAACCAAGGGCGTAGGTTTCGGCTCGTTTATCTTGTAAAGTCCGCGCCTGTTGTAGTGCATTCTTGAGTAAAGATTCTACCTCTGATGTTTGGGTGCTTTGCAGCAGAGATTCAGCATAGTTAATCTGAGCATAAATTCCTGCACGATTGGGTGTCAAAGTCGCCAACTGAGAAGGAATTTGATTTTGCAATGTTTGCGTATCTTGGCTCAACTGCGATTGTAACTGCGAGTTAAAATCTTGAGCGCGTTGAATTAATTTCGCTTCCGAAAATCTCGTCCAAGAAGCAATACGGCGGTTGGTTTGTTCGTTCCACCATTTTTGCGTTTCTAGTAATAGCTGAAAATGATTGAGTTGGGCTTGAACTTTAGCAATTGCTGGTACTGAAGCTATATTTGCTGCTTGCTGATAGTAATTAACAGCTTTTTGGTAAGGTGCTAGTGCATCAACAACAGATTTGCGATCAATAATTTCTGTAACTACATCATAATCCCAGCGATCGCGGATTTGGTTACCTAATGCCCGTTCGGTATTACCTAAACTCAATAGCACAGCGCTTTTTGCTGGCGATTCAGGAAGCGACGATAAACTTAACTGCAAAATTTCCTGGGACTTTTGCAATAAACCTTGTCTGCGCAGTACATCACCCAAACTCTGTAAACCAATGGCTTGAGTACGAGTTAAGGAATCAGGTTTTTGAGTCAGATTTTTTTGCAGTTGCTCGATTTGGCTTGCGCTACAGTTAGGGTTAGGAATCGCAAAAACCTGAAGTAAAGTCTTGCAGGCTTTGGGATACAGCCCTAAATCTTGTAAAGCTTGAGATTTATTAATCAGGCTTTTCGTCATCCCCTCGCGATCGCCTATTTTCTCATAAGACTCAGCCGCTTGTTGCCATAACTGCGCTGCTGCTTCCAAATCTCCAGCATTGTAGCGGCGTTCCCCATCCCGCGCTAAGTCTAAAGCGCCACCATCAGCATTCTGCTGGGGACAAGGAGACGCTGAAGAACAGCTTTGATTAGATACAGCTTGTAAATTAAGAGAATGCGACCAAGCGGGGATAGTAATAGTCGATAACAGCCCCAATAAGCCGGAAAAAATCAATATTAATAAACGACGGTATTTTTTATAAATCATTTTAGTCAATAGTCAGTGGTCAGTTGTCAGTTGTCAGTTGTTCCCCTTGTCCTCCTTCCCTAGCCCCTAGCTCCTCAAAACGCTTTATACTCCAACTGAAAATACAAACCGTTATCTTGCCATGTCCGCTTGTCGGTATCAAGATTTATCAGTGGTATACCCCAGTCAAAGCGGGCGGTGAATTGATCGCCCATTTGCCAAAGTAGTCCTAATCCTGTACCTGCTAGGGTATTAGTGTTGGGATTGTCTCTGCCTGTATTCCAAACAGTACCAAAATCAATAAATGGAGCGACTTGCAAAGTTCCTTTAACTTCCGGGAAGTTGGCGATGGGTAATCGCAGTTCCGCAGAAGCAAAAAAGCCATTATCGCTAAGTAACGCATCTTGGCGATAACCTCTTACTGTTCCTTGACCGCCTAGACTAAACTGTTCGAGGGAAAGTAGAGAAGTAGTGGCTAATTGCAGGTTAGAACGCAATAACAAAGTCGGTGCTATGGCATTTTGGCTATTTGGTTGATCGAGAAGGCGCAAATAAATCATTTGTCCCCGCCAGAGAAAATAACGGCTGTCTGGTTCGCTGTTATTAACTGTGGCGTTAAAGGCTCCAATTCCTAAGTTAAATTCCGAACGAGCGGCGAAAACTTCTTGGCGACTCCGTTGTAGCCATTCCTGAGCAAAACTTAATTCTGTTAACCTGGTTTCTCCTTGGTTGTCAGCCCCAGGAAATAGGGGAAATTCTACGCCTTGAATGGAAGAATTACTTTCTCTTCTGGCGGCGCTGAAACTTAATGTTAGTTCTTGGCTAATATCTGGGGTAGCTCTTTGCAGGATAGGTTGACGAAAAGATAGCTCAAACTCACGAGAATCTACCTCAATATCTAAATCATTAAATGGTGGTTCAATAATGCGGTTATCGCTAATGCGATAGTTAAAACCTATACTGCCGTTGCGGGCATTTATCGGTAAAGTATAACCACCTTCATAGCTATTGCTGCCATCGGTATTTTTATAAGTAAAATTAAAGCGATCGCCTAATCCTAAAAGGCTATTTTCCGATAAAGCGATACTCCGCTCTAAACTACCAACGCTAGGGTTACGGTTGTTATTTAAATTCAGTTGAGCGCTAAAGGTTTTCGCCGCCTTGACTGTAACTGTGAGCGAATTTACACCCGGACGAGTACCCGCAGTAAGTTCTGCATCTAAGCTTTCTATTAGGGGATTGAGTTGCAAAAGTTGCAACGCTTCCTGGAGACTGTTAATATTAAGTGGTGTATGAGTAGCGATCGCAATGCGACTGCGGACATAATCAGGGTTCAACCGTCCTTTTGTGACGTTAACCTGAATATCAGATAAACTGCCTTCTACTACCTGAACTTTAACAGCCCCACCGCGAAATTCTTGGGCGGGGATGTAAGCACCAGAGGTAATATAGCCCTTTTGCACATAGAATTCGGTGATTTGATTAGCCGCTCTTAGCAGTTGTGCAAAAGTAATTGGTTTGCCAGTAAAATTAGCGATCGCTGAATTTAACTGTTCTTGACTAAATGCTGTATTCCCCACAAACTCAAACCTCTGCACCGTAATAGTTCCGGGAATATCCAAAACTTCATCCGGGGTTGGTGGTGGCGTCGGTTGTACTTGAATCGGTGGATTTGTTGGTGGTAGGGGATTAGGTGGAGTTTGTTCCGGTGGCTTAGGGGTAACCGGATTAATCGACTGGGCGGAAGCAGAGTTTATCTGATACAGCAGATGCAACAATAGCATCACACTCACACAAGGAGATAAATAACTTCTCTGTCGCCAAACATGAGTTCTCAAAATACTTTTTAGACTATGGTCTTGCATTCTCCTCTGCAACTCTGCGAATCTGCTTAATATAAAAAATTTACTTTATTTCTGAGAAAATACACCTAAAATCCTCACATCTAAATACACAATGTCATTAATTCCTAGCGACTTGGCTGGTAAAACACTCTGCGAAACTTCGCGCTAACCTCCGCGTGCCTTTGCGTTTAAAAAGTTATTAACTTCTACAAAGCGATACTAACTAAGCCGATAATTGCACAGAACTATGTTAAGAAAGCTAAATGAGCGTGAAACCCTTACCAATCACAAATGACAAATGACAAATGACGATTGCCCTTACTGACAATCAGGTGAACCTAGCCCAGAATTATAAGGACTCGAATTAGGCGATTGACTAGCGAGAACCACCACACCTTGTTTATTCACATACCAACCTCTAGCCGGTAATGGTAATTGGGAAGTAGACTGCACCTCTGTAGCCGCCCTAGCAGCTGGCTCAAAACTAAATAAAGCACCACTACTTAGCTGTTCGCTAGGACGAGGTGGTAAACCTCCCCGCCCAGTAATAGTAAATTCGCTGCGATTTTGACTAGTAGTCGCCCGACAAGCTTGTGCTACCACTTGTTCCGGTTTTGCTACTTCTTGGGGTATTTCCACAACTTCAAAATTACTTTCCGCCTCTGGAGTTGTGACACTGATTTGTCCAGCAATACCTAATTGGGAACTAGCACTAATTTGACAAGTCGGACAGGTAAATAATCCTCTGGTGTTGATGCTAATATTACCACCTCTACCCGCAACAGCATCAGCCGTAATCTTACTTCCTTCCAGCAACGCCACAAAGTTAGCAGGGCTAAAGCCTGTAATCGTAATGTTACCCCCGTTACCAGTACCGCCAGCCGTGGCAGATATTTGGCTGTTATGGCGCATGAGTAAAGAACGTGTTTGCAGGGAGATGTTACCACCTTCACCAGAGGTAGTAGCAGCAGAGATAGTACCTTGATTATCTAAGAAGATGGAGTTAGCCACCACTTGCATATTCCCAGCATTACCGCTACCTAAACTTTGTACGTCAATTTTTGCCCCATCCCGCACAATTAGCCTATCAGTAGAAATCTTGATATCTCCCGAAGCACCTGTAGCTATTAGTTCTGGTAATGTAGCTCGACCCGCCGCCGCCGATATCCCACCTAATGTTAAATCCCCCACAGTAGTACCGCTCAGTTCAATAGATTCAGCAGCATTAACAGTTAAGGTTCCCCCAATCCCCGCGCCTAAAGTCGCAGTTGATACATCTGCTCCTTCGCTGAGAATCAATTTTTTAGTATTAATCGTCACATCTCCTGAGCGGGCAGCGCTAAAACCTGTGGTTCCCAAACCACTAGGAAATCTTGGATCGGGTAAGACTCCAGCAATTTCTACAGACTCGCTAGCATTAACAATGACATTGCCTCCAGGCCCCCCAAAGGGAATGACGCCAGCCGGGGTAGAAGTTCCTGTATTACTGCCAATTACCCCTGTTTCTACAAATAGTTTGCCAGTGTCAATCCGCAAATCGCCGCCCCTTCCCGTACCAAAGGTACTATTGGTGTAGATTCCAGTTAACAACGCTGCCCCTATTGGTGTTCTTTGGATCTGAACGCTATCAGTAGCTGTAATATCAATATTTCCACCTAAACCATTACCGAAGGTAGCACTGACGAAGGTAGCGCCATCCTGTAATAATAATTGTTTGGTATCAATTTTGATATCACCTGCCGTACCTGTACTACCAATGACATTTCCTGTTTGAATGGCAGAACCATTTAAGTCAATTAGATCGGAGGCAAAAATGTTCAGGTTTCCCCCCACACCCTGAGAAAAGGTGAGATCGGCTATGATACCTCCATTACGCATAATTAAGGAGGGAGTCTGAAGATTGAGGTTACCGGAACTACCTGCACCAGAATTGCTCATAAAAATGCCAGTTCCGCGATCGCTCGGCTTCAGTAAACCTAACAAGGCTCCAACTTGAAAAGTTCCTTGCATTTCGGCAAATCCAGTACCAACTATTTCTACTGAGTCGGTAGCGCGGATATTAATATCTCCGCCGGTTCCATCACCAAATGTTGACGCCGATAAAAAAGCGCGATCGCTAATTGTCAATTTACCCGTATCAATTATTAAATTTCCACCAGATCCGGCACCTTTATTGTCTGCCGCGATCGTACCTCCACTACTCAGCAAAATCGAGCCAGCATTAATTCGTAAGGTGCCAGCATCCCCGTTACCATCATTTCTGACAGTCAATTGCGCCCCATCTGTAACCATCAATTTCCCAGTGTTAATTGTTATATCTCCAGAATCGCCACTGGGTACAGCAGGTACTCGCAATAACTGTTGTAAAGTTTCATCAACAATGTTAGCGGAGGAGATTATCAAACTGGGATTCACTGAGCCAGAAACTTTACCACTCACCTCTACAGCATCCGTAGCGTTAATTGTCACGCTACCAGCCATCCCGCTAGCTAAGGTAGAAGCATCCACTCTGCCCCCATCTTTCACCACCAAACGCTGAGTATTAATGGTGACGCTGCCAGCCTTGCCAGGGCCGCCAGTTCCTGCTGATACAGCACTGGGGGTAAAAACACCAGGTGTCACGCCGATTAATTCTACCAACTTGGCAGCATTGATCGTCACATTTCCACCAGAGCCTGTTCCCGCAGTAACCGAGGCAATACTCCCACCAGACATTGCCGTTAACTGTTGTGTTGATATAGTCAGCCTACCCGCATCACCAGCCCCAAAAGTTGCTGCTGTAATATTAGTGAAGCGGCTGGGGTTAACTGGTGAAAATCCCAATACTTTCACAGAATCAGCGGCGTTAATCTCCACATTCCCAGCAGCCGCACTAGTGTAAGTCACCGCAGATATCGCTGCTCCATCTTGCAGCAGTAAGCTGGGGGTAGAAACCCTAATATCGCCGCTTTTGCCACCGCCAAGAGTTTCTGTAAATAAATTGCTAGAAATTTGTCCATTGGCTGTAGTACCAATCAAAGACAAGGAATCAGAAGCATGAACATTAATCCCCCCTGCGGCATCATTACCCAAGGTTTGAATTAACACAACCGAGCCATCTCTAATGGCAATATTTCTTCCTTGCAACTGAATTGAGCCACTACCTAAACCGCTAGCGTCTGCGAAGGCTTTTTGAGATAAAGATATATCCTGAAAATTGCTGACTCCTTCATAGCCTAAATTCCAGCCTTGAGCAGTCGTATCCAGGCTGACTAAGCCCCCAGCCACGCTACCTAATTCAATACGTCCGCCTTTAGCTGTAACCGTTCCGCCCTCAAAGTTAATGTTACCACCCACCAAGGCTAAAGTTTTCCCTGGTGCTACCTTGAGTCCAGTGTTATCGCCGATGGTAAAAGGCGAGAAAATCGGACTTTGCAAAGTAATGTTATGCCCATCACCTTGAACGTTGATTGCTTGGGGATTTTGCCCAAATTGCAAGCCAATGGGCACGCTAATAGTGAGTTGCGGGGTAGCTGGATTAGTAGCGCTAAATTCTGCACCATCGGCAAATTTGACTTTTTCCGCCGTACTTGCTAAAAAAGAGCCACCTATATTGAGTTGGGCTTTGGGGCCAAAGTTAATCCCACTGGGATTGATCAGGATAAAATTAGCACCATAATTTTCCCGGATCAGTCCATTAATGTTGGAAATCGAGCCACCTGTGACTCGGCTGATGATATTGGTAACATTAGTTACATTATTTGCGTTTTTAAAAAAAGCCTCGCTACCCTCAAGTACAGAGAAGTCGCGAAAGCTGTGAAACAGGTTACTCCCGGATTGTGTACCGCCTGTAATTTCCAAGAGGTTACCGGATTGTAAAACCTGACTATTGCTAGGAAGTGTGTTATCAGCAGATATTTGTGCGAAGGAAGGAAAACTAGCTATTAGACAGCAAATATAAATACTACCAGTAGCAACAATTTGGCGAGATATTTGTTTCATTATGTGTCGGGAAAAATCAATCCCAGGCAAAAATTACTTAAATGTTTTTTTAGTGTAAATTCAGTAAATTTAACTAAAAATAATCATAATATTATGAGTGTATATTCAAGCCTAAATTTTGGTCAATAAAGGGAGTGAGGCAAGTATGAATAAATGGCTATCATGGATAACTATTGGAATGACTCCAATCTTAGCTTTGGGTGCGGTTACAGGAATCTCTGCACCCAGCAAAGCTAGCAACGTCCAAGTCACCTGTAAGGCTAACACCAATACACCAACGGTTACTTTAACTTTGGTTCATGGTGGAACCGCTAAAGATTACACTATTTTGAATTTTCTTCCCCAATACTTCTCAGCTAGCGATGCTTTGCAACAGTGTCAGAATGCAGCTGAAACTTTACAGAATATTTATAATACGGGTAGCTCTAAATATTTAACAACTGATAAGCTAAACAACCAACCTGTTGTTTGTGCAGTAGAACGTCGAGGCGTCGGTTGCGATCATTATAGTGCGCAAACTTTATTCAGTTTGAAACCATCTGAAAACCCCTCTCAAGCCTTATATGAAATGTTAGGTAAGGATTTTAAACAAGCACAACGTCCCGATTCCCGGACTATTAGCCGTACTTATACGGAGACAAAACCTTTTTGGTGGCCATTTTAACTAAATAGGCAAGAGAGCGCAGAAGCAGTGGTTAAGCTGTTATACATTTAAATTGTCTATTTTGCGCTGAGTTTGTCAAAAGTCCATAGTCCATAGTCAAAGGCTAACTTGGCCTTTTGACTACACCCGACAGCCTTAACGCGAATATATAGCAGATTGCAGGTTGGTGAGCTAAAGATTATCGTTGATTGCAGGGGCATGGCACTACCATGCCCTATCTACTTGAGACAGTTTTGATTAATTAGGGCAAGCTTTTTTACCTTGCTCTGCGGCTGGGTAATCGGGTTTGAGTTTGAGGGCTTCATCAAAAGCCGCGATCGCTCTTGGCGATTGTCCGAATTTACACAAACTTAATCCCAAATAATACCAAGCTTCGGCTTTTTCGTTTTTAGTTAATTGCGGACGTTCTAACAGCGAATAAAATTGAGCGATCGCTTGATCGTCTCGCTTTAGGTTCTGTAAAGCAATGCCTTTACCGCGCAAAGCAATAAAGTAGTTGGGATTGTATTTTAAGGCTTGCTCGTAAGCTTGGAGAGCGTTTTCATATTCCTGCTTCTGCAATAAAACCCTAGCTTGATAGGTAAACCCGATCGCTAATTCTTTGGCATTGGCATCTTTACGTTCTGTTTGCCAAACCTGTTTTAATAAATCTATGGCTTGGTTAATCGTGGTTAGGGCTGTATCTGGTTGTTTAATTGCCAGTAATGCTTCAGTTTTATTGATCCAAAATACGGGATCTTTGGGGTTATAGGTAATCGCTTTATCAAAAGCCGCGATCGCTTCATTGGCCTGTTTTAAATTATACAGCGCTTCTCCTCGGCAATTCCAGGCATAAACCGCTTCTGGATTAATGATAGTTGCCGTAGTGCAGGATTCTAGCATCTGGTTGTAGTCTTTCAGTCCAGCTAGAGCATAGCCGCGATTAGTCCAAGATTGGTAGTAGTTACTATCAAGTTTTAACAGCTTGTTATACTTATCAATTGCTTCTTGATGCTTTCCTTGCTGCAATAAAGCATTACCTTGCTTAAAAATAGTTTCTACTTGTAACCATCTAAAGACACTGAAACCTAAAACCATGACGCTAGAACCACAAACCATTAAAGCAGCTATGGCTAGCAACACCAAAAACCGTTTAGTACCTTTGGTTTCCGGTGCAGTCACCGTATTGTTTACAGTCCAAGTATAAGTAGGGGGAACAGAATTATATATAGTTGTTTGTGCCAAAGAAGCACGAATAATTTTCTCTAATTCTACCCTTACCCAATTACGGCTAAAAACTGCTTGGTAAATGCGGTTCCCCAATTTCAACTTGTCTTTTTCTAAAATTACCAATCCGATTCTTAACAGTTCTGTTTGTTCCCTACTGCGATCGTCATTTGCTACTTCGCCTTGTTGCCAAATTTGCTGATACAGTTCCAACAGCAATAATGAGTCACAATTGGGATTGCGGATCAAAATTTCATGTATACCTTGCAAATGTTCAGATGCAATTTGTGTTTCCCAGTTATGAATCAATTTATTTTCTACTAACTGTTGCACTGTGACAGCTTCTGCACCAGCAGGAATCAAAATTTCTGATTCTGCTAACAACTGACACAGCTTTTGAGTGAGAATCGGTTGTCCATCTGTCCAGGACAATATTTCCGAAATCACATTTTCTGGACAAGCCGCTTTTACGTCTAATTTATATAATTTAATATTGTTGGGATTAAATAATCTTAACCTAATTGATTCTTGCTCGATCCAATGGCGATTAAAAACTGCTTGGTAAATCCGATTAGCAACTTTTAGTTCGTCTTGTTGTTGCACTATTAATCCTAAATGCAACAGTTGTGCTTGTTCGCAACTACCATTAGTTGGGACTGCACCTTCTTGCCAAATTCGCTGGTACAATTCCAACATTAACAAGGGATCGCATTGCTGATTCTGAATTATACTGTCGCGTATCCCCTGTAAATGCTCGGCTGCGACTTGAGTTTCCCAATTATGAATTAAGCGAGTTTCTACTAGTTCTTTTACTGTTTTAGCTACTTCATTAGCCGATATTTTTGATCTTAAATCTGCTAATATTTGATAAATTTTTTGGGTGAGAATTGGTTGTTCATTTGTCCAAGCCAGAACTTCTGCCCGCAAAACTTCTGCATTGCTAGGTTGTTCATTTGACTCATTATTTTTTGGTCTAAATAATTTTAACTTTACTGATTCTTGTTCAATCCAATGGTTATTAAAAACTGCTTGATAAATGCGGTTAGCAACTGTTAATTTGTCTGTTTTTGGCACTACTAATTTTAACCGCAACAGTTCTGCTTGTTCTGCACTGCTATTAATTGAAACTTCGTTTTCTTGCCAAATCTGTTGATAGACTTGTAACAGTAATAAGGGATGGCATTGTTGATTGTGAATGATGCTATTGGCTATCCCTTGTAAATGATCGGCTGCAACTTGAGTTTCCCAATTATTAATCAGATTATTTTGTACCAAGTCTTGCACTATTGCCGCTTCTGTACCCGTGGAAATCTCTAATTCTGATTCTGCCAGTAACCGACACAACTTTTGGGTAAGAATCGGTTGTCCATCTGTCCAAGCTAAAACTTCTGCTAGTAAAACTTCAGGATTACTAGATTTTTCATCTAACTTAAATAACTTTATAGTACTACGGCTAAACAGTCTTACCCTTGCTGATTCTTGCTCTTCTGAATTAGCAGCAAAAGCGGAATGCTCAACCTGGTTCGAGACTTTTAAATTGTTCTGCTGTGGTAGTACCATTTCTAAATTTAATTGTTTAATCTGTGCTGGAATTTCTGATTTTGGAGATGCTCCCTGCTGAGTGAAATTTTGCGGCAATTTGGATTCTAAAGCAAGATGATCCAAAAAAAATTTAATTGTAGTTGGTTTTAACCAACCTTTAAGTACTGCTAATTCGCCAAATCGGAGTTTTTTATGAGTTTGTTCAGCAAGTATACTGCTTATTTGCTGTTCATTTAATAGACCAGCTGCTTTTAAATATTTACCCAAGGGCTGTTTTGCTCTCTGCTCCAGTAAAGTCGGCCACTGCTGCGAGAAAAAATCAGCAGTTTCCTGTTTCAGCCATCCATGTAAGGCGAGAATTTCACCAAGCCGCAATCCAGTAATTTGGGATTGCTCTTGTAAAGCCATCTCTACCTGTTCAGATGAAATGAGGTCAGCCTGTTGTAAAACTTTACCAAGCGGCTTCATAATCCCCAGGAATATTAAGTTATGAAAATCGGAAAATAGAATTATCTTTTATTTTGATATCAAAAGCATATATTACCATTAATAGCGATTTTTGGCTATTATTATGGCATAGTTTCGCCTAATTCTTCATATAATTATCTTTGGCTAAACCATAAGCTTGACGGCTATGTCTTGTCTTGTTCTGCATCCCTAGCTTTAGCCTGTGCTTATACTGCTATCTGCTGGCTCACCATATAGCAATCCTCAATAATTTGTGAAATTTACCAACTCTCAATTTTTTTCTCTTACAAGAAAGAAAGAAAGAGTAACGTAAATTAGTATCAGTAGTTGAATATTTTAACTGTTGTGTAAGTCCTGTAATTATAATTTTGGGCCGATCTGAATTGAAAATCCGGGTTTTACTTATGAGTAATAGACCTCTTGCAAAAGTCCTAATTTTCTCATTCTTCTCTGCGTCTCTGTCTTGAAAAGTTATGATCGGAGGTTTCCTCCGCTCAGACTTTTCGCTGCGGCTCTGCGTGAGCTTTTCAAGCTCCTAATCAACACAGCGACAATATTTATGCAAGAAGTCTAATCTTTTCTTTACAGATCGGCCGACTATACATAGCATTTGCTCAACTAATCTCCCTGGGTATTTTCTTTTATAGAAATTACCTGTATCAGAGAATTAATTAACTTTGAAAGTCTCCACAGTAGCTTGTAATTCTTGAGAAATTTCTACAGTTTGTTTGAGAGACTGAGAAGCTTGATGGGAGTAAGTACTCGTGAGATTAGAGACTTGATAAATATCTTGCATGAGTTTGCTGACTGATTGCGATGTCTTCACTTGAGATTCTGTAGCTAAAGAAATCGACTGCACCAAATCATCAATTTGTTGGGATACATAGATAATCTGATTCAGGGAATTTTTGGCATTTTCGACAATGCTAGTTCCTTCTACTACCTGATTCGTTCCTAGTTCCATCGCTGTTACTACTTCATTGGTTTCCCGTTGAATCTTATCGACAACTTGGGTAATTTCTTGAGTTGCTTCAGAACATCTAGCCGCTAGTGCTGCTACTTCTTCGGCAATCATGGCAAAACCTTCGCCTTCAACACCAGATCTTGTAGCTTCTAACCCAGCATTAATTGCTAAAAAGTTAGTTTGCATAGCTATTTGATTAATCAGAGCAACTACTTGGGAAATTTGTTGTGAGGATTCACCCAAACGCTTCACTTTTTTAGCTGTATCGCCAATTGTGGTACGCAGTTTGAAAATATTTTGTACCGCCTGATCTATGGCTTGACCATTTTCTTGCGCCGCGCCAGATGCGGTATGAGCAAATACAGCAGCCTGTTTAGCGTTATCTGCTACAGTGGCGATAGAATCTCTCATTTGGTCTATACTCACCAAACTGAGGCTGATATCGTCTGCTTGTTTGATGACGGTATCGGCGAGTTGGTGAATGGCGGCTTCATTTTCGCCAATAGCGGTATTTACCTCAATTGCTGATGTTTTGACTTTGGTAACAATGGCTCTGAGACTTTCCACAATGGAGTTGAAAAAGTCAGCAACAGTACCCAGTTCTCCCATTGTGACTTCGGAACGTACTGTGAGATCGCCTTGGGATGCACCTTCAATATCTTTGAGGAGAGTGAGTATTTGCTGTTGTACTGCTTCGTTGTATTGACGTTGCTCAATTGCTGCTGTTTCAGCATGATAACGGGCGGTGTCTATTTGCTCTAGGAGGTAAGATTGCTCTAGCGCATAACCTACGGGAATTGCTACCTGTTTCAATAATTCAATTTCTAATTCTTGCCATTTACGGGAAGCAGAACATTGATGGGCAATGAGCAAGCCATATAATTTGTTATCGAGCAAGATTGGGGCGACTAAATTGGCTTTGACACCAAATTCTTCTAGTTGAGTGATATGACAATCTGTTAACCCAGCAGCGTAGATGTTTTCTGTGACTTGCACCCGACCATTTTGGTATTTCTCTACATAATTATTAATGAAACAAGGATCGATGATTTCTTGCCCTAATGTACTTGGCCAATCACTATCAACTGATTCAGCAATGATTTTACCTGCCCAATTTTCGTCAAAAGAGTAGACAATAACCCGATCTGCTTGGATTGCTTCTCTGGTACTGGTAACTGCTATCTCTAAGATGTGTGCTGTGTTTAGCGAACCACGAAAACGCGCTGTAATTTCATTAACTAGCTGGGATAATTGGGCTTGATTTTCCAGGCGGATAGCTTGTGCTGTCATGGCGTCTGCCATGCGATTAAAAGTATTAGCTAATTGTCCCACTTCATCGTTGCTAGAAATCTCACTGCGAGCATAGCGATCGCCACGAGCAAATTTGTGGGCTGTTTGCTCTAGTTGCTGAATCGGTTTAACTACTCCCCGCTTTAAAATTAATGTCCAGAAGATTACGAGTACTAATGCTAAATTAACGGCAATTACTTCTACCCAAAAGCTATTTGCTAGTAATTGATTGATTGCTGTTTCTGGAGTTCCTCGCACTAAAATAGCAGCAGGTTTTTCATCAAAAACATTGGTAGCTTGCTCATCTGTTTCCATGATTTTATTGGGTACAGCTTGAGCAGCCATTGCATAGGTTTGATTACCTAATTTTATCTTGGCTGTCACGGGGCTACCTTTGGCATTGGCTGCGGCTGCTAATAAAGCTAAATCTTTTTGGGGTAATTTAACG
The DNA here is from genome assembly GCF_963889195.1 of Calothrix sp. FACHB-168. Taxonomy (NCBI): domain Bacteria; kingdom Bacillati; phylum Cyanobacteriota; class Cyanophyceae; order Nostocales; family Calotrichaceae; genus Calothrix; species Calothrix sp. FACHB-168. The sequence continues at coordinate 160,379 of NZ_CAWPNJ010000001.1, forward strand.
TTACTTTGGGCTTGATTAATATTGGGCAGTTCGCCTTGATCTAAAGATGTCGCTAGGGAAAATTCACCGTTTGGCTGGCGTAAATACACCGCACTATAACCACCAGATGTGGCTTTTAAGGTGTCTTTGACAATTTGGTCTTTACCATTGACAATTTCACCCGCAATTAAGGCTCCGACAACAGCATTTGTTTCGGGATTTTTCACAGGTGTGACTGTATAGCGAATCAAAGCATTTTGATTGTTCAATCCAGCAGGTAATACTGGTAATTCTTTACTTAGCTCCGCTACATTGATGATTCGGCTGGCTTTAATTGTTTGCGGATTCGCTAAGACATCACTAACTAAATTATCAGGATTAAATATTTCTCCATTGCGGTTGGTGTTGGCGTTGGCAATAATCTGAAAATTTTCGCCTACTAAGGTGACATATTCGATTTTATTAACTTTACTGGTGCTTTCCAGAATTTGCTTAACTTCGGCTTGTAAATCTTGACTTAAAGTTTGTCCTGATGAATACAAACTTGCGGCTTTTACTAAGGTGGGATTTTCAGATTGACTAAGCAATCCCAAAGCCATTTGATTGATTTTAGTATTGTAATTAATATCTGCGATCGCTAGTTCTGATTTGGCGCGGTCAAAGGAGATATTTTGTAACCCACTAGATATTAAACTTCTGCCTACTACACTAATACCAACAATCCCAATTAATTGCGATGCTGTTAATGCAATCAGTTGCTTGTGATTAATGGAAAGATTAGCAAATCGCTGAGATAAAGATTGAATTAATGCTTGATAATTAGCCTTTTTGGGTTTAATTGGCGCGAATAAGCCAGAATTAGAATTGTTCTTAAATTCAACAAGTTGTGGTTTAAAGGAAGATAGTTGAGATTGCGCTACCAATCCAGTTTTCGCGGGATGTAATCCGTTGTTCATAAATCAATTTTTACCTGTCGGTCAGTTAGTCTACCCCAATAAATAAAGTCAAATTACTCAACTATTTGCTTGGGAAAATAGAAGAGTTAACTGCCAGCCTGTTTGTCAAAAAGGAACTTTAACTTAAAAATAGCAAATTATTTATGACTGAAACCTTGTACAAACTAAACATGCAATGCTGTATTTGCCACGGTTTTGCATTCATTTAATGTATAAATAGCCACAATAGATAGTTGTGCTATTTAGCTCTTATTAATATGATAATACTACTATGGGTAAATGTACATAAATTAATAGCGAAATTGCGCTTCTTTAAGTAAGTTTTGCTCACGGAAAATTTATAAAACTTACTTATAAAATGCTTTATAATATTAGATTTACTAGATTTAAAATAACTCTACAAAATTTGCCTGGGATTTCTCTATAGCAGGAGCAACAAAATAAAAAGTCTAGGTGCTGTAGTTAGTATTCATCCTGACTTTTTAATTCACAACATTTGCCGCAGAAGCTACACCTGAAATATCACGGTGAGAATATGATGAAAAATTACCACTGATATGATGTTTATGTCAAGCTATTAGCTGTTTGATTAAGGGATATATCAGACTACTTGTAAAGGAAGTGTGTGATATGGCTATTTTATTTACAAGTAAACTATCAGTGATATTTTGTTAACATCTTGAATTTAGTTAGAGATTTCAAAAGATATTTGTCACAAAATTAAAATTTACAGTTTCATAACTATTGTTGTCAAGTCAAGCAAATTAAATATCACACTTAGCGATCGCTGGTTGCAAACTACTCAAACTACTAAATATGCTTGATATTTTGATGATTAAACTTAAGTAAATGTTGTAAACTTTAGCGGATTTATCTCTCAAATCTCCGAGAAAATACATACTTTTGACTTTTGACTTTTGACTTTTAAAATAGCGGTACTAGCCATTTTTCCAGGGTCAATTCTCCCCATTTTTCCGATGTCAGCGATCGCGAAAACAGGTGAGGATATGAACATCGAAAAAATGGATGGTAAAAATACATGTCTTCATTACAAGAATTGTCCCAAAGTATAGCTGATACCGTAGAACAAGCGGGAACTGCTGTAGTTGCAGTCAATGCGGGTACAAGAATGTCACCTAGCGGTATTCACTGGCGTCCAGGTATTATTGTTACCTCCGATGAGTCACTGCCACGTTATGATGAAATCACCGTAATCCTAGCCGATGGACGCTCTGTAGCCGCTACACACCTGGGTCATGACTCTAGTACTGATGTGGCTGTATTTCAGATGGAAACTGTAGAAACACCTGTAGCCAAAATTGGTGATGCTACTAACTTGAAAGTAGGTCATTTGGTATTAGGAATAGCGAGAAGTTATGAAGGTGATTTGCGGGCGGCTTTAGGTACTGTGAGTGTAGTTAGCGGTGCTTGGCAGAGTATAGCTGGTGGTAATATCGACCAATTTATCCGCCCAGATATGAATCTTTACCCTGGTTTTGCTGGCGGGCCATTGGTAGATGCAGCAGGTTATGTAGTAGGCATGAATACATCAGGCAAGCGGGGTACAGCTTTAACTATACCTGCGGCTACAGTGAATCGTGTAGTTGAGCAATTGCTGGCTAGAGGGCATATTGCTAGGGGCTATTTGGGTTTGGGAATGCAACCTGTACGCTTACCAAATAATCTGATCGCCGCTTTAAATTTAACTGTACCTACTGGTGTAATTGTTGTCAATGTGGAATCTGGGGGCCCAGCTGACAATGCAGGTGTACTGTTAGGTGATGTGTTAGTGAAATTCGATGGTATGACTGTCAGTGATACCGGTGATGTGATGGCGTTGCTGAATAGTAGCGATCGCGTCGGTAAAACTGTCCCAGTGCAATTAGTCCGGGGTGGGGTTTTGGTAGAAATAGCGATCGCTATTGGCGAACGACCATTTGAGCAATCTGCACGTTCCGAAGACAGGGAAAAGGCTGATAGCGATCGCCATCACAGACATGGGAGACATGGTAGGAGAGGTAGGCGGTAGTTGATGGTCATTTATTAGAGACGCGATTAATCGCGTCTGTACAAGTGTCATTTGTCTGTGCGATAGCTTGAGGTGTTTTTTAGGTGAATATGAATAGCGCGATCGTTACCCAGTTTAGTGATGAGTTAGCAAGTCTCGCTGCTAAGTTACGCCATAGTACGGTGAAGGTTTACAGCAATTCTTCAGGAGTGGGTTCTGGTGTAATTTGGCAAAGTGATGGCTTAATAGTTACTAACGCCCATGTGGCAATTACTAATAAAGCAAAAGTAGAATTGGCGGATGGACGAGTATTTGAGGCTGTACGCACCCATTTCGATCCGCAACAAGATTTAGCCGCCTTGAAAATTTCTACCTCTGATTTACAGGTTGCAACTATTGGTGATTCGGATGCATTGAGAGTGGGTGAGTTAGTTGTGGCGGTGGGTAATCCTTTTGCGGATAGTGGTGCAGTTACCGCAGGAATAATTCAGGCGCGTCATCAACAAGCGGTGATGGCTGATATTCGGCTGTATCCTGGTAATTCTGGAGGGCCGCTAGCTGACTGTCTCGGTCGAGTTGTGGGAATTAATACAATGGTTGTGAACGGTTTAGCTGTGGCAATTCCCAGTTTAGCTGTTAACCGCTTTTTACTGGCTGGAAGTCGTCCTAAGTTGGGGGTGACGCTGCAACCTGTGCTGATAGGACAACGCCAGTTTGGTTTATTGGTTTTGTCTGTATTGCAGGAAAGCATCGCCGCGATCGCTGGGGTGCAAGTTGGTGATGTGTTAATTGGAGTTGGCGGAAATTTATTGACTCAAACCAGCGACTTAGCCCACTATCTACAACAAAGCCAAAATCAAACATCATTACCTTTACAACTTTGGCGTAACGGTCAGCAATATCTAGTTTATGTTGACTTACAAGCCGGGAAAACTGCTGTGGAGGTCACATGATCCGGGTGGTAGTGGTTGCTACTTCTCCTGTAGTGCGGGCGGGTTTAGCAGCTGTGGTTGGGAGTGCAAATTCTCAGCTGATGGTGGTGGGGAGTGCAGCTGACTTGGATAGTTTAACCAGGGAAATTGGCGAATTACAGCCTGATGTCGTTTTGCTGGATTTAGGTAGCAATCCCCAACCATCTATCTGGGAAAAATTGCTGCTAATTCAAGAAGAGCAAGATTCTCTAGAATTCTTGATAATTGTCGAAGAACCAGAAACTATTGACTTAGAAGCTGCAATTAGTTCTGGAATTCGGGGAATATTGCCCGGTGAGAGTACAGAATTAGAAATTATTGCTGGGTTGATCGCGATCGCGCAAGGGCTAATAGTGCTACATCCAGATTTTTTGGATTTACTCTCCTTCCGGGAAAAAGTGGCAACTACCCCCGTAATTACTCTGACACCCAGAGAAATTGAAGTATTAGAAATGCTGGGTTCTGGCTTAGGTAATAAAGCGATCGCTAAACAGTTACAAATATCTGAACATACGGTGAAGTTTCATATCTCATCTATTTTTCAAAAGCTGGCTGTCTCTAGCCGGACTGAAGCTGTAACTGTTGGTGTCAGGCTGGGTTTGATTATGCTTTAAGATTTTCACATCTAGCTAAGGAGCCGTGTAAAAATAAGTTGAACAATTTAATATTTGTAGTGCGGGCAGCGTTCGACTGAGCGCTCACGCCGAAGTCTTGCCCGCGCGAGCAAGATGTTTGTCCTACGGACACGCTACGCGAACGCACTACTTATTTTTACTTGATGCCTAAGGTTGAATTTCTGGTTCTGTTTCTCTGATAGCTACAGTGATGGGATTCGCCTTCTTGACTGTAGCTGCTTCTAAAATCGGTTGCTGCTGTGTAGTTGTGTCGCTGACTGTCACAGTTTTGTTGGCTGCTAGGTTATCGCGCTGATTGATCAGATAGATACTAATTAAGGTAAGACAGACTCCCATCCATTGTAAGGGACTGAGGACTTCAGAAAGGAAGAGATTACCAAATAGCAGGGCAAAAACTGGTGTAAGAAAGGTAAGAGAACTCAAACTAGTGAGATTACCGCTAGAAGCAAAGTAGAAAAATAAACCGTAAGCGATCGCACTACCAAAAATTGTCGCATAACCCAACGCTGCCCAATCAGATGGGACAAGATTCTGCCATTGCTGGGATTCTACAACTGATGACATCCCCCATAATGGCAAGCCACCGATAATCATGTGCCATCCCGTAGCGACTACCGGATCGGCGTAGCGACAAACAAATCTAATTAATACTGTTCCCACAGCCATTGATAAAGCTGCTAACAGCATTAACCATTCACCACTAGCAAATAACTCTTGCCAATTACCAATGCTAATCTCTACACCAGAACCGAAAAGATGAAAAATCCACTCATCGGGTAATCCAATTAAACTAATGCCAGAAACTCCTAATCCTAGTCCTAGCCATCCCCAAAAACCAATTGTTTCTTGAAATAGCCACAAGGACATCAAAGCTACAGCCAAGGGTTGAGAATCAATCATTACAGATCCTAACCCGGCGCTAGTTCTGACTAATCCTTCTGCTAAAAAGCCTTGAAACAGAGTTCCATCCACTAAAGCAAATAAAGCAATCCACAGCCATGCATCCCATCCTTTTGGTTGGGGTCTACCCATGAGTGCGGCGGCGATTAAAATTAAAACCCCAGCTGGTAACAAACGCACTCCGGCCATAAATAGTGGCGTCGTGTGGGGTATCACTCCTTTCATGGCTACCATTGATGTACCCCACAAGAAAAACGGGGCGATGAGTAGTAGAGACGCGATGGGGAGACGGGATGCACTGATTTTCAGCTGCATGGGTTTGCTGATACCTTAGGTGATTAGGTGCAAAAATTGCTTTACCTAATTTTACCTAAATATGTCTTTTTGTGAAGGAAATAATACTTAAGGTGATTAAATATACGATTATTTGAGTAGTCAGTTGTTAGTTGTTAGTTGTCAGTTGTCAGTTGTTAGTTTTCCCTATTCCGCAGTCTCCGGTGGCTCAAATTTGTAACCGAAGCCGCGAACGGTTTTAATGTATTCTGGCACAGTGGTATCTGCTTCCAACTTTTTGCGTAGCTGACCGATATGCACATCCACAACTCGTCCATCTCCTACATAATCACAACCCCAAATTTTTTGAATTAACTGGGTACGACTCCAAGCTTGACCGGGATGGCTGGCTAAAAAATGGAGAATATTAAATTCTAAAGCAGTTAATGGTAAGGGTTTATCGTTGAGGGTAACTTCTCTTCCTTCAGGATTAATTGCTAGGTTGTGGAAGACGAGGCGCTGTGCTGGTGAGGGGTTGACTGTGCGGACGCGGCGTAACAAGGCTTGGACGCGAACTTCTACTTCCGCTAGGCTAAAGGGTTTACTCATAAAGTCATCTGCACCTGCGGACATGATCTTGATTTTGTCGGCTTCGTCAGTTCGGCTAGTGAGGATGAGAACTAATACATTAGTGCGTCGTTGCATTTCTTGGCAGAGATTATAGCCTGTAGTATCGGGCAAATTCCAATCTAAAATGACTAAATCTGGGTTCATTTGCTCAAATACAGTCAGCGCTGTCTTGCCATCTGCGGCAGACTCTATGTGATACTTGCGGCTTAAAAAGCGATATATCAAATTACGGACGCCGTAGTCGTCATCTACAATCAGAATTTTGGCATTAGTAGCAGGAACCATCACCATAAGTTTCTAGCCCATTGTTTATCTGTCGATTCGCTATGCGATCGCTACTTGACAAGAAGCTACATTGACAGCTTCCATATATGCTTGCAGAATTTTTATTTCTAAATAATATTTTCCAATATGCTTCCATACCTCGACTGCTGATATGTCAAAACCAAATGATTAATCCCAATTTACTGCTGCTTGCCAGAAATAGCCACTATCATAACTTGGCTGTCTTTTCTTGCTGCGGAAGTTTCTCTGAACTTTAGCTTTTATACTTCTTGACAACCGATGATTTTTTTGACAATTTAGCACTTTTATAGTTTTGACATGATTATATCAGGAAACACATTTTATGCTGCATAATTCTATATAATCTGTTGCGGAGATGATTTGGTTATTTAGGACTAGCTATCAAGGGAAATTTTTGTAAAGAACAAGTATTAGTTTTATTACAAATTTTTATTTAGATAAATTCATATTTTTATTTTTCGCTTCAGTCTAGGTATGAAAAATGCTGATATCTAGTTATTATCTGTTATTTTAAATCTGATTTTGCCATAAATAATCTCTAATTCAGCTATTTTTACCTAAATAACCCTGAATATAAATGTTTGAAGAATTGTGTAAAAATATGAGAATAGTCCGATCGCATCAGCTAACAACGCCTGCATTACTGGAAGCGATAGATAGCTGAACCTAAATTATTAAGAGCTTGATGCGCGCTTATCAACTAGTATTTTTTTAGACTCGCTTATCTAAAAATTATCTGTAAAAAATCAATCTCAGAAAACTTATCAGCGAAAGCCTTGAAATTTAATCAATATAAGAAATTTTAGCAATATGTAATATGGGAATATTCTCAAGCAAGGATTTTAAATTGCCTGTAAATAATACTTTGATAATTTCACTTAAATATATATTGATGCAATCCAGAATCAGAAAAAATTATGATTATGTATTTACTCAGTCCTTAAGTTTTAGGGATAGAGTGAAAATATTTTTATAATTTTAACTGATTAATATTTTGGTATTTCCTGAAAAAAATTAACCGTAATCAGTCTATCTAAAGAGATAATTTGCTGATATTCATCCCAAAGAAAGAGCAAATAAAACTCTGTGATTCGATACATTGCTGATAATGTCATCAGCAAGAGAAATTATGTCTAATCTGGTAGATAATATCATTCCCCAACAGCCACCCATCGAGCCACAATCTGATGTTCATGTACTCAAGGCTCGTTTAGAATGGGGTGAACCAGCCTTTACAATCCTGGATGTGCGCGATCGCCAAACCTTTAATGAAGGTCACATTCTAGGCGCAATGCCAATGGCTAGTGATGAATTGGTAAGCCGTGCAACATCATCTATAGATAAAAGCCGGGATATCTATATTTACGGTGCTAGCGATGAAGAAAGCGCTCAATCTGTAGAATCTCTTCGCGCTGCTGGATTTAAGCATGTATCTTTACTCAAAGGTGGTCTGGCGGCTTGGAAAGCTATTGGCGGACCAACAGAAGGTTCAATTGAAGCTTTAACTCCTCCTGGCGCTGGAGACTATAATGTTGTATCTCGGATGCAAGAACACGCAGAAACGCAGAAAAAAGATGTCTAGTATTAGTCATTAGTCATTAGTCATTAGTCATTGGTCATTAGTCATTGGTCATTGGTGGGACAAATGACTAATGACTGATTTTAGTGGTAATTAACAAACTTAGGCGGGTTTAAATTACCGGCTACTAACAAGCCGCAAGTATGTTATGCGGTGTCTAAATCCCCATTACAAAACTGTACTGGCGACTTGCGACTTGCGACTTTTTTAATGTTCAAATATATCCTTAAACTGCATCAAGTCTAAGGATACGATTGTTGGCAGAGCTTGAAAACATTCTTGCGCAATCTGCCAACGCTCTTCTCTCTTGAGCATGGCAATCAGTTTTTGCTGTACGCTGAGTAAATAACGAACATCATTAGCGGCATAACTGAGTTGTTCTGTGGATAAATGATCGGCATTACCCCAATCAGAACTTTGAGCGCTTTTATCTAGCTCGACTTTTTCTAATTCTTGCACAACATCCTTCAATCCGTGACGATTAGTGTAAGTGCGAGCTAATTTACTAGCTATTTTGGTACAAAAAATCGGCTTGACACTAATTTCTAGGTTGTGTTGCAAGGTAGCAACGTCAAAACGTGCAAAGTGAAATACTTTCAGGACATGAGCTGCTTCCAACAGTTTTTTTAAGTTTGGTGCTGTAGTTTGTCCTTTAGCAATCCGAATCGCAGTTACTTGACCTTCTGGGTTGCACAGTTGGACAAGACAAAGGCGATCGCGCTGTGGTAACAACCCCATTGTTTCCGTATCAACTGCGATCGCCTCTGATTTTAAATATTGGGTCAGTGCAGCGTCACTAAGGTCGCGATCGCTTACCTGAAAATCTTGTAATGTCATGAATCACTCAAGAATAAATGCAGTGTCCAATAGAAGCATCCTACTTTTGACGCAATACCCTAGAAGGGTATTGCTATACCAACAAAGCCTGCCAAGGCAGGCTATCAAACTTTTAGCCTGCCTTGGCAGGCTTCGTATTTCTAGCCCCACCCTTATAGGGTGAGGGCGTTTTTGCACATTTGGGATGCTCCCGTGTCCAATAGAAGCAGGTTTCATTAGACACTACATTATTATTGTGCAAAAAAATCAGAAATTCTAGTACTTTGTCTCATTCGTTGTCAGAGGTTGCTGGTAGTCATTAAGGCAAACTACTAGTTTGTGCGTAAGAAAATTTGTGTGAGATAGACTTCACCTTTTTGATTAGTAGCTACACCTATGCCTGTGAGATTATACTTACCCTGGATGTTTTTGAGATGACCAGGACTATTTAACCAACCAACAATAGCTTGTGATGCGGGGTCGCTATATCCTTGGTTAAAAGCCAGATTTTCTCCAGCACTACTATAAATAATAGGGAGAACTGTAACTCGTTGTTTAAATCCTTGATGGCTAAAGGGAACTTTCCCACTAGCCATATTTTGACTATGAATTCTTGCTTGCCGAGTGATACTTGCATTGAGGCTCAATTTTGGCAAACCAACCGAAACACGATATCGATTAACTTTATCAAATACTGATTTTTCTAAAGCAGTTGTGTTAAAAGCTGTAGTGGATGCAGCTGTTTGATTTGCAGCAATCGATACAGATTGATTATGAGTAGGTTTGTTTGTGGAACTGTGACCTGAAATAGGAGAAGTTGTTAATCCACTAGCAAGGACAAGCGTACTTAAAGCTATGCCAAAAGCAGTTTGTCGAAACATGGAAATTATTGAATGCCTAGAGTTGTAAGACCTCTACTCTAACTTATTATTCCTAGCATAAATACTAGGACAATATGAAGGATTGATGAACTTTAAAAAGTTTGCCATTACTTTACCTTAACTATAAAAAAACACCTCCGAAATTACACAATTAAAGATTACTAATTATGCTGAATCTGTTTAGCTTTAGTGCTATATGAAAATGATGTGAATCTTTAAAAAAGATAATGTAGTATCGTTTAGACAAATGTCACGGTAACTACATTTTGCATTAATTAATTCAATGTATATCTTCGCGAATTTATACGGATTTATGGTGTATTAGATTATTTGCTTGACAGAAATTGCTGTAATAAATTTGAAGAGAAATGTTCTTTTTATATTATTTTAATAATTTAAAATTCAGTATTTATTGGTAGTTAATTAACAGTAAAAAAGACAACACGGATATTTTTGGCAATTTATAAAGTGAAATTATATGAGCGATCGCGTCCCCAATAGCTAAAAATAGTCAGCAAGAGGGCACGGGAACCTTTTGCCCCATGCCCAATACTTCGACTTCGCTCAGTACAAGTGCCCAATGCCCAACTATGCAGGATTTAAGAACTTGGCGACAGTTTGCACATCTTTATCACCGCGTCCGGAGCAGTTAATGATAATTCGCGGGCTACCAGTGAGTTGCGGACAGAGAGTTTCCAGGTAGGCGATCGCGTGGGATGTTTCCAAAGCTGGGATAATGCCTTCTAGACGCGATAATTTTTGGAAGGCGGCTAAAGCTTCGGCATCTGTCACACTGTAATATTCAGCGCGTTGTGTATCTTTCAAATAGCTGTGTTCTGGCCCCACACCGGGATAATCTAACCCCGCACTAATTGAGTGAGCTTCAATTACTTGTCCATCCCCATCTTGCAGCAAATAGCTCATAGCTCCGTGCAATACACCAACTTGTCCTTTTGTCAAGGTAGCGGCATGTTTATTAGTGTCTACACCTTCTCCGGCTGCTTCAATGCCAATTAAGCGCACCGAAGACTCATTGATAAACTCATAAAATAATCCCATTGCATTGGAACCGCCACCAACACAAGCCATGAGAATATCTGGCAACCCGCCCCATTTTTCTTGAGCTTGAGCGCGAGTTTCTTGACCAATTACAGCATGGAAATCACGTACCATCATGGGGTAGGGATGGGGGCCTGCAACTGAACCGAGAATATAGTGAGTGGTTTCTACATTTGTCACCCAATCGCGAATCGCCTCAGAAGTGGCATCTTTGAGGGTTCCGGTTCCTGCCGATACCGGACGCACTTCTGCGCCCATTAATTTCATGCGGAATACATTTAAAGATTGACGTTCCATATCGTGAACGCCCATATAAATAATGCATTCCAAGCCAAAACGAGCGCAAACTGTGGCTGTAGCTACACCATGTTGTCCAGCACCAGTTTCGGCAATAATTCTTTTTTTGCCCATGCGCTTTGCTAGCAGCACTTGACCTAAGGCATTATTAATTTTATGTGCGCCAGTGTGGTTTAAGTCTTCCCGCTTTAAATAAATTTGCGGCCCCGTACCATCTGGACGCGCATAATGAGCAGTTAGGCGTTCTGCAAAATACAACGGTGTAGCACGCCCTACATAGTCTCGCAGCAGTTGTTGTAGTTCGTTAAGAAACTCCGGATCGTGGCGATATTGCTGATAAGCTGCTTCTAATTCAGCCAGCGCAGGCATCAGTGTTTCCGGGACGTACTTACCGCCAAAGCGTCCAAAGCGTCCTTGTGTATCGGGAACAGAAGCAGTAGATGGGGTACTTGGAGAAATGGGAGTGGTAGTCACGGACTGATCTCTACGATGGGACGAACTTTATTATAGAAAAGTCTGGGCTGTATAGGATAAGAAAGAAGTGCGATCGCTCGTGGCTAATCTGACTACTCCCCAGTGTATTTTGAATTTACTAGGACTTACGCAGTGTCAGATATTTTTCATGCTTTTTGTCAATGGTCAATAGTCAATAGTCCAAAAACATGAATTTTGACCATTGACTTTTGACTTTTGACCACCCTTGTGAGGGTTTTTGTGTTTGGTGCGTAAGTCCTATTTACTTGATTCTTAACTTTTGATTAAAATTTCTAACTTCTATGTCTTCTGGCAACTCTTCTGATAAACATTTCGTCTATCGCGAATTTGGGGGTGATAACTCACCTGCTGTAGAAAGACCGATTGCGGAATTACCACCGCAACAGCAAAATCTAAAAGTGCAAGCAACCCGCAAGGGACGTAAAGGTAAAACTGTCACGGTAATTAGTGGTTTTCAGTCCAAACCCGAAACCTTGAATGATTTGGTCAAACAATTAAAAACTCAGTGCGGTACAGGCGGTACTGTTAAGGACAATGAAATTGAAATTCAAGGCGATCATAAACAGAAAATTGTGGAGATTTTAACCAAGCTAGGTTATAAAGCAAAAATCAGTGGTGGCTAGTCAGGAAATTTTCTGGAAATCAGTAGTTAGGGCTTGAAGATGACTATAAATGCAGCAGAAAGGAAATGAGAAAAAAATTTACCATCTCCTTCTCGAAAACATTATATAGTTCGCTTAAATCAAGCTTAATTACTTGAGAGTAAGACTGAGCCAAACATCTGATTTTATCTTCAAGAGGTTCAATGTAAATCGGTTCGCTATTAAAATTACAGGAGGTTTATATGGATTTAGTGCGGATTCTAGCAGCAATTTTTCTTCCACCTTTAGGGGTATTCTTGCAAGTAGGGATTGGCAAAGATTTTTGGATAAATATTATCTTGACATTTTTTGGCTATCTGCCGGGAATTATTCACGCTGTATGGGTAATTGCTAAGAAATAATTCTGCACATAGTCAGGTGTCAGTGCGATCGCTAATTTCAGAGTTAAGAGCGATCGCACTTTAACTTAAGTTATACCAATTAGAAAAAAGAATGCGACAGATTGTAGGGGCACTGGCACTGCCATGCCCTCTAGAATATTTTGATGTGTCGCAAAGATTATTTGAATTGGTATTAAACTATCATCTCTAAAAATAAGAATATTGACAAAATAATGGCGTTGCTGTTGAACCATCAATTAGCAACGCCAAAATAATTGAATTTTTGCTAAATTCTGCCAAATACCATTTCAAATGGCGTAAAAGTCCAGAATACAATTCTGTTGACTGTTGACTGTTGACTGTTGACTGTTGACTTCTGCTTTGCAGTACTAACGGGATGTTTGATTTGTGGCTGGTTTCGCACGTTCCTGCTGGTACAATTTAACAACTTTCTGTACATAGGTAGCAGTGAAGCCACTATTACAGCCTGTGTATTGACCAGTCATCCACCAACAAGCTACGCCATTTACCGCCCCTATTTCATTATTGTTACGGGCGCGCAATTGCTGGTTTAACTCGCGGCGCGCGATACAGGAAACAATTTGGCGGGCTATTTCTGGGCTATTTTCAAACTGTGTTGGTGTAATCTCTTTTTTCAAACAAGTTCTAGCCCAACCTTTGAGGGTTTCTGGTTTAACTTGCCATTGACTATAAAGTCCATCGTTTTGGGAGCCAGTTTGGGGTGCGGCTTGTCGCAACGCTTCTACCATTGCTGCAACTTGCTCGTTAGCAGCCTGCTGTTGTGCTTGCACTAACATTGGCGACAGTCCTACGCTGACAACCACTCCGCTAAGTATGAATCTTATGAAGTTATTTTTCATGACTTTGGACTTGATTTTTAAAGGCCAAGCACCAGCATACTACGTATTTATACTTCTTAATAATTGCTTAATTAGCAGTAAATCTCAGCTTTCAGCAGAAATAAAGCAGTAGATGACAATTTTTGACTATTTAGTTATTTGTATTAATTTTGGCTATCAGTACTTATATAAGTCTTTGTTTTCTCTTATTTGTCGAAAAGTCGAAAAACCCAGCATTGCTATGTCTTTAGGGTTAACTCATCTTGAATGTTAAAAATTAGTCTGGATAAAAGTAGTAAATATATTTTTACTGGTAAATTGTTAGGCAAAATGCCCGTAAACTTACGGGAATGCCGGATTGTGCCGCACAATCCACGCCAGAAGTAGTTTAAATACTCTGGCTTAACAATTAACTTTTAATTGCGAAAAACGATGAACGCAAATTGGCTGGAAATAACCCAGGTAATAGAAAGTGGTTTGTCGATGAGGGTGCAGCAATTTTTAGCACAATCACCAACTCTACCACCAACGGAACAACCAGCTGTTAGCCAGGGAATTACTGATTTACAAGGTCTGGTCAACCCGATAATTCAGTTTATGCCCAAAGTGCTGGCGGCTGTATTAATTTTGTTAATTGGTTGGTTGCTGGCGGCGATAGTAGCGACAGCAACGCGAAAAGTTTTGAATCGCACGAACATCGATAACCGCATCGCCTCTGGTGTAACAGGTCGAGAAGATGTTCCCCAAGTGGAACAATTAATCTCTGGCTTAGTTTTTTGGAGTATTATTCTGTTGACGGTGGTAGCTGTCTTACAAGTTCTCGGACTGGAAGTAGCTTCACGACCGTTGAATAATTCCCTCGATCAACTGGTAGGCTATTTACCTAAGTTAGTGGGTACAGCGATTCTTTTGGGTATCGCTTGGGTAGTGGCTACGCTGGTTAAGGTGTTGACATTGCGCGGACTTCAAGTACTCAGGTTAGATGAACGCTTGAATGAGGAAGCAGAAGATAGCACATCTGGCTTTGCGCAGTTGTCAGCTAGTGAAACCATTGCTAATGCGCTGTACTGGTTCATCTTTTTATTATTTCTCGTTCCCGTTCTCGATACTTTAGGGCTAAGGGAAGCGTTACAACCAGTAAAAGCGCTGATTACCGAAATTCTGTCAATTCTGCCGAATATTTTAGCAGCCACCTTAATTGCGGCTGTGGGCTGGTTTTTGGCGAATATCGTGCGGCGCGTCATTAGCAATTTGTTAAGCGCCACAGGAATTGACCATTTAGGTAGTCGATTTGGGATCTCGCCAACAGTAGGAGTTCAACCCCTATCGAATATTGTTGGCACAATTGTCTACATTTTAATTTTGATTCCCGTCGCGATCGCAGCTCTCAATGCTTTGAAAATTGAGGCGATATCTGTGCCCGCGATCGCTATGTTACAGCAGATCCTCAATGCTTTACCTGCGATATTTTCTGCGATCGCACTTCTGATTCTCGGTTATTTCTTAGGGCGGTTTGTTGGCGATTTAGTCACGAGTAT
This sequence comes from Calothrix sp. FACHB-168, assembly GCF_963889195.1. NCBI lineage: Bacteria > Bacillati > Cyanobacteriota > Cyanophyceae > Nostocales > Calotrichaceae > Calothrix > Calothrix sp. FACHB-168. The sequence continues at coordinate 175,544 of NZ_CAWPNJ010000001.1, forward strand.
CCTGACTAGCTTTGGTTTTAACAACATATTTGCCGTACTGGGTTTACCATCGCCAAGACCAACAGCAGTTTACACTGAAACTGGCGCACCCGTATCTACACCAAGCCGTACCCCATCAGAAATTGTGGGGATTGTGGTTTTAGTCGGGATTATGCTGTTTGCCACAGTTGCAGCAGTAAATATTTTAAATATTGCTGCCCTAACAGCGTTAGTATCGGGAATTCTGATTATATTTGGGCGGATTCTCTCAGGATTAGTAGTATTTGGCATTGGTTTATTTTTAGCCAACCTAGCATTTAGCATTATTGCTAGTTCCGAGAGTTCCCAAGCCAGGATTTTAGGTCAAGTAGCGCGGATTTCTATTATTACCTTAGTATCCGCAATGGCACTGCGACAAATTGGGATAGCGAGCGATATTGTGAATTTAGCATTTGGCTTGTTGCTAGGTGCGATCGCTGTAGCTATTGCCCTAGCTTTTGGACTTGGTGGACGGGATGTTGCCCGCGAACAAGTTAGAGAATGGTTAGATTCTTTTAAAAGCAAAAGCTAGGTAAATCGGCATGGGGCATTGGGCATGGGGCATTGGGCATTGGGCATTGGGCAAAGACGCGATGAATCGCGTCTCTACAATATTCATTTGTCCCTGCACACTGAGCGAAGTCGAAGTGTGCTCCCTGCCCCTCTGCCTTATTCGTCGCGCTGAACTGCATCATCAACTGGCTGTTCGCGATCGCTCTGGGAATTCTCTCCATTCCAAGGATCGTCTGATTTGCCAGAACTAGAGACTATGACTAATTCCGCTTCTTGTTGATGACTCGGCCCCCATTCATCTAAAACATCTTTAACTAAAACTTCTTGTAACCAAATTTTGGCAACGACTGTTAAAGGTAGAGCTAGAAATAATCCTAAAAACCCAAAGAACGTCACAAAAAATAATTGCGAAATTAATGTCACGGCTGGCAATAATGAAACTTGATGCGCCATGACAACTGGTGTAATAAAATTACTTTCCGCCTGTTGAATCACAAAGTAGAGAATCAAGACAGCAACGGCTTTCCAAGGTGCGTCTAAAAGCGCGATCGCCATTGCGGGAACTATACTCAATGTCGGGCCTAGGTTGGGTATTAAGTTTAAAAATCCGGCTAATACACCCAAAGCTAATGCAGCCTTAACGCCTAAAGCTGATAAACCAATGAAACTCATCAGCCCAACTACAGCCATCGCAATCAAAGCGCCGACTACCCATCCTTCCAAGGAAGTTTCACACTGATCCAAAATCCCGTCTACTCGCCGCCGATAAAATGAAGGGAAAAGGCGGACAAATAAGCGGCGATAAGCACCAGGATTGGCTAATAACATCCCTGTTAAAACCAGCACCAACAGAATTTTCAGGATAGCTTCTAAGGAACCAGAGACAAAGGCAAAAGAATTTCCGACTAGCTTATTAATGAATGGCTGTGCCTGTTGAATTAAACTATCTAAATCGGGAATATAAGGTATGAGCTGATCGGGAACTTGGGTTTTGAGTTCGTTAAACCAACCATTAAAACGTTCTAAACCTTGGGGAACTCGGTATGTGAGTTCGTGAAACTGAGTCACAAACGGCGGGACAATTACCCGGAAAAAGCCCACAATCAAGGCAAAGAATATTATCACCGAGAGTATAACGGCGAAGCCTCGCTTCATTCCCCAGCTTTGGAAGCATCGCGCTAGGCGATTTAAACTAGTAGCTAATACAACTGCGGCAAACATCAGTAATAAAACTTCTTTGATTTGCCACAATATGTATAAGGAAAGAACTATGGCGATTAAGCCAATCCATTGACCTAAGTTCACAGGCTGACTCCCGACAGTTGGCTAGCTACATTATTCCTGACAATGCAGCTAGGTTAGCCGATTTTAGCAACTGCGGTCTATAGGACGAAGGTTTAATTTTGTTTTTGTGTCTGAAATCGCCAGAATAATGCGATCGCCATAATCACAGGCGGGGACAAAACCATCAATAAAGCTACCGCATCTGTCCCCGGAACCCGCAAACTCGGTGCTGCATATTTAATCAAAAACGACAGCACAGTCGAGAGTACAAATACTTTTAGCAACAATCCCAGCTTATTTTCCATATAAGTTCGGCAATACGCATTTTTCTGTCGGGTATACCCCAATTGGGTTTACGCCATCTAGTTTCTAGAATAGTCCTAACTGCAACAAAACTTTGCAATTAAGGTTACGTTGTTGGGCATTGGGCACAGACGCGATGAATCTTGAGCAGAGACGCGATGAATCGCGTCTCTACAATTGTCCTCCTTCCCTAGCCCCGCCGCTTTACAAAAAAATTTATTTGAGGGTACATCAAAATGCCTGTAGAAACTAATAATAAAAATCAAATGAAGCCTTCGAGATGGCGGCAGTTTGGTGGCAGCTTCTTGATATTAGTAACTTTCTTATTGCTGCTTAACTTAATTGTGCCCAGTTTCTTTGGGCCGAAATTGCCCCAGGTTCCTTATAGTGACTTTATTAGCCAAGTGCAAGCTGGTAAAGTTGAACGGGCGGTAATTGGTGGCGATCGCATTCAATATATGATCAAAACCCAAACCCCCGATGGTAAACCAGCAGAACAGGTATTAAGTACTACACCAGTAGCTATCGACTTGGATTTACCAAAGATTCTCCGGGAGAATAACGTTGAGTTTGCTGCACCACCGCCAGATCAAAATGGTTGGCTGGGAACTTTAATTAGCTGGGTAGCGCCACCTTTAATTTTCTTTGGTATTTGGGCGTTTTTGATGAATCGTCAAGGAGGCGGCCCCGCAGCGTTAACGGTAGGCAAGAGCAAGGCGCGGATTTCATCTGATGGCAGCACAGGTGTGAAATTTACGGATGTGGCTGGTGTCGATGAAGCCAAGGTGGAATTAGAAGAAATTGTTGATTTCTTGAAAAATGCCGACAAATACACCCGCTTAGGGGCGAAAATTCCTAAAGGTGCATTGTTGGTAGGGCCTCCAGGAACAGGTAAGACATTATTAGCCAAAGCGATCGCAGGTGAAGCTGGTGTTCCTTTCTTCAGTATCTCTGGTTCGGAATTCATCGAATTATTCGTTGGTGTCGGTGCGGCGCGGGTTCGTGATTTATTTGAGCAAGCGAAAAAACAAGCACCCTGTATCGTCTTTATTGATGAATTAGACGCCTTGGGTAAATCTCGTGCTGGTGCTGGCGGTTTTGTGGGCGGTAACGATGAACGCGAGCAAACCCTCAACCAGTTACTCACGGAAATGGATGGTTTTGATGCCAATACAGGTGTGATTATTATCGCCGCTACTAACCGTCCCGAAGTCCTCGACCCTGCATTACGTCGTCCTGGACGCTTTGACCGTCAAATTGTCGTGGATCGCCCTGATAAAATCGGTCGAGAAGCGATTCTCAAGGTTCATGCGCGTAACGTTAAATTAGCTGATGATGTTGATTTAGCTACTATCGCTATCCGTACACCAGGGTTTGCCGGGGCAGATTTAGCTAACCTAGTCAACGAAGCCGCACTGCTAGCAGCCCGTCAAAATCGCCAAGCCGTAGTGATGGCAGATTTTAACGAAGCGATTGAGCGCTTAGTGGCTGGTTTAGAGAAACGCTCTCGCGTGTTAAATGAAACTGAGAAAAAGACCGTAGCTTATCATGAAGTTGGTCACGCGATCGTCGGTGCATTAATGCCTGGGGCTGGTAAAGTAGAAAAAATCTCTGTTGTGCCTCGTGGTGTTGGTGCTTTGGGTTATACAATCCAAATGCCAGAAGAAGACCGCTTTTTGATGGTAGAAGACGAAATTCGCGGTAGAATTGCCACTTTATTAGGCGGACGTTCGGCTGAGGAAGTTGTGTTTGGTAAAGTGTCTACTGGTGCGTCTGACGATATCCAAAAAGCGACAGATTTAGCAGAACGAGCAATTACCATTTATGGTATGAGCGATAAACTAGGGCCAGTAGCATTTGAGAAAATTCAACAGCAATTTATCGAAGGCTATGGAAATCCTCGCCGTTCGATTAGTCCCCAAGTTGCAGAGGAAATTGATAGAGAAGTGAAGCAAAGTGTAGATAATGCTCACCACATCGCTTTAAGTATTCTGCAACATAACCGGACATTGCTAGAAGATACTGCACAAGAACTGTTGCAACAAGAGATTTTAGAAGGTGCATCTTTGCGGGAACGTCTCAAGCAAGCTGTCGCACCAGAAGAATTAAATGAATGGTTGCGGACAGGTAAAATCTCAGAAGATAAGCCTTTGTTGCAGACGCTTTTAGTGTAAAGATTTGAGATTGAATTGAAAAAGCGATCGCTGCTTGAGAAGGCGATCGCTTTTTTGTAGGTGAAAAAAAGAGTAAGCGATCGCAACTCGATTTAGATCAGACAAATCAATTGAAATTTAAATCTTGTAGAGACGCGATTTATCGCGTCTGAATCTGAATCAATTAGACAAGAATTGTCCTTGAGTCAGAAGTAAAGTTATCGCAATACTTATTTAGCTTGAGGGTTTTTATTTGATAGAACCATCCAAAAATACTGTAAAAAGCGATCGCTCTTTGAAAAGGCGATCGCTTTTTTGTTTTTACTAAAATTAAAAGATTGAGCAATTTACATAAAAGCTGCTCATAATTAAGGAAAATACCTATAAATATCTTTTCTTTGTAAGACTCGCACAAACACAACTAGATTATCAGAAATTTTTAACCCTATTCTGTAATCTCCCACTCGAATCCGATAATAATCACCATCAGTTTTCAGTTTTTTAATATTACTTACTTCTCCTAGATGTACTGCATTTTCAACTTCTTCAATTATTGTTTGTATTCTTTGCAGTAAAGTTTTATTTTAATTTTGCTCAAATCTTTGGCAAAGCTTTTGCGGAACTCAACAATCATCATTTATTTCCCAAAAGCTTAAAAATTTCCTCTCTGCTAACTAATTCTGTATCTTCACCTTCTTTAATGGCTTTTTCTAGAGCGATATCTTCGATAATTTCTGCTAACAAATCCGAAAATACTTCTTTCTGTTCTTGAATTACTTCGATCAGTGCGCTTTTAAATAATTGCTTAATTTTCTCTTCGTCAAGGTTAAGTTCTGTCATATTATTCCTTTAATCAGGTTTGCAATGATATTAACATGCCTATAGGGCATAGGTTGAAGATATAGATTTGATTGCATTCTCCCACCCATTGTCTATTGCAATACAAAAGCGATCGCAATTCGATAAAATAACAGTAATTCAAAATGGTAGGGGCACTGGCACTGCCATGCCCTCTAGAATATATTGATGTGCCACAAACACTATTTAAATTCGTCTTATCTTGCATACCCAAATATCGCCCGCAGGCTGTAAGCCTGGGGCTAAAGCTACGAAGCCTGCCTTCGCAGGCTTTGTTATATTAGCCGCACCCTTATAGGGTGACGGCGGTATTGTGGAATAAGTGTGAATCGTGAATTCTTCCTGAACTCACATAATATTCTGATTTTTCGTCTTCACTCTCTGATATAACTCTTCCATCGTTTCAATAAACGAATTATCCTTGCGCCAAAAAGCCGGAAAATCTCCCTGCTTCTTCACTAAAATTGCCGATACCCCGCTTTGACTACCTACTTCAATTGTTTGGGGTAATCGCTTCGTTCCTAACCAAAATTCCCTGACGCTTGGCTGTTGTGCAATAGCGACAGATGCGTAGGTTGGGTAGAAGGTCGTGAAACCCAACATATACAAGGCGTTGGGGTGTTGGGTTTCGTTCCTCAACCCAACCTACATTTGTAGCGATCATTCTTCAAATTGGTATAAGAAATATTGACTGCAGGCCAAGCCAGAGAAACGAAATCACTGGGGTAGTCGCTTTTTGCCATCAATGAAGAAGGATGGTAAGTCGAAAAAGTCACCGGGACAGATGAGTTTACCTTGGGATAAGCAAAAAGTAACTGAGAGTACGGAGGTGCTTGAAGTAGCAGAAAAATTTATTCAGGCGAACTGCTATCAGCCCCCAGTGCCAGGTATCGGAAATCTGAAATGTTGATTATACCGTGAATGAGGGGCTTGTAAAAAATCTTTATAAATATCTGAAAGCTTTAAATGTTACACTTTACAAGTCTCGATCCGAGAGAAGACTTGGTGCAATAGTCGACAGTTGTCAAAGTCCAAGTGCGGGTCTTGGTCGATTACTCTCCTCGAAGTGGTCGGGAGGTGTCCCCAAGGGGCAGAGGTATCATAAGTGACTCTTATGTAACTTATCCAGTTGCCATTCACTCTCCATCCTACGCAAGCGCCAAATTTATTCCAGGCTTCTTTGTTATACTCGCCGTCTGGCTTACCGCCAACCCTCAAGTAAATTTCCTTTTGAACGCTGAAGCCAAAGCGCCCATTGCTATATTTTACCCATAAGCTGTCAATCGTGCGGAGGTCGGTACAAGGGAAGTTTAATAATTCTTCAGACTTCAAGTAATCACCTTCTTCCTTATCTAAAGCCTGAATCATCACTCGATATGTTTCCATATCAGCATCTTTCCAGTTCCCTGCTGCTAGCAAGTCGCGCAGTTTGGTATAGTCTACGCCTGTCTCTGAACTGATAAGAATCAAGCAATTATGTATGGCTGCAATATCCTCATCCCGAAGTTTGAGAATTTGCTGTAATCCCTTTAATAACTTACGATTAGTGTCACTTAAATTTGGCTGCTTTTGTAATACCGCAGTCAGTGCTTTTTCATATTTCTGTAAGCTTTCCTGAAACTCACGGAATGGTTTGAGAACTTCATTTTCTATCTTTTTTGCTTCTTCTGAAGTTAACCTTAGTTGTGACTGTCTAATATCTAGAAGAATGCGTGCCAGTTCCGATATTTCACCATCTGTTACACCACCATCTTTTACATATTTCTCAACTTCTTTGCGATACTCTAATTGTGGATCGTCCAATGGTGCTTTAGCTAGACGAATTGTATAACCTTCTTTCACTGGAAAGATTTCTGGCGTCATCGCTGGTTTTTCTTCCTGCACCTTGCGCTTGGCATATTCATGCAGTTCAGCTACGGTAATAAAACCATCGTTGTCACTATCAGCAGATCCTTTTTCAATTCCCTCAACCAAATAGCGGGTGTAAACTCCGCCTAAAGATTGATCTTCAAAGGATTGTTGTGTAGCTGTTGATGAAGTTAGCACGGCTCTACCTTCACCACCTAATTGCTCACGAATTTCATTTTCACCTAATTGCTCACGAATTGATGAAGTTAGCACAGCTCTACCTTCACCACCTAATTGCTCACGAATTTCATTTTCAATTTCACTACCTTCACCACCTAATTGCTCACGAATTTCATTTTTAATACTAAGATTAGCAATATTTTTGGCACTCATCCCCTCAGCAAAAGCACCGCTAAAGCAGCAGTCAAGAATTAACACTTGTCGCTTAGATTTGCTGCGACTCATGTAATTTTTATGGATCAATCTGGCCTCTACGGCTGTAGCAAGTCTAGGTTTACCTTCGGAATTGACTTCAGTATTGCGACTGAGAAAATATAGATTTCCGTCTTCATCTGTATAACCATGTCCAGAAAAATAAAGCAGCACTACGTCATCTTCCTGGCATTTTTCCATAAATAGCTGCTCAATTTCTGAAAGCATAACTTGGGAATCAGGATGAGACAAAAATTTGACCTCATCAAATCCGCCTATCTCTGAATTCTGCAAAACACGTTGCATTGCTGCGATATCTTTGACTACACCAGGTAAGTTATTGATTTTTCGAGACTCATACTCACTCATCCCAATGAGCAATGCATATTTCGCCATTTTGCTTGCTTAGTTCCCTTAAAATACGCAAATTTTCTATGATTTTATATTTTATACCGTATATCTCTAAAAAATTCCATAAAATTGGGATGTTGCAGGTAATATAGCGGTTCTTGTGTGGATGCAATATAGCATAATGCTTATTGGTGTCAAATTAAGTTCAAACGCTTACTCCACAAGCATTTTACCCCACCACTCAATCCACTTTACGGTGTACACAAACCCTATTAATGGCAGGAATATTTCAAATGCTCCTGCTTCGTTCCCATCTCGCCTTGGAATGAATTCCAAGGCTAATAGCTCAAGTCTACTGAAGTAGACTAAACTGTATATTTCAGTCCACTTGAGTGGACTTTGACTATTAGCCTGGAACTTCATGCGAGTATCAAAACGGTAGTAGGGTGGGCAATGCCCACCTTACGAATTCATGTTGGGTTTCGCAAAGCCTCAACCCAACCTACATCTGTAAATGTAGGGTGTGTTGTCGCGCAGCGCAACGCACCGACGCACCATCAAAAATTTAAGGTGCGTTAGCCTACGGCATAACACACCCTACGGACTTTCAATACAAGTTTGAGGTTGTTCAATACAAGTTTGAGGTTGTTCAATACAAGTTTGAGGTTGTTCAATACAAGTTTGAGGTTGTTCAACACAAGTTTGAGGTTGTTCAACACAAGTTTGAGGTTGTTCAACACAAGTTTGAGGTTGTTCAATACAAGTTTGAGGTTGTTCAACACAAGTTTGAGGTTGTTCAATACAAGTTTGACGCCTTTCAATATGAACTTTAACGTAACGCAAAAGTCCCCACCCGATAGCTATAATGCGCCTTGCTTCAATTCCTGCTGTAAATCAGCCATAAATTTCAGGAAAAAATCTTTAAACACGCACTCTCTTTCAGAACTCCCAGTACTAAAAGTAAAAGATAAATCCTGAATTTCCGCCGCAGCTTTAGCAATCATCAATAATAGTACGGTTTTTCCGGGAGTAGTAGGCGATCGCAACATCCCGTCAAAAGTTGATGCTTTAATGGCTATTCTGGGTACTTGTGGCGTAGGCGCATGATCGGTAAATGTGCGTTCAATTGGCTGATTGAGGTTTTCTTTTAATTTTTTTAAAGATAAAGCTGAAGCTTGAACTACTTCCCCAATATTATGCCCCACATCAAGAATATGCACGCCTTGGGGTAAATTACCTTGACAGTAATTCATAATTTTTGCTTGTGCTTTTTTCCCGCGAATATACTTCCAAGGCAATATGGCTTCCGGTAAGCTTTGAACTGTATCTTTTGCCTCACGAGTAATTTCTAAAGGTACATCTTGATCAAAAAATCGGCGATTAACTATTTGCACCATTGCATGTGCTAAAACTTCATCATCAGCATCTGTTCTTAATAGTTCAGCAATTTTTTGCACATCTTCTTGGCTATAACTTAAGGCTACTTTCTCTTCTAAATACGCTCGTCTAGGATAATAAGTGGAATTATCTTTTGATTCAAAAGGACAAAACCACAAGTCACGCTGTTGATCGTGAAACTTGGTTGAGGAGAAATACAACTTTACCCACCAAGGTAAAGATTTTGTCGGGTAGCTATGTAACCTATCGACAGTCCCAGATTTCTCAATTAGTCTGATTTGTACAGGATCGGAAACAAAGATTACGTCTATTAAAAAGGGAATTCTGATCCGCAATGGTTTGAGCTTCAATTGATTAAACATCTTTATAGCTCCATGAGTTTGGGTAAAGAGACGCGATGAATTTGGGTAAAGAGACGCGATGAATCGCGTCTGTACAAGAGGCATGGTTTTGAGGGTATTTGCGTTTATTTCCAGCGATTTACTTAAGGCTACAAAATTTCTCTATTCTCTATTCTCAATAATTCTGCCTCATTGCATATTACCCTTTGGGGTACTATTCATTTTGGGCAAAAGTTAGTAATGTTGCGTTGGCAGTCAATGGTCAACGGTCAACGGTCAACAGTCAACGGTCAACAGTCAACAGTCAACAGTCAACAACCAAACTATGTTGCACAATCGCCAGTTGTCTTTAATTATGCCGACTAACTTAAATGAATATAACTATATTGGCAAATATGAATTGAGCTAAAACACTTTTCCCTTATGAATCTGTTCAGTGCATGAGGAAAGCAGAATTATTGTTATTTACCTTATTTTCTTAATAAATATTAACGCTAAGTAGATTGCTAAAAAATAGTTATGTCTTCAGGAATTGAGAAAATTTGATTGTAAGTAATAATAACGAAAACACCAGAATTATAGTCTAAAAATAAACTCAAGGAATTTGTCAAATGTTTGGAATTCCCTGGCATCGTCTACCAACACTATTAGCATTGTTAAAATTATCTGGGTTTCGCAAAGAACTGAGACAGAAAAATCTCCACGATACTTCTCAATTACCAGACACAGATAAGCTTCCCGAACCCCAGCCTAGTCCTGATGGTCGTCATTTGCTAGCGCGGACTGCTGACGGTAGTTTTAACGACCTCAAGCAGCCACAAATGGGGATGGTTAATACTCGCTTAGGGCGGAATGTGCCCTTGACAGAGGTGAAAGTAGATCGGCAAAATCTCCTTAACCCCAATCCGCGCGAGATTAGTCAACGGTTGTTGGGGCGAGATGAATTTATTCCCGCCGAATCTTTAAATATTTTGGCTGCTGCTTGGATTCAATTTCAAAACCATGACTGGTTTTCTCATGGTGATAACCAACCAGATAAAAAAATTGTCATACCCTTAGCAGAAAACGATCCCTGGCCGCAAGAACATCGACCGATGGCTATTAAGGAAACTTTAGTCGATGAAACTCGCCCACAAACAGAAACATCAGCACCGCCGACATTTATTAATAAAGTCACCCATTGGTGGGATGGTTCGCAAATTTATGGTAGTCATCCAGAGCAGGTCGATCAATTGCGATCGCATATTGATGGCAAATTGATTATAGGTGATGATGGTCTATTACCAGTTGATGCCAATGGTATCGATCGCACAGGTTTTAATGACAACTGGTGGATTGGCTTAAGTTTGCTGCATACTCTGTTTGTCAGAGAACATAACACAATTTGCGATCGCCTCAAACAACAATACCCAGATTGGAAAGATGACGACCTTTTTGACCATGCGCGATTAATTAACGCTGCATTAATGGCGAAAATCCATACCGTTGAATGGACTCCTGGTATTCTCGCCCATCCCGCGTTGCAAATCGCTATGAATGCTAACTGGTGGGGGTTACTCGGTCAAAATATCAAACGGATTTTCGGGCGGATTGGTGACGGTGAGACAATTAGCGGCATTATTGGTTCACCTACCGATCACCACACAGCACCTTACTACATTACAGAAGAATTCGTCAGCGTATATCGCTTACATCCCCTAATTCCTGATGAATTTGAGTTTTATTCCCACGGAAACGGTAAATTACTGCGCAAAGGTGACTTTTTTGAAGTCGCAGGTAAAAGGGCTAGGGGGGTAGTAGAAGAAATTGGTTTGGCAGATTTATTTTATTCTTTAGGTATCGCTCATCCAGGGGCGATTACCTTGCACAATTATCCCAAAGCTTTACAAAAACTAATTCGCGACAACGGCGAAGTTTTAGATTTAGCGGCTATTGATATCCTCCGCGATCGCGAACGTGGAGTACCCCGCTATAATGATTTTCGCGAAATAATTGGTCGCGGGCGGATAAAATCCTTTGAAGAGATTACCAGCAATCAAACCTGGGTAAAAGAACTGCGGGAAGTTTACAACAACGATATCAACAGCGTTGATTTAATGGTGGGGATGTTTGCCGAAGATTTACCCAAAGGCTTTGGTTTTAGCGATACAGCCTTTCGTGTATTTATCTTAATGGCTTCTCGACGCTTAAAGAGCGATCGCTTTTTCACCAAAGACTATCGCGCCGAAGTTTATACCCAGTTTGGTCTAGACTGGATTGACAACAACGGCATGTTAACTGTTCTACAACGTCACCTACCTAGCTTGGATCGTTCTCTATCTGGAGTCAAGAACGCTTTTGCACCTTGGAACCCTGTTTAGTCATTTGTCATTTGTCATTTGTCATTGGTCATTTGTTAGAGACGCGATTAATCGCGTCTCTACAATGGTCAATAGTCATTTGTTCCCCTTGTCCCCCTCAACTTTGGGGAGTACAACAGGGTAATAAAGGCTTATCTGTCACCTGATCTAAATTCACGGATTTTAATAAATCTGCCCAATATTGTTGAATTTCTGGATTATTGGGATTTTGACGGCGTAAATCAGCTAAAATGCTAATGGCGTCTTCCCAAAAGCCAGCAGTTGCATAGAGAACTGCACGATCTAAAGGTTTGGGTGTTTCCTGTATCTGAGCAGCAATGTTTTCGTCTTGCATGAGTTCAATTGTGCCTTCTAGGAATATATCTAAATCGCGACTGTTAGGATCGCAAATCATCGAAAAATTCCAATGATATTCTTTATCTGCTTGTAACGCTGGTTGATTAGCAGGTAAAGTAATACTGACAATTCCCGCTTCTCCAACTGGCGGGAAAGTTTCTTTATATATAGGATCGCTATCGGGAGTTTCCCGTAAAGAAAATTCGAGTCCTGCTACTGTTTTAGAAGTTTTTGGAATGTAGAAAAAGAATGTAGGATGATCTTTTGTAGTGTGTTGAGCTTCCTTACTACTAGGAATTAAAGGAATCGCCACATCTGCATTTTGAAAGCAAGTTCCCCTCGATGCGGCAGATCTAACTCTACCAGGTTTACCCGGTACAAAGCCGATTAAAGTTCTCCGACCTCGCATATAACCTTGAACATTTCTAATAGCTGCACTAGCATAGCTATCTCCAGGTCTTGCTTGTAATGCTTGCTGAAAAAGTCCTAAAGCTCTGCGATAATTTCTCTGTCTAGTTGCAGTGTAGCCTTGACGCATATATTGGTCATAAGCAGACCTTGCTTGTGCCACTTGCACAATTGGATTTGCTGCTAATATTTTGCTGGTAGTTGCAACACCAAAAGGTACACATACTAATACAGAAAACAGAGAACCAATCAACAATTTACGCTTCATAATATTCATATCTGCTCATACAACTGTAATCAGTTTCTAATAGAGTTAAAGCTTTTTTCTATAACAATTTGTAGAAAGGCAATCTTAATAATCTTAAACAATTCATCTTCAAAGCCTTTAACTTATGTATCATGCCAATAGATATACATAGATACACATACTTAAATATGAGACTGGGGATGGTAATTACTAGTTCCCATACTTACAGCATATTTCAGGTAAATGAGGTACGCGCTTCGGGGCATGGCAGTGCCAATGCCCCTACAACCAACGATTATCTGTACCTCACCAACTTGCAATTCGCTGTGTTTAAAATCCCGGAGCAAAGGAGTAGCTTGTTCCGGGTTAATCCCAAATCTAAAATCTAAAATCTAAAATCTAAAATCGATTTACTATAGTCCTTTAAATCCCATACTCATGTCTATTTTCTGTTCTATCTGGGTGGAACTCAACTGAGGTGATGCAATTACACGAGAAGTTTGACGTTTCATACCAAGCTGGCTGATAAATATGCCTGCTAAAATCAAGCTACCACCAATATATTGAGCCATATTAGGCGCTTCATTTAATACTAAAAATGCAGCAATGATACCTACTATCGGTGTAAATGAACCGATTAAAGAAGCTGTGGATACTGTAGAATTTCTTAAACCTTGCAGCCAAAAAAACTGTCCGAGAACTACAATCACCGCCGCATAAACTAACATCCATTGCCACAGAAAAGGCGAGAATACATCCATAAAATGCTCTCTACCATATAGCCCTAAAGCAATGCAGAAAAAAATTATAGTTCCTAAGGCATTGCGAAATATACTGTAAATGCCTAAAGGCACGTGAGATAAATATTTTTTACCAATAATTGTCGAAATAGCAGCAGCTAAAGCAGCGATCGCTGTTAAAATTTCCCCTAAACCTAAGTGCAAGCTGCCCATGCTCATCATTGTTTGGCTAGGAGGCTGAAGGATAATGGTGAGACTTACACCAATAAATGCCGCGATCGCACCACTAGTTTCCCATTTAGTTACCCGTTCTCGCAATAACCAAAAAGAAAAAGCCAAAGTTAACGGTGGTTCCAAGCGTCCGATGAGAACTATATTATTCACAGGTGCGATCGCTAAAGCTTGAAAAATTAACCCCGGAACCAACGCCCCCGATAAAATAGCCACAACAGTAAGGCTGTTCCAGTCTTGTCTAGATAGCTGGCGTAACTTTGCTGGCTTCCACTGTCGCCAGTAAATTGGGATAGTTATCAGCAAAGCGCAAAGATTCCCAACAAATAAAACATTACATAAAGAAATGGGATTGCGATCGCCTATTAAATTCTGAGCGCCAATTTCTGTTAACTTACGGGTGATAGCACTAGAGAAGCCAAAAATTAGAATTGCTAGCCAGAGATACATTGTCCCTGGAATTTTATGGGTAAGCCTGTACAGTTTCTTTACTCTAGTCAAAATACTACCACTGCCTACTAAGTTGCTTTTGGCTCACATCATACTGAAAATACCTTGTTAATTTAAGCTACCATTCCTGTATGAGCAAACGCTGAGAACTAAATTAAATTTCTCAACGCATAAATTCATCAAAATAATAGTTGAGTTTCACACAGGCTTCAGCCTCAACAACGATATTGAGGTTGTTCGCCAGATGTACCAGATTAGGAGTCACAAATGAAACTCGCCCCCATACTCACAACAGTTGCTTTAGTTGGTTGTTTTACAATTTGGGATGCTCCCATCAAAGCCATCAATCCCTTACTAGCTCAAGCCTCAGCCGCAGAAGCCAAAGATGCAACAGGCTTAACTCCTCAACAAAAAATTGAATTTCTCTCCAAGCATAAAGGTGAATTTGGTAGCGGTGACGCTTTACGCCGTTACTTTTTTGGCGATTTAGAGCCAATTTCTGTACAACCTGGCGGTGCAGGTATGGTAGTTAATCTTTACAACAAAGCCAACGATGTGACCATCGCTTACTGTACTACCTACGATGTAGTTGTCGCCATCAAGAAAGGTAAAGTAACTAAGTTTGAACCCAGTGAAGTTAAGTAAATAGAGGTTAGAGGCTAGGGTGTGTTTTCACAGTCGCCATTACCTCCGGCTACGGCTACTATACCAAGTTTGTCTACACAAACTATAAAAATAAAGCATTTTAGCCCACGCAGGTGGGCTTTGTTCGTATAGCCTCAGGCTTGAGCCTGAAGGCTTTTTCGGAGCGAGAGATTTTTGCCGAAAGTCTTCCAAGTCTCCTCATCCCCATCATTGATAAGTCTCATTTATGGATAGTATCCATAATTATTTGTCAAGCCGTGTTGACTATTTGTAACAAACTTGTTAAATTTATTTACATAAGTTAACAAGGCGAGAGAAAAAACTATGTATACAACAATTAATGAAGACGGCGTTCTCAACAACTACGCAACCGAACCCCAAATCTACTACGCTGAATACCCAACAATTTGGGAACAACGCCAATACCTCTTACAAGCTGGATTCGCTACATTACTTGTCACCACTCTTGTTTTAGTAGGTTTAAGCGTTAGCTAAAATTTTTAATTAAATTTTCTGATTTCGGTATCAGGATATCTCATAGTCAATAAACCTCTTCCTCATCACCCCGGTAACTAACCGGGGTTTTTTGTTGCTGTGGTAATGAGTTTTCAGGCGTCAATTAAAAGTGAAACTGCTTACTACCTGATTATCTGCTTGTGCCTGTTCTAAGCAAACAATTAATTTTTCGGCTAAAATCTGCACCGTTGGTTCTCCCAGCATACCGAGATGTGTCCCAGGAACCTCGTGAATCTCCACTCCTTGTTTAGCCATTCCCTTCCAGCCTCTACAGGGTTTGAACTGACACCATCTCAACACTTCATTAGTGGTAAATAAAGTTACCTTACCAGCATAGGGTTGTGGTATATAATCCGCCATTGTGGCTTGCTTGAGAGCTTCTATTAATGCCATGTTGTAAGGGTTGGCATCTTCAGTAAAAGAGTGTTCATTCCACAAGTCAAACTTGCTGCTTGGTTTCCCAGTTAACATAGATCTCAACCAATCTAGTTTGGCGAGAAAATAGTTCCATCTATCTGTTGATCTCAGTCGCCAGAAAGTCAGAAAGTAGACATAAAGGGTACGCAATAGGGAAGGATTATTGATATACAAACTAGGGCTATATGTATCAAACATAGCTAGTAAAGCCACGCGATCGCCTTGAGCAACTAACTGACGCGCCATTTCAAAAGCAATTGTCCCACCACTAGAGAAACCACCCAACAGATAGGGGCCATGCGGTTGAACAGTGCGCATTTCTTTGATGTAGTGAGATGCCATATCCTCAACTCTCGTGTGGGGAGTTTGTTTACCATCAAGTCCTTGTGCTTGTAACCCATACACAGGTTGTTCTTTACCCAAGTAACGCACTAGAGTTTGGTAGCCAATTACATTACCTCCCAGAGCATGGATTAAAAATAAAGGGCGTTTCTCACTGCTACCAGGCTGAATAGTTACCAGAGAAG
This sequence comes from Calothrix sp. FACHB-168, assembly GCF_963889195.1. Classification (NCBI taxonomy): domain Bacteria; kingdom Bacillati; phylum Cyanobacteriota; class Cyanophyceae; order Nostocales; family Calotrichaceae; genus Calothrix; species Calothrix sp. FACHB-168. The sequence goes on from NZ_CAWPNJ010000001.1 coordinate 191,920, forward strand.
ACCAAGAAGCTGGTGTATTTGATTGACGGAGAATGCTAGCTAATTGTTCTATGGTTGGTGATTGTAACAAAGTAGCTAGGGGCAGTTTTTGACCAAATTTCTTTTCGATTTGTGTAAATAATTTTACTGCTAATAGGGAATCTCCGCCCAAATCAAAGAAATTATCGCTGATGCCAATTGACTTAATACCTAAAATAGCTGACCAAATTTGCGTTAACTCGATTTCTACGGTGTTTTTTGGCGAAACAAAGGCTTTTTCTAATTCTGGTCTGTTTTGGTCAGGGATGGGCAAAGCGCGGCGGTCTACTTTACCATTAGGAGTCAGTGGAATTTTGGCGATCGCAACAAAGGCAGATGGAATCATATAATCTGGCAATTTCTCTCGCAGAAAACGCCGCAATTCATTCATCGTCGGTGTAGACTCACCATTAAGCACAACATAAGCTACCAATCGCTTATTTCCTGGCTCATCTTCCCGCGCTATAACTACAGTTTCCTGTACACAGTCGTGTTGTGATAATACACTCTCAATTTCTCCCAACTCGATGCGGAAACCGCGAATCTTTACCTGATGGTCAATCCGACCGAGAAATTCAATGTTACCATCAGCCAGATAGCGAGCTAAGTCTCCTGTTTTATAGAGTCGTGCTGATTTCTTGTCGCTAAAGGGATCGGGAATGAATTTTTGGGCTGTAAGTTCGGGTTGATTTAAATAGCCAGAGGCTAAACATTCTCCACCAATATGCAATTCTCCAGAAACACCAATCGGACAGGGATTGAGGTAATCATCAAGAATGTAATATTTAGCGTTTTGGATGGGTTTACCATAGGGAATACTCTTCCAATATGGCTCGACTTTGCCAATGGGATAATAATTAGACCAAACTGTTGCTTCGGTTGCGCCACCCAAACTAATCACTTCTACCCCTGGGAAGGTAGCTTTAAGTAAATCTGGCAGTGTGACTGGTATCCAATCACCGCTCATAAATACTAACCGCAATTGGGGATGACAATTACTTTCTTGAACCTGGGAGAAAAAGCCAGCAAGTTGTTGCAGTGCAGGCGGTGCAGAGTCCCAGAATGTGATTGGCTCATGGCAAAGAATGTGCAACAAAGCTTCTGGATCTCGCACATCATCGCTAGGGACAACCCGAATTGAACCACCTGCGGCTAATAATCCGAAAATGTCATAAACTGACAGGTCAAAACACAAGGATGTGATAAATAAAACTCTGTCAGCAGAATTAATATTAAATGTTTTGTTAACCCACTCAATCAGGTTGATAACAGGTCGATGACGAACCACAACCCCTTTTGGTGTGCCTGTAGAGCCAGAGGTAAAAATCACATAAGCAATATCATTTGAATTGGCAGATGTCGGTAAATTTTCTGTAGGCAGTAAATCTAGATAAGAACGATTCCATACCTGCTGATGTCCAACTTGCCATCCAGATTGAGTATGTGCAGATTTATCCAAACAGATTAAGTGTTGCAGTGCTACCAGTTCTAGCTCATGAATATTAGGTAACAACCAACTTTGGGTGACTAAAGAGTTAATTTCTAGAGAAGACAGCAGTAATTGAATGCGTGCTTTGGGGAAACTGGGTTCTAGTGGTACATAAGCACCTCCAGCTTTTAAAATCCCTAGCACCGTCGGAATCATTTCTAGCGATCGCTCTAGATATACAGCAACTAACACCCCAGGCTTGACACCCAGTTGCTTCAAGTGATGGGCTAACTGATTAGCTCTACAGTTCAACTGTTGGTAAGTTAGTTGTTCCTCTCCACAGACGACAGCTACAGCATCGGGTGTCTGCTCTACCTGCGCCTCAAATAGTTGATGAATACAAAGTTGCTCTGCAAAATCTGCTTGTGTATGATTCCACTCAATCAACATTTGATGTTTTTCATCGCTTGTCAATAGTGGTAGTTCTCCTAAACACTGCCAGGGATTATTTGCCATGCTGGACAATAAAGTCTCAAGATGTCCCAGCATCCGAGCGATTTTGGCATTGTCGAAGAGATTTTGGTCGTATTTGAGTTTCAATAACAGTTCTGAATCTGCATAACCAACCAATGTCAGAGGAAAGTTAGTTTGTTCTTCTAGCCGGAATTCCAGGTTTTGCCATCTACCACCCTGAGAACGTAAAGCCGAATTTAATTCATAGTTTTCAAATACCAAAATACTATCGAACAAGGGCTTTCCTGGTGGCACATCGCTCCATCTTTGCACGTTGACTAGAGGGGTATGTTCATAGTTTCGCAAAGCTACCCACTGCGATCGCAATTCTTTGAGCCAACTCAGAAGAGATTTTTCCCCAGAAACACTGACTCGAACTGGTAAGGTATTGATCAAAAGTCCTACGATTGATTCAGCTCCAGCTACAGAGGAATGACGACAGGCTCTTGTCGCACCAAATACAATATCGCTTTCACCACTGTAACGACTCAAAAGTATCGCCCAAGCACCCTGTACTAAAGTATTGATTGTGAGTTGATGTTGTTGTGCTAAAGACTGCAACATCGCTGTAGTTTTTTCTGAGAGCCGGATTGCTTGCTCGCCAAAACCGCTTTGATCGCGGGGATTTGAGTCTAATAATAAAGGTGTGGGTGCGGTAAAGCCTTTGAGCAAGTTCCGCCAAAAACTTTCGGACTTACACCAATCCTGTTGCTGTAGCCATGTAATATGATCTTGATAAGGACGGGGTTGGGGAAGTTGTAAGTCTTTGCCTTCACAGAAAGCGTCATAAAAAGCGAACACTTCCTTAATAAGGATTGACAAGGAACGACCATCTAACAAAGCATGGTGAAAAGTCCAAATAAATTGGTAGACAGATTCTCTCAACCGAAATAATGCAAGGCGCATCAATGGCGCGACATTTAACTCAAAGCCAAGAGTGCGATCGCTTTGCAGATAGGCTTGTAATTTAGTTGATTGTTCTGTGTCAGACAAGTCACACCAATCTTGCTGTTCCAGAGGAATGATTACTTTTTGATGCACATATTGCTGAGGTTCCCGTTGACTTTGCCAATCAAAGCTAGTTCGCAAAACTGCGTGTCTTTCTACAACTTTCTGCCATGCTTTTTGAAATGCCAAAACATCAATTTTTTCATGTACTAAACAGATCATCTGCTCAATATCTACTCCCGATTTTTGAGCAACTAAATTGTTAAACAGCATTCCTTGCTGTAGAGATGAAAGTTGGTATGAATATTCTCTGGTTACTACTTTCATTTTGTTTCGATAAAAATTATGAATGATTTGATAGTTACTAAAAATGTCACTATCCGCCAAAAGATTAGATAATTACGAAATCAAATCAAATAAATTCTCTACAATATTCAGTAATTAATAGATTGATTACAATGCATTCCATATATGCACCAATTACCAAATATTTTTTTTATAACAGGCAGAGAACTTATAAAAATTATGGTAGTGCAGCTTTATCAATAAGTATCAATAGAATTTAACAGCTAATATTTCAAATTCTATATAAAAATAATAAAGAATTATCTAGTTTTTATAAAGAAGATATAAAGTTATAATAGCTACTACGTGATTTTAACTAACAAATTCTATATTTTTAACCAGTTAAATTTAGCCAAAATATATTAAAAAAATACCAGTGGTAACGAGCGCTACATAAAATTTAAGCCAAGAAAAAAGGCGGCAAAGCCACCTTCTTATTGATCTAATTTTTAGATAAAGGTACAGTATCAACTACAAGGCTGGCTACAAATTATTCTCCGCATACCCATATCATCATGTAGCCAATTTCAAGGCAATTAAAATTACCACTTGTGTCTAATCCAATCGTAAATTTCTACATATTCCCCGCCAGGAATATTCCAGGAGTAGTCATACTCCATACCTTGAATTGCTAATTCGCGGAATTCTTCGGGAGAATAATTCCACAAATCAATTGCTCGTCCCATTGCAGACTCAAGGGCAGAATTATCACTTTGGTAGAATACAAAACCATTGCGTTTTTCTGGTGGTACATTCTCATCGTAATTGCGGTCAAATACTGTATTTACCAAACCGCCGACACCGCGCACAATGGGAACAGTGCCGTATTTTAACCCAATCATTTGCGTTAACCCGCAAGGTTCAAAATTACTAGGCACAACAATCATATCTGCACCTGCATAAATTAGGTGAGATAATTCTTCATTAAAGCCTAGTTCTAAATGAACATCAGGGTTGTTATTTAAAAATTGTTTTTCATGTTGGAATTGGGCATTAATTCCCGGTTCTGTTGCCGAACCTAGTAATACGAATTGTGCCCCTTTATTGAGAGCGTAATAAATAGCGTGATGTACAAGATGCACGCCTTTTTGATTATCTAAACGCCCAATATAAGCAACGATCGGTTTATCTTCTTGGCGGAGCAAAAGCCGCTCTTGCAAAGCTTTTTTGTTATCAAATTTCTTGTCAAAAGTGTCTTTGTTGTAATGAGAGGGGATGTAACGGTCAACTTCTGGATTCCAAAAATCGTAATCAATACCGTTAAGTATTCCCTGGAATTTATCTTGATGCAAATGTAAAGTATGACCTAAACCACAACCTATTTCGCTAGTACGCGCTTCCCAAGCGTGGTTTGGTGAAACTGTGGTGACAGCATTGGAGTAAACTATACCCGCCTTCATAAAGTTCAAGGCGAAGGGGTTGAAGTTGTCACGCAGTTTATCGTATTGGAAGTAATATTCTGGTCGGTTTAAACCTGTGGCTTGGAGTGTTTCTACACCACCCATTCCTTGATGCTTAAAGTTATGGATAGTGTAGCAAGCTCGCTGATACTCCATGCCATAATACTTGTACATTTCATGGAGCATGACTGGAATTAAGCCTGTTTGCCAGTCATGACAATGGATAACATCAGGGCGCTTGTTACTTTGCAGTAAAAATTCTAAAGCAGCTTTGCTAAAGAAAGCAAAACGCATATTGTCGTCGTCACAGCCGTAATAGCAACCGCGATTAAAGAAATTATCTTGAGAGTGGGGTTGAATAAAGAAACATACTCGTCCATGTACCCAACCGCACTCAACAGTACAAGTAATGGCTCCACCGTACCAGGGTACAGATAGATTGCGATAGGCTTCGTGTAATCCCCAAATATGGTCGTAGCGCATACAATCATATTTGGGCAGAATTAGTTCGACACAATGCCCACGAATCTCTAATTCCCTACTCAATCCGTAGACAACATCCCCTAAACCGCCTGCTTTAATTACAGGAGCGCACTCCGAGGCAATCTGTACAATGTACATTCGTAGTCCTCGCTTCACAAAACTTTATTTTAACTATATTATTATCAGTACATGAAAAATGTACTCATTGACACCGGAGAGTATGAATGATAAGTAAAATAAGTTAAACTGGTGTCAAGTGATAATCAAATCTGTATTGGTCAGTTGTCAGAGACGCGATTAATCGCGTCTGTACAAGGGTAAGTTGTTATAGTGCGATCGCATACCCTTGCGTTCCATCCCACTCAAGAATGAATTTTAATAATTATTGGGTCGAGCTAAGTTTTTAAACTTGGTAAACTGCGGATCGAATAAGAGTTTTACTGTACCTGTAGGGCCGTTACGGTGTTTAGCTACTATGACTTCAGCAATACCGCGATCGGGAGTGTCATTATTGTAATAATCATCGCGGTACAACATAATTACTAAATCCGCGTCTTGTTCAATCGATCCCGATTCTCTTAAATCTGACAACATTGGACGCTTATTAGTACGTGCTTCTACTCCGCGACTTAACTGCGATAAAGCAATTACTGGAACCGATAATTCCCGCGCTAAACCTTTTAAAGAACGTGTAATTTTTGATAATTCTTGTACTCGGTTATCACCTGCACCTTCCATTAATTGCAGGTAATCTATGACAATTAAACCCAAATTTATCCCTTGTTCTGCTTGCAATCTTCGCGCCTGACTTCGCATTTGGGTGACAGTGATATTTGGCGTATCATCAATAAAAATTGGAATATCAGAAAGCTTACTAATAGCCAAGCTTAAAGGTTCCCACTGTGCTTGACTTAGCCTTCCACTACGTAAATAACCGCTTTCAATTCCCGCTTCACTAGCTAATAAACGTTGTACCAGTTGTTCTTTAGACATTTCTAAACTAAAAACAGCAACTGGTAATTTTTTCATCTCGACAACATCGCTACCCTTAACAGGAACTTCCGAATGAGCAATATATTGTGCGAGATTCATTGCAAAGCTAGTCTTTCCCATTGCCGGTCTAGCAGCGACAATAATTAAATCAGAACGCTGAAAACCGCTAGTCATTGCATCTAAATCATAGAAACCACAGGGGATTCCCGGTAAAGAAATACCTTGATTTCGTTCTTCAATATCCTGAAAATTATTAATTAAAACATCAGAAATGTGAATTAGTCCTGACTGTACCTTTTCTTGAGTAACACCAAAAACTTTTTGTTCTGCTTGATCTAAAACTATTGGTAAATCTTTATCAGTTTCATAACCTAGATGGACAATTTCATTACCAGCTTTAATTAATTGTCGCCGCATGTATTTATCCATGACTAATACTGCTAAGGCGTCAATATTAACGGCTGAAACTGTGCGATCTACAAGGGTGGCTAATTTATTTCTCCCGCCAATACGGTTAAGCATATCGTTATCAGCTAGCCAACTGGTAACTGAGAGTAAATCTGTAGGTTTACCTTGCGCATGGAGTCGTAAGGCGGCTTGATAAATTTCTTTATGGGCGCTAATGTAAAAAGCTTCAGCAATTAAGCGATCGCTAACTCGACCAATCGCTTCTGGATCTAGCAAAATTCCCCCCAAAATCGCCTCTTCTGCTTCAATATTTTGGGGTGGAAGGCGATCGCTACCATCGCCTTGAAAACTTAGTCCTTCAGCCATAAGCGCTTTAAAATTGCGATCGGGGTTTAGCTATTAATCTTATATAGCAATCCTATTTGATATGTAAACAAAAAGGACAAGGAGGACAAGGAAGACAAGGAGGACAAGGAAGATGGGTATTTGTGACTCTTTGTGGATTGCTATAGTCTAAAATTTGCGGTTTTACAACAAAGATATAATTCGTAATTATTAATTCGTAATTCGTAATAATTTTTAGCAGATGAATGTGGTAAATGGAATCAAGGAAAACGATTTATTTATCTTGAATCCATGCATCAATTAAATTACCGACATCCTCAATTAATTAGCAATTACGAACTACGAATTACGAATTACAAATTATTTCCTTAGCTAGCCACAACTTGAATATCGAGTTGCGCGGTTACGTCGGAATGCAGCTTAATTTCAGCTTTGTAAGTACCAAGGTGGTTGATATCGGGTATTGTAATACCGCGACGATCCACTTCTTGATTTGTCGCTGCTTTAATTGCATCTGCAACATCTTGAGCGGTAACAGTACCGAAGATAGCTTCGTTTTCACCAACTTGCTTGGCAATTTGCAAGGTGGTAACTTTTTCGAGAGCTGCTTTTTGTTCTAAAGCTTGTTGTTTTAATTCTAATTGCCGTTGAATTTCTTGTTCGCGACGGCGTTCTACTTGCTTGAGAATCCCAGGAGTAGCATGAGTTGCTAACTTTTGAGGAATCAAATAATTACGAGCATAGCCTGGTGCTACATCCACTAAATCGCCTAATTTACCCAGTTTATAAACATCCTGAGTTAAAACTAACTGTACGCGCTTCGCCATTGTTTTTTCGTTTTCCTGTAGAATCTCATTAACTTGGGTTGCAGCCGGATAGCTAACAGATGTGTAGCTGTATCCCAAGTGGCTTGGCTAATATCCCAAAGCTTAAAGATCCTAGCGAATGGTAGGGTGCGATCGCAACTCCTATGCGCCAAAAAATTTGTCTTGGTTTATAATGAGGCGATCGCGCGTTCGACCAAATCAAGTCCTTGAGCGACTACTGTATCGCGCCAAACCTTATCCCCAGGGACAAAAACTTCTTTTAATCGCTGGCTTGTCCATTCTCTACATGGGTGATTAGCTGGCGCAAAAAAATGCGCGCGATTTTCTGCGCGTAATGCTTCCACTACCTGAATAACTGAATAGGTGCCAAATTCTGCTGTCAGATATTTATAGTTAGATTGGGGTAATTTTGCTTGACACCAATTCCCCAAACCGCCACGAAATTTATAAGCTACCTTTCTAGTTTGATAAGGTTCGATATAATTTGCGCCAAATTTCTCTGTTAACCACTGGGTAGACTTGGATTCTGGCGGATCTTCAATAAACAGTTTATAGGTTGCTTTCTGACCCAATCCTGTATGTAAGTCAATATGAATTACATCCTTTGCTTCTCCCATCCAGCGAGATAGATTTGCATCGAGAATGCGGTAAGTTTTTGCGGGAGCATGTCCGCCGAAAAATAAACCTTGGGGAAAATCGTATTGACCGACTGGTAAGGTTTTTGTTAAAGAATTAATACCATAACGGAAAATAAGAGCGATCGCTTTCAGCAAAAAAGGCTCAAACCGAGATGGCGGTGAAGTGGGGTTAAAAAAGGCATTTAAATCGCCATACATTTGCGGACTACCCCGATATTCTTCACCGGGTAGCAGAAAATTACGATTTAAATCGACATTATCTTCATTCCAACGTCTCAACCAAGCAAAGCCGTAGGGATTCAAAGCATGTAATAGCAATAACGCCAAATCACCAGGTGGTTTCCAATTTTTCAGGCGTTCCTCCATCAAAGCACATTGCACCGCCGAACCAAAAAACCCTTCCACCCCATGTAACCCACTCGATACCACCACAACCTTTTGCGCCTTAGGGTTTCCTAAGATCGCCACATCAATAGTCAACTCTTCCCCATCCGGCCCAGTTTCCTCAATAGAGTAGGCTTCTAAACCACACCCCAAAGCCAACGCCGCAGCGCGGAAGCGATTCCTTGCTGTTTTATAGTCAGGAGAAAAGGCGTTGCTATAGGACATATCTAGGGAAAAGGGAGACAAGGAAGACAATTGTACAGACGCGATGAATCGCGTCTCTGAGCAATGGCTAATGACTAAAACTTATCCTTCATTCCCCTAATTCTGGCAAAAGTTTGCACCGGCTCATGACTTTTCGTCGCTAATTGTAGTGAAGGCTCCTCCCAGCGTAAAAAAGGATTGGTGCGTTTCTCCACTCCTAGTAGTGAAGGAACAGTCGCTTCCCCTCGACTACGGTAAGCTGTCACTTCTGCAAACCTCTGCTGTAAATCGCTGTTTTCCCCATCTACAGTCAGAGCAAATTTTAAATTATTCAATGTATATTCATGGGCACACCATACACGAGTATTATCCGGTAGAGAGCGGAGCTTGCTCAAAGAGTTAACCATTTGTGTTGGTGTCCCTTCAAATAAACGACCGCAACCCCCAGCAAATAAGGTATCGCCGCAGAATAATTCCCCTGTTTCTCCAGCGATCGCTGGCGGAAAATAATAAGCGATGTGAGCGCGGGTATGTCCGGGAACGAAAATGACTTCAGCGATGCGATCGCCCAATTGAACACGAGAGCCATCTTCTAAAAATACCTGCTGTCCGGGAATTCTCCCCCGATCCTCAACTCCACCATATACCGTCAATTTTGGGAATTTTTGCATTAGCTGCTGATTACCACCCACATGATCGTGATGGTGGTGGGTGTTAAAAATTGCTACCAAATCAGCTTTTAGTTCATCCAGCTTTTTGAATACAGGTTCAGCTTCTGCTGGATCGACAACTGCGGCGATATTTTGGGTGCGATCGTACAACAAGAATATGTAGTTATCGGAAAGTGCTTCCAGACGAAATACCTGCATAACTTCAAATTCCTTAGATTAATGACTCATAACTAATGACAGCTTTAACCAATTGAGCCGCGCATTAGCTTCGCTATAACGGAGTTTGGTATCTTGTACATTCTACCTGTAAAACCTCTTAACTATCTCCACACACAACCGTATTTACCCTGAATCGATAATCTAACAGTCTTAATAAATGTTGTGATTAATCAGTACAATTTCTCTGGAAGTAGCTAAAATGCGAAGTTAGAGTGAACTTATTCTCTTTGTGATTAATACAAAAAGAATGTCGATCATCAGGAATCTGCAATATTTGCTTTTTTTAGTAAAAATTTAATATTTCTTAAATTTTTAGCTATCTCCTTTTTAGATATTTAAAGGTGAGCAAGTATTGTCATGTTTTATTGCATCTGTAGGAGATTTATGACTTATCAGACATTGATGTACAAAACTGTCACTAGTCAATCAGAAAAAGGAGTGCAGCAAATTGTAGATCGGATTCTTTCATCAGGGAGAATGAGCCGACAGGATCATAATTTACTTACTTCTACTGTTTTGGCTAATGGCAATATTAATGATGGCGATCGCCGCCAAATTAACCGCATATTCGATCATCTACAAACAGGGAGGCTAAAATTACTTGATTGGTAAGATGATTAGTTAATTTTGGCTATATGTCCTCATAGTTAAAAACTAGTGCGTATACTCTAGCACAATGAAACGCACTAGTTATAGCAATCATAAATACACAAAATTGCATCAGATAAAATTTTCTGAATAATGGCTAGTCCTAATATTTTAGGAATCAACGAGACCACATAATATTAAGCATAAATATTCATGAGCAATCAATTAGGTAAACAGCTAATTTATGCAATTCGGGATGCTATAAATAACATCCGTTATTCCAAACGTATCCTCGTAGTTAGACAGCGCGATCACCAGTCTACATATAATGATTACTTTCTTTATTGGGTCAGCCAAAACGTCCCTGAAGCTGCACATTTATTTGAAGTTCATTATCTACCGTGTGAAATAAATAATTGGGAAAGATACGCTCTATTTTTACCTTGGTTACAAGACCCGCTTAAAGAAAGGTTTCCTCATATTTATAAATATGCCAAAGAATTAGAGGCACAGTGTCACTTACACAACATTCCTATTGTTAATCCTGTAGATAATCTCTCAAATTCCATCAAATCAATTGCATCAAAGCTAATTGGTGATGTAGGGATTCGTACTGCTAAAACAATACCCATCACTGACATAGAAGATTTTAAAAAGACAAAAGGAGGATTATCAACTCCTTTTTTTATCAGAGAAGACTGGATACATGGTAGTCAAATCTTTTTCATACAACATCCTGAAGAAATAGAAAACGTATCTTTTGAAAAATTCATTGCTCCCATAGCAGTAGAATTTTTAGATGTTAAAGGAGAGGATGGTTTGTATCGTAAATATCGCTACTTTGCTATGGGAGATGAAGGTATTCCCGGCCCTTTAATGGTTTCAAAATCTTGGGAAGTGCGAGATAACGATGACCGCGTCATCAATGAAGCAATCATAGCTGAAGAGATTGCTTATTTTAGTGGAGAAGATCCTAATCACTATATATTGCAAAAGGCAAGAAAAGCATTAGGTTTTGATTTCATGGCCTTTGATTACAGCTATGATAACCAGGGAAATTTAATGGTGTGGGAACCGAATCCTTTTCCAGTAATTTGGGGTTCACATGATAGTGAACCTAATAAAAAGTATCAACTACCTTCAATGGATCGCATCTATACAGCACTTCTCAAGTATTATTTACAGCGTGCTAATATATCAATCAAAATTCCAGCTATTCCATGGTTGTAAATCCTAAGTTTTCTATCTTAGGATTTGAGAAACTAAGTTTTGTTACCACAACAATAGCAAAATATTATCTGCAACTTTTTCATCACAGGAGTGTTTAATAAATGGCTCCGATTGTTTCCATAATTGTTACTTGTTTTAATCAATCTAGCTACCTAGAATGCTCAGTGCGAAGTGTGCTAGCACAAACATTTACAGACCTTGAATGTATTATTGTCGATGATGGCTCTACTGATAATACTCAAGCAATTGTTGAGCAATTGATGAGTCTTGATTCCCGAATAAGTTACTTCTACAAAGAAAATGGCGGAGTATCTTCTACTCGAAATTTTGGCTTTACAAAAGCCAAAGGTAAGTGGATTCAATTTTTAGATGGAGATGATTGGATTCACGAAGATAAAATTAGATTGCAGTTAACTCATTTATCTCCAGAGGTAAATGAGAATAATACTGTTTTTTATACAGATTATGAACGAGTCTTCATCAACCAAGAGCAAGAAATTATTAACAGACAAGAAAATATCATTGGTGCTTTGACAAGAGAGCAACTAATTGAGCGATTGTTAATTCCTGATTTTCTAGCTGATTCTCCATTCCCCTTGCTGCAACAATGTCTACTTATGAATAGACATGTGCTAGAGAAAAAAATTTTTGATGAGCGCCTTAAGGCTTTGCAAGATAGAGACTTTCCACTAGACCTTTTACTTTTAGGTGTTGATTTTGTGTACACACCTATGATTGGAGCATATTACACCAAACATCAGTTTAATAGAACTAATAATTGGTCTTATATGAAAAATTATTACATTATGTTCTATGAGACAGCATACAGTAAGCACAAAGATTTACTGCCTTTTTGTCAAACAGGTATACATTTTTTAATTAAAGAAGCAATTAGAGAAAAGGAAGAGATTAATTTTACTAAATTGATGCCGATGTTTTACCCGCCTTTTTACTTAGTGAATAATAAAATTCAGATTAATTCTAGCTATTGGCTTAAGCTAATTTACCGAATCCGGTTAATGATTCCCAGCTTTTTATTATATGAAAAATATCGAGGGCCACGCTCCCAGAAAATTATAAGTATTTGGCAGAAAATAATTAGCATTTTCAAAACTTATAAACCCACTTTGATTGGTAGTGAATAAAATATGTTTCAATATGAGCAAAGCTAAAGTTTCCTTAGTAGTTAGCGATTTTGCTGGTGGAGGCACAGTCCGAGCCTTTTTACTAGCTCAAATTCTTAAAAAAATCAATTATGAAGTAGAAGTAGTAGGATTTTTATTTGGTAAAGAAATCTACGCTACACCTCCTTCAGGAATACCTATTAATTATGTGATTGGTAAAAACTATCCTAAGTTTCTGCTATCAGCTAAAACACTGTTACAAAAACTGGATGGCGATATTATTTATGCAGTTAAACCTAAACCTACAAGTTTTGGTGTGTCTTTAATTCATCAACTCAGCCGACATCGTCCTTTATTTTTAGATATGGATGATTGGGAACTGAGTTGGCATGGAGGATTGGAATGGAAATATAATCCTAGTCTTAAGCAATTATATAGAGATATTTTCAAGTTAAATGGAGCATTAAAATTTCCCGATCATCCACTTTATTTACAGTGGATAGAACGCTTAGTGCCAAAAGCAGATGTAGTTACTATAGATACTAATTTTCTCCAAAAACGCTTTGGTGGTGTTTATATACCTAATGGCAAAGATACAGCAATGTTTGACCCCCAGAAGTATAACCCTGAAGCAAGTAGAGAGCGTTATGGTCTTTCTAAATATAGAATTTTAATGTTTCCTGGAGCGCCAAGACCTCACAAAGGTGTTGAAGATGTTTTACTAGCTTTAGATCTGTTAAATGAAGCAGATTTAAGATTAGTGATCGTCGGTGGTAGTCCTTACGATGATTATGACGATCAACTAATTCAAAAATGGGGTCGTTGGATTATTAAGTTACCAAAATGTCCTGTAGAGGTAATGCCTGAGGTAGTAGCTGCGGCTCATATTATAGTTGTTCCCCAACGAGATACTATAACTGCTCAATCCCAATTTCCCCTCAAGTTGACAGATGGAATGGCAATGGCTAAACCTGTGTTATCAACACGGGTAGGAGATATTCCCGAAATTTTAGATGACACTGGTTATTTAGTTGATCCTGGTTGTCCCGAACAAATTGCTGAACAAATTCAATTAATATTTAAAAATTTAGCCGCAGCAAATGAAAAAGGACTAAAAGCCAGAGCGAGATGTGTACAAAAATATAGTTTAGAAACTATGTCATCTACCTTAGCAGAAGTAATTAATCGGTTCTGATTAGTGATATGTAAATTTATACTTCAATCTTCAATGTCTAATCTTAAACTACTAAGTAAATTCGTAAAACCTTATCCATTACGGATATTAGCAACAATTCTTTTGGGATTTTCTGGAGCTTTATTTAATGGTGTCGGTACAACATTGATTGTACCAATAATCCTCAAAATTGTTGGACAAACAGTTGATTTAACTGGTGCCCCACCTATTTTAAAAGTAATAATATCTCCTTTTGACCAGGTGCCAGAAAATTACAGCCTAGCAGTGATGTCTGGCTCTATTATATTTATCATCTTCTTAAAAAATCTCTCTAGTTATGTCAGTACTTTAGTTTCAAATTCTTTAACGCGAACACTCACCTCAGATATGAGAGAGGCTGGAGTGGAATTATTATTAAAAGTAGATTTACATTATTACACCAAGATGCGGGTTGGGGACTTAATTAACAGTCTTGGTGGAGAAATAAGCAGAGCGGCAAGTGCTATAGGTGGCGCAATTAGATTAGTAATTTTATTAATTACTATATTAGTTTTTATAATATTATTATTATCAATTTCTTGGGAATTGACTATAGCTACTACGCTGTTATTGACCTTTATTACATTAATCAATCAGTACGCTATTCAACGTTCAAAATATTTTGGTACAGAGCTTTCGGAGATGTCTAAAGCTTATTCTATTACTGTAATAGAAGTACTAAATGGGATTCGCTTAGTTAAGGCAACTGGAAATGAAGACAGAGAATATCAAAAGATTAAGCAACTAATTCGCGATCGCGAAAAAGCAGATTTTCTATCTCAGGTTAATTCTGAAGCTATTGCGCCAGTCAGCGAGGTCACCGGCATTATAGCTTTAATCGTGATTGTGTTAATAGGTCGCGCCTTATTTGCATCTCAAATTACTACAGTTTCAGCCGTTTTGCTGACATATTTATTAGTGCTATTGCGGCTGCTGCCATTAATTTCTCAATTAAATGTCCTTCGTAGTAGCTTTGCTAACAGTTCTACGAGTGTAGATGTTGTAGCTGACTTTTTACGAAAAGATAATAAACCATTGATGAATCTGGGCCAAGTTCCCTATCAAAGTTTACAGCAAGGAATACATTTTGATCGTGTTTGTTTTGCCTATCCTAATCATGAAAATTTGGTACTTGATAACGTAGATTTATATTTGCCAAAAGGAACAACTCTAGCTTTGGTTGGTGGTTCTGGTGCAGGTAAATCAACAATGGCTGACTTGTTAAGCAGATTTTACGATCCCACATCTGGCTGTATCACTATAGATGGCACAGATTTGCGTGAATTTGAGATGAAATCACTACGTCAGTCTATGGGAATTGTCAGTCAAGATACTTTTTTGTTTAATGACTCAGTACGGAATAACATTGCCTATGGACGCGGTGAGGTTAATGATGATGAAATGATCGCAGCAGCAAAGCGGGCTAATGCTTATGAGTTTATTAGTAAATTACCTCAAGGATTTGATACCTTAATTGGCGATCGCGGTGTGATGTTATCGGGTGGACAAAGACAAAGATTAGCGATCGCCCGCGCATTACTACAAAATCCCGAAATACTGATTTTGGATGAAGCCACTAGCGCTTTAGATACGGTTTCTGAACGTTTAGTACAAGCTGCACTTGATGATCTTAGCCGCGATCGCACAACACTAGTTATTGCTCACCGCCTTTCCACAGTCCAAAAAGCCGATCAAATTGCTGTATTAGATTATGGGCGTGTAGTAGAACTAGGAACCCATCAAGAACTTTTAGACAAAAGTGGTTATTATTCACGCCTCTACTCAATGCAATTTGCTGAACCTCCTCACAAGAACTCGGCTCGTGTCAAAATCCTGAATGCAATGCGTAAGTATTCAGCGCAGATGAGCTATCCCCTTGAGGTTGCTGCTCCACAGAATCAAAGCTTGATCCGCATTTCTCACGAAATTCGGACGCAGCTTAACTCGATAATTGGCATTCTCAATCTATTACTTGATGGCATTGTAGAAAATTCCCAAGAACAGCAGGAATTAATTGAAGAATCCTACAAATCGGCTTTAGAAACTCTAAACATGATTGATATCTTAGATGATATCGATCGTCACAATATTAATTGTCAATTGTCTTTAGATACTGATAAGAGTATCAAATTTAATAACTACGCCCAAAAATTTAGTGAATCTTCTCAACAGCTACGAACTGGTATAAAATCCTTGCTTAGTTCCTTGAAGTTGTTATCAGAAAAAGTAGACTATAATCCTCAGCAAGAAAATCAATTAGTTGGAGAAATTTATGCGACTGCTGTTTCTCTTATCGATACATTACAAATAATTGAGCAAAAAATTAATATTAAACATCAATAAAAAATCTCACTATATATTTCAAAATAATGAGCAACTCATTAAGAAAAAATCAATATATTTTTTATACAGCAGAACTCTCACTCAAACCTGATACTGCTCATGAAATTCATGATGTTCTTTGTGCTAATGCAGCAGCTAACTTGGGGTATTCCTCAGTTTTAGTTTATCCAGATAGAGGCAATCGGTTTGTTAATCCACTTTCGTTAATTTATCCTTATCAACCCAGACGACCAAATGCAGAATTTATCGAGTTTTATGATGTTGAGGAAAAGCTCAAAATTGCTGCCTTACCAATGCATTGGCCGATTGATCGAGTAGGTGGTAAGTTTACTAACTCCAGCACAGTAGTGACTAAATATTACTTACCTGTTCATCTATTACCTCATACAAAGACTGTCCACACTAGAGATTGGAATTTTGCCAAAGCCGCCGTCAAAAATAAAATTTTTACTATTTATGAACGGCACTATTATCAAGATAAAAAATTTGAACCAGAAATTGTTCACAGCCCATATTTTAAAATTGCTATAACTCAGTCTGAACCAATCAGAGAAAGCTTAATAGAATATGGTATGCCAGCAGAAAAGGTTGTTTGGCTACATAACGGATTCAATCAATCATTTTTAGTTAGACAACCTCAAGAAGCTCAAGCATGGCGGCAAGAACTACTTACAGATGAATGTAAGTCTTTGGTTGTCTATTCCGGCGCTTTGTATCCTTTCAAAGGAATTGATGTTTTAATTGACACAGCAAAGGAACTACCAGAAGTACAGTTTGTAATTACGGGAGGTACAGAAGCACAAGTACAAGCTTATGAGCAAATAGCTAAAAATAAACATATAGAAAACGTTAAATTTTTAGGCTGGATACTTCCACGGGAACGATTAGTTAGCTTGTTTCAAGCAGCTGACATTTTAGCTCATCCTCACTGCTCTGGAAAATCAGCCAATTTCACAAATCCAGTCAAATTTTTTCAATATATGGCTTCGGGAACCCCAATAGTTGCAACTGAAATTCCACCTTTAATGGAGTTTAAAAACTCGCCTTTAATAGCTACTTGGAGTGAACCTGATAATTCACATAAATTTGCTCAAGCTATTCAATATGCCTTAGAGGCATATCCTAGAAAAATAGAAGGTTATGCTACTAGTATGAATTTTGCACATCAATTTTCTTGGGAGAATAGAATTACGAAAATATTAAGTTACCTTGAAGATTATATGCTTCCAAAAATTATAGGTTGAGGGTGAAATATTAAGCTAAAAACAATCAATTTTTAATAAAATGACTAGAAAAACTATTGGCATGATTAGTAGCTATTCATCACTTAATACAAGTGGTGATTGGATGTGGCAACAAACTCCTGAACACTTTGGTTTATGGCAAAATATTCAAGTATTAACAACAGCACCAAAGCCAGATTTTCTGCTGCTTTATCAATTTGATTTTCCCCAGCCAGCGCCACAGCTATCTTGGTTAGATCGTTTGCGTAAACGGCAACAAAAACCAAAAGTGAATATCGATTCTTTATTGCGTGGTGTACCGAAAGAGCGAATTATTTATTTTCTCCGGGAACCACCTTTAAATGAAATTGTCGAAATAAATAAAAGGAATTATCAGTCAGCACAGCAGTATTGCGGTTACGTTACAGGCCCAGATGACTTTGCGCCTGTTCCTGACTATATGCCAGCTATTTGGTATCACGCCAAATCATTTAAAGATTTAAATGAAATGCCATTACCAGAAAAAGTTGCGCCATGTAGTTGGATTACTTCGGGTATTAATCGTACAGCTAACCATCGCCAGAGGTTAGATTTTTTGCAGTCTCTACAAGAGAGTGGAATTCAATTTGATTTGTATGGTCGTAATTTACCTGAATGGTCGCATACAAAGGGGGAACTTGGTCACAAGTGGCATGGCATGGCACCATACTACTATAATCTGGCAATTGAAAATTATGCAGATAACAGTTGGTATGTGAGTGAAAAAATGTGGGATTCTTTATTGGCATGGTGTTTACCAATTTATTATGGCGGTTCTGCTGCGGATAAATTATTACCACCAGGTAGTTTTTTAAGATTACCTAGTTTAGATGAAAAAGGTATTGCTTACATTAAAGAAGTGACTGCTACACCAGATGCTTGGTATGCAGCGAAAGATGCGATCGCAGAAGCACGTCAAATCATTTTACACAAATTAAATTTACTAAATTGGCTGTCAAATTTTGTTATGCAACAATCATAAACTATGAATGGTATTTGCACCCTTGCTAATGATTATGTTTTCGATCAATTAGTAGCTTTACTTAACAGTATTGATGCCATTTTAGGTAAAGATATTCCTGTCTGTATCTATCCTTTTGATGACAAAACACAACGGATTGCTGATGAAATAGCTAAACGTCCGAATGTATTTATTTACGACGATCAAGAATCTATCAATTCTTGGGATCAATTTATGCTGTCAGCTGCACCAGAACGGCTGAATCGGAGCAAATTTCGTCTCTATGGTGCGCATCGTCGTTTTTGCGCCTTTGATGGGCCTTTTGATAAATTTATTTACTTAGATGCTGATACTTTAGTGATGAACTCACTAGCTACTGTATTTGAAAAGCTAGATAGTTATGACTTTGTTGTTTATGATTTCCAATTTAAAGATGTCAGTAAAGTATATAAGGTTAATTCTCCCAAATTGCGCGAAGTTTTTCCCCAATTTCGCATAGATTCAGAAATATTTTGTTCTGGTTTTTATGGGTCTAAGCACGGCATTTTTAATTCTGAGCAAAGAGAATCACTGTTATTGTATCTGCAAAATGGTGATAGGGAAATTTTGTATGAGGGTGCGGGAGAACAACCTTTACTTAACTATATGGTCATGCGAGCTAATCTGGCTACATATAATTTTGCTCAACAATTACCATCGGATGAAGCCACAGGATGTTCTATCAGCTCAAAGCACTTTGAAGAAAGAGAGCATATTCTGTATGACAGGGGAAATCGCTTAACCTATTTACACTATATCGGCATTCCTCCTAACATTCACCAAGCAGTATGTGCAGGAGAAAATATTGAGTTTCCCTATAGAGAATTATTTCTGTATTATCGCTACTTACACGAACCCGAAAAGCGTCCAGTATTTGCTCATCCTCCTAAACCGTGTAATGCTCCACCACCTAATTTATTAACCAGAGCATTAAGAAAATTCAAGCTAATTCCCCAAGGATAATTTATGCATCGAGGTATTTATATCGTCGCTAACGACAAGGTAATAGATAATGCGATCGCTTTACTTAATAGTATTCGCCTATTTGACCCAGAGGTGCTAGTTTATCTCATACCTTTTAATGAAAATTATCACAATATTTTCGATAAACTCAGTACTTTACATAATGTCAAACTTTTCCCCAACCTAGAACTAATTGAGCAGTTTACCAAGCGCATCAGCGAAATTTTCGATGGAGATTTTCTCGCCTTACCTAACAAAATGCGCAAGCTAGTCACTTGGTTTGGCCCTTTAGACGAGTTTATTTATATTGATACTGATATTGTTGTTTTTGAAAAAATTGCTGACAATTTAGATAAACTATCTGAAGTTGATTTCTTCTGCTGCGATTATCATCATGCAAATGATAAATTACGCAATATCTTTTCTCCTCTAGTTCAAGAACAACAAATTTTTGCCGAGACTCAACTAGAAGATGTTTTTAATAGTGGTTTTTGGGCTTCAAAAAAAGGTGCGATTACCGAGGAACAGATGGATGCAACTTTGCGGGAATGTGCAGCCCATCGCGAATATTTTGATTTTTCCGAAGGCGTTACCGACCAACCAATTTTAAATTATCTAGTTCTCAAACTAATTCCTAAACGCGGTAATCTTGTGAAAATTCCTGGCGGCGGGGCTGGGAGTTGGGCTGGTTCGCGAAATTTTCAACAGCAAGGATATGCGCTTTATGACAGAGGACAACCACTGAAATATATTCATTGGGCGGGAATTAAAATAAAAGCCAATAGCCCTTATTGGGAATTATGGGAATACTATCGTTATCTGCATGAAGGGAAATTTGCATTTATTCCTAAACTAACTCGGCGTTTATTTCCCTTTGTCACTGCCCATACTTAATAACTGGATGATTGCCATGATTGATGGTATTTACACTTTAGCCAATGATGTAGTTTATGACCAATTAGTAGCTTTACTCAATAGTATAGAAGCTAATGCTGGTAAAAATATTCCTGTTTGTGTCATTCCTTATAATGAGCAATTAGATAAAGTAAAAGCAGAAATTGCCACTCGAGTAAATGTTACTTTATTTACAGATTATGATTCCATTGCACGTTGGGAAAACTTTGGGTCTCGCATTTGGAAAGCTCACCCAAGAGCATTAAAACTATGGCAAGAATATGGTTTACCAGATAATTTCCGTATAGAAAGACATCGTAAACTTTGTTGTCTAGATGGCCCATTTGAAAAGTTTATTTTCTTTGATGGCGACACATTGTTGATGAGACCATTAGATGATGTATATCAGAAGTTAGATGAGTATGATTGGCTCACTAATGACTATCAATATAAATCGGATTTGAATTACATTTTTAACTGGTCTGAAGAGAAAATAGAAAATATGTTGCAGTTAAAAAACGTCAGCAGCCATATTTTTTGTTCTGGTTGGTTTGCTGCTAAAAAGGGTGTATTTACTGATGCTACTTTAGCAAAGCTGCTAGAAAATTTAGAAGCTGGTGAAGCTGATGTATTAGCCTGGGCTGACTCGGATCAAACAGTGCTTAACTATTTAGTTTTACGCAGTGGAATTTCTTATTACAACTACGCCTATCATGGTCAAGGAACTGGTTGTCATTGGAGTTCTAAATTTGACGTTGTTGATAATATACTTTACGATCGAGGGGAACCAATTACATATCTTCACTATATGAGTGTAGCTTCTTCAGATTTTACGCGGCTTTGTAGCGGTGAAGATGTTGATATTCCTTATCGAGATGTGTTTTTGTATTATCGTTATTTAAAATCTTCTCAGCAGCGTCCTGAAAGATTTATTCACCCAAACTTACTAATTAAACTGCAAAAGTTTACTAGCAGTTTTATTCAGCAAAAAGTTAATAATATTAAGCTTCGCTATCACCATTTTAGAAATAAATTGAGTCAATAATATTTAGGCAAAAGTTTTATATTTACACAGTAAAATATGGCTACATCAAAACTAGAATTTTGTTTTTGCACTTTAGCATTTGGTAATAGATATATCTCTTTAGCATTACTATTAGCAAAAGATTTAGAAAAATATTCTCCTAATACTTGTTTAGTAGTTTTAACAGATAATACTGATAATTTTAATAAACAAACCAATGTTTTGGCTTATAAACATAAGCAACAGAGTGTTAAGCTGTACCATGATAAAAGATTTGTATTAGAGAAAGCTTTATTACTTTTTGATTCATGCATATTTATAGATGCAGATATGCGAATATTAAAGCCTGTACCACAAGATATGACATGGTTGAAAGTACCAGGAATTTCCGCCAGAGCTTGTGAAGCTATGTGTAAGCGATATGGCCCATTTATGCAAGGAAATATAGATGCTAAAGATAGTAAAGAGTTTAAAGAATTTATAGTTACTCAGAAAGCTGCTAAAAAATTAGATATAGAATTAAAAAATGAAACCGTAAAACATCTCCAAGAGTATTTATTTACAATTACAAAAGACTCAGGAAAAGAGACTGAATTTCTTAAACAATGGGAAATTCTGGCACCTTTTTATGAAATAAATGGTGTGTATGCTGGTGAAGGTAATGCAATCGGTTTAGCTGCTGCTAAAGCAGGTTTGCAAGTGAGATGGACAGAAATGCCAGGAATTTCTTTTTTTAAAGATAGAACTGAATTAATTAGAATTGAAAATGGTCAATCCAAGATGGAGGAAATGTCGATATATTTTGAGCAGCAGATAATGCTGGAACATCCACAGTATTCTTTGTTACAAAAAATCGGTATTAAAGTTAGTAGATTCCTGAAATTTTTATATAATTTACTGCTTGTAAGAGTTGTAACTTTAAAAGATTTTAATTTTTATTATCGATAATTCTCTTTTAAAAAAGAGTTCGATAGATTGATTAAGAAGATTTTATTAAACTGAGCTTTCCCTATACAGATGTACTAATAAATACATTTAAAATGCTTTTATCCAAAGCAATACAGACTTTTTTCTTAAGTCTTTACCCTGCATTGCATACGACTTTTGTCAATTGAAGAAGTTCAGATTATTATTATAGATTAGCGATAATAATAATTAAAATCCTGCAAAGTTATACCAATTTGAAGAATGATCGCTACAAATGTAGGTTGGGTTGAGGAACGAAACCCAACATCCCAAAGCCTTGTATATGTTGGGTTTCACTTCGTTCAACCCAACCTACACATCTGTCGCATTCTTTTTTTAAATTGGTATTACTAGTATTAAAAAGAAATAAAGTCATAAAAAAATAGCCACTAAATATCACTATCTAGCAGCTATTTTTTATTGAGAATGGAAGTAAATTTTACTGTTTCTAAGACAAAGAATCTAAATCTAGAGATTGCATTCCTCGACTTTCGACAAACTCCAACATACTACCCAATTGCAACCACACTAGTAAACAAGTTAGTAAACTAATTGGTAAGCCAATTCCTAAAGCCAAAAAGACAGGAAAACCAAATATCTGTAACCCGGAAGTGAGAAATAAAGAAATACCGCCGGTGATACCAAGAAAGGGGACGAAGAGTTCTTTTAATTGAGATTTTGGTTTCACAGTTTTTGCTCGCTTGCTTGCCCATTTCTGCGCAATTACTTTTAATGTACCAGACAGAGCAATGCCAGAAGTTACGGCGATCAATAAACCAACAAGTAGTAAGAAATAAGGCGGATGCAGAGGGTAATAGTACATGAAAACTCCTAATTGCAGAGAATTGTCAAACTAATTGGGCGTTTTTACTTGTTAGTTTCGATGTGTTAGTTTTGGCTTTGTGCAGAATTGCTACCAAAAGTCATAAAGGATGTGGCTGTTGGTAGAATCGCGGCTGCGCCTTCTCTTGATAACTCTGTTAAAAAGCCGATCGCTACATTGAATAGACGATTTGGCTGTAAGTCATCTTTGACTAGGTTCCACAGGCGTTGAACTTCTTCTGTATGCAGACGATCGTCTTCTGTCAGGGCTAGTACTAGTTGCTGACGCAGGAACTTACCTTCTTCAGACAGCAGAAATTGTAAACCCATCTGAGCTGTAGGTAAGACATCAAAGCTGTCATCGGTACGGGCGATCGCAATTAAGTTTTCTAACCTTTGCCACTGGAATCTACCATCTTTAAACAGCACGTTTAATAACCGTCGCCGTAATTCGGGAGATTCACCAGTCAGCAAGCGTCTGGCTATATAGGGATAACCCACCTCAACAATTTTAAAATTGGGGTTGAGGCTTAAAGCAATCCCTTCTTGGGTAACTAGGGAGCGAATAATTAAAGCAAACTTCGCCGGTACTCGGAAAGGATATTCATACATCAATTCCGAGAATTCATCGGTAATGGTTTTGAAGTTAAAATCGCTAACATTTTTACCGATCGCATTCCCTAACACTGATTCTAATGCTGGTACAATCGGGCAAATATTTGTCTCTGGCGCGAGAAAACCCAACTTGACAAAGTCTGCTGCTAGGTCATTGTAGTCTTTATTGACCAGATGCACTAAAGCATCTACCAGCGTTTCTTTGGTAGTTTCCTCTAGCTGATCCATCATCCCAAAGTCAATGTAAGCCATCCTACCATCGGGCATGGCAAACAAGTTACCTGGGTGAGGATCTGCATGGAAGAAACCATATTCTAATAGCTGTTGTAAACCGGAGGTAACCCCAATTTTGATGATGTCCTCTGGATCTAAACCGACAGCACGGATACTTTTGGTATCTGTCAATTTAAAGCCGTTAATCCATTCCAGAGTTAACACGCGGCTATTAGTATACCGCCAATAAATACTAGGAACTTTGACTGTAGGATCGTCACGGAAGTTATGAGCGAATTTTTCCGCGTTACGCCCTTCGTTAATGTAATCGATTTCCTCAAATAACTTGGTACCAAACTCATCCACAATTAAGGAGAGATCGTGACCGAGATTTAATGGTAACCAAGGTGCTAGCCAAGTTGCACCCCAACGCATGAGGTATAAGTCTTTGGTCAAAGTTGGTCGTAAATTAGGGCGCTGGACTTTGACGGCGACTTCTTCACCGCTCATTAAGCGACCGCGATAAACTTGACCTAAGCTAGCTGCGGCTATGGGTTTGGGTGATAGTTCGCTAAAGACTTCCGTAATTGGGCGATCGATTTCAGCTTCGATAATTCGATAAGCCAATCCATTATCGAAAGCTGGTAATTGGTCTTGTAGCTTGACCAATTCTTCTAAGAAGTCTTTACGTATCAAGTCAGGTCTAGTGGATAGGGCTTGACCTACTTTAATGAAGGTGGGGCCTAGACGAGTAAGCAGTTCACGTAATTGAGTGGCGCGTTTCCTCTTGTTCTGCTCTACTTGATTTTGCCATTCATCCCACTTCAAACTAATAATAAATCCAGAGAAAGACCAGATAATTCTCAGTAAACGCCCCCAAACAAGCCAGGGACGGTAACGATAATAACGGGCGATCGCTTCTGGATCGTAGCGCCTTAGTTGAGCAGATTGATACTCACCCACGCTGTTATTTGCCTCTTCAACTGGGAAATTTACACTTTTTTTTGGTTTCTAAAAATACTTGCTAGTTGCAAGTCAAAGATACCGATTAGTTGTTATAAAACACAATAAAGCTTTACCCATTTCTGGGAAGTATTTATGGCAATATTTAGCCTACTTTACTGCTGATTTTTTGTTATCTTTTTCTTAATTATACTTTATAAAAGTACAAATATTCCTGCTCTGTAAGGATTTTGGGTAGTTGTGTGATTTAGGATACATTTGGGCATTGGGCATTGGGCATCGGGCATGGAGCATTGCTTAGAGACGCGATTAATCGCGTCTGTACAATCGTCCTCCTTGTCTTCCTTGTCCCTTTCATCCCCCTACCTATAGCCATTCGCCGCCTCGGAAACGCCAACGGGGGAAGATGATGCGCATGAGGCTTTGGGAGGAGATGAAAATTGCTAGCCAAACAATGCTGTAATGGATGAAAAAGACTGTTGGTGGTAATTCTTCTTTGGGGATGGGGATGGGTAGAAAGCCAAATATTTTGACGCCACAGAAGACAAAGATAAATTCCCAAATTCCGGCAAAGAGTTGGTAAGCTGCAGGCCAGTCTCGATCCCAACGGAATTTTTGCAGATAGTTATAAAGTACGTCCCAACCTAAGCCAAAGATGGCGACGTAAGCCAGTATCCAGAAATAAATTATGCCAGGTGCATTACCAATTACACCAATTGCAAAGGGTAAGGAGACGAATACGCCTACAGTTGCTAGTAGTAATAATCGAGTTTGCCAACGACCGAATAAGGTAGGTGTCATAAAAGTACTGAGTAGTGAGTTTAATTAAGCTTAATCATACTTATATTAAAAAACTCCACAATCTTGTGGAGCTTTTCTGAAAAATGGCAGTTTTCTTAAATCGCTACGGGAGATTGATACTTAGTTAATGCTGGCCAATTAACTACATCTTCTAACAAAGCTTGATAACCTAAGGTGTTGGGATGAAGTCCATCATCGCTGATGCGTTTGCGTCGCCAAAGTTCGCCGCGTTCCATCCATTGGTCGAAAATATCAAGATAGGGAATACGGCGATGATTGCAAGCAATTTTCGTGGCTTCTTTGTAGCGATATTGATCGGTGTGATTATAGTAGAAGCAATTGAGGAATGGCATTTTGGCTTCATCAACGGGAACCATACCTACAAATACCACAGGACAAAGTTGTTGTGCTTGTTCTAGTAATTCGGTAATTTGTGATTCAAATAAGGCAAAATCTGTATAATTGCGGCCATCGGGACGAGATAACCGCGCTGAATCATTTACACCTACAGACAAAATGATTAAGTCGGGGACGCGATTGCGCAGTTCACCTCGGTGGCGAAATTCTACTTCTAGCCTTTGGGCGACTTGTTGAGTGCGATCGCCTCTGACTCCCAGATTATAAAGTATATGACCGCTACTATCCGGTAACATCCACTGTCGCCGTAGTTGTTCTACCCAGCCCCCTTTATCTGGATCGCCGAATCCATATACTAAGCTATCTCCCAGTGCGATAATCTTCAAAGGCTGGCATTGATTTGGTGCTATGGACAGCTGCATTGAGGAAGGTCGCGCGAATGTTTGCATTTTAAAAAGAGTTTATTTTATATCTCTACAAAATTCTATACATTTGTACACCATTACGGTGTATCTTCCTACTCTATATCTTGAGAAGAGTTAAGCAAGTAGGGAATTAATGTACCTTGGCGCGGCCAATTGCGATAGAGAAAGCGGGCTAGCAAAGGTAGGGAAATCAGCATCAAGACAACTCCAATCCACCAAAGAGAACGTAATTGTTCGATTTGGTTCGTGACTGAAGTGGTAGTTTTAGAACCACTAGATAATAATCCCATACCTACGGCGAGAGAATTGTTAAATGCATGACAGGCAATGGGTACAATCAGCGTGCGGGTTTTGATATATAAAACCCCCATGATGATGCCAAATAAAGATAATCCCAGCACATTGGCATGTAACATCCCAAACATTACACCAGAGACTACCAAAGCAGTAGGAATACCCCATTTGCTTGCCCATCGCTGCAAAATAATACCGCGAAAGAGAAATTCTTCAGTAATTGGCGCAATGACTATGTATACTATAGCTGAAAATAAATTATAAAAAGGTGGTGCAGTATTGCGTGGTGATGGACTACTAGCCAGCTGACGCATAACATTTTCGACAAAGGAAGGCGCTGCTAGTGAAAGCAAATAAAATGATACCAAATAGGCGCTAAGGGAAAACAGAATTATTAAGAAGACCAACCCAACCATTGGTAGCCATTTATGCTTTTTGGGTACTCGCCCGACTATATATGGCAGCCGAATACTAAAGCGCTGGAAGTCTGATAATTCCCAAAGACAAAGGCAGCCAAAAATTAATATGTAGAGAAAGAGAGTAGTAAATTGATTGTTAAATTTTACTCTCAAAAAGCCTTCCACCAGACCGAGGACAATACCAAAACCAATAGTTAATAATATAGCCCGCAAACATAAGTAGCGAACCTTCAGATGGAGAAATGGATTAGGGGAATTTTCGGCTGTCATAGATTAATTTTGGGCATGGGGCATGGGGCATTGGGCATTTGTTAGAGACGCGATAACCCTTGTCTGTACAATTGTCTTTCTTTTCCTCCTTGTCTTCCTTGTCTCCCTTGTCTCCCTTGCCTTTCTGCGATTACTTGGGAGACTGATTAAACACCCACTTCAGCCACTGATTAAAAGAACTTATGAAATTTAACTTTTTAACTCCTGGGGCGCGGGCGGCGGCGAGTCCGTCAACGGCGACGACTGCGGAGTACTGCAAGCCTAAGAAGCTATCAACGGCGGCGTAGGGGCCGCCAAGGGTAATTGCTCCGGCGGCATACATTTGACCTTTATTGTTACGCATTTCTACTAGCTCAAAGTTGTTGGCAACAACTAAGCGCCCCAGGTGATTGAGGGGCAAATTGTAATGTTTGACGAAGTCATCTAATAAAGGATTAGTCTGGACTTTGGCATCTAAGCCAGTGGCGTCAACAATAAAGTCAGCTTCTAACTTCATTTCTCCCAAACCCTTTTCGCGGATATGGGTAATAGTGCGATTTTTGCTACCTTGTTCTACACCGAGTACATCACCAAAGGTAATTTGATACCAGCCTTCACTTAAGCCTATATCTGTGATTTGTTGCCAATCATAGCGGTCGGCGGTGGTGGTACCACCCCAATCTGCGAGTAGGCTTTTGCGTTGGTCGGGAGTGGCTTTTTCTAGCATGACCCGCAATTCCCCGCTCCAACAGGCTTTCGGCCAGTTAAACGGTTGAAATTCGTAATGATTTTTGACTAGGCGGGTGGCTTTTTGGAATGTGTTGCCTTTGGGTTTAGGCGATCGCATTAAATGCAAAACTGTAATATTGCGATTTTTCTTGCGGGCTTCATAAATTCGCTGCACAATCCGCGAAGCCACAATTCCCCGCCCACGTAGTAAGACAATTCCACCCTGTTGTTCTAGCTGCTGATATACATGATTGTGTTCTTCATAGGCATTTACAACAGCCTTAAAATCTTGATATTTTTCTCTATAAGCTTGTAAATCTGGTAAAAACTGAATTGCTGGATAGCCTGTTGCTAGATGCAAATAACGTGTAATCAAAAAAGCATAATTTCCCGGGCCGCGAGAATAAGCTACGCAATATCTACCATCTTCAGTTTTGCGAATTGCTCTGACACGCCCATAACGATAAATTTGTTGCCAACCAATACGTCTGGCTTCTCTGTCTATAGAATCAAAGACATTACCGGCACGGGGAGTATAAGTTTCCACAAATGTCGGTTCGCCAAATACCTGCCATAAATATCTAAAAGCTGTTTCTAGCTGACCTTGCCGAAAATCATGCCAAGCTTCTCTTAAAGCATAGCTAGGCCAGCCCCAAATATTATCAGGGCAGGAATCGGAATTAGAGCGTAATCTTTCATGTAAAGGAATTTGCGAATTTAAACACAAACGCTTGTAACGGGCGTAAGGTTCAGCTTCTAAGCCCAAGGCGATAATTTTGTCAGCCCGAACACCGCTAAGACGCAGTAAATCTGTCCAGATAAAGCTACCCAATCCCGCCCCAACTGCTAGATAATCGCATTCATCTACAGGTAAGCCTGTTGCATGTAGTGCTTGGACAACGACATGTTGAGCTTGAAATGCTGGTGGTGGAAAATTGCTACCTAAAGGTGTGATAACGGGAGCAGGTGGTAAACTCGGATCTGGAATATTGGTTGTGGGATTAAATTGAATAGTTGAAGGGGGACTAGTAACCGGAGGCGGAGCGTTAACACTGAAGGTTACTGTAATTTGGTATGGGCCTATTTGTACTGTATCACCGTTAGCTATAACGCTGCGTGTTTGGCGTTGACCGTTGACAAATACACCATTAACACTACCTTGATCGGTAATAACCAGTTGATTTTGTTCCCAATCTATGAGTGCATGATAGCGAGAAACTTGCTCGCTATTTAGCAGCATCCGCGAGACACGTACCCCTCTGAGTTCATGAGGTAAACGAGCAAATTCTCGTCCAAAAGCAATAGGTACAGCTAATCTCGGTTCTCGTCGTTCCCCTGTAGCTGGATCGTCCCAACTTAATAGAATTTCTACGTTAGTCATTGGTCAATGGTCAATAGTCAGTTGTTAGAGACGCTATTAATCGCGTCTGTACAATGGTCAATGGTCAACAGTCAACGGTCAACAGTCAACGGTTAATACTGTACTTTAGGGATATCCAATTTTTTAAATACCCCATCAATTTGTAATGCGAGCATCTTGCTCGCTGGTGTTCAAAAGCGAGCAAGATGCTCGCACTACAGAATTTGGGTAATTTATTTTTTGTAAGTCCCTTAATGATTGGGTGAGACTAAGACGCTGACGGCTGCTGCTAAAGATGTACCACACCAAGGACAGCCAACTTGCAGATTTTCTGGGGGTGATACTTTGTGACATTTAGGACATTCTAAGCCATACACTCCTTGTGGTGCAGGAGTTACATGTTGGTGCTGGTGATGCTGGTGATGTTGGTGATGTTGGTGATACTGGGGATATTTAGGTTGTACTGGTGGCTGTGGGTTGATTGGCTGTTGATAGCTGAGGTTTTTGGTAGGCTGGGTAGTACCGATGGGTGGGGTGAGTGGGGTTGGTGGGGTTGGTGGGGACAAAATTGTTGCGGGAATACTGTTGATAGCAACAGCAATTACTTTGACTAACATTTGTCCCAATTGAATTGTGCTACCTTCCTGTAAAGGTAGTTCACCTTGGACTAGTTGTTGTCTATCGATTAAAGGCGGATTTTGCGATCGCAAGTTGCGGATATAAAATCTTTGTTGCTGTGAGTTAAAAAATATTTCTACATGCAAACCTGATACAGTAGGATTACTAACAACAATGTCGCATCGGAGTGGATCTCTACCGATGCGGACAGTTCCGGGATTTTTGCTAGGTTGTTGTTCGTAAATATTCTGCGTTATATCATGACCTGCATCGTGCCACTGTAAAGTGAGTGCGTTCATTTGCTTCTAACTTAGTAACTTTTATTGAGTTACTTCAACTCCTCCCTGTGCGATTCCTAACACGTTTAGCCTTGAGCAAGCAAGTATTTGGGAAAAACTTCAAACAACAGGTATTATCTCTGTTTTCGGTTTAGCGATCTGAGGCTAATTTATCAGCAATGCGAGTAGTTTCTGGCAGTCTATATTTTGTGGTGCAACGTAATACGTAGTCAATTGCTGTTGCTAAACTCACTCGATGACCGCTAGAAATATATAAAGGTTTAACTCCTGTGCGGGTGCGTAAAACTGCGCCGATGGTTTCACCTTTATAGATGAGGGGTTGCCAGCTTCCTTTTGTTTCTGGAACTTCTTCATATTTGCCAATGAGCAAGGATTTAGCAGCACCGATTGTAGGTATATCTATCAGCAATCCTAAATGGCTGGCTATTCCCAGTCTGCGAGGATGGGCAATACCTTGACCATCGCACAAAATTAGATCTGGGATGATTTTAACTTTTTCTAGGGCATCAAGTACAGCTGGAATTTCGCGAAATGACAAAAATCCGGGAATATAAGGAAAGGATGTGGGACGATAAGCGATCGCAGTTTCCACTACTTGCAAGCCAGGAAAACTCAAGACAGCGACTGCTGCACGGCTAATTGTACCATCGGCTTCAAAGCCCATATCTACACCGGCAACATATTGCACAGTTTCCGGGAGTTTATCTTCTGTAATTATTTGATCGCGTAATTTCTCCTGAATTGCGATCGCTTCTTCTACCGTTTGCGGCCAAGCATGTTCTTGATAAATCTTCATATTTAAGCTGGAATTTTCTTCAAACAGGCATAAATTTAGATTTTGAGAATCATTTATTACGTAAAAATATAAATTTATTCACTAATAAATTACATAATAGCCCAAAAAACTTTATTTTGTGGGCATTTATACCCTAATTATATTTATTATTTAATGGAAAAATAATATTAATAGGTTCTTATTGTAACAAATATTTTTCAGATTTTTTTAAAGACTACGGTGGATAATTGTTAATGCTAAAATCCATAGTTACTTGTCCAGTCATGATTATTTCACTCACAAATGACTAATGACCAATGACCAATGACCAATGACTAACAACAACTATCCACCACAGCCCTGACATTATCTGTTAACATGCTGCCATGTTACAGATGCATAATTCGGTATTAAAGAATCTAACAGATTAGCGATACTTCTATCAGACAAATCGGGAATATTTAAAACTCTGTCAGCTTTATGGAAATAGCTCCCAATTGAGTGATTATAGATAGGGTCGTAATAGGATGTTAATAAATCTTGTACTAATACTTCCCAAGCACCCACATCAATTAACTGATACCATTGAATTAATTTTTCCCAACCACAGCGATATTTTAGTTTCTCCAGTTTGCGTTTTAAGATTTCTGGACTAGATATCAAGTGACTATATTCCTGTAAGAGAAAATCTACTCTAGCAGCTAGCGGTAGTTGAATTTCTACACAACTAGATTCTCTCATTTTCTGCCATAAAGCATGAGGTAAATAAAGTTGCCCAATTTTGTTGCTTTCTGATTCTATCCACACTGGTTGATGGGGATCGAATTTTTGCAAAACTTCTAATAGCTGAGTCTCAAAATACTTTTGTGAAGGCTGGAAGGCGCGCTGAGTTTGCAATTCTCCCCCTAACAGAGAACCGCGATGTTTAGCTAAACTTTCTAAGTCTAAAACTTGAGCGCCAAGTTGTTCTAGCTTGCTTAAAATGTAGGTTTTACCGCTACCAGTTAAACCGCACAATATCCGATAATTAAATTTCTCTGGGAGATGCTCTAGTTGTTGGCGGACATAATTACGATAATTCTTATATCCACCTTCCAAAACAGTGACTTCCCAGCCAATTTGTGTCAGCACAGTAGCCATGCTGTTAGAACGCTGTCCGCCCCGTCCGCAGTAAATTAAAGGATGGTATTCTGGGTCTTTAGCTGCAAAGTGTTGACTGAGATGTTGATAAATATTTCGCGTGACTAAAGCAGCACCAATTTTGCGTGCGGTGAAAGAGCAAACTTGTTGATAAATTGTCCCTACTTCCCCACGTTCAGCATCATTCAAAACGGGTAGATTAATTGCGCCGGGGATGTGGTCTTCTAGATATTCACTAGGCGATCGCACATCAATGATTTCACTGTAACTTTCAGCCCAAGGACGCTGAGTATATGTAACTGAAGGTAACATAAAATTTAATTTCTCACTTTCTTAATTTTGGCACTCGGATAAGTTTAATGGGGGATTTTTATACTTTGATTAATTTAAATAAATCTATGTAAATATTACAATATATAAACAGGACTTACGCAAAGACAACGGAAAAATAAACCGCACAGTCCACAGAAGAATAAGAGTTTGAGAGTTTGTGTGCGTCATCCCAATTTAATCTGAAAATGCACATAATCACTTTCCACGATATTTAACAGAAAAAAACTCTGCGTACCTTAGCGTTAACCTTAGCGTACCTTTGCGTTCAAGAAAGATATAGTTATTTGCAGCTTCACAAATTTACTTGGATGGGAGAAAAACCTCCTCTTAAAGTTTTAATGTAACGTGGGTCATGGTCAAACTACACAATATTTCCATAATCAAATAAGCATCCTATATTAAATAGAGCTTAATACAGCATTAAGTTTAATATAGCAAGTTTAAATCATGGGTAAAAATTGATAAAAAACTTAAATCACCAACTGCTTCCAGTTATAAGCCCTTTGTTTTACGGAACTCTCGGACAACTTCTTTAATATCCTGTAATTCACCTTCAACTAAATAATTTAATCGGCGCATTTCATCCGCAGTCATTAGTTCTGCTAATGGCGCGATCGCCTTTTTTAATTGCGGGTATTTTGCTAAAATTGCTTGTCGGACAATCGGCGTCGGGTCATAAGGTGGAAAATATTGCTTATCATCCTCAAGAACTACTAAACCCAAACGCGCAATCTGTCCATCGGTAGAGTTACCCGCTACCAAGTCTACTTGTTTTTGAATTAACGCCCGATAAATTAAGCCTAAATCCATGATTTGTGGTGGTTTAGCAAAGCGTAGGTTGTAAGTTTTGGCTAATCCCGCATAACCATCTTCCCGTTCTAAAAATTCATAGCCAAAGCCACCACGCCATTGGGGTGTATACTTACTTGCTTCCGAGAGAGTTCGCAGATTGTAGCGTCTAGCATCTTCGCCTCTAATAGTAATTGCAAAAGTGCTGTTAAATCCCAAACTGGGCATAACTTCTAAGTTAAATTGTTGAGCATAGGCTTGTTTTAATTTTTCGTAAAGGATTTTTGGATCGTTAATTACTTTTTGTTTTAATATGGCTGTAAACGCTGTACCAGTATATTCAATATAAGCGTCAATTTTGCCAGAAGTAATAGCATTATGACAGATAAAGGAACCGCCTAAGCGAGGGCGACGGACTACTTTTAAATTAGTTGTAGCTTCAATTTGCTGGGCTAAAAGTTCGCCTAAAATATCTTGTTCGGTAAAATCTTTAGAAGCGACAATAATATCACCACTGCTACTATTATTAGGGCTAGAGTTACAACTAGCGATCGCAATTATTAAAGCAAAGGCTAATAAGCAATAAACCACGAATTTCTTCATATTAATTTTCGGGTATTTTCAGCATATTCAATTAATTTTTCTTTAATTTTCCTTCAAGCCAGCCTATTGCTAAATCAGCAATTAATGCAATCGCTGCTGACGGTACTGCTCCTGCTAAAATTAACTGATTATTAACTACAGCAATTCCCCGAAAAATAAATACACCTAAACCACCAGCGCCAATTGCAGCCGCAATAGTTGCAATCCCAATACCAATAACAGTTGCTACTCTTACCCCAGCTAAAATTACACTCATTGCTAGGGGAATTTCGACTTGAAATAATAATTGTTTATCTGTCATTCCCATACCACGCCCAGCTTCACGAATTGCTGGATCGACGCTAGTAATGCCAGTATAAGTATTACGAATTATCGGCAATAAAGAATATAAAGTTAATGCTACAATTGCCGGGACAATACCAATACCGCCAATAATGGGGACAGGAATTAATAAGCCAAATAATGCTAAACTAGGAATAGTTTGCAAGATATTAGCAATACCTAAAATTGGTTGGCGTAGTTGAGTTTTGCGGGTAATTAAAATCCCTAAAGGAATGCCAATTAACACAGCAATACCAATAGCAATACCCACCATCAATAAATGTTCTAGGGTATGCTGTAAAATTTCCGGCGCATACTTAATTAGAAAAAAGTCTTTCATAAGTTGTCTTGCAAAGAACGCAGACATTGAAGAAAAGCTAGGCTTTCGGGATGGTGCGATCGCATAAATTCATCCTTGGTTCCTAATACTACCAATTCCCCCCCATACATTAAACCAATTCTCGATGCCAAAACAAAGGCTTCTTGAATATCATGGGTGACAAATACCACAGTTTTACCTAATTCCTGTTGTAATCGATGAAACTCCTGCTGAATTTCTAAGCGAGTAATCGGATCGAGTGCGCCGAAGGGTTCATCCATCAATAATACTGGCGGATCGGCTGCTAAAGCCCTCGCGACGCCTACCCGTTGTCTTTGTCCTCCCGAAAGTTCGTGAGGATAACGCCCAGCAAATTTTTCTGGTTCTAAACCGATTAATTGTAATAATTCGTACACTCTGGTTTTAATTTGTTTTGGTTTCCAACCTTCCAAAGCGGGAACTAAGCCAACATTGCGTTCCACTGTAAAATGCGGAAATAAGCCAGTTTCTTGAATTACATAGCCAATTTTTCGCCGCAGCTTAATTTCATCCCATTCAGTAGTCGGTACGCCATCAAATAATACTTCTCCTTGAGTTGGTGTCAAGAGGCGATTAATTAACTTCATGGTCGTAGTTTTACCGCTACCACTGCGTCCTAATAATACCAGTGCTTCTCCTTGGGGAATGGAGCAATTGAGATGAGATACCAAAGGACGGCGATCGCGGCTAAAGGTGACATCGCGGAATTCTATAGCGATTTTCTGGTTTTGTGACATAGTTAATTTTGGTGTCAGAGAATAAACTGCGATCGCCCCTGTAGCTGATGATTGCGGTCATCATAAAATTAGTTGCAGAAATTTGTGGAATTTTCCGAAATCACCCAGCCTCCCATTGTAATCATTACTAGACAAGCAAATTATAAGTAACTATATACCTAAAGGTAAGGGGACATACCCCAACTCAAACCCAGCAATTATCGCTGGGTTTTTGAGTTTGTCTGTACAAAGTAGATTATAAAAATGCTGATAAAAAAGTCTGGTTTAATTAACCAGACTTAATAAAACGTTATAAGAAAATTGTGCAAAATTGAATTATTTACCTGCAAGCATGGCTTTTGTTGCAGATTCCCCAGCTTTAACTAAGTTGCGCCGCAATTGAAATACTAACAAGCTCATCATAGTCAAGTAACTAAAAATTGGTAAGAAGGCTGTGATGAATGATAGGTATTTAGCATCAGGAGAGATTGCAAAAATTGGCCCCACAATTGAATATAACCAGAGAAAATTGTTGTCTCTATAAGTCGAGGTAAATACACCGATAATAATCGCTGGTAATACCATTGCTGCGCCCACAGTACCGACAGACCAAAAGACTCGATTGTGATTTTTGCTAAATAAAAGTAGTTGGGCTAAGGCTGCATAAACCATAGCTAAACTCACAGATAATACAAGTGCAAACAGCGCATTGAGTTTTTCACTCACTGAATATTGACAGAGGAATATAAAGGCACTAATAGCAATGCTGGCAATGATGACATTGATAGCGATCGCTAACAAGCCAGGACTTTTTTCGCCCCAAATTAAATCTTGCACTAATCGGCTATCTACTAATCCTTTCACCCGCGCAGTACGGCGATAACGCGCCCAATCTTGTAGGGCTTGACGGTGAGGATTTAATGCGGCAATTAAATAGAGAAATAGCCAAAAATCTAGGAACAATAAGCAAATCAAATTTTCAGCAAGCTTGTAATGACCGGGATCTGAGTCTAAAACTAATCTTGACCAATTCGCAAATCCTAAAGTAACCAAGGCATAGCAAGCTGTTAATAGATAACTTTGACGCTTGCTCAACATAGTAGTATTTGGATCGCGAAAACAACGGTTTAAAGATTGCCAGATAAAATATGTTCCTAAACCGTAAATTACGAGAGTAGTTCCTAATGTTGTTAATAAATTACTACCGAGAGGGAATGTAAACCATTCAAAAGGAATCAGTCGCGAATAAGCAGATGAAAATACAGCAGTAATAGCCGTATCTGGAATTAAGTATGTAGGATTAAACAACCTAGCAAAAATTAAGGGATAATCATCTGATAGTTCTACTAATGCTAATCGCATAGTCACTAGGAGAAAACAGAAAACTACGCCAGCACCTAACCAAGATTGAAACCCGCCTAGCCAAGAACCAACTAAGCCAAATAACAGTGCAGCACTATAATATAAAATGCAGGCAGCAACTACGGCTAAATAAAAGCTGAAAATTTCAACAATCGGAATTTGCCCAGCTAAAGCTGACGATAAATGCAAAGGCATTGTTAACAGAATGCCAATAAATAATAAAATTGGCACGCCCAATAATTTACCCGATAAAATACTTTGGGGCGATTGGGGACTGAGGCGAATAAAATTGAGTGTTTCTCGCTTTTCTTCAGAGGCTAAATCATTAATTATCAGGTAAGTTCCGGCTGTTAAAAGAGTAAAACAACCAATAATACTCAGCCAGGTAAATACATCTAAATGCCACAATTGCCAGTTAATAATCACCTCGCCAAATGCATCAACAAGGCATTTATGTTGATCGCCATAATCTGTAACGCCTGTGCAATATTTGTGGGAAGGATAGTATGTCAACTCTAGCTTATTTGGTAGCTGAGTACGGAAATACATAAAGAGAATAAATTGACCCAGCAAAGAAACAGCCGCAGATAGTAATAAATTGCGCGACTTTAATCTTCCTTTGAGTTCGCGCAACAGTTGCGGGTTCCAGTCTCCTATTTGATTAATCCAGTTGAGATTCATATTATAAAGTCTCGTTAGTCATTGGTTGGAGACGCGATTAATCGCGTCTGTACAATTGTCATTGGTGATTGGTGATTGGCTAACAGTTAATAATTCCTCTTACTTGCGTCCAGCTAACAATGCTTTAGTTGCTGATTCTCCGGCTAAATTAATTTGCTTGTTTAACTGGATATTTAACAACAGGATAACGCCTAAGTTAGTGATGAAGGATGTAAAAACACCCATCATTGCTGAATTTTCTAAAGACCAAGGAAAGTTAAAAAATAGCCAAGCTTCAGGATTATTGCTGACTGTAATACCGGAAATTCCTAAAAATACGGGTGGTAATATAGTCGCTGCAACTACAGCACCAGTCGCCCATAAACCACGTCTGGGAGATTTCATTAGTAGTAGCAGTTGAGCTAATGTGGTGTAAATCATCATTAAGCTAATACATAAAAATACACCAGATATAGACTTGAATCTACCCAGAGAATTAACCCAATTGATAGCGGTATTATGGTGAATATTCAAAACGGGTGCAATTACTATCCAAACTATGATTGGTGTGGTGGCGATCGCTAAATTAATTAACATCGCTAATAAAGACGGACTTTTTTCGTCTACAACCCAATCTTTTAACCAAAATTCACCGCGAATATCACGATAATTAGTTGAATTTTGATGTCTATATCTTGCCCAATCTTGAATAGTTTGGCGATGAGGCGAAAGAATAGCCAGCAATCCAAATAATAGGACTATGTTAAAGAATACTATGAAGAATATATTTTGTCCTATTTGATAATTCACATCATAATAGCGGGTATATTCTTTGTAATTAGGGACATAATTTTTGTGGTATTGTAAAGTAAAGCCCCAAAAAATCACTTGATAGCTGGCTACTAACAAATAACTTTGAAATTTGTTAATTGCTGCGCCTTCAGGATTACGAAATCTGCGTTTTATAGCTTGCCATGCCCAATAGATACCAACACCATAATTTAATATATGGATACCAACCAAACCAACAATGCTTTTACCTACTGGGATATAGAAAAATTGCAATTCTTGTAAAGATAATTCATTTTTTCTCGGCCAGGTATAGCCCAGCATTTCAAAAGGACTTAAAAGCCTTAACCAAGTAGCTGTATGATGTAGTTCTCCATTACTATAACTCATAGTATTGAAAGTGATAAATAGGAATAGCAGAACTAACCCACTACCTAACCAAGGTTGAAAGCCACTAAAAAAGCGACTAATTAAACCGAATAATAATGCATTACTGTAGAAGAAAATACAGCTAGCAATTAGGACTACATAGAAACCAAAAATTGCGCCGATAGGGATATTTGCAGAAATTCCAGACCATAAATTTAAAGGTACAGCAGCTAAAACCATGAGGTAGATAATAACTGGTACTCCTAACATTTTTCCGGTCAAAATACTGTGTTCTGACTGGGGACTGAGGCGGATAAAGTTCAATGTTCCACGACGGTCTTCTTGGGCTAAATTGGCAATTAATAAATAAGTACCAGTAACTAAAAGCGTGAAGACAAACATCACACTTAAAGTTATATATATATATTGCCAATGGTCTTGCCACCAAAGTTGCATATTAATTTGCTCTGGCGGACAGTAGCTTTGATATAAGATTTTTTCAAGCTCAGAATGTTGCGCTTTCAGAGGTTTTAATTTGTCCTTGAATTCCTGAACTTTTACCAAATCATAGTTTTTAATACTGGTATAGGCATTGATTTTTTGTTCAATTTGGTAAATAGCTTGATTGACAGAATTATACTTTAATTCATAACCTTGCTTGAGATTGCAGTATGCTCCTGACATGGAATAGAATTTAGTTGGAAAATCGCTGAATTGATATATAAAAACTCCTAGTTGAGTCAGCAGCGATATTACCAAAGCAATTAAGATGTTGAAAACTTTTAGGCGACCTTTCAGTTCTCTAAATAGTTGCGGATTCCAGTCACCAATTTTGGCTATTAAATTAAATGTCATAGGAAAATTCTCCAAAGCAGGAAGCTGAATAATTCGTAATTTCTAAGACAGCTAATCGCGATAAAATATCTCTTTCCAGTCAAAAGTCAACAGTCAACGCTATTTTCCAGCTAGGTAAAAGACTGTACCCAGCCTAAGAAGCTTGTTTATGTCCCAATTTGAGGAAGATAGTTTCTAAATCTTCTTGAGTGCAGTGAAAATTGCTAATGGGAATTCCCGCTTGAATTAGCGATCGCAATAAATCAGCACAGTCTTCCTGTTTACCGGAAAAGTTAACTCTGGCGCTATTCCTTCCGGGTAATACTTCCCAAGCTTCCACTAAAGGATTATTTTTCAATTCGCTCAAAAGTGGTTCGATTGTCCCCAAAGTAGATAAAACTATTTGTTGTCGGGATAATCGCTGGTAAAGTTGCTGCAATGAAGCACTTTCTACTAAAAACCCCAACTCCATAATCCCCACAGAAGTACAAAGTTCCGCTAAGTCACTTAGTACGTGGGAAGAAATCAAAATTGTCATCCCCGCTTCTTGCAAAGCTTTGATGATTTCCCGGAACTGCATTCTCGCTATGGGGTCAAGACCGGAAACCGGTTCATCTAACAGTAGTAAAATCGGTTCGTGAATAATGGTGCGCGCTAAACTTAAACGCTGCTTCATCCCCCGCGACAATGTAGAAATTAAGCTATTGCGCTTATTACCCAGTTGGATCAGTTCTAATACTTCATGGAGACGTTGAGTGCGTCGAGGTTCCCGTAAGCGATATAGCCGCGCAAAGTAATCTAAATAATCCCAGACTGTCAAATCCTCATACAGTGGATAGTCATCAGGTAAGTAACCCAGACGACGCTTGAGAGTAGGGTTGCTTTTATCACGCAACAAGCGATCGCCATTAATATAAATCTCACCCGTAGTCGGCTCCTCTGCGGCTGCTAACATGCGGATGAGAGTGGTTTTACCTGCGCCATTCGGGCCGATCAGTCCGTATACTTCACCTGCTTGGATCTCTAAATGCACATCGTTGACCGCTATATGTCGATCGAATTGCTTAGTCAGTCCAGAGGTACGAATTGCTAATTCTTTTACCATAGCTGCTTGGGTGCGGCTTGTGATTTACAGTTAACCTAACCTGTCTCTACAGTCTTTATCAGGTTCGTTTCAGAAATGGTAACGAGGTTTATACAAACTTCATTAAATTACGTATTCATAACTTTAGGGACTTCCAAATAAAAAATATACAACTATTTATTGTGGGGTGGGCGTCTCGCCCGCCCATAGTCAAAGGCGGGCAAGACTTCGGCGTGAGCGCTCAGTCGAACGCTGCCCACCCTACAAGATTGGATAATTTATTTCTTGGAAGTCCCTTAGTACGCAGCGTGTTTTTAGATAAAAAAATAGGTAAAGTCTAGACCTTACCTATTTTTTGATTGGTATTATTTCAACTATGTAAATTTATCGTCTTAACCGATATTTGATGCGGGAATTATCGGCTCAATTCCATTAGACGATAAACTACTAACTGAATAGCGTTGTTCGGGAACTGGATAACCTGCTTCACCAAAGCTTTCTCTAATAGCTTTATTGGTGTCAAAGTACACTTGCCAGTAATGATCGTTATTGCAATAAGGACGTACTGCTAATACCGGGCCTGCCAAATTGAAGGTAATAATTTCTACATCTGGTGCAGGGTCTCTGAGAACGTTGGGAATAGTGCTAATTTTAGCTTTCAAACGCGCGATCGCATCGTTATGATTTACATCGTGATGCAGTTGCGCTACTAGGTCAACCCGACGGTAAGGATTGGCGGAAAAGTTCTGAATATTGTCAGAAAAGATTTTGTTATTGGCAACAATCGTTAAGATGTTATCTAGTGTATTGATGCTACTTGTAAATAGTCCAATTTCTGTGACAGTTCCCGTAACACCTGCGGCGCTGATAAAGTCACCAACTTTAAATGGACGAAAAACAATTAAAAATGCACCTGCGGCAAAGTTTGCTAACAATCCACCCCAAGCTGCACCAATCGCTACACCAGCAGCTGCTAATAAAGCTGCAAATGAGGTAGTTTCAACTCCAAAGAAACCAAGAATTGCGACAATGAGAACAATTCTCAATGTCACAGAAATAATATTCAGAAGGTAGTTAATGAGTGTTGGATCGACGTTTTGGCTGCGGAAAGCGCGTTTTATTAACTTTATGGCAAAGTCAATCAATCGTTGGGCAATAATCCACAACAGGATAGCGCCTACCAGCTTCAGCCCAAACTCTGTTAAGAGTTGAAGGGCAACTTGTCCAATTTCATTAAGCTTCATAAATTTTTTTGTTTGTTCATTGTTAAACACAACAAACATACAATTAATTGACACAAAAATGTCTAGAAATACTTTTTTTTTAACTTTTTAGTCTCCTATGTAATGAAACCGTAAATTATTTTCCGCAAATGTTTGTCAAGCGATCGCTCTGATTATTACCCTCATAAGATATTAGCTACTCATATCGCAAATCCTTCACTATACTATGGTTTCACTAATAAAAGCTATTTATTAACCAGCTAGTGTGTTGATATTTAGCTAGATAGTAATCAAAAAATTTTTGAGCAAGATTTGTATTGTTTTAATATCTTTTTATACACGCAGACATCTTGTGTGTTAAGAGCGATCGCAATTTTATGACTGCGAACAATCAAGTTATGGATTTTGCGTAGTATTCAGTTGAAAAGAAGTAATTAATGTCTATCATTAACCGACTCAAGCCAATCCAAGATAAATGATAACTGACAGGTTCAATGCCATAAAATGCACCCTATAAACAATTAAAAAGCCATATTTTCATTTAACAATATTATTGAGAGCCTTAATAATAGCAACAGTATCATCAATCTCTGATTTTTTGATTAGTTCGACAACCCGATCAAAGGTACGATTCGGATTAGCGATCGCTCGACCGAGAAATGATACCTTACTATCAATTACTGTGATAATATCCTGTTGAATCTCAGGAGTTTGATAAGCTAAAATTTTGGCATGATTCCAAGCTGCTTGTCTGGCTTTACGAATACTGAAATTAAAGATAATTTCATCTTTTCTGCCACCAAATCTATCCAGAATCTCAATTAGCGGTGACATTTGCCCTAAAACCATCTCTGTAGGTTCGAGCAAATCATTCAGAATAGCATTAATCTTAATAAAATCATCTCGTAGCGTATGTATTTTTTCACCAGGACAAAGTTTAGCAGCTACAATACCCAAATCTAAATTAATGTGAGAGTTAATTGCTAGCAGTAAATGTTGTAAAATTAGCAGGTCTGGTTTTTGTACTGCATCGAATGTTAGCTGCCAGCTATGAGTTGATTTGATATTTTTTTGGTAATCATCCAAAGCACGAAAATAACGATTAGCAAATTGTGTAGTGAATTCTTCCATTCTGGCAGCATCGTCAAAAAAGCCATGTGTGATACCTATCTTGACTTTCAAAGTTACTTGACGATATAGTGCAGCAAAAAATCCTCTCCGACTACGTTCTGCGATCGCTTCGGCAATAATGTTATCTAAGTATTGGATTACCTCATCAGTATTTTTAGCTAACATAATATTCTCTGGTGATAGGGATAAACTTGATTGAGTCTGGAATGCATTCAATACTAGAAAGCATTGTGTTCCATATAATTGCAATCAATCCCAAGCGATCCCTATTCGGATTTTCTCATTTTTACTTTACAATTCTTAATTAATTACATATAAAATCATCCCCAAATACTAGTATCCATTACATCAAATAATATACGAACTACTGAAGCCAATATTGAGTAACAAAACATACGTTATTGGCAACTATACTTATCAGTAGTAAATTGAGATTTAAAAAAACTTGAAATTAGTGCAAAAACACTTAATATTGCTATGAAAATGGGTACAACATTGTTGTACCCAGCAATCTATCGTTTTCTCTTAGTAAATTTCTCTAATCTGTAATACCTGTTAAGTACAGGAATCTGCTGTATATTTCCAAATAGCGATGTCTAGCGACAAGCTGCTACGCATCTACGCAATAATGACCAAAATCTATCCTTCGCGATCGACAATTAAGTTATAAGGCCAAAACAAAGCCTTGAGCAAACAAGTAGATTTTGAAATTAAATCTGCTACCCAAACAAAAGGAAAGTGACTGTATTCTTCAAATTCACGACATTTATTGCTAAGTTGTAACCATTGAATAATGGCTCCTAAAAGATAAGATAAAAGAGCAACCCATAACCAAATTGACATATAAATATTTGTTCCTCATTTACAATAGGTATGACAAAATAAGTACTTTCATCTAACAAGTTAAACGGTTTAACTTTTGGCTGTTGTCTGATAAAACTTTTCACCCCAGCGATTAAGCACCAGGGATAGATAGCTGTCATCAGACTTGCTATTACCAGAGATAGCACGCAGAACCTACCAAGCATCACCTCCTAGAGAATTATCCAGTTGGGTGAATTCATATTTCGTCAGATAGTACTTGATTTGAAAAGGATATACAACATCTTGTGAGATTCTTGTGAAGAGGTGAATCAGCAAAAGTTATGAGATTTTGATAAAAATGTTTATATTATTATGTTCTTATTTTGAGTAATTTAAATTTATTTAAACTGGGGTATAAGTTGAGCTAATTTACCTTTTTGTTGCTGCCGCATTGTGAAAACAAGATAAATTCTGCACTTAAACCCAGCTACCGCAAGTGCCATGCCCATACCTATCAATTTAAAGCGAAACCCTTCTACCGCAAGGAACTGAAGTTCCTTGCTAATAGCCAAAGTCATCTAAAGATGACTAAATATCCTCAAAATCTTGAGTCTACTTCAGTAGGGGCGGGTTCACAGATATGCTCCAATAATTCACGACTATCTCGCTTAACCCGCCCCTACTTTGGTTATTAGCCTGAGAATGAATTCTCAGGCGGGTGACAAAGCTAAGAAAGAGGCTATTTTTAACTTACATTAACAGGTATGGGCAGTACCATGCACCTACAATCAACG
Organism: Calothrix sp. FACHB-168; assembly: GCF_963889195.1. Lineage (NCBI taxonomy): Bacteria > Bacillati > Cyanobacteriota > Cyanophyceae > Nostocales > Calotrichaceae > Calothrix > Calothrix sp. FACHB-168. The sequence continues at coordinate 236,601 of NZ_CAWPNJ010000001.1, forward strand.
ATAAGCTGCTGTATTTGTGGATGCAGATATTTAGACAGCAGCGATCGCACAAACTTGTAACCCCACAGGTGTCTGAATAATTACCGATTCCACCCCAAAAACTTGAGCGATCGCGTCGGGGGTAAGCACTGCTTCCGGCGTTCCTACATCCCAAAGATAACCTTGTTTTAATAAAGCAATGCGAGAACTATAACGAGCAGCTAAATTTAATTCATGTAAAACTGTGACAATAGTTAAATTCTGTTGCTGGTTTAAAGTTTTAAGTAATTCTAATAATTGTAATTGATAGTTAATATCTAAATAAGTTGTTGGCTCATCTAACAATAAAACTTGCGGTTCCTGCGCCAAGGCTAAAGCTAAAAAAGCCCGTTGTCTCTCACCACCAGAGAGTTGTTCTACTAAGCGATCGCTTAATTTTTCTAGTTGTGTTTTGACAATTGCCGCTTCTATTTGTTGCCTATCTTTAGCAGTTAATTCCCATTGCCACCAAGGTTGATGCGGTGTACGTCCTAAACTGACTAACTGTCGCACTGTTAAACCCACAGGAACCGTTTGTTGTTGAGGTAACAAAGCTAATTTTTGGGCAACTACATTCGGTGGTTGAGAATGAATTGCTTTGCCATCAAGTAGTACTGTTCCCTGTTGTGGTGAGAGAATTCGACTGAGTAATTTGAGTAATGTAGATTTACCAGAACCATTAGCACCGACTAAACTTAACCATTCTCCCGTTTGCAACGAGAGGTTAATGTTTTGAATAATTGGCGTACTACTGTAACCGCCTGTGAGATTTTGTAATTCTATTGGCATGGGGCATGGGGCATGGGGCATGGGGCATGGGGCATGGGATGATTTTGAATGATTTATTTATCTTTCCATCCCAGAAGAACGGCGATAAAGTAACCAGATAAATAAAGGTGAACCTAGCAAAGCGGTGACGGAACCTACAGGTAATTCTATGGCTCCCAGTCTTGAGAGTAAATCGGCAAAAATGAGTAACCATGCACCAGCTAAGGCGGAAAGCGGTAAGACGAAGCGATGATCTGTGCCGATAATTAGGCGTACACCGTGGGGAACAACAAGGCCGACAAAGCCAATTAACCCGCTAATGCTAACTGCACCGGCGGCGAGTAAAGTAGCGACACCACCAATTAATAAACGCGATCGCGTTAATGATACTCCCAAACCTAAAGCTAAATCATCACCCAAAGCTAACACGTTAAGCGATCGCGCCAGCAAACATCCCCCCAGCAAAGCCAAAATAATATAGGGGCCAGCCGTAGTAATTTCTTTCCAACCCCGGCCATTTAAACTACCCACTAGCCAATTCAGGGCTATTTGAATTTGACCATCTTCAGCTAATAACAGTAATGTACTTTGCACCGCACCAAACAAAGAACTAACAGCAACTCCGCCTAAAATTAACCTCTCCACCGCAATTCCCGAACCTGCACGACCGAGAAAAATCACGATCGCTGAAGTTAAAATTGCTCCTAGCCACGCCGCCAAGGGAATCGCCGCCGGAAAGATTTGCAGCACCACCATAACTATGACAATTAGCCCTGCACCTGCGGAAATACCTAATATAAAAGGATCGGCCAGACTATTACGTAACATTCCTTGGAGCAACGCACCAGACATTCCCAACGCCGCACCGACAATTAAAGCGGCGACAATGCGCGGTAGCCGCAAATCCCAGAGAATTGTCTGCTTAATCGGATCGCCTTGATGAAGAATTGCTTGCCATAATTCTCGCCCACTCAAAGGTACTGCACCTTGAGACAGAGAAAGGGCTAAAGTTACTACCAGTGCTGTCATTAATAGTAAAACAGCCCAAAGTAAACGGTATTTAGTAAAAATTAACTGTATCGATTTATTCATCTTAACGATTAAGGATAAGTCTAGCGCCTATTCCTCTCAACTGAAGTTTAAACGCCTATCCCAGGTTAGGAATGCAGACATCACCTTAATTTTAGTTAATCCGGAGTCAGGAATTAAATGCTGATTGTGAACTTGACTTGAGGTTAACTGTGAATTGCACCATCTGGCATAATCGCGCCAGCTAAGTTAGCACCAATCAATTTTACCAATAGGCGATCGCCAGAACGAATCCGCGCCCCCGTTAAATCAGCCCCGCGCAAGTCAGCGCCACTGAGATCTGCGCCGATTAAATTGGCAGAGCGTAAATTTGCTTCCCGCATATCCGCTAAAAGTAGATTAGCTCTAAATAAATTTGCTTCCGATAAATTGGCTCCTCGCAAATTCACCTTGTGCATAAAAGTATCGCTGAGATTTGCCCCACTCAGATTAGCAAAACTCAGATTTCTCCCCGATAAATCTTTGTTACTCAAATTTGCCCGACTAAAATCTTGTCCACTCAAATCGGGATTTTTCTGTGCTGTTTGATAGTTAGTTTGTGCTGGCTGTTTCGGTTGCGGAGGTGGTGGTGAATATGGTGATGAATAAGACTGTGCGTAAGGTGGTGAATAAGGCTGTGAATAAGTTGGCGATTGATGCTTAACTTTTAGCGAACGCAATTTATCTCGCGCTTCATTGATTGCTTTAATTTTTTCCTGCGCCTTTTGTTGTAAACGGACATTATCTTGGGGAATGCGATCGGGATGCCAAACAAAAACCAAATCTTTATAAGCCTGGTTCACTTCCTCAATTGTGGCCCCAGGCTCTAATTCCAAGATTCTATAATACCGTTCCAACTCGCTCATAAGATGTTTTAGTTGACAATCAAGTTAAGTATGAGTAATGCATCCCTCTATCGGCTTAATTCATGATTAAATATCTATTTAAATAGAATATTTACGATCGTATGTAAGTTGAGATTTTTACTATCAGGGAAAATAGTTTTAGCTCCTGGAGTTGCTCAACATCATATTTGAGCAGCAGCAGGTTTCAGCTAAAAAAAAGCTATATTAACATGCTAACTGATGCAGTACGGCAATTTTATCAGGAGTGCCTGCCGACAGCAAAAAACTTTTACATAGTTATTATACAAGCCAGTAGCGACTAACTCAGTCCATCAATAACCTTTTACGGGCGCACCACCATTAGCATCAAGAATAATTCTGCGGCTGCGTAAACTCAGGACTGACGCAGAAATTAGCAAAAACCTTAATTTATTTTCCACCCTCAATCAGCCACGATTTTATGCCAGGCTTTACTTAATAGTTAATATTCATAGTTCTACCTCTACCTATATCTACATTTGTCTACTTCTCCAGCGATTTATCGCTCTTAAATATGCTGTGACGGGAATTTGATAAACCTCAATCACAATCCAAAGAATAATTGCTAAATGTAACAAAAAAGTCAATATAGTCCAGATATATGGAACCCAAGTAATAAATTGATGGGGAGTTGGCGGAAAATTGTAAGCTATAATGCCAATCAAAGTTGTGGGTAATAGTATGAAAGCAATAGCTGCTAAACCATAGCCCCAGCCAAGTTCCACCCCTTCTAACTGGGCTTCTGTCCAACTAAAACCATTCCAACGCCAAATCAAAGGAGGTTGACGAGAAGCCATTTTGATTTGCTGTTGTTCGAGGTTGACAGTAAAAATTTCTTGACAGAAATCACAAGCAACTGCTTCCATCAAGGGCATGTGAGTAATCTTACCAACACGACAAACCGGGCAAGGGTAAACTCCTTGATAGTCGAAAGATGTGGCTAAAAGTTTGGAGCGAGGCATCATATATACTTAAGTGTCACTAGTGAGGTAATAGGGTCTGTGCGGTATTTGACAAAAACGCTGAATTTTTAGATATTTGAGAGTTAATCGCTTCCCATAACCCATGACCCAAAAATACTGGTAAGTTAATATAAATCCTACGGTTTACAAGGCAGTCAATCACGGGAAAATCCCACAACCCAGCATGAAAATTTCTCTTAAGAGTCAATAGTCAACAGTCAACAGTCAACAGTCAACGCTATTTTCAAGCTAGGAAACTGTCTTGGTTGGCGCAATAGTACTGAGTTTAACCCTTTTTTGAGAGTTGTGGAGGTATTGACGCCGCCAACTGTGTCTGTTATGGTGGACTCTATATAAGGTTTACATTGATTTACATCAAATATTATCTAGTTGCGTACCCTAAAAATGTTCAACAGCAAATCTTACTTTTATTTTTGGCAAAAGGCGGTTCACCGGCGGTGAATAAAGTTTCCTAATGGAAACCGCCCGGTGAACCGCAGAGCAAACTCTGCGGTTTTTGTTTTTTAGGAGCTTTTTATGATCGCGATCTATTTCGGTAGCTGGTTTTATGGTTTTTACTTTTGGCCTAGAGCAAGTTCCGGGTAGATAGCGTCATGTCGATGATTCAGAACGCGCCCGGAACTCTCAAAACGAGATTCCGGGCTTTTTTATTAACCAATTCACACTGATAACTAATTACAAGGAGAATTTCCCATGATTCATGCTCAACTCGCTGCACAATGCCACACCAGCCACAAAACAATTGTTAAACTTTCCGAAACAGTCAGCTTTGGCGGTGAAGAAATTGTTATTATTGGTGGCCCTTGTACGGTAGAAAGTTTAGAGCAAATGGAAACTGTAGCCCAAAAGTTAGCAGCTGCACCTGTACAAGCCTTGCGTGGCGGTGTTTACAAACCGCGCACATCTCCCTACGCTTTTCAAGGCATGGGAGAAGACGGGCTAGAAATTTTGGCAGCTGTGCGATCGCGCTACAATGTACCAGTAGTTACTGAAGTTATGTCAATTGCCCAAATAGATATAGTGGCTGCCCATGCTGATATGTTGCAAGTTGGTAGCCGAAATATGCAAAACTTCGATTTACTCAAAGCTTTAGGACAAGTTAATAAACCAATATTACTCAAGCGCGGGCTAGCAGCGACGATTGAAGAATTCGTCATGGCAGCAGAATATATTTTAAGTCACGGCAATCCCCATGTAGTACTCTGCGAAAGAGGTATTCGCAGCTTTGATAATTACACTCGCAATGTTTTAGATTTAGGAGCAGTAGCAGCTCTCAAGCAAATTACTCATCTACCTGTAATTGTAGATCCATCCCATGCCGTTGGTAAGCGTGAATTAGTCGCACCTATGGCTAAAGCAGCTGTTGCTTGTGGTGCAGATGGATTAATTATTGAATGTCATCCAGAACCAGAACAATCTGTTTCCGATGCGCGTCAAGCTCTATCTTTAGAAGATATGGTGAATTTGGTTGCTAGTTTAAAACCTCTAGCTACAGCTGTTGGGCGAAATATTTCGGAATCAATCGGGGAAAATTTAAAATCCGCCCCGATTTTTTGTGCTGCTTAAATTATCCTTCAGGGCGATATTTCACCTGAGAAATTTAGAGACAGGCTACCTAAATATAGGGTGACGCAAATTTGGCGATCGCCTGTTTAAAATATCCAACCAACAGTTGGCAAACAAGCCCTGATTGGTTGGATATTTTATTTATAGCTGTAGCCAGATAGATTAGGACATCAATCTAAGATAAAACCCTGACAATAAAAGTCTTTTAAGTCTGTCAACTGTCAACAGTCAACAGCTATATCATTCAAGACACAAACATGGCTATGTGTTGACTGCGGAGTACCGTCCAGCAATAATGCAGTTAGTAAGCCAACAACTCAATTTATTACAGTATTTAGGTTATTTTTAGCGTTCTATTCTTTGTCAGTCGTTCATTTAATACTACTGTCAAAGTATTGCCATCTATCTGTTAGCTGATTTTTCTAATTTTTTTAGATTAACTATACATTTCAAAGTTTCTTAATAAAGTAAGTAGTCTAAAGTAATTATCCGTTATATAGGGATAATTACTACTTTAAATAAAGTTAATAATTAAACGTGTTACTTTCATCAAAACTTTACGTTTTTTCCGGATTAATACTGAATAATAGAGATATATCTGCAACAGTCAGGTTAGTTCATGCCTGTAACTGCTAGTCAAAGCTTATACAATTCAGGCAATGAATGCTTGCCAAATACAATACCAACTTAATGTTCTTGTGTTGAAAATGTTTGCAGATTCGACTAAACAAATTATTGTTCAAAGGAGAAAATAATGAATTTCAAAACAATAGGTGTTGGAATTGCCTTAACTTGTGGCACGTTGGCTGTAGGTAGCACACTAGCACCAGCTCAAGCAGCTTCAATAAATGGAATCCTCAATATTTCAGGCTCAGGACTATTTGTTAACGGGCCTCAAGCAACACCGTCAGCTACTGACACCATCAAATTTGATCCTACCGATTCCAGAGTTACAAATTCATCAACAGGGACTTTCGCCGGTTACAAAGGGCAAAATGTTCTGATATCTGATATTGCTCTAGCTTTAAACAGCTTTAATCCAACCGCAACAGGATCAAATGCCAAATATTCAGGGACTGCAAGCAACGCATTCATTAAATTTAGTGATGGGCTGAAATTTAACATAAAAAACCCATTTGAGGTGGATAAATTTTCCATTAATGATACTGCCATAGGTGTCATTAAAGACTTCACGGGAACTTTTGTTAAAAATGGCTCGGCTCTAGGGAAGGGAGTTTTTACTGTCAACCAATTTGAGCAAGACGGATCTTTCTCAATGACTATTAAAGCCACAAATGTACCAGAACCTTTAACCATTCTAGGATCTGTAACAGCTTTAGGAATGGGAGTTGCTTTGAAGAAAAAACAAGTCCAAAACCTAGCTAAAAAGAAGGTTACAGCCTAGTTAGCTCTTTCAATAACTCTCATGTGGAGTAATTGAAGTTGGTAAAGCACGGAACGAAAACGTTATTGTTTATAGTGGATTGTCCTTGTTGCATCTAACCATTTATCTACCTCAACAGAGAAACCTATTTCTCCAGATTTCGCAAGTTTGTAGCTCGATAGCATTTTTTCAGAGTTGTCAAAAATTGATACCTACCATTAATCAGCAGTTGATTGAACTTTTTATATAGTTACAGGGTGCTTTTCTCATAGCTTTTCTACCTTAATTCAAGCTAGATTTAGCCTCTCTCACTTGCAAAATCTCTTTAATATTCATTGTGCTAGTAATAAAAAAAGATAATTTTTTAATTAATCAAAGTTAAAATTTTATGTTTTTGTAATTAAACCTTAACAATAAGACTGTACTAGGGTGCGTTAGCTCAGGGTAACGCACCCTAAATTTTAGCCTACATAATAAATTCAATTTTAGCTCTGGTGCAGAGATTCCTCTTAATTCAAATTTTGTAAAGATATAACCAAAATTAATAAAATATTATCCACTGTAAAGTTGTTAAGATTGCCTAGACAAGCAACTTTAAAGTTAATTTTAGCTAACCGCTTATTAGCATGACCTTTGCAGCGTAGAGATTTAAACAGCATTCAGAAATCTTACTGTAGTTATTCAAAACCTCATATTTTATTTTGATTTATGTTCAAAAGATAAATTAGTATTTAACAATAACAAAATAATTGCCTATCAAAAAATCCGTAGAATTCCTCTTATATGGGAAATGTTACTCAGCTTATATTTTTATTAGTTACACCAGAGAACTGCAAAAAATAATATATCTGGTCAAAGAGTATATTTATGCAAATTTCCTCTTTGTTGATAACTAAAACTTGATTTTTCATTAGTAACATTTTCCCAAAAAATTCAGAAATATGTCCCAATTTTTTAATAAGCTGACACCCCTAATTTTTACAACATTTTCTGCTTTTGTTGTTATCCCTGCTCAAGCGCAAGTCTTGGCAGAAGTGCATAACAGCAATGTTAATCACACTAGTCCCATCTCTTCCGAGTTATCTACTAATTCAGAAAAAGCTGTATCTAATAACTCTGACTCTAGCAGTTCAACAAATAAGAAACCAGATATTTTATCTGAAAATTCTGATAATACCACTCCAAATGCTGCTGCAACTACAACAGCTACACCATCCAATCCACGTATTCCCATATCGAGTAGGATTTTTCCTGTACCGACAATGGAACAGTAATTAAATATCGCAATTTTATTTGATATGTGAACAAAAGAGACAAGGAAGACAAGGAGGACAAGGAGGACAAAAAAGATAGATATTTGTGACTCCTACCCATTGGTTGTTTATACTCGATCGCGATTGTTCCCTAATCATTGCTGAGGAGAACATACTTGTTCGTAGTGTTTACCAGCAATCTCCCAAGTGAATTCTGTTTCTATAAGTTCTCTACTACGAACAGACAATTCATGTCGTAGTTGTGGAACATCGAATAGTTGACTAATCGCAGTCACATAATCTGCTGGTGTATTTGCTCTGAGCGCTTTTAGTGGTGTATCTTTACCATCTACAGCTAACCCTTCTAAACCGCGATCGCTTCCTACTATCGGTACACCAGCAGCCATTGCTTCTAAAGTTTTATTTTTAATCCCAAAACCCGTCCGCATTGGTACAATGCAGACGGTTGATTTGTGTAAATACTCTACCATTGAAAGTACGCGCCCAGTCACAGTAATTCCTGGTTGTTTTTTCAATGCTAAAACCTCTGGTGCTGGATGACTACCGACAATATCTAAAGTGGTATCGGGGTAAATTTTCTGGATTTCTGGTAGTACTTCTTGACTAAAGAAGCACACTGCATCAATATTGGCTAAATTATCCATTGCACCGATAAATATTAAGCGATGTCCTCCCGGATCGCTTTTTCTATAAGGAAAAGATACTAAATCTACACCATTGGGAATTACCGTAATTTCACTATTAGGGTTAAATTCTTGTAATTGGATTTTGTCTTCTGCGGTTGTGACGACAATTGCAGAGAACTTAGAGCAGTAGTTTTGCTCATAACGCCGTAAAAGTGGCAGATTAATTTGATCTCTCAATTTATTTTCGGAAATACCAGTGGCGAGTTGGTTATAGCAGCTACCGTAGACTGAACTGTGGATATTAACTACAGTTCTTAGCTGTTTTTGGAAATGAGGACGAATATAAATTTCATTCACGCTATGTTCGCAAGCGATCGCATCATATTTTTCTGCTTCAACAGCACGATCAATCCATTCTTGCATTTCAATAGAATAGCGGCTAAGTACACTCGGCGGTGTACCCTGTTGCAAAAATGAACTGAAGCGTTGGAGTTTCTTGAATATTCCGTCAGTTGTGTCGAGTTCTGAGGGACGTTCAAAAATCACCGCCATATCTACGCAATCCTTTAATCCTGCTATTTCCGCTTCTGTAACAGTGCGATCGCGCTGAGTTAGCAAAGTAATATGGTGACGTTGGCTCAAATATTTGAGTAAATTAAAAGTTCTCACCTGGGTTCCCCCCCGCGTGGGTGGATAGGGAAAAGTAGAAGATAGCATGAGTATATTCATATAAAATGATGTCTGTAATAACACCAATAAAAGCAATCATATATATACAATGACTTCAGTTAACCTTGATTGTCATCACGAATAACCCTTATATATTTTTGCTAGAAATTCAGTCAATCAAAACTGAGCAAGAGTTAGTACATCACGGTTGACAACCCTAACTATAATTTATGGTTTTAGGTAAAACTTAACTAAGTATTTTCGCGGTTAATATTTTTAATATTAGTGTTAAGATAAACGTAGTATTGGGAATACTAGTATGTAGGCTAATTTTTATCTATTAAAGCTTTTACTTATTGTGAGCAAAATTAGTATTTGTATTCCTACTTTTAATAGAGTAAATTTATTGCCTTACGCTATTGAAAGTGTAATGCAGCAGAGTTATCAGGACTTTGAATTAATTATCTGTGATGATGGCTCTAGTGATGGTACACCCAATCTGATGTCAAAGTATACAGATAAGCGCATTAAATATCTTCGTCATCAGCAAAATGTTGGTAAAAGTAATAATATGCGCTCTGGCTTTAATGCAGCTATGGGCGAATATTTTATTAAATTTGATGATGATGATAGACTTACACCAGATTTTCTAGCGCGTACTGTTGTTATTCTTGAGCAAGATTCGAGCCTTGATTTTGTTGGTACCGATCACTGGATTATCGATATTCACAACACCAGAAATGATGAATTGACTAAGGAAAATTCTCGTCGCTGGGGGAGAAGCAAATTATCGGCTGGTATTGTTGATAATTTATTAGAGGTTGTTTTTATTCATCAAAGCTTTCAAGTTGGTGCAACATTATTTCGGCGTCAAACTTTGCAAGAATTGGGGTTTATGCTTCCCAATATGCAAAATTGTGAAGATAATGATTTATTTGTGCGGTTAGCTTTGGCGGGGAAAAAAGGCTATTATTTACCAGAATTATTGATGGAATATCGCTACCATGCAGAACAGCAAGGTATTAATCGCGCGATTCCTTATTTATTTGATAAGATTTGCTATTTAGAAAGTTATAAGTTTGAGTCAGAGAAATTAGAGATTACGAGAAAGACTCGGCTAGCAGAAGCTAAGTTATTATTAGGTTTGCGTTTGATAGAAAAAGGTGAAATCCAAGTCGGTAGGGAGTTGGTGTTAGCTGGTAAGTCTTTTTCTAAAACTAAAGCTTGGACTGGGTTAGGTTTATCGTTGTTACCTGATGGGTTGCGTTATCAGATGTTTAATGTGTTGCGAAAGGTACAGGGTTAGAGTGTTTCCTGCCAAGATATCAAGATAAGCAAATTATGCAATAGTGCGATCGCACACTTTTCCGTAATTATGTAATCTAGTGCTAGGATGGGAAAAGTGTGTAAATTTTTGCCATTCGAGATAGAGTAGTGCTTAATGCTTAATTAGATACAGGCAAGATTACCAGTATGGAAACAAATGAGTTAAAATTCCTACTCAAGTTGTTGGGATGTACCAATTATCGCTCTAGTCTTAGCGCCAGCACCTTTAATGTTTTTAAAGGTGAGAAAAACAAAATTTGTAAAAGTTTAGGCGATCGCGAATTGGTAGACTATACCCGTGAGATTGCCACAGTTAAAATTTCAGGTTCCGGTCAAACTGTACTGAAAGATCCCAGTCAAGTACCAATTACAGACAAAGAACTTAAAGTACTGGAAAATATCAGTAAAGCTTCTGGACGAATACCTCCCAGTAAAATTACCTCGCTAAAAGCTGCGGAACGAGATGCAATATTAAACACTCTGAGCGAACGAGGGTTGATTGAGGCTGAATGGGGAATTAAAAAAACTAAAGCTGAGGTTTGGTTAACTGAAAGAGGAATTGCAGAATTGCGGGATGATTTCATTCCCAAAAAAGGCTCTAACCCTGTTATCAGTTTGGATTTGCTGAATAATTACCTACGGTTTTTACGGAAAAATCTGCGGGTGAAGCCAGAAGCGATTTCTACTCCACTACCCATTGCTACAGAATCAGCTTTGGAAACAATTAGTAATCTCAGTGATGAAGAAATTTTACAAATTATTGAGAAATTAGATAAAGATTTGGGTACAGATAATTATTTACCTATTTTCCATCTACGGCAGAAGTTACAACCACCGCTTTCAAGGGATGAATTAGATCAAGTACTGTATCGCCTAGAAGAAGCTAACAAAATTGAATTAAGTACTTTAGCAGAACCACGCGACTATACAGATGAACAAATTGAAGCTGGAATTTCTCAAATAAGCGGAGGTTCCTTATTTTTTATCACAGTCAATTAGCCGTCAAAATCTAAATTAAAAACAGGTGAACTTTCAAGAAAGCAGAGATACCAGTATGGCAACTATTGATGAAGTTATTAAAAAATCATTTAATCCTTTTAATAACAACGCAGCACGTAACTTTTGGGAAGACCAAGAGCCAGTCCCTACTGTTGACTCTATTCATCAAGAAGCACTAACTGAAATCAAAAGTGTTTTGGATCAGATTGCTAAAGATCATCAAACCCGTACCCTGATTCTCTATGGTGACCCAGGATCGGGCAAAACTCATTTTATGGGTCGGCTCAAACAAAAGTTAAACGATCAAGCCTTTTTTGTCTATATTGAGCCATTTCCTCAGAGCGATCATATTTGGCGGCATATCTTACGTCACACTGTTGATAGCTTGGTAAATGCTCCAGAAGGACAAACAGAGTCCCAATTAATCCTTTGGCTCAAAAGCTGCTTGACTAATATTCGTCAAGACTTACAAATTGAACAACAAGGCTTTATTGACAAAATAAAAGGCTTTTTTGGAAAAACGAAAACAGATGCTAATGTTGATCGTAAATTATTTATTGACATTCTTAAAAAAACCATAGGGACTAAAGGAATTTACAATGCTAACGAGTTTTTTGGTGTCCTTTATGACCTAACTAATCCCGAATTGAACTCTCTAGCATGTGAATGGTTGAAAGGGGATAATTTAGATGACGAAAGTCTGAAAAAGTTACAAGTTAAGCAATCGATTGATGGCGAAGATACTGCCAGAGGTATTTTAGGTAATTTCAGTAAAATCTCTAGTAAAACTCAGCCTATAGTTTTGTGTTTCGATCAACTAGATAACATAGCTCGTTTACCAGATGGTTCTATTGATATACAAGCTTTGTTTAATATTAACTCTACAATTTATAACGGCAGGTGGCAAGGTTTTTTGATTCTAATCAGCATTAGAACAAATAGCTGGAATGAAAATTACAAGCGAATTCAACCTGCTGATTTAGATAGAGCTAGACTAAAAATACCTCTGAAGCGCATCACGCTTGATGAAGCCGAAGCTTTGTTAGCTTCTCGACTTTATAATTTGCACCATCAGGCTTACTCTCTACCAGATTCTCCAATCTACCCTCTAACTACTGAGGTGCTAGTAAAAGCATTTCCTAGCCGTAAAGCCTCACCCCGTCAGGTATTAATCCTTGGAGAACATCTATTTCAAGAATATAAAGAATGGCTATTCCGCGATAAACAAGCTCCGAGGCCAAAATGGTTAGATGGTGAAACTCCGCTACCACCACCTCCACCACCAGATAAAATTAAAGCAGAATTCCAGTTACTCTGGCAAAAAGAATATAAAAAAGTTCAGGATAAAATTACGAAAATTTCTTTGTTATCAACACCTGAACTTATACGAATGTTGGATGAATCGCTAGCGGCTTTACAAGTGCAGGATGTTAAACTTCATCTTTTAAATGGGGCACATGCTAGTTGTTCTTTGACTTATAAAAAATCTGGTAGAAGAGATAGGGTAGGCATAGTTTGGACAGAAGATGGCAATATGAATACATTTTTTAATGTTATGAATGCTTGCCAAAAAGCTATTCAAGAAAATCTATGCAGTCCTTTATATTTAATTCGTTTGAGTAGTGTAGGTAAACCTAACCTTAGAGGAAATCAAATATATAGACAAATTTTTACATATACTCATCATCTTCATATCAAGCCAAGTCTGGCTTCTGTTTATTACTTAGCTACATACCATAGCTTGGTGAATTCGGCGCTGGCTCATGAGTTAGTGCTAGTAGGTAAAACCATTAATTTACAGGAACTACAATCTCTAATTCGTGAATTACAAATTTTGCATAAATGTACTTTATTGCAAGATTTAGGTATAGTTCCGAAACAAAATCCTGTCAGAGATCCTGATAATGCAAAACCAGATTTAAGACCAGTCAAAGATTTCATGTTAAATCAAATCAAAATTCAAGCTTTTATGGGAATTCCAGCTTTAATTAGGGAAGTACTCCGGCAATTTCCTACTGTGGAAGAGAGTGACATTTATCACATAATTGACTTATTATGTCAAGAAAAGAAAGTGAAAATTATTAATCCCAAAGCCAAGTTACAAGACCAATTGATTTGTTTAATTGCTTTATAGATTTATTGGAAAATATTTTAGTCAATGCAATACCTGAAAGAAGCAACAGAGATTCGAGAATTGATATCTAAGTTAGCAGCAGCCAATATTATGTGGTTGGATACAGAAACTGCTGATTGGAATACATACTACCCAAAATTATCTCTGATTCAGGTATTGCTCGATCCGCAAGATTTAACAGGTGTATCTGCTTATATTATTGATGTCTTAAATAAACGTGATTTGGCTGCATACTTTATCAACCAAATCATGATTAATCCCAATATCGAAAAGATTTTTCATAATGCTAGCTTTGATTTAAAGTATTTAGGCGGTAAGCTAGCTAAAAATGTTACTTGTACTTTACAATTAGCTAGAAAAATTACTTCTCAGCGTCTGCAAGTTTCTAATTTAAAACTGAAGACTTTAGCAGTAGAACTCTGCAATTTCTCTAATGTAGATATAGAAGAACAAGGAAGTGATTGGGGGAAGCGTCCTCTCAGTGAGAAGCAGCTAAAATATGCAGCGATGGATACGGTTTATTTAGCTGCTGTGCATCGTCGCTTACTAGAAATATCTAATTCTATTGCTGTAAATCATATTTTTGATATGGCACACCATACCTCAGAGTCGTCAAGCAAACAATCTGAGAATTCATCTTTGACGGTGACTAAAGTCCGTCTGGCTTTTGAGTGTCCGCGCTTATTTTATTTAAATCATACATTTGGCGATAAGGCAATCTTTTTACCACCAGATACGGCTATTGGAATTGGTAACACTTTTCATAAATTAGCAGATAAATTTGTAAAATTAGCTGTGATTGAACCGCAATTTAGAGATTTGTTTAAATCAGAAGCAGCACAGCTAAATGTTGAGGAAGTTACCTCACAAATGCGACAGATATTTTATCAGCTAGAATTTTTTCCCTATTTGGAGAAAGCTTTAGAGAAAGATCCAAATCAAGCCCAAGCACTATATAAAGTATGGGAGGGATTGCAAGGATTAATTAAACGCTTTGCAGAGTTATTAGTAATAAATCGTCAGCATTGTAATGCAGAAACAGTTATTAGTAATACATTTATAGCTGGAGAACGCAGTGTTGAACATAATTTTAATCTTCCTAATAGAACACAGCAAAAAATCAGGGGTGAATTTGATTGTTTGGTTTTTAATTTTCAACTAAATCGCCTTTGTGTGATTGAGTTTAAAACCTATCAACCTGTAGATCCATCAGCGCAGTTAGCACAGGTTTCACTTTATAGTTATTTGTTATGGCAGAAGAAGAAAGTAGCAGTTGATTCAGCAGTTTACTGTGTTTTACCAGAATTTAAAGAATATCAATATTCTTGGGAACAGTTAGAGAGTACTGTGCATCAGTTGATTCCCTATAAGTTGCAACAGATGCAAAAATGGTTAAGTTGGGAACAACCTCATGCTAATTCGCCACCACGAACAACTCAGGCTTATTTATGTGAAATTTGTCCCCAGCAACAAAAGTGTCAAACTTTTTTTGTGGATGCAGAAGTTGAAACTCCGCGACCATCAATTCCTAAGAAGGAGACATCAACTTCAGGCGATGTTATGGGCGAAAAATTAGTTGCTACTTTGCAATCTTTTAAAATTAAGGTTGATTATCAAGGTGCTGCTGTGGGGCCTGCTTTTATTCGGGTGAAGTTGAAACCCCATTTAGGCGTGAGTGTGAATTCAATTTTGCGATTATCTAATGATTTACAAGTGCAGTTAGGGTTAGCAAATCCACCTTTAATTGCGCCGCAAGCGGGATATGTAAGCATTGATTTACCGCGTTTAGATAGAGAAATTGCTAACTTTGAAGAGTATATTCAGCCAGAAACTTTACCCGCAAATGCACCTGTAAAAATTGCGATTGGGGTGAATTTAGAAGGAGAACTGATAGAAGCTGATTTATCCGATCCGAATACTTGTCACTTTTTGGTTGGGGGTACAACTGGAAGTGGAAAAAGTGAATTTTTGCGATCGCTCCTCCTCAGCTTACTATATCGTCATTCCCCCCAACACCTAAAAATCGCCCTGGTAGATCCGAAACGGGTGACGTTTCCAGAGTTTGAGCGCATGTCTTGGGCTTATTCATCTATTGTTAAGGATAGCGATCGCGCTATTGAACTCATGGATGAATTAGTTGCAGAAATGGAGTCTCGTTACCAAAGGTTGGAAAAAGCTGGCTGTGGTGATTTGACTAGCTATAATCATCGTTCCTCCCAACCTATAGCGCGGATTGTCTGTATTTTTGATGAATATGCAGACTTTATGGCAGAAAAGGAAATTCGTACTGCATTAGAACAAAGTATTAAAAGATTGGGTGCAAAAGCAAGAGCGGCGGGAATTCATCTGATTATTGCAACTCAACGTCCCGAAGCCGGAATTGTTACCCCCCTGATCCGCTCTAATTTACCAGGTAGAATAGCCCTCAGTACCAGAAGCGAAGCAGATTCTAAAATTATTTTAGGCGGTACATCAACAGCAGCCGCTTACTTATTAGGCAAAGGTGATTTACTTTACCAAGTCGGGCCGCAGTTACAACGGTTACAAAGTTTATTAGCTACTAAAATTCAGCTACCAAAATAATTAAAAGAAAAAATTTTAATTTTTTGTGACAAGCCGCTTTAGTCCTAAATGTGTTACTCACTGCTATAATTCTGACTGCCTCAATTGTGGCATGTCACTGGAATTACTTTGTGTATTCCAGAAAGATTAAATTAAACGTAAATTTTCATATATCAGGAGAGGTGTACGCTACCCGGATGGGAATGCGTCATCAAAGGACTTACCAATGGGATATGTAATTGCAACTGCAAATATGAAAGGTGGTGTCGGCAAAACCACCATTACAGTAAATTTAGCTACCTGCTTGGCGAAAAATCACGGAAAGCGGGTGTTGGTTCTCGATTTAGATAGTCAAATTAGTGCGACACTCAGCTTAATGTCGCCTTTAGAATTTGCCAAGCGACGGAAGACGAGAAAGACTTTTAGATATCTAATAGATCAAGTTATTACACCTGAACCAAACGCTAAATTTGCGATTCATGATATCGTTCAGAGCAAGGTTTGTAATTTGCCTGGGTTGGATTTGTTGCCGGGAGATATCGATTTATATGATGAATTTGTTGTTTCAGAAATGCTGCATCAACAATCGGTAGCTTTAGGCGAGCAAGATTTTGAAACTGTTTGGAATCGCTTTGAACGGGTGTTAATTAATAACATCTTAAAGCCAGTACGGGACGAATATGATTTTATTCTTTTAGACTGTGCCCCTGGCTATAATCTTTTAACTCGTAGTGCTTTAGCTTGCAGCGATTTTTATATTTTACCTGCTAAACCAGAACCTTTATCGGTGGTGGGTATTCAATTGTTAGAAAGACGCATTGGACAATTAAAAGATAGTCACGAGCATGAGGCAAAAATTAATATCAAAATGCTGGGGATTGTATTTAGTATGTCGAGTGCAAATCTGCTGACTGGTAGATATTATAAACAAGTTATGCATCGCGTTGTGGAAGATTTTGGTGTTGACAAAATTTGTAAGAACCAAATTCCTGTTGATGTGAATGTGGCTAAGGCTGTTGATAGTTTTATGCCGGCTGTGTTAATGAATCCGCAATCTCCTGGTTCTAAAGCGTTTCTTCAATTAGCCCAGGAGTTGTTGGAGAAATTGTAAAAATTGGGCATGGGGTATGGGGGATGGGATAGAACAGACGCGATTAATCGCGTCTCTAGCTTAAATATTGATGCTTTGAGGAATTTTGGCAGGGAGGAGATTAAGGGAATACTTTGTCTTCTCGAAAATTTTGGCAACAAATATAAAATTACGTTTCACCAAAGCTTAATCTTTCTTTAACCTTGCCTGTTGTACCCTAGCATGTAATTTAGTAGTTGAAATTTGTTTTGTTCGTAGTCAGGAATAAATACCTGACTACGAATTTACCCCTAAAAATGGCGTTGTTATGTTGAACTACTAAATATCTCTTTGCAAAATTCCCCATCAAGTCTTACCAATGGTTTTTGACCTTGCTCATTGGCTGTAACAGAGCAAACATAGGTAAAAAATACACAATTTCAGGGCAGTTTAAATGTTAAATGCTGTACAGACTATCAGTATCTTTCAAAAACAACCAAATCCGAAAGTGTTTTCAGCAGGGCAGGTAATATTTGAGGTAGGAGAGCCTGGTGATTGTATGTATGGTATTATCCAAGGCTCGGTTGATATATTAGTTGATGGCAAGGTTGTAGAAACAATTTCCGCCGGAGAAGTTTTTGCGATCGGCGCACTTGTAGGGGTAAAAAATAGAACTTATACCGCTATTGCCAAAACCGATTGTCAGCTTGCTTTCCTTGATGAGCAAAGGTTTTTGTTTGTAGTGCAAGAAACTCCTTTGTTTGCCCTACAAGTTATGAAAAACTACTCAGAACGTTTGACTCGTTTGGAGTATTCCCTTTCTAGTCTGAGAAAATAAGATACTGTTTTAGTGAGGACTAAAGTCCTCACTACGAAATCAATCTTAATATTTTTTTATTGTTGAGCGATCGCACAATTTAACATCTAAGACAATCGCTACAAGTCTTTTTCCCTAATTACTCTAAAGGAATACTATAAGCACTAAAGCCATAAGCTAAAGTTTCTTTCCAAGCATCTGATGGCTTGAGACTTCTATTAATTGCTTTAGCAAAAGGTAAGGGAATACCTTTGATAGTTTCCGGTAAAATTGCATATTCTGTTGTGGGTTCAACTATATATTGAGGACATTTAGCTTGAATCCCTGCATTATTCAACATCTCCTGAATTTCTATTGCTGAATATTGCTTGAGGTAAATGGGATTTTTGCTAAATATATTCAGGTTCCTAATAGAATTGTGGATGATATGGGAAGGACAAGCTTTGTTATGAAAGGAATGATTAAATACAAACATTCCTCCAGGCTTGAGAACCCGGAATATCTCGCTTAATAAGTTTCTTAACTGTGCATCTGGTATATGCATAAATACACAGTTAGAAATTACTAAATCTATGGAGTTGCCTGCTAAAGGTAATTTTTCTGCCGAATTACAAATTATATTAAATTCGGCATTGGGGAAAAAGTTATACTCTGCTTTAACCTTAATTAATCGCCTTAATAAAGATTCAGAAATATCAATAGCATAGTATTTTTGGCATTGGAGATTTTTTTCCTTAGAAAGATGTAAGGGAGCGCGACCATAACCACAACCAATTTCGAGAATAGAATCTACAGATTTATCTATAGGAAACTTATTCCAAGTTCCCCCAGGTCTCCCACCTAATAAGGTGTAATCTTGTTTAATGGCAGATGTTTCTGTTACTTGCTCAATTTTTTGGGAACCATAGTAGGTTTTGCCGATTGCATCCCATTTTTGTTTATGTTTAGTACTATTTAACTGTTCATAATTTTTAGGAAAATATATACCATCAATCAATTGAAAGTCATTTAAACTAGGTTGAGAATCGGCTAATTGAGTCATTTGACTATTTGGGAAATATAACTAGATTTTTTCTTGTTATACTCCTAAATAATAATTATCAGCAAGTGTGATTATATCTATAGTAATTAAAGTCTATTGAGGTAAATTATTACGTATATATTCTGAACAATATTTGCTCAAGCTTCGCAAATAAAAATATTGCCAGTTTTCCGTAATTTTACTATCAATCAGTTAAATCAGTTTACAAATCCTTTACATTTAATTATAGAGTGCAATTATCGGAGACTGTGCGGCAATGAATGAAGAGTCACAACAAAAACGGGTAGTAGTTGTGGGTGCAGGTTGGGCTGGTTTAGGCGCAACCTATCACTTAGCCAAACAAGGATATGATGTGACGCTTCTAGAAGCCGGGGCTTATCCGGGGGGACTAGTTGCGGGTTGGAAAACCGCCGCAGGACGTTCTGTAGAAGCAGGTATACATGGTTTTTGGTATCCTTACAGAAATATTTTTGCCCTGATTAATGAATTAGATATTAATCCTTTTACTTCTTGGACTCGTTCGGCGCAATATTCCCCGGCGGGTTTGGAAGTGGAATCACCAATTTTTCAAGAGTTACCCCGGCTTCCTTCACCATTGGGAACTTTTGTTTATACTCACTTTCAGCGTCTACCATTAATTGACCGTTTGAGTGCTTTACCTTTACTATATGCTGTGGTTGATTTCGATAATTCTCCTGATGCATGGCGGCGTTATGATTCTGTCACAGCGCGAGAATTATTTAAGGATTTTGGCGTGTCAGCAAGGCTATATAAAGATGCATTTGAACCAATGTTATTAGTAGGTTTATTTGCACCTGGTGAACAATGTTCTGCTGCTGCAACTTTAGGAATGTTGTACTTTTTTATTTTGGCTCATCAAAGCGATTTTGATGTTGTTTGGTGTCGGGGAACTGTAGGCGAGAAAATATTCCGTCCTTGGGTAGATAAAATTGAGAAAGCTGGAGCTAAGGTATTATCAAAACGGCGGGTAACTGATGTAATTATTGATGATAAAAATTGCGCTAAGGGTGTAGTTTGTGGTGATGAAGTATTTGAGGCTGACGCTGTAGTTTTTGCTGTGGGGGTGACGGGAATGAAGAAAATTGTTGCCAATAGCCCCAGTTTACAAAGTCGGCAAGAATTTCGCGATTTAAATAATTTGGGTGCAATTGATGTTTTAGCAACTCGCTTATGGTTTGATAGAAAAGTTAATATTCCTCGTCCTTCTAATGCTTGTTTTGGATTTGATGATACTACAGGCTGGACATTTTTTGATTTAAATGCGTTGCATGATGAATATAAAAATGAATCAGGAACAGTTATTGAAGCTGATTTTTATCATGCCAATCAGTTTTTGAATTTAGCTGATGAAGAAATTATTCCTATAGTGCAGCGTTATTTAACAACTTGCGTTCCTGATTTTCGTGAAGCTAAGGTGATTGATAGTAGTGTGATTAGATTACCGAATGCGGTGACTCATTTTGCACCGGGAAGTTATCGTCATATGTTACCAGCCCAGACGAGTTTAGCAAATGTGTTTATGAGTGGGGATTGGATTGTTAACCGTCACGGTTCTTGGTCGCAAGAGAAAGCTTATGTTACAGGTTTAGAAGCGGCAAATTTGGTAATTTCTTATTTAGGACAAGGACAGCCATCTGAGATTTTACCAGTAGAAGCAGATGAAGCCCATATCCAAGTAGCGCGATCGCTCAATCAAACAGTACGCAATCTCAGCAAATCTATTCTGCCTGATTTCTGGTTGCCTTAAGACTGCACACTGAGCGAAGTCGAAGTGTGCGAACTTCAAGCGGTAGTTTCGGCTTCGCTCAACTACCGCCTTTCAATGCCCCATGCCCAATGCCCCATGCCCTATACTTTGTTTGGGTAAGCTGACTGTAACTTTGGTTCCTTGCCCAATTTGGCTAAATAACTTAATATTACCCCCATGTAACTCTACGCAAGATTTAGCGATCGCTAATCCTAAACCTGTACCGGGAATTGTACCGACGTTACTACCCCGACTAAAGGATTGAAATAGCTTTTGTTGATCGTCTATGGGGATACCAATACCTTCATCTTTGATGTAAACCGTTACATCTGATTCCGCACCAATTAAATCAAATTCAATGCTCCCTCCATTGGGAGAATATTTAATGGCATTAGAAATTAAATTCATAAAGATTTGTTGCAACAATCCGCGATCGCCCCAGAAGCCTTGATAATTTCCCCTAGTGTTGAAAATTAATTCATGTTCCTGGGTTAAGGTTTCTCTTGCCTGTTGGAGAATATCGGCGAAAAATGGTAGTAAATCCAGGGGAATAGGCTTAAACCGGGTTTTATCCAATTCGATTTGGTTAACCATCAGCATGTTATCTACCAATTTGGACATTGACCGAGCTTTTTGCTCGATAATGCCTAAAAATCGCTGCTGTTTCGCTGCATCTAATTGTTGACCATATTTGATTAAAGTTGATGCAGCCGCCAAAATAGAGGTCAAAGGCGTGCGATACTCGTGAGAAACTGTGGCGACGATTTGCGATTTAAAGGTATTGAGTTGCTGTTCTTTGCGTAAGGCTGCTTGGGTTTGGGCGAGAAATTCTGCTTGTTGAATTGCGATCGCTAATTGTACCGATAATTCGTTAAGCATTTCTACTTCATCGGCTTGCCATTTGCGTTCTTGGGAACTGTGATGCGCTATCAACAATCCCCAAAGCGGATTTTCGCGATCGCAATTATTACTCAACTGAATCGGAACTACTAAATTATCCTTTGTTTTAAATTGTTCTAATAAATGTAAATAATTATTACTTAAACTAGCTATACATACTTGAGTAATTGCTAATTTACATCCCCATACATGGTTTTCACCCCCTACCTCATGACAAATATCTTGGATATTATGAAGTGGTGCTATAGATTCCCCAGAGTCAACTGAGCAAGCTACAGTTTTACCGCCATTATCTGGGGTAAATTGATACACTAAAACGCGATCGCATTTGAGAAGTTGCTGTACTTCTACTACTGCTGTATTTAAGATTTGCTCTAAATCTAAAGACTGGCGAATACGTAACGCTGTGGTTGCAATTAAGCGCTGTCGTTCGCGAGTTTTATATAGTTGGGCTTGCAAATACGATTGTTTAATGGCATTACGAACAGCTATTTGCAGCACATCAGGTTTGAGATATTGCTTGACTAAATAATCTTGCGCACCCCGTTTCATTGCTTGTACAGCAACTTCTTCATCGCCTCTCCCCGTCAGCATAATTACTGTTTTTGGAGTATCGAATATTTCTTTATTTAAGCGATCGAATAGTTCCAGCCCACTCATATCTGGTAGGCAAAAATCTAGCAGAATGACATCAAAATGCAATTTTTGGCACAAAGCTAGCCCGCTTTCTGCACAATCTGCCTCGAAAATTTGATAAGAATTGTACGGATCTTGTAAAAGATATCGACGATAAATTTTTCGATCCGCCGCACAATCATCTACGATCAGTAGCGTCCATGTATCCACCATATAAGTATGAGGATCGGGAAATAATAGTGTTTTTTAACTTATGTAGCTATTGCATAATTCTAAAAATAATCTAAAATAAATATAAATAAAATCTAAAATTTTTTGAAATAACTTTAAGTACTCGGCTAACTTATCTGTTTGGATAAGTAAGTATGCATGAATTTGCGAGTCAGTAGTTACACAGTAAATCCCAAGAATTGCTAGTTAAGAGGGGGAGACAGCGTGACGCGGAGAAATAAGAGATCGAGAAGATACAGAGACACAGACTTACTCAGAACTTATATGCAGTATGAGTACGAAACATCAGCATCAATAGACGAACAAAGTCTAATGCTGTATCACGCTCCGCGTACTTTTCTGCTCCCGACTATCCCATCAACTAGAAACATGCAAACTACGTTGAGACAGGCGGAGTATTAGTTGCTAACCAATAGTCTACAAATGCTTGAATTGTCTTTTGCAGTTCTTGTGCATCCATTGGCTTAACTAAATAGCCATTCGCGCCTTTTTGGTAACAAAACTCAATATCCCTGGGATTAGAGGATGTGGTGAAAACAACTATCGGGATTTCTCGGAGGCTGATATCTTGTTTAAGCCGCTCCAAAATATCCCGACCGTCAATCCCTGGTAAATTCAAATCTAGCAGGATTACAGAAGGTCTAAGTTTTGTCTGCGGATTTTCGTTACCACTGTCTTGATAAAGCAAATCTAAAACCTCATCTCCATTAGTACAGCGATATATAGGATTCTGCACGCACATGCGACGCATGAGCCGTTGTAGCATCCTAAAATCTTCATTGCTGTCCTCAACCACAAGTAGAGGTTCATGAAGTTTTGTTGTCATTAGTTGTCTTTACAAAATGTAATAATTAAAAGATTTTTGTTACTAATCTTAAACTATTCCAGGGTCAAATAGAAAGTTGAACCCATACCTGGGGATGATTCAACCCAGATGCGCCCGTTATGCAGCTCAACAATTTTCTTAACAATGGCTAATCCTGCGCCTACACCTCCACCATACTTTTCTTGAGAGTGGAGACGTTTGAATAGTCGGAAGATGGTTTCTCGATGGTGTTGGGGAATACCAATGCCATTATCGCGGACATAAAATACAGGATTTACAAAACTTTGCGCTTGCGTTTGTTGCGGATGGGAATCTAAGTAGCCAATTTCCACCCATTGGTCAGTTTTATCATTGTATTTAAAGGCATTCGTAATCAGGTTACTAAATATTTCGTTGACGAGAACCGCATCACAATCAATTGTGGGCAAAGGTCGAGGGATGCGAATATCAAACAGGTGAGAATCGGGACGACTAGCACGGAGAATATCAATTAATTCGGTGAGTAATTCGTTCAAATTGGTAGCTTGCTTGCGTAATTGTGCTTGTCCTAATTGCGCCAGTCGCAGTAGTGCATTAATCAGAGTTTCCATGCGCACTGATAAATTAACTACTGTCTGTAGACATTCAATTCCCTCATCATCTAAAACTTGGGCGTAATCTTCTAGGAGAATTGTTGAGTAATTATAGATACCACGCAGAGGTTCCTTGAGATCGTGAGAAGCAGCATAAGCAAAAGAGGCTAACTGACGGTTACTGCGTTCTAAATCGCGGTTAATTTTGGCTAATTCATCGGCTTTAGAAAGTACAATACCAACGATCGCATTTCTGAGTGCGATCGCACTATCAAGTTCACATTCTTTCCAAGGTAGAGAAGTTAACCTGACTGTTTCTTGCCATTTTGCAAAAGATTTACGCGGACTCAGGGTAACTGTACCATCTACCTCTGTGACTTGAAAAGCTTGATGAGGGTTACCTGCCCAGTTTACCGTTTGAATCACTTCAGGACGAAACCAGAGAATATAATAACGCCGGACTTGGGAAATTCGCAGTAGTAACAATCCACTAGCTGTATCTTTAAACGCAACGCTTTCTGGATAAATCTGGGGTAGAGAATTGGTAGAAAACAGATTGTCTTTAATTTGAGTATCTGCCCATTCAATTACAGCACGAACTTGCTCAATCTCTGGTGTTGTCCCCACCAGGGTAATTTCATTATCTAAACAAACTGCTGCACCAGAAGCACTGACAACATCTAGTAACCGGAGTTCTGGTTTAATTAGCGCATCGATAAAATTATCAGCTTGGGAAATCGATTCAATAAACTCAGATTGAAGAGATTTGAGTTTGACTTGATAATCTAATTCCAGTTCATTAACTTTATGGGTTAACTCCGATGAGACAATTCGCCCCAAAAAAGCGCAAATTTGCCGCATTTCATAGGAAAGAGGCTTAGGAGTTTGGTGATGACAGGAAATTAAACCCCAAAGCTGCTGATCTTGAATCAGCGCTATCACTAAAATTCCCGACACACCCATATTTTGATAATATTCCATACAGCAAGTATCAACACTCCGGAGGATAGATAAGCTTAAATCCAGAGGTTGATGGGTGATGGGGTTGTCGAGGGGAACTAACTTCACAGCCGGTGCAGTTAAGTTAGGGACAAATCGCAACATACCCCGCTTGTATAAATTTCTCGCTTGTAGAGGAATATCTGTAGCCGGATAATGTAACCCTAAGTATGGCGGTAAATCCTCCCGTTTCGCTTCCGCAACTACAGAACCCGCTCCTGTATGGTCAAATTGATAGATAATTACCCTGTCAAAAGCTGTGATTTCTCTAACTTGGCTAGCGACAAGATGCAAAAAGTCACTCAAATTGGATGTTTTTTGAATATCCGCGATCGCTTCACTGACTAAAGCATGGAAACTTAAAAAACTCAACTCTGAACTAGATTGAGTCGGTTCTAGTTCTAAAATTAAAGTCTCTTCTGTACGATGGGCAATACAATCAAAATATTGTTCGGAATTTTTAGTATTTATAAATACTTTGTAACTAGTGTAAACACTAGGCTTTTTTGTCCAGCATTGCCTAATAGCTGCAACTTGTTGATTATCCAGTAAGCTAGTTAGGGGTTTATCCAACAAGTCAGAAATAGATTTACCCAAAATTTCTTGGGTATTGTTACTAACTTGTACTATATGTAATTGAGAATTGAGAGTTAAGAGTACACCATGAGGTTGGATAGAGCCAGGTAGGTGAATTAATTTGCGATCGTGGTTCGTCAAAGAAGCCGTTGAGGCAAGATTGTCTTCTGACTGGCTCATAGCTTAAATTTAATAGCAAGCTTCTTTTTACAATACCGCAATTAAATTTTACATTTATTTATGATTTCATAATCATTTTTCATGATCGTTTATCCTAACATCTGCTGAGTACTATTCTGAAAGCTTGACCGTTGACCGTTGACTGTTGACCGTTGACTGTTGACCGTTGACCGTTGACTGTTGACCGTTGACTGTTGATCAATGCCCAATGCCCCATGCCCCATGCCCCTTAATGATTCCTATTAGTGATAATGTGCGCACTCGCCATCGCCCAATTATGAATTACTGGCTGATTGGCATCAATATTGCCGTGTTTTTCTGGGAAATCCAGCTAGAACTCGGTAATAAGTTAGGTGAAGTGATTTATAGTTGGGGTGTAATACCCGCACAAATTACTGGCGCGATCGCAAATGCGATGGCTAATCCCGCAGCATGGGTAGTTGTCTGCTTGCGGTTGATGGCTTTACCTGTGGGAATGTTTCTACATGGTAGTTTTAGCCAAATTTTAGGAAATCTCTTATTCTTGTGGGTTTTTGGCAAGACTTTAGAAAACATTCTCGGACATGGAAAGTATTTAGGATTTTATTTATTAAGTGGTATTTGGACAGCATTAGTCCAAATTGTTGCGGAACCAAGTTTATCAGTTCCCTTGATTGGTGCGAATGGGGCGATCGCTTCTGTTTTAGGGGCATATATGATGAGGTTCCCCAAAGCCAAAATAGATAGTGTGATTCCCTTGATAATTATATATATTCCGGCAAAATTACCGGCTTTTGTCTATTTATTTTGGTGGTTTATCCAACAGCTTTTTTATAGTATTGGTAGTTTAAATATTCCTCCTGGGGGTGTGAATCAATTTAGCATTGGTTACTGGGCACAAGCAGCAGGATTAATTATTGGTGCGGTTGTGATGAAATTGCAAAGGAGGTAATGGGTAGGTTTTGGGCATTGGGCATTGGGCATCCCTTCGACTTCGCTCAGGGCGAGTGGGCATGGGGCATGGGGCATCCCTTCGACTTCGCTCAGGGCGAGTGGGCATGGGGCATTGGGTATAAGAAAGAATACTCTGTATTCCTACAAACTCAAGTGGCCTGAGTTTATGTAAGATTTGCTAAGGTGGCGATCGCATCTGGACGGTAATGAAGATGCGATCGCTTTCTTACAGCATATTTCAGGTAAGTGAGGTATGTGCTTCGGGGCATGGCAGTGCCAGTGCCCCTACAATCAACGCTCATCTGTACCTCACAAACTGACTGGTTCCTCATCTAAAGCCGCTAGGGGATGGTTAGTATCCAGCCATGCAACTTGAGCTTCTAATTTGTCACAACACTCTCTTACCAAACGCAAACCCTCATCTCGCGTTAGATGAGCAGTAGCTGGGGTAAATTCTTGGAGAATATCGCCTTCGATAGTGTGATATTTATCTAGCTGATTGCGCAATTTTGTTAAATACTTTGCGCCTTCACCACCATCTGTAATTGCAAATTGCAAAATAGAATCGACGTAAGCCTTAACTTGGGGATGTTTAACTCCCTCTGTTGCAGCAGCATACAGCAATTCACCATTTAAATAATCAAAATCAGGTACCCAAAGGTAATTTCCCTCCAATTCAAAGGTATATACATCTTTACCTGGTTTGACTTTTAATTGCTCGCTGCGTACTCGATGGGCAGCTTTTTCTACCAATGCAACGATTGCTAGAGTTACCGATGGATAATTGCTGTCAATACATCTAATTTCTACAGTCCCCAACTTGTTGAGTCGGATGGGATTCCAAGCAGATTTGAGTAAACTTCCCCCAGCTTCTAAGAACCGATGGCGCTCAATGCCGGCTTTATCTAGGGCTTCTAGCCAAGCATAATAACGGGAAAATTGCTGTTCTACTAAACTTTCTACAGTCTCGGCGTATGGCATCAATCCGCCGACAGGCTGTAAACCAGTATACACTCCTTCCCAACCGAAAATATCGCTACCTCGATAACGAATTGTATGTGCAGCTAACCCAATCGCCTCACCTTCATAAAAAGGACAAGCCCGCCCCAAGGAAATCAGCGCAGAGTCAAAAGCTGTAGCCAAATTGTAAATATTGAGTAATTCCTCGCGCTCTTGTGCTGTCGAGTTGTAAGATACTGTCACATGAGGATCTATGACTCCTGGCGGTACTTCTAAATGCAAGTGCGTACCCGTACATTTGCCGGCGTGCAGAAAGCGATCGTAACCGACGGTGCGGGCTTGAATATGATAATTGGAGCGATCGCGCATTACGGGCATAATATGCAAAGGATAGCTCGAAAGCGGATATAGCCGTAAATCCATCTGTCGGGCTACAGCTAGTGCTAATTTCAGATTTTTTAAATACTCTATAGCCAATTCTGTCCCGGAGTAGGCTGGTGGAGTATTGATTTCAATCATACTTTTGACAAATTCTGGCACAAAGTATTGTGGGTTTAAACCTTGTGCTTGAGCCATTAAATGACAACCTTGCAAAAATTCATCACCACGATGACTGAGATCGCCAGATTCATCTACTAAAAAAAACTCTTGTTCCAGACCAATGCGACGCTTTAGTACATCCATATCCCAAGTATTGACTTAGTTGAAGTTACTGAGCAATAACCAGGTAAGAGGTTTTGTTGGAAATTTAGTTTTCAGTTTTCAGTTATGCAGTGGAAATTTCTGGAGAAAAATCAACTTAAATCTTGTTGATTCAATCCCCCTACATTAATTTGTGGGAATTTTCTTCTGTCCTCTATATTTATCTCGCTAGCGATCGCTACCTCATCCTAGATATGCTTAAGGATGGGTACTACCACTTGTGGATAAGGATAATTGCTCAAATTCTGAACAAACTCTATTTTCCTATATCAGCTTCAGCTACTTGAATATTTGCAACACAGCTTTAAAATTAATAGTCAATGGTCATTGGTCAGAGACGCGATGAATCGCGTCTGTACAATAGTCATTGCTCATTTGTCAGTTGCTTCCTTGTCTTCCTTGTCTTCCTTGTCCCTCTTTCATCCATAGCGATGACAATTTTTTTAACCAGACTGCTTCCTCACCTACCCTCTAGTTCTGGTTCACATATCGCAATGCAAAAATTGCATTCACCCTACATAACTGTTATCTCGTTTTCTTGATAAAGTATGACTTAATTTAGAAGCAAAATTCTGCGAATAAGATGTATCTTGAAATATTAGATATTTTCTTCTTACTCCCTAGCCAACCGCAAACTGGGAGAAGTGCAGCTTTAAGTCTCCCTTTTTCGGGGCGATTTAGAGGAATGTTAAGTTGCTTGTGTATCGGTAATGACTTTTAGGACAGTCTCTAACGCTTGTGGATAATATTTATTTCCCACTTAATTAAGATTCTTGTCATGACAAAGTCTCTAGCTTAGGCAAAAAAATTGCCGAAAATCGGCAACTAGATACACACTGATGCTATTTCATTTGCTTGAATAGCTATATTGATAGGACAGAAATTCACCACTTGTTATTATGCCTAGTAAGTTAATAAATGTTAGAGAGTACACAGTTCGCGCACATCAAAGAGAAATCCACACTCGTGTGTTTCACTTTATCTGCAAGGAGTGTAATGAGAGTACGCAAAGGGAGACTTATGGGACTCGACCGTTATATTGCGAACGTTGTCGCCCTCCCCAAGCGCCGAAAAAACCGCAGAAGCCAGCAGCTAAAGCCAAGCCCAGGCCGATGACTTACAAAAGTAAATCTGATTTGGATTGATTAATGTCTTATGACTGTTAAGGGAAAATTAGAACCTCCACCGGATACTTACCTCTCTCCACTATTGGAATTAAGAGACTACTATGCACGCATTGTAGAAGAGTACGAACGCTTATATACACAAGCGCGATCGCATCTCAATCATGTAGAAGCTTTGTTATCTAACTGGTCAAATTTAGATAACAGCAACAAAATTGTTAAGTCTGATGTGACTGATGAGACATTAGCTCGTCAAGCAGAAGAGATATTATCGCTAAATGGTATTGCTGATGCTAATACTGATCTTTTAGAGTCCAATCAATCTGCACCTTTAGACTTAGAACTTTCAGATTCGCCAACACTTGAGTCACCGCAATTATCATCTGCGATCGCCAACGATCAAGAATTGGAATCTGCACAGTCTGAATCTGCACAGTCTGAATCTGCAACTACAGATTCTAGCGAGTCCTCTGTAGAAGCCAAAGAGCAATCAATCAAAGGACAGGACTTTCCGATGCTACCGGAGTATCGAGACTGTATCAATCGGATTGAAGCGATTAAAAGGGTGTTGCAGGCATATAGCGGTACAGTATGTCATATCGATTTCATTGTGCGATCGCTCTATGGAGATTTAGACCCCAGTATCTTCAAGGTAGTTAAAGGTAGAGTCCAATCTTCACTCACTCAAGGTAAAGGTAGTAGTTGGTCAGCCATACCCGATGAACCTGGTTGTTACACCTTGGATCTGAAGTTGCTCAATGCAAATCACAGTCACGCATCTACCAAAACTCTCTCCCAGAAAAAGAAGAAACCTATAATTCTTCCCAAGACAAAAATAGTACCAATGCTCAGAGCTTATGAGGGTCAATTTTTAATTGATGCTATCACCTCTCTGTTAAGGCAAAATTCCGGCAAAGTTTTTACCGTAGCGGAAGTGATCGCTGGGCTGTATGGCGAACTAGATGCGGATGAACTGCGAGAGGTTAAAAGTAAGGTGCTAAATGAGCTATCGCGAGGTTATCGTACAGGGCGATTCTCCAGAGTTCCCGAAAAGGTTGGCTTGTACACTTGGAATACAAATGTAATGCGAGAAAGAAGTTAAACGATTAACCATCGATATAGCAAAGAGTCCAAAGTCAAAATAACTCTGGACTCTTTACATGCTTACCCCACAAGCCTTTTACCCCTCCCCTTTTTCCCCTCCCCGTTTACGGGGAACTCGGGGCCCCCTCTGGGGATTAGGGGCAGGGAAGTTTTGGCTTTAGACAAAACTGGGGTGGGGTAACGCGGATCTTGATGGTAGACGATGTGAGGCAAAATCAATTCCCGATCGGGCTTTCGCGTTACAGCAGTTTTCACCTATTTGAACTACATCTGTCGTAGGGGCACGGCACCAGTAAAATTATTGTATGTACCAAAAGATTGTCGATGCCGTGCCCCTACAGTGTGGTCTATTTACCTGAAAATAGCTGTAAGTTGACACGTATGATTGCTACTACTCCACTCTAGCCCGCAGTGCAGGAGAGCGAAACAGGGTTTGGAATGCTTCTTGTCTTTGTGCAGATGTTTCTTTTGGGTAATCCCAAAGACTTTCATAATAGAAGAAAGACACCCCTAAACCTCGTTCTTGAGCAGCGCGCACCTGAGATTTAATTTGCTGTATGGGTACGGGATTATTACGCAATCCTGCCATAATCCCCACACCGGTGGGAATTGATTTTTGTGCTTCTTGAATTTCTTGACGAGAAATATTCGCCACAAAACTTTGGAGATTGGGGCGATAAATTTGCACAATTAGCTCATCGACAATATTCAGCTTGATCCAGTTGAGCCAGTCTTGGAGTTGAAACTTGTAAGCAAAATCGTAGTAGTTAGGCGCAACGGAAAAAATCAACCGAGGTTTTTGCGCTTTAACAGCTTGGTTGAGTTTTACCATGAATGCTGTAATTTTATCGGCTCGCCAGCGCACCCAATCCGGATCTTCTGGATTCTTCGGTGGGTTTTTCTTGGTTTCTTGATTGTACAAAGCAACTGTGTATTTATCGTAGCCAAATTGAACTGGCAAACTAGTATGATCGTCAAACTGAATCCCATCAACGTCATATTGGCTGATGTTTTCTAGTACCAGACTAGTAATAAACTGCTGCACTTCCGGATGGAAGGGATTCAGCCACATCACTTCCCCAGCCGCACTAATGGAAGTTTGAGCGCCATTTTGCTTTTGGGTAAACCAGTTAGGATGCTCCATCACTAATTCTGATGTTGGTGGAGCCATAAAGCCAAACTCAAACCAAGGAATCACGAGTAATCCTTGGCGATGGGCTTGGTTAATTAAGTCTGCTAGAATATCATGCCCGTCTTTACCTCGCAACACAAAGGGTTGAATCCCTGTACGCTTGGCTACAGCACTAGGATACATCACATAGCCGGAATTCCAGACTACAGGATAGATAGTATTGAAATTCAGTCTTCGCAGTTTGGTGACAGACTCGGTAACTTTGGCGCGTTCCTTGAGAACGTCAATATCATTGTTAGTCATCCACACACCGCGAATTTCTTCGCGGGGTAATGGGGGAACTTGAGCGATCGCAGCAGTGAAGTTATCTACCAGTAATATCGTTATACAAGATATCAAGACTAGGATTGGGAAAAGACGCTTGCGCAATGTCTGACTAAAAGTGGACGCCTGTCTACGTCGCCAACCTTGAAAAACAGAAATTACTTTCAAAATTAGTTTCATAGGTCTAAAAAATGCGTTAGCTACCCACAGGCGCAGGCTTTGATCGTTAAATCTACTAGTCATATAGTCTACAAGCATTTATGCCTATTAGAGAATTGATTAACTGGTAGTTATGCATTCCCTGTGCATTCAACTCTTTAGGGGCTAGGGGTTAGGGGTTAGGGGCTAGGAGAGGGAGATTTTCATGTTTGGTTGTAAAATATTTTCGCGATCGCCTGAGTTGTGCAAGCAAACTCAGCAACTTAAAATGTGTGACGTATTCAGTAGCAATTAGGTGCCCAATATATCTATTTTATTGGTGTCCGTTGTCAGTAGTATCAAGGTCATTGAGATTGCGGTTCATCATATACAGGCGATCACGCTTTGCATTTTTTGTTTGCGATCGCTTGACTTTTAAGACAGTCGCCACTGTCAGTACAAGTATTAAAAATATTGAAATAACTGGTATATTTACGCATGATTACTGAGATACAGGAAAAAGCAGCCGAAATAAGCGATAATTTGTGATATGAGCTACATTTTACCAGTAAGTTTACACAATCTTTATACATCTGCTTCGGAAATCTCGTTAGACTCCTGTGTAGTACCTCATTGAATATTTAAAGGTTGCATCTAGGCTTAAGTTAAATTACTGATTTGCCGAATATCAGGTATTTGTCATGCGATCGCGCGATCGCATGAATAATTTTGTGTCACCACTTACCTTTGTTTTCGCAAAGGTATGGAGGGGATTTTGATGAAATTTACAGGTCATTCCATCATCGATTGATAGCTGAAAAATCTTCAAACCCAACAAGGATATTGCAATTATGGCGATTATTTCAGGAACCAACAGTAACGATACTTTAAACGGGACTGCGGGAGATGATACGATTCAAGGCTCCGGAGGTAATGATTCCCTTTCTGGAGGAGGTGGAAGTGACCTTTTAGAGGGAGGGATAGGCAATGATACCCTCATTGGTGGTACAGGTAACGACCAATTTGTCTTAGAGTATTTCAATGGTTCGACTTTGACACAAAACCAAGATTTAGTCGTTGATTTTACTCAGGGACAAGACAAAATTGATGTCAAAAAAATTGGCATTAGTGATTACCAAACTATCCTGACTCTCGCCAGTAATGATGCCACAGATAATGCAATTATTAGCACCCGCTATAACCTGGCTAATAGCAATTACTATTACCGCCTGAAAATTGATGGCTTGAATAAAAGTCAACTACAGGCTAGCGATTTCATCTTCAATACAAATAGTGCCAATGACACGATATCAGGTAGTAATAATGATGATGATTTATTTGGTGGTTTAGGTAATGATAGCCTTGTCGGTAATAATGGTAATGACCGTTTGTTTGGTGAACAGGGTAACGATAGATTATTAGGCGGATTAGGCAATGATACCCTCTATGGTGGTGCAGGTAACGACCAATTTGTCTTAGAATATTTCAATAGTTCGACTTTGAAGCAAGACCAAGATTTAGTCGTTGATTTTGTCCAGGGACAAGACAAAATTGACTTGAGAAGTGTGGGGATTGGGACTTACGAAACTCTGCTGACTCTCATCAGTAATGATGCCACAGATAATGCAATTATTAGCACCCGTTATAACCTGGCTAATAGCAATTATTATTACCGCATGAAAATTGATGGCTTGAATAAAAGCCAACTACAGGCTAGCGATTTCATCTTCAATACAAATACTGCCAATGACACGATATCAGGTAGTAATAATGATGATGATTTATTCGGTGGTTTAGGTAATGATAGCCTTGTCGGTAATAATGGTAATGACCGTTTGTTTGGCGAACAAGGTAACGATAGGTTATTAGGTGGATTAGGTAATGACACCCTCTATGGTGGTGCAGGTAACGACCAATTTGTCTTAGAATATTTCAATAGTTCGACTTTGAAGCAAGACCAAGACTTAGTACTTGGTTTTGTCAAAGGACAAGACAAAATTGACTTGAGAAGTGTCGGGATTGGGACTTATGAAACTCTGCTGACTCTCACCAGTAATGATGCCACAGGTAATGCAATTATTAGCACCCGCTATAACCTGGCTAATAGCAATTACTATTACCGCATGAAAATCGATGGCTTGAATAAAAGTCAACTCCAATCTAGCGATTTCATCTTCAATACAAATACTGCCAATGATACGATATCAGGTAGTAATAATGATGATGATTTATTCGGTGGTTTAGGTAATGATAGCCTTGTTGGTAATAATGGTAATGACCGTTTGTTTGGCGAACAAGGTAACGATAGATTATTAGGTGGATTAGGTAATGACACCCTCTATGGTGGTACAGGTAACGACCAATTTGTCTTAGAATATTTCAATAGTTCGACTTTGAAGCAAGACCAAGACTTAGTACTTGGTTTTGTCAAAGGACAAGACAAAATTGACTTGAGAAGTGTCGGGATTGGGACTTATGAAACTCTGCTGACTCTCACCAGTAATGATGCCACAGGTAATGCAATTATTAGCACCCGCTATAACCTGGCTAATAGCAATTATTATTACCGCATGAAAATTGATGGCTTGAATAAAAATAATCTTCAAGCTAGCGATTTTATCTTCAATACAAATACTGCCAATGACACGATATCAGGTAGTAATAATGATGATGATTTATTCGGTGGTTTAGGTAATGATAGCCTTGTCGGTAATGGTGGTAATGACCGTTTGTTTGGCGAACAAGGTAACGATAGATTATTAGGTGGATTAGGTAATGATACCCTCTATGGTGGTGCAGGTAACGACCAATTTGTCTTAGAATATTTCAATAGTTCAACTTTGACACAAAACCAAGATTTGGTAGTTGATTTTGTCAAAGGACAAGACAAAATTGACCTAAGAAATGTCGGGATTGGGACTTACGAAACTCTTCTAACTCTCACCAATAATGATGCCACAGGTAATGCAATTATTAGCACCCGCTATAACCTGGCTAGTAGCAATTATTATTACCGCCTGAAAATTGATGGCTTGAATAAAAATAACCTCCAAGCTAGCGATTTTATCTTCAATACAAATACTGCCAATGACACCATATCAGGTAGTAATAACGAAGATGATTTATTCGGTGGTTTAGGTAATGATAGCCTTGTTGGTAATAATGGTAATGACCGTTTGTTTGGTGAACAAGGTGATGACTATTTACAAGGTGGTTTAGGTAACGATACTCTCTACGGTGGTGCAGGGAATGATACTCTGACTGGCGATGCAGGTCAAGATAGATATTTATTCCAGGGTAGTGGAGCCTTTACTAGTGCTTTAGGTGTCGATTACATTAGCAACTTTGAAGCGGGACAAGACCTAATTGTTCTCAGTAAATCTACTTTTACTGCTGTGATTAATAGTGCGGGACAAGCTTTAAGCGACTTTGCGGTTGTGGCTAACGATCAGTCTGTTAACGCTAGTAATGCCCGAATTGTCTATAGTCAAGGTAGTGGTAGTCTATTCTACAACCAAGATGGTAATCTTTTGGGTACAGGTCAAGTATTTGAATTTGCTCGTTTAGGCAATTCTAATATTACTTTGGCTAGTAGCAATTTTAGTTTGGTTGCTTAGTACTTTGGGACATCCAATTTTTTAAATACCCAATCAATTTGTAGTGCGAGCGTCTCGCTCGCTGGTGTTCAAAAGTGAGTAAGATGCTCGCACTACGGAATTTGGGTAATTTATTTTTTGTAAGTCCCTTTACTCTACTTAGTTGTCATAAATTAGTGATTATATCCCCGACTTCTTCAAGAAGTCGGGGATATGAATTAGATGTTATTTTTTATTTAGTAAAACATCTGCGATCGCCTGAGAAATTGGTAAGCCAGGACAGCGTTCTAGCCAGAAGAACTCACCAACAGGATTGACTTCTAAAAATACATGACGATTATCTGGCGTTAACAAAATATCAATTGCACCGTAATTTAAACCCAATTCCGCCATCAGTTTCAGCAGTTTTGATTCTACATCCTCTGGTAATTGATATGGTTGCCAAGCATCAAGTAAGGCGATTCCTTCTTTTCTCCAATCATATTGTGCTGTTTTCAAGGCTTGGGAATCAACGGCGGCGGTAAATATCTGTTTACCGACAATTGTTGTGCGTAATTCTAGCGCTTTAGGAATTTTCTCCTGAAAGGTCATCGGACAGAAGCGTAACCCGTCTAAATGTTGTAAATCTTCAGCCGTAACCGGATTAGTAAATACTACTTTCTCCTGTCCTTGTTCATCATAAATCGCAAAAGAAGAAAGCATTTTGGTAATGATACCCTGCTCGCATTCCTCAGCAAATTGCTTGACAGCTATGGGGTTATTTGTGGTTAAAGTACGCGGTGTATCTAAACCGATTTCTCTAGCTATTTGTATTTGTAATTGCTTATTTTCAGCGCGACGGATATGAGGTAGCGAATCGAGGTGAAATCCTCGGATACTAGCAATCATTCCGAGAACAGTCACGCGAGATTCTTGCATAGAAGCTTGTCGCAGTTGTGTATCCATTGTTGGCGGAATTTGCGCCGCGATCGCAATTCTGCGATACCAAACCGCAGATACTTTATTTAAATCTAGCTGTTGGTCTGCATCGGTGAGTATCAAGCGTTCATTTTTGCCATAATACACATCTAGCTGTATCTCTGTGGGAAATCTATCTGTATCAAACCGAAATGCTTTACCTCCCCGATTTGCGATCGCTTCCATCACCATCGGGATACTTTCGTTATCTTGACTATAGGTAATAATTAAAACATTCATCTGAATTAAAAAATCTAAAAAAATATCTAAATTAATTACTGTTGACTGTTGACTGTTGACTGTTGACTGTTGACTGTTGACTGTTGACTGTTGACTATTGACTATTGACTATTGACTATTGACTATTGACTATTGACTATGGACTCTTGACTAACGCATCAGCGATCGCTTCTGATATGGGAAGTTGCAAATCTCGTTCCAGCATTCCCCATTCACCTGTAGGGTTCACCTCCAGAAAGACATATTCTCCAGATGGAGTTTGAATTAAGTCAAAAGCGCCGAATGTTAAGCCAAATTTTCCCATAAAAGCCTGAAGACGCTGAATAATTTCCTCAGGAAGTTGATGATTGAGCCAAACGCAAGTCTCTGCTGTTCCTTTGCGCCAATCTACTGTGGTTGCATTATATTTGGATGCGTCTAATGCGCCAACAAAAACTTGACCATTTACATACACTACTCGCAGTTCTTGCTGTTTAGGAATTTGTTCTTGAAAAACCATTGGACAATAACGCAGAGTTTCCAAATCTGCTAAATCTTCCTCTTTCACTACACTGGTATAAAGAAAGAAAGAAGAACCTTCCATACTATAGGAAAGAGGTGTTAATAGTTTAGTCACCATCTTTCCCCCTACATGAGCAAAAAATTCTTTTACTTGTTGAGGGTTATTAGTCACCAGGGTTTGCGGAATTACCAAACCTACCTCAGAAGCTACTCGCAATTGACGTAGCTTGTTTTCAGCAGCATTGATTCGTTGTAAATTATCTACCCAACGCGCATGTTTTAGGCTATCCCAGAAACCATCCAAAGCCGCTAGAGATTCGCGAATACAAGCTTGTTGATATTGGGGAGCTAATTCTTGGTTCAATTGAGCAGGCCAAATTCGCCGCATCCACACAGCTTGCACCTGTTCTGTGCTGATGGACACATCGCCGTATTCTAGCCTGTGACTAGCTTGAGAATTTCTGATATCAGCTTGAAGTTGAACTGCGATCGGAAATTGATCCGTATTCAGGCGAAACGGTTTGACACCACGTTTAGATAGAGCATCCACAACTCTATCAATAGTGAAATAGTCCCCACTGTGGGTAAGTAATAAAACAATATCACGGGACGGTTGCATAAAACATCTAATTAAACTGTATTTTTTAATTACGAATTACGTAGACGCGGAGCGGCTTCCCGTAGGGTATTACGAATTAGTAATTATATTAAATTATTAATGGTGCGTTGTCCTGCAACGCACCATAGTAAAATCTTCAGTTGAGTCTTAACTAATTTTGTCTATAGTTACAATATTATCGTCACCATCTGATGGATATTTTAGAGTGGTAACAAGTTCATCAGTATCAGAAGGAGCCTTTTTCGTAACTATACCGCCACCACCTTCTTCGTTATCAGAAGGATACTTAAGAGTTACGGCTATGTCGTCTTTTCTAGGTTTAGTAATACCACCACCATTTTCATGATCGGAGGGATACTTCTTGGTAGCAAATCTAATACCGCCTCCGACTCCTGACAATTCTTCTTCAGATAACTCTTCGCTATATTGGCCTTCGAGATAGCGAGCAAAGAATGGTACAGCAGGAGAATCTAAATCGTGTAATTTAATGTCAGACATAAACTTCCTTGTTTGGTTAGTTAAGAATGTAATTCCGCAAACTTCTTGTAAATTTGCAAAAATAAATAATTAGTTAACTGCTACTGTGCAATACATCAACATATAAAATAAGATTATATAAATGTATTTTTTGGTAATATTGAGCGCAACAAATAGTTAAGTAAACTGTATTTGTTTGCTATATGATGTGGATGTATTTACAGCGAATTGCAAGTTGGTGACGTACAGATAATCGTTGATCGTAGGGGCATTGGCACTGCCATGCCCCGAAGCGATTACCTAATTTACCCGATTTATGCTGTGCAATTAGAACATTAAATCGGGTAAAATCATATCCATAAACGCATCTAATTAAAAATTAATCGGCTAATAAATAACTTTTTGCCGATTTTTTCAGTCAATTAGAGATGAATAAATTTATATTTTGTGAGTTATTTCATCAGACTAATTAAATTAAACACATATCTAGCCAATTTGTCTGGCCATTTTGGCTAGTATTTATTTTTTTTATTGTTTTGATACCTATCATTCTGAAAAATGATAGTGACAGCTAAATTCACACAGTTTATGCATGGCATTGCATTCTGCGGACGAAACCCAAAAAACCCCTGGAAATGTTGGGTTACCCTTCTCCTGCGGAGACGCTACGCGAAAGGGAAGCCGCTACTCTACCCTTCGGGAACCCTCTTCGAGGGAACTAGAACGCTCCGCGAACGCGTCTACGTTCCTCAACGCAACCTACGCAGCTAAATATCCTCAAAATCTTGAGTCTACTTCAGTAGGGGCGGGTTAAGCTAGATAGTCGTGAATTATTGGAGTATATCTGTGAACCCGCCCCTACTTGGGCTATGAGCCTTGGAATTTATTCCAAGGCGGGCGACAATGACCAATGACTAATGACTAATGACCAATGACTAATGACTAATGACCAATGACTAATGACTAATGACTAATGACTAACTATTTAGCAATTTTAATTAATAGAAAATAAAAAAACAGGACTAACACAAAGGTAAGTCCTGTTGATAGTTATCAAACTTTTAATCTCAGATTTTCTGCGTGCTACTATTGAGCTTTTTTAGCAGCAACTTGGGCTTCTACTTTAACAGTCTTAACACCTTTTTGTTCTTTAACTAAAGGTTCAATTTTCTTGATGTCAGCTTCAGTGGGAACTGTGCCTTTAACTGTGACTACACCATCTTTTTCTTCAACTACTAACTTGCTACCAGGAATCTTTTCTTCTAATTTGGTGAGAATGGGACTTTTAGCAGTAGTTTTGGTATTAGCAGCAGCTTCTTTTACTGGAGTTTTACCAGTTTCTGTAGTAGTTTTCTCATTAGTTTTGGTCTTTGCAGAAGCCTCTTTTGCTGGTTGAGTGGCTTCATTGGTGTTGCTGGGAGTTTCCGAAGCATTTTTGCTGGCATCTTGACAACCAACAGCACCAACTACAAGAATACTGCTAACTAAAAATGGGATGAGCTTTTTCATATCAATCTCCAAATTGATTACTTGAAGCGAGTCATTAATGTGTGTGTCATGTTGAGGAGCAAATGTTAAAAGAAAATTAAAATTACACAAGTGCCAAAAGCAGCATACAGGTGATGAAAACCTGAAATGTGTGTAACTTCTGAAGGCGAGAATATTGTAGCCAATTCAAGAAGTACTGATTGATTTCAGTTAAGTGTACTGATGAGTCAGACTGTGCCAAAACTTGATGATTTACTATCAGCTAAAAGCAGCCGCTAAGTAGTTTTTTCAAGGTAGGCTATCTGAGTTTTCTCAACAGAAAATAGATTCTAACAGGTTTACATCAAACTTGCACATCATCGTGCAAAAATTAATAATTGGGCATGGGGCATTGGGCATTGGGCATTGGTAATTAATGGAAAATAAGCAATAGTAATTTATTGAGCGATCGCTTTGTGTCTCGCAGAAAAGCCAAAGTTGCGTACTCTCATATCTTCAGTTGCTATTTTCGCGATCGCGGGGGAATTGCGGCTATATTGTTCGGTTATACCACTGTCGCCAGGGCGCAAATGACTATAACCTCGTAAGTAGGTAGTGAAATGCCTTACTTAAGTCGTTGTCAGTTGCTTTCAATCTAGGGGTGAGAACTTGTGTACGAATGGATATTGCCAAGTCTGAGAGAGATTTTAGCTGAAAATCAGTCAAGCGTGGCTGTATGTTCGCCCGCAAAAGCAGAATGGCAGTGGCGTATTAGCCTAGCAGCAACTGAACAATTGCTCATCAATACTTTAGCAACGGCTACAGCTGATGCTAACCAAGGATTAGTTTTGGCTGCACCAGCACCTTTGTTTAGCCCAACAACATTAACTCAAAGCTTACAGACGGTAACCTTCACCGCTAAACCATTCAATCCTTTGGCGCTGATGCCCTTTGAAATGCCTACAGCGTCGGAAATGGCTGATGAAGTTGCGCCCCATGAATCAGTGCTGCCTTTATTGCCTGCCGATCCTTTGGGTAAAGAGAAATTTTGCTTAGTTTTTACAGATAAATTTAAATTAGTATTAGTTTTAGCAGAACACAACAGCCAAACATCATTTTTATTTTCCTTTGAACCAGAGGTAGTAGAACAGGCTTGGCGGGCTTTAGGTGCTAGGGTAATGCTCACTAATCCCGATTATTTTGCTGATTTGGATGCATTAGTAAAAAAATATGCCCCAGTCGCCCCAGATTATCGCACTGTGATGCAGTTTAGCCAGTTGTTGCTGCAAGTAACGCCAGAACCAGATAAGGAAAGTATGCCGGCGGCTGCACCAGTTTCTGCGCCTGTAAATCCTCCTTCTCGCCCAGATGTGGAATTACTGCAAGCTTTTGCCCATGAAGTGCGAACTCCTTTGACTACTATTCGCACGATGACACGGTTACTGCTGAAGCGCAAAGATTTACCAGCTAATGTCATCAGTCGTTTAGAAACAATCGATCGTGAATGTACCGAACAAATCGATCGCATGGAGTTGCTATTTAAAGCGGCAGAATTAGAAACTTCTAATACGGCGAAATCTGCACAGACGCAATTGACAGCGATGTCTCTCGATCAAGTCTTGCAACAGAGTATTCCCCGTTGGCAACAAGCTGCGGATCGTCGCCATTTAACATTGGATGTGGTTTTACCCCAACAATTACCAACGGTTGTTAGTAATCCGACAATGTTAGATAGAGTTCTGACTAATTTAATTGACAATTTTACTCGTAGTTTACCTGCTGGTAGTCATATTCAAGTACATGTAATACCTGCTGGGGATCAATTAAAATTACAACTCTCACCGCAGCCACAGTGTAAGGATCAAAGTAAACCAACTACACCCACACCACCAATTCGTAAAGCTTTGGGTCAATTGCTGATGTTTCAACCAGAAACCGGGACAATTAGTCTCAACATTGCGGCGACTAAGCATTTATTTCAAGCAATTGGCGGTAAGTTGATTGTGCGTCAACGTCCGCAATATGGGGAAGTTTTGACGATTTTCTTACCTTTGGAAGTTAATGCTAAAGATTGGTAAAGTTTAGCGACTTCCAGAAAATAAATTATCCAATTTCCTAGAGAAGATATTCTTATTTTTCCCCCTGCTCCCTGCCCCCTGCCCCTCTGCCTACACAGTGATAGTATATTTTTTTAGTGGGAAGTCCCTTAGCGATCGCGCACGCGGGGTAAATTGACAATAAAAGTTGTACCTTCATTGGGTTTACTTCTGACAGTGATAAAACCACCGCAACGCAAAATTAACTGTTGTGTTACCGTTAACCCCAAACCAGGGCCGCTCGATTCATCTGTTGTGCCAGAACGCACGCGGTAAAAGCTGTCAAAGATTTTGGGAATCTCTGCTTCTGCAATTCCAATCCCCGTATCGCGAACTTCTAGCTGTACATAATCGCCATTGACACGCGATCGCACCCACACTTGTCCGCCATTGGGTGTAAATTTGATACTGTTATGTAATAAATTAATCGCAATCAGCTTTAACCCGCCATTGATGCACCATACAGATGGTAAGTTAGTGGGTATGGTGTAGGCGAGCATAATTCCTTTTTCTTGGGCTACTGGCTGATAAGTACTCACTATCCCAGGAACCAAATCGCCTAAAGATACAGCTTCTAAAGGTGACTCTTGTAAATTGCGATCTAAATGGATTAAATCTAACAACCCACTAATTAAAGAATTTTGGCGATCGCACTGGTTATTTAACATTTGTAAATAACGTTGCCGTTGCGGTGGTTTCAACGTGGGAGAATTTAATAACGACAGTGCGGTTTTCATGTGTGTTAGTGGTGTCCGCAACTCCTGACAAGCATTGCTTAAATATTCATCTTTGGTTTTTGCTTTATTTGTCAGGTTTTGATTTTGCTGCTGTAATTTAGCAATTCGCTTTGTCATTAATTGTCGATCAA
Source organism: Calothrix sp. FACHB-168 (assembly GCF_963889195.1). Lineage (NCBI taxonomy): Bacteria > Bacillati > Cyanobacteriota > Cyanophyceae > Nostocales > Calotrichaceae > Calothrix > Calothrix sp. FACHB-168. The sequence goes on from NZ_CAWPNJ010000001.1 coordinate 279,716, forward strand.
TTTCATTTTGCCGTTGCACTTGTTTAATTAACAGCTGATTCACCAGTATAGCTTCAGGTATATCAGGACAAATCACATCAGATGCAACGATCGTAGATGCGGATTCGGGAGTTACTACTTGTTTAATCCCATCTAGCACCCTTTGAATGATTCTACCTTCAACAGTTGTCATCACTACTAAAGGCGGAGTTTTTCTATTTCCCCGCCTTAAGGTTTGAGTTTTCCGCCTTTTCAGGGGTCGATGAGCCAAAATTAAACTGCTAAACTCTGGCGATAAGGCGATGAAGAAATATTCTCTTTGTAAATATCTAGTTGGGAATAATTTAATTACCGATTTATCTGGTGATGACTGAAAATTAGTTCCTCTGGGTTCATGTTTGCGCCGTTCATTTAATTGACAATCATAAATTGTCACCGATTTATTGACAGATTTCTCAATAGCAGACTGATAACGCCATAATTCTGCTTGCCAAATTTTTCCTGGCGGTAGTTTCACCCATAAATTCGCGACAATTTGACGCTCAATTAACAGGTCAATTTGTGACCTTAGTATTGATAGCACAGTAGCAGGACTAAGGGGTAATGGTGAGGGAGGCGCTTGCATTGACAAAGCCAACTGATAAATCGACAGATCCTGAGCTAAAGAATCATTCATGAGCCAAGCACAACCAGGAAGGGTATAGAAGGAGAGAGGAAAAGACCATTGTGTCTTTGCTTTTCACCCTAATGTTTACTTTTTTTGCCAGAAAGCTAAGAAAATTAATATTAATTATGAATTCTGGAATATGAAATATAAAACTAATGGAGTGTATCATTTACGTTATGATGTCGCAAGCATCAAGCAGTTGAAATAAATTCAGAATTAACAATTAACGATTAAAGTTTGTTGATATCTTCAAACTCTGCTTTAATTATTTTTTATAGTTATCATTCTTTACACCTGATGGTGGGCATTGCCCACCATCAATTTTAGATTTTTAATCTGGTTTGTAAAGCAGCTCTTGCTTGTTCTCTGTCATCAAAGTGAATTTTTTCTGTACCGAGAATTTGGTAATCTTCGTGACCTTTGCCAGCAAGTAACACCCCATCTCCCGGTTGAGCTTGTAAAATTGCTGTCTCAATAGCAGTAGCGCGATCGCTAATAACTGTGGGATTTATCGTTTCGGGAATACCTGCCAAAATATCTTGAATAATCCTGTCTGGGTCTTCAGTGCGGGGATTATCGGAAGTTACCACCGCTACATCAGCTAATTCGGCGGCGATTTTTCCCATTTTCGGGCGCTTAGTGCGATCGCGATCGCCACCACAACCAAATACGCAAATCATTTTACCGGGAATAAACGGACGAGCAGCTTTGAGCAAGTTCTCTAAGCTATCTGGTGTATGGGCGTAATCCACAATCACGCTAATATCTTGGTTGTCAGCAATCTGCACTCGTTCCATTCTTCCCGGTACGCCAGGAAACTCAGGTATACTAGCTGCCACTAGCTGCAAATCTAGACCTAAGTGTAAAACTGCGGCGACGGCTGCTAAGAGATTTTCTAAATTATATTGACCAACCAAAGGCGAACGAAAAGCTACGTCTCCTTTTGGTGTATGTAAAGTGCCACTGACCCCATTTGGTTCATAATTGAGATCGCTCATGTAAAAATCAGCGCGATCGTTAACGCTGTAACTCCAAACCTTATCTGGACTTAACGATGCAATTAATCTTTTGCCATAAGCATCGTCAGCATTAATTATCGCTCTCCCTTTGAGATAATTGGGACTAAATAACAAAGCTTTCGCCCCAAAATAATCTTCCATATCCCGGTGATAATCAAGGTGATCTTGGGTGAGATTGCTAAATACTCCCACCTCAAACTCACAACCCAATACTCTACCTTGGGCTAAAGCGTGAGAACTCACTTCCATCACGCCATACTCACACCCAGCATCAACAGCTTGGGCTAGCTGTTGTTGTAGTTCCACCGCAAAGGGTGTGGTATGTACCGCAGTTTCGCTAAAACCAGGCCAGCGCGTGTAGAGAGTCCCCATCAAAGCTGTGGGTAATTTGGCTTGACTTAAAAGATATTCAATCAGGTGAGTAGTTGTGGTTTTACCATTAGTACCAGTGACACCAACTAATTTCAGCTTTTTTCCTGGATAATCGTAAAAAGCACCGGCTAATTGGGCACAGGCTTGAGTCATATCACTAGCACTAATGACAACAGCCTGATTGTTAGGCGGATTTTTCTCGGCAGCTTGGGGAGAGACAATCGCCGCTACTGCACCGGAAGCGATCGCACTTGGCCAAAATTCTCCACCATCTACCCTAGTTCCTGGCATACCAATAAACAAATCACCCGCACCACAAGCATGGGAATTTGTTTTCAATCCCTGTACTTCTACATCCGCCACAGCTTGATGATTAGGTAATTGCTCTACAGAATCTATCGCTGCTAGTAATTCCCGCAGTTTCATGTTGTGAACCTCGCCGCACGCTTCTCTTGGGCTTATTCTGCATTATTTTAATCATTAGGGAAATACTTACGCAGCATTTGCTCCAACTGTTGCACGCTAGCACGAGGCGAAGGACGGGGTAAAGGTTGCTCGCTCACGCCTTCCTGTTGGGGGTTGACGAGATATAAAACGGGTATTTCATACTGATAAGCTAAAAACCAATCCTCACTTGTAGTAATATCACGGATTTCTAACTCAAAAGTCAGATTTTGGATTTTTTCCAGCTTTTCCTGCAAACCCTCACATAAATGACATCCCGGTTTGCTATATAAAATCAATCGCATTTGCTGCCATCCTTGCTTGCACTCCCATTTCTACCAGCCATCATAGGGTTAAACAGGATGGAGTTGAATCGTATTACATAAGGATGCGATCGCATTGCATCCCCACACAACCTTACCAATGACCAATGACAAATTTTCTATCCCAATCATTGATAAAATTCATGTACGCGCCACATGACGATTGCTGCTCAAATCCATTTACAACACTTGCTGCATGAGCATATTCAACAATTAGATTGACATATATTTTACTTGCTAACTTAGCGTCAGATGCCTATAAAATTTTATAATGTGTGCAAATACAGTGCAAATACGTAAGTATCTAATTCAATTTAGATAGATTACAAAGCTTGACTGGTTATACAGGGTTCGGTGCATCTACCTTTTAATACTGTACATCAAGGTATAAATACCGAATGAATCATCCTGACTACTCACAAAATTTAGACAGAATAATTGCCGAAGATAGTTTGCTAAATCGCATAACATCTCGAATTAGACAGTCTTTGGAACTAAAAGAGATATTAAGCACCAGTGTTACAGAAATCAGGGCATTTTTGCAGACAGATCGGGTGATGGTATATCGCTTTGATCGTGATGGTAGTGGGGAAGTAGTTGCCGAATCTATACATCAACAGCGTCTACCATCTCTGTTAGGGTTACACTTTCCGGCTACTGACATTCCCCAAGAAGCGCGAGATATGTTTCTGCGAGCGCGACAGCGTTCAATTGTGAATGTAGCCAATGGGCGGATTGGGCTGTCACCATTAGATAGTCCAGATACTGGTAAATCTCTCAGTAGTGAAAATCTCTACTATCGCACGGTAGACCAATGCCATATTGATTATCTAACGGCAATGGGCGTGCAGTCTTCGCTAGTTGTGCCTATTGTCCATCACGATCCCAAAGACCAATTAGCTAAACCTAGATTATGGGGCTTGTTGGTATCACACCACAGTACGCCCAAAAATGTTGAGAAACGGGAACTGCAATTAGTCCAGCAAGCAGCAGATCACATAGCAGTAGCGATCGCCCAAAGTCACCTACTCAACCAAGTACGTGCAGAAAAGCAGCAAGAAGCGATCGTCAATCAAATCACCACTCTCTTACATTCCTTACCAACAATTCAATGTCAAACTGCACTAGAAGCTACTGTTGCTGCTTTTGGTGGTAGTGGCGGCAGAGTTTATGTAGAACAAGGTGCCGAGTTATACACCTGCGGCGAACAGCCAACATTACCCCAAGGACAAGCAAGTAATGTTATAGAGCAGCATCCTCTTTGGCAAGACTGGCTAGGGGAATGTAAAATAGGTAACATTTGGGCAATCAACGATCTGCATAAAGAACGCCATTGGCAAGATTTAGCGCCCCTATTCTCACAAACTAAAATCCGGGGGATGTTAATTATTCCTCTCAGCTACCGTCAAAGTTTTATCGGGATTTTAACTATTTTTCGTCCTGAATTGAATCAAGAAATTTTGTGGGCGGGAGAACGAGATACCAGCGAGCGACAAAGACTACCCCGACTTTCCTTTGCAGCTTGGCTAGAAGAGAGAAAAGGACAAGCCCCTGAATGGAAACCAGAAGAAATATCCTTAGGACGCGCCATAGCCGATCAATTTGCGATCGCTATTCAACAACAGCAAATGTACCAACAAGTACAAACCCTGAACTCTAATTTAGAAAAATTAGTCACAGAGCGCACAGCCCAATTACAAAAATCTCTAGATCTCACCAGAGTCATTAAGCAAGTTTCCGATCAAATACGTCGCAATCTCGACTATAAAATCACCTTGCAAACCCTCGTTCAAGAAGTGCGCAAACTTCTGAAAACAGACAGGGTATTGATTTATCAACTTTTTGGTGACGCTGAAGGAGAAGTCATTGTTGAAGATGCAGACAGTAACTTGCGTCCAATTTTAGGGCTGAAAACACCATTAGAATGTTTTCCCGAAGAATCTGCCCGTCTTTACTTACGTGGTAGAGTCAGAGCCATAAATAATACAGCCTCAGAAGATATTACACCTTGTCATCGAGAATTTTTACTCAGTCTCCAGGTAAAAGCAAATTTAATCGTCCCCATTTCAATGGGTAACCAATTATGGGGATTAATTATTGCTCATGAGTGTTTTACACCAAGAAATTGGCAAGACGAAGAAATTGATTTGTTGCAGAATGTTGCTGATGAAGCGGTGCTAACTATTCAGCACGCACAACTATATGAAAATAGTCGTGCAGCAGAATCAGCTGCTACAGAACAAGCCAAACAACTAGTACAAGCCCTAGAGCAAATCCAAAAAACCCAAGCACAACTAATTAAAAGTGAAAAAATGTCCAGCGTTGGGATCTGGGCTTTGGGTGTCGCCCATCAAATTCAAAACCCTGTTAACTTTATCTCTTCTCATCTTTCCGATATCGGCGACAGCATCCAAAAATTGCTGGAACTTTTACGCCTATATCAATTGAACTATCCTCACCCCAACGGAGAAATTAGCTACCACACCCAAGCCGTCAATTTAGAGTTTCTGATTCAGAAATTACCGAAAATTCTCTTAACCATGAAACTACATGCCGATCGCATCAATTCTATGATGTCATCTTTACGCAGTTTTTCTTACCAAGATGTAGTCGCCATGAAAGTTACCAGCCAGTCAGACAACTCAGAAATCAGAAATGTATTCTCTGAGCAATCAGAAATCCGCTCCTCTGAATTCACCAAGGAAACCTCTTAATTAATTCTAAGCGTTTTTAAATCCCAGGTATGATTTTGGCTGACGCAGAGACGGGAAGGCTCGGTAAAGCATTAAGGTAGTCTTTCCCGTTATTTTAAAATTCAAAATTCAAAATTTAAAATTCAAAATTTAAGAGGATGTTTTAAAAGTCCTGTCGTTGGTAGCACGTAGATTGGGGAGCCACTACGTTGGACGGGTTTCCCGGCTTAAAGCATGTGGCGTTTGAGGAACGTAGACGCAAAACGGCTTCCTGTAGGGTAACCCAACAATCCAAAGTCCTGTAATTGTTGAGTTTACACAAGGTAAGCCCAACCTTTTATCTTAGAAATAGTAGTAGACCGTCCCATTGTCTTTTTAGTATGACAAATGACAATTGTAGAGACGCGATTAATCGCGTCTCTACTGCCAAATGACAAATGACAAATGACCAATGACAAATGACCAATGACAAAACGTTAAAGCCTCTCTGCAGCATCACAGAAAGGCTTGTAAAGTTTATTTGCTAAAAATTTGCTGGCTTTTTTTAAAATGCATTCATGATGGTAATAATGCTAGCGCTTGTCAAAGCAATTAAAGCGCCCATAACTATAGATACACCCAAAGAACCTGGAGTTTTTGAACTGTTCATTTTTTTGATCCCTGCAAGTTAAGGATTCTTTAAGAATATCAGGATGGTATTTTATATCCATATAAATACGGTAAAAGTTAAGATTCCGTAAAGTTTCTTAGTAAAGCCTGTAGCGATTACTTACAGAAGAGGCTGCTGAATTGCTGAAATTGATACAGATGCAAGGATTGGCAGGGCTTTCTCTATATAGATTTGCTGATGTCAAGTATATTTCTACTGATTTAGTATCAATTACTACTAAACAATAGCTTTAAAATTACCTCATTCCCTAGCGGTTTATGTGCCTTTTTGTGTACCTTTTTGGGATAAAATAAATTTTGTTGAAGTTCAAGAACCATTTAGCTAAAAATTATCATGACAGCTTCCACGATCTCTAAAACCCAAACAAGCGAATTTGATCTAGAGCAGTTAAATCAACAATTTGAAACTGCCACTCCTAAAGAGATACTGGCCTGGTCTATAGAAAATATCCCCACAGGACTGGTACAAACCAGCGCCTTTAACGTGGATGACATGATAATTACCCATATTCTTTACTCTGAACTGAAACATCCAGTCCCAGTTATTTTTCTCGATACCCTATTCCACTTCCCCCAAACCTTAGAATTAGTTGCAAAAAGCAAAGAAATCTATAACCTGGATTTGCAAACCTACAAAACTCCAGATGTAGATAGCCGCGAAGCCTTTATTGCGAAATATGGCGAAGCACTTTGGGATAAAGATATTACCCAATTCCACCAAGTAACCAAAATTGAACCTCTGATGAGAGGTTTAGACGAACTCAACACCGTAGCTTGGATTACTGGTCGTCGTCGCGACCAAGCCGTTACCCGTGCTAACATGCCCTTTGTCGAATTAGATAGCCAAGGACGCTTAAAAATTAATCCTTTAGCTAACTGGACACGCAAAGATAGCTGGCCTTACGTAGCTGAACATGGAGTAATTTACAACCCATTACACGACCAAGGTTATCCCAGCATTGGCGATGAACCCATCACCACCAAAGTTGGTGAAGGTGAAGACGAACGCGCTGGACGTTGGCGGGGAACTGGTAAAACTGAATGTGGAATTCATATTTAGTCATTAGTCAGTGGTCAGTAGTCAGTGGTCAGTTGTTAGTGGTATGCGATCAAAGTATAAGTACATCACATACACAACAACTGGCCATTGTCCGTAGTAAATAGTCAGTTGTTGGTGGTATGTGGTCAAAGTATAAATGCATCACATACACTATGGAAAAGTTTTAAAGCTAATTCCATAGCAACTGACTATATAATGAATGGCAAAATCGAATTTTGAGAACTTACAAGTTTACCAATTAGCAGAAAAACTAGCTGACGAAATTTGGAATATTGTTGGCAGATGGGATGCATTTGCTAAAGATACCGTTGGTAAACAAATTGTTCGTTCAGTAGATAGTATCGGTGCCAATATTGCAGAAGGTACTGGTCGGTACAACTTTCAGGAAAATCGCCGTTTTGTCAGAATAGCAAGAGGCTCTTTAAACGAAACTAGGTACTGGTTGCGACGAGCTTATACTAGAAATCTTTTGACAAGTGAACAAGTTGATAAGCTTAAACCAATGGTTGATCAGCTATCACCTATGTTAAACGCTTATCTCAACTCCATAGGCGATTCCGGAAAAAATCATAACCACTGACAACTGACAACTGACAACTGACAACTGACAACTAACTAATTATGATAAAAATCCTCCATCTTTCAGATATCCATATGGGGAGTAGCTTCTCCCACGGACGTATTAATCCCACAACAGGGTTGAATACACGATTGGAGGATTTTGTCAATACTTTGTCTTTATGTATTGACCGCGCGATCGCATATCCTGTAGATTTAGTCATATTTGGTGGTGATGCTTTTCCCGATGCGACTCCACCGCCTTATGTACAAGAAGCTTTTGCTAGTCAATTTCGCCGTCTGGTGGATGCAGAGATTCCGACGGTGCTGTTGGTGGGAAACCACGATCAACATTCTCAAGGGTTGGGAGGCGCGAGTTTAAATATTTACCGCACCTTGGGAGTGCGGGGTTTTGTGGTAGGCGATACTTTAACTACCCACAACATTCAAACCCGCAATGGTAAAGTGCAAGTTATTACTCTACCTTGGCTGACACGTTCCACCTTAATGACGCGCCAAGAAACTGAAGGTTTATCAATTGCAGAAGTCAATCAACTGTTAACTGACCGATTACAAGTTGTTTTAGAAGCAGAAATTCGCCGTCTCGATCCGGATGTACCTACTGTACTGTTAGCACATTTGATGGCTGACAATGCAACTTTGGGAGCCGAACGTTTATTAGCTGTGGGGAAAGGTTTTACTCTCCCCTTATCTTTATTAACCAGGCCTTGTTTTGATTATGTCGCCCTGGGACATGTGCATAAACATCAAAACCTGAATAAATCTAATAATCCCCCGGTGATATATCCCGGAAGTATTGAGCGGGTGGATTTTAGCGAAGAAAAAGAAGCTAAGGGTTATGTAATTGTAGAATTAGCACCGGGTAAAGCAGATTGGGAGTTTTGTCCTTTACCCGTGCGGACTTTTCGGACAATTGAGGTAGATTTGTCTAAGGCAGAAGATCCGCAAGCAGCATTAATTAAAGCGATCGCAAAATATGATATTCAAGATGCGGTAGTCCGGTTAATTTATAAACTTCGTTCCGAACAATTAGATGCAATTGATAACTCTTCCCTGCATGATGCTTTAAGTTCTGCTCATACCTATACTATTCAACCAGAATTAGTCAGTCAGTTGGCTAGACCCCGCATTCCCGAACTGAGTGCAAGTAGTAGCATTGATCCATTTGAAGCATTGAAAACTTACTTAAGTAATCGCGAAGATCTCAAAGATATCGCCGGCTCAATGCTAGAAGCTGCACAGAAGCTACTTGCTGATGATGTGGAAGTCTGGCTAGAAGGCGCAACTCAGGAGTAGGATGGGTAAATTTTGAACAATTGTACAGACGCGATTAATCGCGTCTCTAACAACTGACAATTAAACTTTTGGTAAGGGTTTGATGGGGATTTCAATGAAAAACTCTGTTCCCTCACCTGGTTTAGAGACACAGCGAATTTGACCTTGATGTTTTTCTACTATGATTTGATGACTAATAGATAAGCCTAGTCCCGTACCTTTCCCAACTTCCTTGGTGGTATAGAAGGGTTCAAAAATGTGCGATCGCACTTCTTCAGGAATTCCTAAACCATCATCAGCTATTTTAATTAAAATTTGTTGATTCACTATCTGGGTACTAATCCAAATAGTTAAAGGAATTTCTGGACAAGGTTTTGATAAGTCTAAATACTTTTGTTTGATAGCATGATACTTATCATCTAAGGCATCAATGCTGTTACTTAAAATATTCATTAGCACCTGATTGAATTGTGCTGGATAGCATTCTACTAAAGGTAAATCGCCATATTCTTGGATAAGTTTAATAGCTGGTCGATCGGCGTTATTTTTAAATCTATGAGCTAAAATTAGTAAAGTACTATTTAAGCCTTCATGAATATCCACTGATTTTAATCCAGCCTCATCTGTACGAGAAAAATTGCGCAGTGACAAGACAATTTGATGAATTCTTTCTGTACCGATATTCATCGACTCTATAGTTTTTGGCAAATCTTGGAGAATAAAATCTAATTCTTTCTGCTCAATTTTATTGTGAATATCTGGCAGTAAAAAATCATGCTCTCGATAAATATTAATAACCTTAATCAATTCTTGTATATATTCATTTAAATAAGTCAGATTCCCAAAAATAAAAGTAACAGGATTATTAATTTCATGGGCAACTCCCGCAATGAGTTGTCCTAAGCCAGCCATTTTTTCACCCTGAATCAATCGCGATTGCGTTTGTTTTAATTCTTGTAAAGCTTGAGTCAATTCTAGAGTTTGACGTTTAGTTTGTTCGAGTAATTCCCCTTGCTGAATGGCAATTCCTAATTGCACGCCTACTTGAGCTAGTAAATTAATTTCTTCATCTTTCCAATAGCGGGGGTGAGAATTTTGATAGGCTACTAACAATCCCCATAATTGCTCGCCTTGGCGAATGGGTACAAAAGTTTCGTTGCGTGGAAGTTCGTTATCATCATCTGTATTCACAAAACTTTCTAGTGGTATTGTTGGCGCTTGAATCAAAGGTTTCCAACCATCTTTAAAGGAATCTGCGACAAATTTACCACTCCAATCAGAATTAAACCGATAGATAGCAACTCGCTCAACTTCCAGTAATTCTAGTACAGCTTGAGTTGTGGTTTTAAAAATAGTTTGAATATCGAGGGATTGGCGGATTTTATCAATAGTTGCAGCTAGCAGCTTTTGCCGTTCCATTGCTTTATCACGCTCTGTTGCTTCTGCTAGCTGAACAGCTTGATTTTGAAATTTCTTTAAATAAGAATCTTGTTTTAAAGCTACTCCTAATTGCTCGGATATTTGATTGGCGAACTCAATTTCTGAAGGTTGCCAATAACGAGGTGCATCGCATTGATGAATACAAAGTAATCCCCAAAGTTCGCCTTGCTTTAATAAAGGAGCGACCATATTAGCGCGGACTTGAAATCTTTCCAAAATTTGGATATAGCAGTTCTTCAATTCTCCTTCATAAATATCAGCAATTGTATGCACTCTACCTTGGAGATATAGATGTGCAAATTTGTTACTAAAACAGCGATCGTAAACTTTTTCTTTAATTGCTGAACTCAAATCGGGAGCGATATCTTCATAGATCACTTCTCCTTCCCAGTCTTGTTGAGGGTCAAATCTAAATATTGCCACTCGGCTGGCTTTGAGTAATTGTCGTACTTCTTTAACAGAAGTTTGAAAAATTTTATCTAAATCTAAAGACTCGCGGATTTTGGCAATCACGCTAGTTAATGTTTTTTGTTGTTCGGCTTGGTATCTTGCATCAACTAAAAGTTCGTTATGTTGTAAAGCCACGCCTAAATTCTCGGCAACTTGGCTGACAAATTCAATTTCAGTAGTTTGCCAGTTCCGAGGATAACTGCATTGATGGACGCATAAAAACCCCCATAAAATACCTCGTTTTTGCAACGGTACTATTAAATTAGCGCGGACTTGAAATTGTGCTAAAATATCTATATGACATTGACTCATTCCCCCATCATAAATATCTGCAACAGCTTGAATTTTACCTTGTTGATAGCGCTCTACAAACTGTTTACTAAAACAGTGGTCGTAAACTTTAATGGTGATAATTGGCAGCCAATTAGGTGCAACATCTTCAGAAATAAATTCTCCTTCCCAACCTTTTTGTGGCTCGAAACAAAAAATTGCTACTCGGTCGGCTTGCAACATTTGTCGGACTTCTTTAACTGTAGTTTGGAAGATAGTATCTAAATCTAGAGATTCGCGAATGCGAGTAATAACGCTGGTTAAAGTTTGTTGTTGCTCTGTTTGAGATTTAGCTTGCAGTAGTAACTGATGGTGGCGCAAGGCTACGCCAATTTGTGTGCCAATTTTTATCAGTGATTCGACTTCATAAGCTTGCCATTCTCTAGTTGTAGAATTTTGATAAGCAGCAAGAACACCCCATAATTGATCGCCCTGAAGAATGGGAACAGTAGCGAAAGATTTAGCTTGAAATTGCTCTAATAAAATAACGTGACAATCTGATAATCCTGCTTGATAAATATCATTGACGGTAAATGTATGATTATGAGCGTAGCGTCCCCCTTGATTTTGCTGTAAATAAGTATCGCTAATCACAGCATCTACACCAACCAAAGGCGTCCAACCTTCTGTAAATGATTCAGCAACAAAGTTACCCGTCCAATCTTCATTAAAGCGAAAAATGGCAACCCGGTCAGCTTGGAGAAGTTCCCGGATCGCTTGGGTTGTCATGGTAAAAATACTTTCGATATCCAAGGGGGAACGAATTTGATCGACAATCTGAGCAATAACGCGATCGCGCTGGGCTGCTTGTGCTAATTTTGTCGCTTGGAGTTGTACTTCCTGTAGATGCTGGGCTTGTTGAATCGCAACAGTTAAATGATTAGCAATTTGGCGAATAAATTCAATTTCTGATTCTTTCCATTGACGGGGTTCGCTACACTGATGAATACACAGCAAACCCCATACTTGTTTATCTTTTAACAGGGGAACAACTAAGTTGGCACGGACTTGAAATTTACTTAAAATCTCTACATGACAGTTACTCAGTTCAGCTGCATAAATATCAGCAACCGCTTGTACTCGCCCTTGTTGATATTGATCTGCAAATTTTTCGCCAAAACAGTGGTCGTAAACTTTGGTTGCGATCACCGATTCCCAGCCAGAAGCAACTTCTTCGCAAACAAATTCACCTTCCCAATCTCTTTGACTATCGAAGCGAAAAACTGCTACCCGGTCAGCATTGAGCAATTGGAGTACAGCTGTCACCGTAGTTTGAAAAATCGTTTCTAAGTCTAAAGATTCGCGAATGCGCACAATCACACTAGCCAAAGCTTTTTGTTGCTCTAGTTGTTCTTGTAGGTCAGTATTTGACATAACATGTTGATTTTTTGCAGAAGTTGAATTGAGTTCCATTGCTCGAAAAAGTGGGAATAGCTGATAAATATATTGGTTACCAAAATTCGCTAATTTCACATCTTTAATCGCTAAAAAATGCCAAATATAGCAATTTTTTTGATTGCAAAAGCAGATGCTGATACCAATCCTCCAAAATTCAGCAACGCATCTAAACTCAGAAAACCCTTCCAGATATGGCTTTTTGAATTTTGAATTTTGAATTTTGAATTGGTATTACTTGTATATTTCCCATTTATTCAGTAGGAAATTTAAATAGCCAACGAAAATATGCAAAAGCGGATTCAAGCTAGGTAAGGATTTTTTTGTGAATTGGGGAAAATCTGCTGAGGCTTGAAAGCAGTTGACTGGATTATGATTTTAGTCACGTAATTATACTATGTGTTATGTCTAAACTACTGCCAGTTGCTTTAGCTGCCGTGACTGTTCTCGTTACCTCAACTAATCACCCTAGTTCCACTTTAGCGGGAACCTGTGCTTCTAAATGCGGCCCGAAACCAATCCAATTTACCCCTGGTCAATCTATCCGCTTAGAGGTAGTAAATAGAACATTGGGGATAGTAAAATTAGAAAAGCTCCAAGGAACCGATCCGATTCCCTTACGTCCGGGACAGGAATTGCAATTTTTTCAAGGTGATGAGATTCAGCCAAAACTTTCTCTAGCCTTCTGGGATGATATGGGATTACCACTACAAGCGACGATTTCTAAACCTGACTTTGCTACCTTACGAGTAGAATTGCGGCCAGGGAAACGCAACCCAGGCGATCGCGCTTTGAATATGCTCAGTGATGGGCGAATTAATGTGTATTAATTAGCATTTAAGCTTTAATGGGAATAGCGATCGCAAATTCTGTTCCCTCTCCCAAAACAGAATTAACTTCAATGCTACCGCCGTGTTTTTCACCGATCAGTTGTCGGGCGATCGCTAATCCTAACCCCGTACCTTTACCGACTCCCTTAGTCGTAAATAAATGGTCAAAGATTTTGGCTTGGACTTCTGCACTCATCCCTTTACCGTTATCGCGGATTTTAATGTAAACTTGGTTGGCGATCGCTTCTGTAGAGATAGTAATTTTTTGGGGATGAGCTTGCAATTGGTTAAAGCTGAGAGTTGCTGCCATTTCATCAAACATATCAATGGCGTTGGCTAAAATATTCATAAATACTTGATTTAATTGACCGGGGAAGCATTCAATTAGTGGTATATCCCCATATTCTTGCTCAATAGCGATCGCCGGACGGTGTTCGTTACCTTTGAGGCGATATTTTAAAATTAGTAGGGTACTATCAATTCCTTCATGGAGATTAGCCATGATTTTGCGATCGGTATCAGCACGGGAGAAGGTACGCAGACTATGACTAATCAATTTAATGCGGTTAGTTGCTCCCTTCATCGCGTCTAGAAGTTTTGGTAAATCTGCAATCAAAAATTCCAAATCAATATTTTCGGCGTTGTCTTGAATGGGTGTATTTGGTTGGGGATATTGTTGTTGATATAGTTCTAGATGTCCTAGTAAGTCTTTGACATAATCTTGGGCGTTATTAATACTACCATTTAAAAAACCAATCGGATTATTGACCTCATGGGCAACACCTGCAACTAAATTACCTAAAGATGCCATTTTTTCATTTTGAACTATTTGTAATTGCGATTTATTTAAATCTAAAAGTGCTTGTTTGAGTTGTTGCGTTTTTTGTTGTCGGTGATGAGATTCCAAGGTGAGGGCGATTAAATTAGCAATTGAACTGATAAAATTTTGTTCGGCTGAAGTCCAATTACGTTTTTCACCCACTTGTTCGCAACAAATAACACCACCAATGCTACCATCTACTTGAAAACTAGCATCTAGCATAGATGAAATATTGAACATATCTAGATAACCATGCCTAAATTCACAGGTGCGGGGGTCGGTTAAAGCATCATCTACGGCGATAATTGGTTGAGATTTAATTGCTAAGAAATAGGTGGGATAATCTGCTATTTTTAGTTGCGTACCTTGTGAATGTTCTTGACAAGAAAGTTGGCATAAATCTACACAATTAATTTTCGTATGCTGTTCATCAAATAGCCAAACACTTACCCGTTCTATTTGTAAAGTTTGGGCGGTGACTGCTGTTAATTCTCGGAAAGCCTCACTCAAATTTCCTTGACTAATAGCTTGACTTTGCGACAGTTGCAGCAAGGCTAAAGCTTGTTTTTGTAATGCTTGTTCATCTTGCATTAGCTGCTTTTGAGTGGTTTCTAATATTTGCAGCGATTGTTCTAACTGTTGGGCATAACTTTGAGATTTTTCATATAATCGCGCATTTTCCAGAGAAATAGCCGCTTGAATACAGAGGAAATTGAGAATGAGAAGGCGATCGCTAGTAAATACGCCACTGGTGGTAGAATTTTGCAAATACAAAATGCCAATTAAATATCCGTGATTGAGAATTGGTAAGCATAGCAGACTTTTTGGGAGTTGCTGCTGTAAATATTCATCAATTATCGGTAAATCAGTTTTGAGTTCGTCAATCATCACCACTTCTTGGGTATTTTTGACGTACTGAATTAGCTTGACTGGAACCTTGGGATTACCTTCTAGGGTTTGAGAACAAAATTCTGCGGTGTCGGGGGTGACAATAGCTTTCACTTCAAATACAGCATCATTGTTGGATAAAATTAAGGCACAGCGATCGCCCCCAGAATGTTGGAGAATAATCTGTGTGAGTTGCCAAATTAATTCATTCAGTTGAATTTTACTCGCCAGGCTGTGAGAGGCTTTCAGCACAGTAGTCAAATCTAGCCGATGATTGATACTAGAACTAGAATTGCCATTGGCGGCACTAGAAGCATGAATTGACAACTGAGAATTGTGAATTATCCCCAAGGTTTCCAATGGGTTGGGAATGGGCGTTACCTGCTGCAAAATCGGGCGGAGTAAATCAGGATAGCGCTGTTCTAAATCGTCGGTTTTGGCTTTGGCTCCCCACCGGGCGTAGCAGTAGTAAGCTTCTTGCATGTAAGTTGTCGCTATTCTATCTTTACCCCAGTTAAGGTAGAATTTGGCTGCTAATTCATTGGCTAAAGCCTCCGCTTGCAACCATTCATGTGCTTTTGCTTGGGTAATAGCGCGATCGTAATTATCTATTGCTGCTAACAAATCACCAGAAACTCGACAACTTTCTGCTGTGACTAAACAGCACAGATGCAGAAAATTTCCCGGATTATTTTCTGCCCAAATTGTTAATTGTTGTTGATATTGGCAAATTTTCTGCCAACAATTAGGCTTTTCGGCTTCTGTAAGTTGGGGATAACGAGCTAGCAGTAAAAGTGCATGAATAAAACAATGATGTACGTATGGTAATAATCCCTGGGGTGCAACATTGATAATTTCAGCTTCGGCTTGTTCGCTATAATTAAATGCAGCCTCTAGCTGTTCGCAAATTAAAAGTAGTTGGCTTTTGAGGATGTTATAAATACAAATTACTTGCCAGTTTTTATGTGTCCGACAATCTTCTAAATAATTAGCTTCGTCAATTGCAAATTTTCTGCCCAGAAATTCAGACAGAATAATTTGCCCACCAATAAATAAATCAATTGCCCACTGATTTTTATATTTTTGACTAAACGCCAAAGGTTCAGCAATTTCCGTCAATAGTTGTTCGAGATGAATACTTTGATAAAAGCGACAATACATATTATGCCCAAAGGCATAGGCAGCATATTGTAAATTACTCGATGCTAAACCGACTTGATAGGATGATAGATAATCTTCGCTAGCTGTATATAATGGATGAGACCAATGTCTTAAGGAACTACCAATCATTAAATAAGCTACACTCTCGGCAGATTTATTATTAAATACCTGCATTAACTTGAGGGTAACATCGAGCAATTCCCCCGTACCTTGATAATTATTCAGTGCATATCCACGCAAACCGCCAAAAGCCGGATAAATATAGCCAATTTCTGGACTATTGCCATATTGTAAACATAAATTTACCGCCTTAGCACAAATCACCGACCAAAGTTTTTGGTGAGAACGATAGGTTGGTGGCCCCATGCTAATTAATAGCTTGATGCCCATTTTTTGCTCTGGTTGGGTGACAATTGGTAAATCTAGCAAAGCTGAAAAAGTGCGATCGCCTAAGTAGGCTTGAATCATCGCTAATTCTCCATCTCTTACCCGCTCAAAATCTGTTTCTGGGAGATGAATATTCACTAAAGCTAATGCTTCTCTCCCGGCTTGAATTGCTTCGGGATACTTAGCTTGCAGAGTATATTGGACAATCGCCAAATTATAAACTTCGGCTTTTTCTAAAGGTGCTTTTGCCCTAGTTAAAGTCTGTTGTAGCCAAGATTCTGCTTGGTCAAAATTGCCGTTTAAATATTCAATTTCGGTACGTTCTTTAAATAAGGAAAGGCTCAAATTATCATAGCGTTCCCAGCAGTTATCCGGCAAAAGTTCTATACCCGCAGTCATATATTTTAAAGCCCCGGAATATGCTGTTGCAGCTTTGGCTTTTGTACCTGCCAATAAATTCAGCTTCGCTAATTCGATTTTTTGCGATATGGTAGTAATTAATGTTTGCCCAAGATTTAAATGATTAACGATTTCAAAAATCCGTTCTTCAATTTCTTTCGGCGATAATTTCTCTAATAACAAAGTACCAATATCAAAATGGGTAGATTGCTTTTGGGCTGGTGCAATTAGAGAATAAGCTGCTTGTTGAATGCGATCGTGTAAAAAACGATAGGCTACATTTTCGATATTAATCTTATTGGTTTCTGGCTGCTGATAATTTACATAAAATTTATATAATTGACTTTGCGGAATAATCAGCCCTTCTTGCAAAGCTGTCCACAAATCTGAAGCCACATCTGCTGCTGAATATTCGCAAACAATCGCTAAAGTATCTAAATCAAAAGAGTTACCAATACAAGCAGCTAACTTGAGGATATTTTGTGTTTCTGAGGGTAGCTTTTGTAACTGTTGAGCAATAAATTCTACTACATCATCAGTTAGAGACAGGGCTTTGATTTGGGCAATATCGCATTCCCAATAGCCTTGATAATGATTAAAGGTAATTTGCCCATCTTCATATAAAGCTTTGAGAAATTGGGTGATAAAAAAAGGATTACCTTGAGTTTTAGCGGTAATTAATTCACTTAAAGGATGCGCTCTCTTTGTTGCACAATGTAAGGTATCAGCTACCAACTGATTTGTATCATTCCAAGTTAAGGGGGCGAGGCTAATAATATTTACAGTCTTACCCGATTTGTGCAATTCCTCTACCGTCAAGCTAAAGGGGTGTGTGGGAGAGACTTCATTATCCCGATAAGCCCCCAATAACAGTAAATATTGGCGATCCTCCATCAGCAGTTTAATTAACTGTAGAGAAGCTAAATCTGCCCACTGTAAGTCATCCAAAAATATGACTAAGGGATGTTGTTTTTTAGTGAAGACAGCAATAAAATTTTGAAACAGCAAATTAAACCGATTCTGGGCGGCATTTCCCGATAATTCGGCTGCGGATGGTTGTTTACCAATAATTTTTTCAAGTTCAGGAATCACCTCGACAATTACTTGGGCATTTTCTCCCAACGCCGCCAAAATTTGCCCGCGCCATTGCTTTAAATTGGCATCTGATTCTGATAATAATTGTCCCATTAAATCACGCAAGGCTTGTACAAAAGCACTCAAGGGAATATTACGATTAAATTGGTCAAATTTACCTTTAATAAAATACCCTTTTTGTCTGGTAATAGGTTTGTGAACTTCGTTAATAATCACCGTTTTGCCAATCCCGGAAAATCCCGCAACTAGCATCATTTCTGATGTGCCATTAACAACCCGTTCAAAGGCTTGGAGTAAGGTATTAACTTCTGATTCGCGCCCATATAATTTTTCGGGGATGAGAAAGCGATCGCATATATCCCGTTGTGCAATTTGAAAGTTGCTAATTTCCCCTGTATCTTTAATTTGGGCTAAACAAGTTTCTAAATCATGCTTTAATCCCAAAGCATTTTGATATCTATCTTCGGCATTTTTCGCCAGCAACTTCATGACAATATTCACCAGTACTGACGGAATTTCTGGATTGATAATTGCATTGGGTTGTTTAGCAAGATGACAATGTATTAATTCCAGGGGATCTTCACAATTAAATGGTAACTCTCCAGTCAATATTTCATAAAATGTCACGCCCAAAGCATAAAAATCGCTACGGTAATCTATACCGCGATTCATTCTTCCGGTTTGTTCGGGAGAAATATAAGCTAATGTCCCTTCTAAAACATTCGGACTTTTAATTTCTGTGGTTTCTTTGGGTAATAGGGAAGCGATACTAAAATCAATTAGTTGTAATTGTTTGGTTTGGGGGTTAATGAGAATATTGGCAGGTTTGATATCTTTATGAATTGCCCGCCTGTGGTGTAAATTATGCAGAATATTGGTTAATTGAATAGCAACACTGAAAAAATCTCTCAAGGATAAATCATGAGTTTTAATATATTCCCGCAGAGAAATTTCTCCTGTATCTGCCATCACCAAAATATAACCATTGTTATATGTTTCTAAGGCTAATGGCTGCAAAATCCCCGGAATTTGCAGAGATTTAGTAATAGTATATTGGTGGCGAAATTGAACTAATTCTTGGAAGTGGGGAAATTCACAAACTAGAAGTTTGATGACTACTGCAACTCGATCTGATTCGCGAATAGCTCGATACACCTTAGTTCTCGCACCAGCATATATTTGCGAGCAAATTTGATATCCGGGAATCGTCGGATTGTAAGTTTCAGTCGTCATATCAACATCCCTTATGATAAAAGCTGGTGTTTGCCGTCTGAAGCTAGTATTCCCAATTTTAGATTTTAGATTTTAAATAAAATCCACGCATTCAAAATTTATTGACGGTTGACGGTTGACGGTTGACTGTTGACTGCGCCGCACTGAGCTTGTCGAAGTGTTGACTGTTAAGAGAGATTTTCATGCTCTCGTTATGCGATCGAGGGCATCTGTCTGACAATGTCTTTAATGGGCGAATTTTGAATTGTTAATGAGATTAATTGTTGATGGGAATAGCAATGATAAATTCTGTGCCTTCTCCTAACACAGAATTTACTTGAATGGTTCCACCATGCTTATCTTCAACAATTTGACGCGCGATCGCTAATCCTAATCCCGTACCTTTACCAACTGATTTGGTAGTAAATAAATGGTCGAAGATATGTGTTTTAACATCTTCACTCATGCCTTTGCCATTATCAGCAATTGATACGTAAAGTGTGTTATTTTCAATTATCGTTTTCACGATAATTTTTTGCGGATTGCACTCCATTTCCGCAAAACTTCGCCCAGCAACAGACTCATCTAAAGCATCAATAGCATTAGCGAGAATATTCATAAATACCTGATTTAGCTGTCCCGGAAAACAAGGAACTGTCGGTAAATTAGCGTATTCTGTGACTACGGTAATTTCTGGACGGTGTTTGTTAGCTTTGAGGCGATGTTTGAGAATTAAAATTGTACTATTAATGCCTTCATTAATATTAAAGGGTACTTTATAATCACGATCGGCACGGGAAAAAGTTCTAAGACTGTTGCTGATATTATTTAATCGCTCACAAGCAATTACCATTGAATCGAGCATTTTTGGTAAGTCTTCTAAGCTATAATCTAAATCAATTTCTGCCGCATGATTGAGAATTTCTGCGTCGGCATTGGGGATAATTTCTTCATATAATTTGATGTGTTCTGTAATATCAGCCACAATAGGTTTTGCTTGTTTGAGACTCGCAGAAATAAATCCTAAGGGATTATTCATTTCATGAGCTACCCCAGCAACTAAGTTACCGAGTGCAGACATTTTTTCATTTTGGATCATTTGCAGTTGAGTTTGTTGCAGTTCTCGCAGAGTGTTTTCTAGTTCTTGTGATTTTTGTCGCAGTGCGGCTTCAGCCTGTTTGCGATCGCTAATATCGCGAATAATGGTTGATAGATATGCCAATTCACCATTGGTATTTTTGTGCGCAATTATCACTTGCGATACCGGAATTTCATTTCTGTGATAATCGAAAATAGCTGACTCACCAATCCAAATTCCTTGGCTGATAGCGGTGGGAATAGCGATATTTTGGATGAAATCCATCGCTGGCGCTGGGGTAATAGCAGAAATGTTAAATCCCGCTTTTATCTGCCAAACGCGCTCTCCGGCTGGGTTTGTGTAAAGAGTATTACCGTTTGCATCAGCAATACCCACAATATCTGGAGTAGCATTCACAATTGTTAGCAGTCGCTGTTGCTCTTGTTCTGCAAGTTTGCGTTCGCTAATATCAATCACAATCCCATCCCATACCATTTCCCCATCTTCACCGCGTTCTGGCTGAGAAACTGCTTCTACCCATTTGATATTGCCATGAGGTGTAATAATCCGCCATTGATGTTGAAATGGGGTGAGATTTGCGGCTGATTGTAGAGTGAGGCGTAGTATTTCGGCTCCATCATCGGGATGTTCAAAATCACGCAAGCTGTATTTCCCTGAGAGCAAATCCTCTGCGGCTACTTCATAAAGAGTTTGACATCCAGAACTGACGTAGGAAATAGAAGATGAACCATCGGCTTGAATGCGAATCTGATAAATCAATCCGGGAATATTATTTGCGAGTTTTTGAAAGCGGTTTTCACTGAGGCGTAATTTTTCTAGAGATTCTTCTAATTTTTGTCCATAAATTCGCGAATCTTGATAAAGACGGGCATTTTCTAGAGAAATGGCAGATTGAGTACAGAGGAAGTTAAGAATTAAAATGCGATCGCTACTAAATACACCTCTAGCGGAGCTATTTTTTAAATATAAAATACCAATTAAATGCCCTTGATTGAGAATTGGCAAGCAAAGCAGGCTTTTTGGCTGTCTTTGAGCTAAATATTCATCAATTACAGGCAAATCGGTTTTTAGTTCGTCAATTACCACAACTTCTTGGGCATTTTTGACGTACTGTATCAACTTTAGCGGTAAGTTGGGATTCCCTTCTAACAGTTCGCTACAAAGTTCTGTGGTTTCAGATGTCGCAATGGCTCTCACCTGCCATTCTCCGTCACTGTTGGGTAAGATTAAAGCACAGCGATCGCCTCCAGAATGTTGGAGAATAATCTGAGTGAGTTGATGTATGAGTTCATCGAGGTGAATTGTACTAGATAGACTTTGGGAAGCTTTGAGAATCGCTGCAAAATCTAAAGCCGTATTCACGCTGGTGCTGGATGAAAGTGTAGTTGTAGTCGCGGTATATTTTGCGAAATTCAGCCCCGTCATCGAAGCTAAAGTTTCCAGAGGATTTAAGCTGGTTGCTGCTTGCTGAAAAATAGGGCGCAGTAAATCGGGATAGCTATTTTCTAAATCGTCAGTTTTGGCTTTTGCACCCCAACGGGCATAACAATAGTAGGCTTCTTGCATATAAACTGCGGCTATCTTCTCTTTACCCCAATTGAGGTAAAATTTCGCCGCTAGTTCATTGCTGATTGCTTCTTCTTGCAGATAACCGTGGGTTTTTGCAGCATTAATCGCTAATTCATAATGCTCAATTGCCGCCGCAAATTGCCCCAAAATGCGATCGCGTTCTGCTGCTACTAGTTCCCAACGATGTTGATGATTGAAGGGGGTACGAGTCGCCCAATTTTGGAGTTGTTCTTGATGGGTATTAACTCGCTCAAGAATCGCTAATTTTTCGTCAGTGTCAGCATCCTCATAAATTGCCAGATGAATTAAAGCATCATAAAATACTTGGATCACAATCATCACATAGCCAATGCTGGCATCGCTGAATTCTTCTGCTATGGCTACTGCTTGCAAGGCTGCTTCGTATTCTCCAAACAGATAATTCAGACTAGCTTGGCATAAAGAAAGGTGAAATAATCCCCCGCGATCGTGGGTAGCTTGAAAATGAGGTAATATTTGGCTGGCATCGAAGACTTTACCTTGTAAACAATAAGGAACTTCATTGTCACCCAATAAGTTAAGAATTGTTTGCTGGTAACACTCATGATATTTTAGTGGCGCTTCTTGCTTGACTTGGCTGATAGCTTGCCGATAAGCCTCCATTTCTTTAGCCAAATCAGTTAATTCTCGACCACTCCAATAACTATACTGTCCGTAGATCATTAAATTCAAGGCTACGCATTCCCAGTCTCCGTTTTCCAGCCCATTTTGATAGCCTTCTAAAACAGAGGGAATCGTGTGATGCAAAGGTTCTTTCCAGTGGCGAATAAAGCTGTTGAAAATAAAGTAAGCCCTGCTTTTAAAGGCATTAATTTGCAATTTCTCTAATAACTTTAATCCCAGTTGTCCAAATTCATACCCAGCATCAATATCGTCCATGAAACTACAGAGCATCAATCCATAGTCTGCATAGGCAAAGATGGAAATCGGCGCATTCCCAAACAGGATAGAAATCTCAACTTCTTTAAACACAAGTAGCGGTAACAGTGTCGGTGCGGCAATGTATGCAGCTGCCATCAATTTTGTCAAAATTTGCATAACTGCAAGTTGCTGCGCATCGCTCATCGCTGGCAAATCTAGCAAACTCATGGGTGTACGCCCTTGCCAAAGTTGCCTTGTTTGCTCGGCAGCTGCGCCAATATCTGCCATAGTTGGCTGTTGAGGAAATTCTACGCCAAGAGATTTCAGCACTTGTAACCCAGTCTCAACTACCTGCAACAATTTACCTTGAGACCGCAATGCCATAATTTGAGTTTCATGGACTTTAATAGTATCCAGTAAAGAAGTTGCAGATTGCAAGACAATCTCACCCCATGCTGCTAGCTTGTCAAAGTCTAAGTTCAGACAAGCAGCTTCTAAGCGCTCGTGATGTAATTTCAGGGTGAATGGGTATTGTGTATTCCAAGTATCAGGGGGTAGTAAATCAATTGCTTGGGTAAAATATTTCACCGCCGCATCATAGGCGATCGCATTTTTGGCTTTACACCCTGCAATTAAATTTAGTCGCGCTATTTCTAGCTTTTTCTCTGGCTGGGTAACTAAATCAATACCTACATTTAAATGGTTGACAATTTCAAATATATATGTATCTAGTTGCTCTGGGGGAGTGTGAGATAGTAATAACTCCCCAATCCTCAAATGGGTGGCTGATTTATCCGCGTCTGCAATGAGTTTGTCAGCAGCTTGTTGAATGCGATCGTGGAGAAAGCGATAAGTTAAATTAACAGACTGCGTTTCTAGAGTTTGTGCGGCGTTTTCTACCTGAAAGAATTTATAAGTCTGACTGGTGGGTAAAATTAACCCCTCTTGCAAAGCTTTCCATAAAGCTGTAGCGGTATAAGTTGACGATTGTTGAGATGCGATCGCTAAGGTAGTTAAATCAAAAGTATTGCCGATACAAGCGGCTAATTTCAGTACATTTTGGGTTTCTGGCGGCAATTTTTGCAATTGCTGCGCCATAAACTCCACTACATCATCGGTAAGAGATAAAGCGTTGATTTGCGCCATATCACATTCCCAATAACCTTGGTTACGATTAAAGGTAATTTGCCCATCTTCAGATAAAGCTTTGAGAAACTGGGTAATAAAAAAGGGGTTACCTTGGGTTTTACGGGCGATTAATTCTGTGAGAGGATGGGTTCGGGCAGTGGAACATTGCAAAGTATCCGCAACTAAGTGATTGATATCGCTTACAGCCAAGGGTTTCAGGGTAATTGTATTAATTGTTGTCCCCGCTTTCAGCAATTCCTCGACTGTCAGCATTAAGGGGTGTGCTGGCGAAACTTCATTATCTCGGTAAGCACCCAACAACAGCAGATGTCCATTATCTGCCATTACCAGCTTAATTAAATGTAAAGATGCTAAATCTGCCCATTGTAAGTCATCGAGAAATATGACTAAGGGATGTTCTTTTGTAGTAAAGACAGAAATAAACTTTTGGAATAATAAATTAAAGCGATTTTGTGCGGCTGTTCCCGATAATTCTGGCGCTGGGGGTTGTTTCCCAATAATAATTTCTAATTCGGGAATTACCTCAATTAAAACTTGCCCATTTTCGCCCAAAACATCCAAAAATTTGCTTTTCCATCCTTGCAGTTGGCTGTCAGACTCACATAACAATTGTCCGATTAAATCCCGCAAGGCTTGCACAAAAGCGGATAGGGGAATATTACGATTAAATTGATCGAATTTACCTTTGATAAAATACCCTTGCTGACGGGTAATGGGTTTGTGAACTTCATTGACTACCGCAGTTTTCCCAATCCCCGAAAATCCCGCTACTAGCATTATTTCTGATGTGCCATTGGCGACACGTTCAAAGGCTTGGAGTAAGGTGGCAACTTCTTCCTCTCGCCCATATAATTTTTCTGGGATTAGGAAGCGATCGCACGCATCCCTCTGCCCAATTGTAAAATATTTAATCTCGCCTGTATCTTGCAGTTGGGCTAAACAAGTTTCTAAATCATGCTTTAATCCCAAAGCACTTTGATATCTATCTTCGGCATTTTTCGCCATTAATTTCATTACAATATCCGCAATTACCTGTGGGATATTTTCTCTACATTCCAAGCCAGTTGGTGTTTTTGCAATATGACAATGCAGCAACTCTAAGGGATCTTCTGAGAGAAATGGCAATTCTCCAGATAATATTTCATATAAGGTAACACCAAGAGAATAAAAATCACTGCGATAATCTATTCCCCGATTCATTCTCCCTGTTTGCTCTGGAGAAATATAAGCTAAAGTTCCTTCTAAAACATGGGGATTGTTAATTTCTTGAGTTTCTTTGCCCAGTAAGGAAGCAATACTAAAATCTATTAATTGAATTTGTTTTGTTTGGCAATTAATCAGTATATTTGCTGGTTTTATATCTTTATGAATTACATTATTTTGGTGCAACCAGTGAAGAATACTAGTTAATTGAATTGCAATTTCCAAGAATTCCCTTAAGGATAGATTTGTAATTTTAATATATTCTCTTAAAGAAATTTCTCCTCCGTCTTTCATGACTAAAATATAACCATTAGCGTAACTTTCTAATCCCAAAGGCTGACTAATACCGGGAATATGCAGATTTTTACTGATGGTATATTGATTACGAAATTGGAGTAATTCAGTAAAGCTAGGAAATTGAGAATTCAGAAGTTTAATGACTACTGGAAGTCCATCCCGCTCGCGGATAGCTCGATATACACTCGTGCAAGAACTTGCATAAAGTTGCGAGCTAATTTGATAACCAGGAATAAGGGGTTTAAGGTTCTCTGTAGTCATTTGTACTGACAAGATAATGTAAATTGATTTTTGGGTTTCTAGCCTTTGATAACGCTGAACTTACAAAAGGTGCTGTAAGCACGTTGAGACAAATTTATTATTCCCATGAATAAGTTGTTGACTAACGGTAAAGGCTGTAAGTCTTTTACATTTGTTAATTTAATGATGCAAATAACTAGCAAAATTGAGCAGTTTGCGCTATGAGTTATGAGGGTTAAGAATAACTGTTATTGTGAATTGTGCTAGACATTGCTCCTTCAGAAACATCAAAACCTCGTAGACGCTTACCAAATCAACGTTGGCAAATTTACCCACAAAAAACGGAATTTGCCCAAAAATTGGCTTTATCCAGTCAAATATCACCTATTATTAGCCAGCTTTTAATTAACCGGGGAATTGAAAGCTTAGAAGCAGCAAAAGCCTTTTTAGAGCCAGAATCTCTAGTTTTACCTGCGCCATTAGAAGAATTTCCCGACTTGGCGCTGAGTGTGGAGTTATTGGAAAATGCGATCGCCTCAGCAGAAAAAATTGCTATTTGCGGTGATTATGACGCGGATGGAATGACTAGCACCGCTTTACTATTGCGCAGTCTCCAGGCTCTAGGTGCTAAAGTTGATTATGCTATCCCTAGCCGAATGCATGATGGTTATGGCATTAATAAACGTATTGTGGAAGAATTCCACAGTGAAGGCGTGGGATTAATTCTCACCGTTGATAACGGGATTTCTGCTTATGAACCCATCGCCAGAGCTAGAGAACTGGGATTAAAGGTAATTGTCACCGATCATCATGACATTCCCCAACAATTACCACCCGCAAATGCTATTCTCAACCCGAAATTAATCGCTGAATCTTCACCCTATCGAGGCGTTGCGGGTGTCGGTGTCGCCTATATTCTGGCGGTATCCCTAGCACAACAGCTAGATGAAACTAGGGGTTTAGTTCAGCCGATGTTAGCATTATTTACCTTGGGCACGATCGCAGATTTGGCTCCCTTAACCGGCGTCAACCGTCGCTGGGTAAAACGCGGTTTACAGCTTTTACCTAAATCCCGGTTACCAGGGATACAGGCGTTGATTCAAATGGCGGGAGTTCAGGGGAGTGAACCAATTCAAAATTCAAAATACCCTGCGGGAAGCGCAGAGCGCTACAAAATTCAAAATTCAGAAGAAGTTGATATCAATCCAAAATCCAAAATCCAAAATCCAAAATCGTTAAAGCCTGAGGATATTGGCTTTCGTTTGGGGCCGAGAATTAATGCGATCGGGAGAATTGGCGATCCGCAGATTGTGATTGATTTATTGACTACAGATGATATGGGAATCGCGCTGGAAAGAGCAATGCAGTGCGAATCGGTGAATCAACAGCGCCAGGAAATGTGCGAGCAAATTGAACAAGAAGCGATCGCTTATGTGGAAACTGAATTTATCGCATCACTCCCAGATGACCGAGTATTATTAGTTGTTCAACCAAAATGGCATCATGGTGTAATCGGAATTGTCGCTTCCCGTTTGGTAGAACGCTACGGTGTGCCTGTATTTATTGCTACTTATGAAGATGATACACACATTCGCGGTTCCGCCAGAGGAATTCCGGAATTTCACGTATTTGAAGCCTTACAAGCTTGTGATGATTTATTAGGTAAATATGGCGGACACAAAGCTGCTGGTGGATTTTCTTTATCTGTAGAAAATTTAGCAAAATTGCGATCGCGTTTGATTGAATTTGCCAATCAATGCTTAGAACCCCAGCACCTCAAGCCATTATTGAAAATTGACACCCAAGTCAATTTTAGTGAAATCAATTACCAGCTTTACCAACAGCTGAATGCTTTGCATCCCTGCGGTATCGATAATCCCGATCCAGTCTTCTGGACACCGAATGTGCAAGTAGTCGAACAGCAAATAGTCGGGAAAGGACATATCAAACTTACACTTGCCCAAACTATCGACGGACAACAGTATAAAATTAAAGCGATCGCTTGGCGGTGGCGCGACTACTACCCCCTACCCTCGCGCGTCGATATTGCTTATAAATTGCGAGAAAATAACTTTAATGGCAATACCAGCATCGAGATGGAACTTATAGGACTGCGACTAACAACCCAGTCTCACCTATTTGGAACTTCCTCACCTCGTCCCTTAAAAACCACCTTTGAGTACAAACAACGTCAGTACAGTTGTGGTATTTTTCACCCAGGTTCCTTACCAGAACTGAGAATTAAAAATCCTGAAGGCAAAGTTTTAGTGATGCAACCAGGACATACAATTGGTTTACTCGGCAATAGCCGTGAAGATGCCCAAGAAATTGATGTCTGTCAACCACAGTATGACAACATCATTCAAGCTGCACTTCAGGCTTTATCTGTACTGCACAATCAATCCTGAATTTTCAGACATCGAAGCTCAGAGCAGCTTAAGTTGCTGCTCTGAGCTTGAGTAACGCAGTACTATTACAGATCGCCGTTACGAAATGCTAGGACAAAGATTACAGCTGGCCCAGCGAGTACAATGAGACCAACAAAAAGTAGTTGAAAAATAACTTCCCAATTGATATTGGCTAAAGCCTCAAACATGCTATCCTCCCGATTGTCTTAAAAAATTCAATAACGTCAAATTGCAAAACCCGCAATCGATCATATCCGGCGAAGGAGCGTCAGATTTAATTTACTTAACAAAATTATAGAAAAAAACACAAAAATGTAAGATGAGGGGCTAGGGAACGAGGGAAGGGGGACAAGGAGGACAAGGGAGACAAGGAAGACAAATGACTATTGTACAGACAAGGGTTCATCGCGTCTCTGACCATTGACCATTGACCATTGACTATTGACCATTGACTATTGACAATTATGACAACTTGGCAATGTATTAAGCAATGTGGAGCCTGCTGTAATCTTGACCCAGCAGATCGTCCAGAGATAGAAGATTATCTGACACCCGCAGAACTCGAACTTTATATGAGCATGGTGGGTGAAGGCGGATGGTGCGTGAATTTTGACCACATAACGCGAGAATGTCGCATATACGCCAATCGTCCCCGTTTTTGCCGCGTTGAAGCGGAAATATTTCAAGATATGTATGGTATTGAGCCGGAAGAGTTAAACGATTTTGCCATTGATTGCTGTCGCCAACAAATAGAAGGGGTATATGGCGATCGCAGTTTGGAACTGATCCGCTTCAACAAAGCCGTCGGTTTTTAACCAACTCAATTGTACAGACGCGATTAATCGCGTCTCTGGCAAATCTACGATTCATCGTGTCTCTTGCAAATATATGATTCATCGCGTCTCTGGCAAATATACGATTCATCGCATCTCTTGCAATTTATTACAACAATCTGAGAAAATGAGAAGAATATGAAAACAATCTAGAAATCAAACTACTGCCCGTGAAACTTGATTCTGCACCACCAAGCCTTTCTAATATCTCTCAGCCTGAAAATCAGCTAGAACTCAAAGACAGTAAAGATATTAACCTCACAACTGCAACCCTTGAGCCGCTTCAGCCTGTAATAGCCGATAGTCCCAAAAAGCCAGAATCAGTAGCGATGATTTTTGGTACTACCTTCATCACCATTTTTCTCGCAGAAATTGGAGATAAAACTCAGTTATCAACCTTATTGATGAGTGCAGAATCTCACGCGCCTTGGGTAGTGTTTATGGGTTCTGCAGCTGCATTAATCACCACCAGCTTATTAGGAGTCCTCTTAGGAGGATGGATCGCCACTAAGCTAAGTCCCAAAACCGTAGAGAAATCAGCAGGTGTAATGTTATTGTTCATTTCCATCATGCTGTTTTGGGATGTATTGATTGGTTAATAGTCATTTGTCAGAGACGCGATGAATCGCGTCTGTACAAGTCATGTGTCTTTCTTGTCCCCCTTCCTTCCTTCCCTGAAATAATATGGATTGGCATCTTTTAGGACTAAGCTTTATTACAGTTTTTTTATCAGAATTAGGCGATAAGAGCCAGCTAGCTGCGATCGCACTTTCTGGACGCAGTCAATCGCGGCGGGCTGTGTTTTTTGCTACTGCTATGGCTCTAATATTAACTAGCTTATTGGGAGCATTAGCTGGGGGAGCCGTTGCAGAGGTTTTACCCACAAAGTTATTAAAAGCGATCGCGGCTGTAGGATTTGCTATACTCGCCGCACGCTTGTTATTTTTTAACGATTCCGAAGAATCAGCATAGTCAATACAAAACTCGCAAAATAATTACCATATATCGATTAGGGGGCACAACAATGTTGTACCCCCTAATTTTGGTTAATTTTATTGAAGATAATCGCTTAAGATTGCAATCTTAAGCTTCCTGTTGCCAGCAACAGTTTAAAAGCAAACCACCAGCTATCAGTTTGATAACTTCCAATAGCCAATAACTACCGTGGAGCAAATTCATCGCTGCAGGAATAGTAGTTTCCGCATCAAATGCATTGAGATGTAAGCCAATCGCACTCATCTGTGGCGTTAAAAAATAAGTATCAAGCAACGCTATAACTAACAGCAGTACAGATAAAATAATACCCTTGTGCCGCCAATTGACATGGGTTTGGCTTAAAGCTAGTACACCAGTTAATACTACAGCAGCCGACAATAATTCCACACGATTAAAATTCCAAAAAAGCACATAGCCAACTGTAGAAAAACTAGCTTGAGTCATCATGCCAGAAATGTAAAGGCTAGGCATAATTACCCAATCTAAAAGTAGGCTAGCACCCAGCCAAAAGCCCAGAGTTAATAGGACAGCAGGTCGCCAAAAAGACTGCTTGAATTGAACGTTAGAAATAGTAAGCATAAGAATAATTGCTGTGTTGTATTTCTAGTGTCGAGCTGTAGGCATGAGTTTGACAACACTTATCAATTATCCTTTACAAACTAATTGCAACCGGGGATAAAAACAGCAAGATTATTGAGTTTTATTACTTAAAGCTTCAATGTAATAATTTTATTTAAAATAGCGTATTAGTCATTGGTCATTTGTCATTTGTCTCCCTTCTCTAGCCCCTAGCCCCTAGGGCGTGTTTTCAAACTCTAAATTAGACTTAATTGTAGGTTGGGTTGAGGAACGAAACCCAACATTTACGTCACTTCGTTGGGTTGCGCTTGGCTTAACCCAACCTACTTTTGGAGTTTGAAAACAGTCCCTAGTCTCCCTTCCCTAGCCCCTAATCCCTAGTCTCTTCAAGAACGTGGCGGGTATGAATGAATTCATCTGCTGGAGATATTTGAAGTACATCTTCTACTTTTTCCCGAACTCTACTCTTGATAGGTTGAGCCGGATTACCTGCATAAACGATCATTGGTTCTAAAGAGCGCCCTGTCACTCCCCCTAAGGCCAGCACTGCGCCTCGTCCAACTGTCACCCCAGGGCCAATTATCGACTTAGCTGCAATCCAACTACTTTCTTGAATGTGAATCGGTGCAGGAATCAGTTTAAAATCTGGATGATACCAGTCATGGTTACCCGTGCAGAGATAGACCCCTTGCGATAGACATACATGGCTTTCAAGAATTACGGGCGCAAGGTTATCAATCCAAGCGTTTTCTCCAATCCAAACAAAATCACCCACAGTCAAACGCCAAGGAAACTTCACTCGCACGCCTGGTTTAATGCGGACTTGTTGACCAATGCTAGCGCCAAAACTGCGAAGTACCCAAACCTTGAGAGTTGAAAAAGGTAGCCAATTACTCTCAACTATAGGTGAACCCAAAAAGTACCACAATAGTTGTTTCCAGTAAGGTGCGCCAGGAGTATAACTGCCAAGAGAATATTGATCTAAATGCATAAAATCAGTTATTTAATATTGGGATTGAGACTAGCTCCAGTACGTCCTGAAACAATCCATAAAAGGGAACGCCCCATATCTCGCAAGATATGAGGGATTGATTCGCTAGGTTGCTTGGAAGGAATAGAAATAGAGGTAAAAGTAATGCCTTGGCTACCTAGAACTAAAATGGCAATTGATGCTGCTCTAGGCATGTGAAAATCGGAGGTAATTAAATATAGATGCTGGATATGACGTTGTTTAAACTCAAAAACCAGAGAAGTAAAGTTAGTAACTGTGTCAACAGCACGATAGTCAAGGTGAAGACGACTGTTAGGTATATCTGCGTTGCGGAAAATTTTTCGCGCTAGCTTTGGGGGTAAACCACTAGAAACCCAGATGTCTAGAGTGGGATGTATTCGGGCAAATTGGGCAGTGAATTTTTCTCTATCTAAACCGCCACCAAGGGTAAGAATAGCTTGAGGGTAGGGGGCTTGGTAGGATGCGATCGCAATTCGCAGAGGAATTACACTCAACAACACCACAATCATAGTGGCTAAGGTTAATAGCCCATATTTTCTGATTTGTCTATACAACTGTTATGTCCTGGGAAAAAAGCTAAATTTCTTCAGGATTAATCCCCATTTCTCGCAGTCTTTGCGCTAATTTACCAGCCTTTTGTTCTGCTTGTTCTGCACGTTGACGTTCTTGTTCTGCACGTTGACGTTCTTGTTCTGCACGTTGACGTTCTTGTTCTACTAACTCACTTCCCCAAGGTAATAAATTACCAGATTGATCCCACCAGCGTAGCCAGTAGCCTTCTAATTCTGCTTTTTTCCCCATCCACACCCCTAAAAATAAACCCAAGGCTTCGATCCAAAAGCGTCCGTTTTCATCTGGGGATTGTTGTTGATACTTACCCTGCTCTAATAAATGAGTTTCTAATACTCCAATTTGCGGATGAAAAATTACATAGACAGGAATTTTTAAAATCTGTTCGTAAAAGTACCACTTACCATAAGGATAGTGGGGATTAATTGAATATTCTCCTCCCTCTGTGGCGGAGATAAATTCCATGACTAAAGCTGGCTTGTCTCCTTCTGTATAGGGAGTATAGCTGCGGCGAATTTCTCCTGAAGGTAGGGGATGAACCGATGGCACATAAACCCAATCCGGTGCTTTAACGATAGTTTTATCACCAACTGTGGCACAAATACCAAAATTAGAAGCAATCAAAATTGATTCGAGAATCAAACCTGCTAATTCAAGGGATTCTCGCAGGGCGGCGGCTAACAGGGGTTGCAGATTACTTTCCACAGGTTCATCGGGCAAAGGAAAATCAGCAGGTAGTTTCTGCCAGGTAATCGGGGGTAAGGCATTTGCCGGGTGACCTTGTAGAACTGTCATGGTCTGATTTAGGCGATCGCTAGCAGGGTCGATTTTTTTATTATACAGACTTGAATTAGGGAACTCCAAAAAATAAATTATCCAACTTGTAGGGGCACGGCATCTACAAACTTTCGGTATTACCGATATTTTATCGGTGCCGTGCCCCTACCCCCGTGGGTATTTTTTTAATTGGAAGTCCCTTAATTAAAGGCGGGATGAGAGCGATCGCTATACTATGTAGCTATGGTTGATTGAGAACTCAAAAGTGGAAAATACAAACATTGAAATTGTATTTCTTGTGGAAGAAGACCCCGAAGGTGGTTATACAGCAATAGCCCAAGGTCAATCAATTTTTACTCAGGCTGACGATTTGGTTATTTTAAAAGAAATGGTGCGGGATGCTGTTCGCTGCCATTTTCCTGACCAACAAAACCGTCCTCAAGCGATTCGGCTACATATTGTCCGTGACGAGGTAATAGCTTCATGAAGCTACCACGAGATTTGTCTGGTGAGGATTTAGTCAAGTTATTAGCTCGTTTTGACTATGCGGTTGACCGTCAAACTGGAAGCCATATTCGCCTGACAACTCAATTAAAAGGTGAACATCACATCACAATTCCCGCTCACGACCCACTGAAGGTAGGTACCCTAAATGCTATTTTACGGGATGTAGCGGAACATCTTGGTTTCAGTCGTGATGAACTACTCTCACAAATCTTTTGCGACTAGTACATGTATGATGTGTTAGCTCAGAGATCGCTTCAACCATTGGTTGAGGACAGAGGCGATCGCTCTTTTTACAGGGATTAATACTGAGTGATGCGAAGATGTCACTGATATTGCACCGATTTCTCAGTTGGTGTAGCAGAATCATGTTTTAACTTTTCCGCCTCAATGAGATGAATTGCCAACAGAACTTCTGCTAATACACGTTGGAATGCATAATAACAACCGCGCCAGCCATCGAGGATTCCGCCCTTAAGGATTAGGCAGTAGAACAAGATAATAATGGGTGCAAGAATTTTTTGTTTACGAATGCGATCGCCTAAACTGAGTTTGCTGTTTGGTGTCTCTAGTAATTTTTTAGCTTCAATTACCATGTAGCGATCCTGTGCCCATAACCAACGACTTAAGGATTTGCGATCGTCATGATAAATGTAACTATATAGTAATTTACAGTTACCCTCTACACTAACACGGTGAGCATGACCATCTTGTTTGTAATGAGCTTTTGTTCTTTTATATAGAACCTTACGGGGCGGGAGTAAAGTCCCATGTAATGGCTTACCAAAAATACAATACCTGAAATTGATATTATAACTGTCTACATTTGTCTCTAATGGTAGTGCTTCAATTTCATCAATTAACTCATCAGTTAAGATATAATCAGCATCTAAAGATAGTACCCATTCAGATGTTATTTTTTCTAATCCATAATTACATTGAGATGCAAAGGAATCAAACTTCCTTTGATAAACTTGTACTTGAGGATAAGACTCTAAAATTTCTAAAGTCTCATCTATACTATAGCTATCAATAACAATAATTTTCTTAGCCCAGGTGAGGTGCTGAAGATTGTTATTAATATTTGCTGCTTCATTATATGTAAGAATCAGAGGAGTAATTTCTTCTAGCATGAGAGATTTATGACAATTGATTATTTAAACTAAATTTTTGTGCTAGAACATAACATTGATTTCCAAAAATAGGGAAATCCACCTGAAAACATAAATTTGATGTTTGTATAGTTCTCTGATGTTAGTAGATGATTCATTGTGGCGACAGAAAAGAACTTTATATGACCACCATCCCAGAGACTAGTGTAGTGTTTATCCATCTTACCTGAAACAGCAAGTCCTAAATTCTTCAATAGACCCGTCCAAAATATAATCCAGGCACAAAAAAGTGATAGAAAGTAAAATTAGCAGTCTACCACTCTGATTTAAAATGTGTATTGTCTTAGATTATATCCAAAAATACCCTGATAGAACAAAGCAGATTTTGGGCATTAGTCACGAACAGTTTCAAGCGCTACTTCAATCAGCTTTAAAAGAACATATAAAAATCCAGAAGGAAAAAGAAAAGCAAAAAGTAAGGATTAATTATCCTGGGGGAGGACGGAAAGAATTATTATCAAATTCCGAGCAAATATGTCTATGTCTATTTTATCTCAGACAAATACCAACCTTTGAAATACTAGGAATGTTGTTTGGTGTATCTAAAAGCGAAGCTCATATGAATTTTCATTATTGGAGGAAAATTATCCGAGTAATTCTCCCATCCAGTTTACTAGAACAACTTGAGGATAAAGAAGGAGATTTAATGATTGTACAAGAAATATTGACGAATTTTCAACTCTTAGTAGATAGCCTAGAACAGCCTATTAATAGACCATCTGACAACGAAAAGCAAAAAAAGTTTTATTCGGGAAAGAAAAAAACAGACTTTAAAAAGTCAATTAGTAGGTTTGCCATCGGGCAAAGATATAATTGATGTAGAAGTAGGATTTTCTGGTCCCACATCAGACATCAATTTATTTAGAGAACAACAGAAAAAATTTAATGCCGAACAAGAATTCGAGGGAGATAAAGGATATCAAGGAGGTAAGAATATTACAACTCCTCATAAGAAAAAAAGAAACCTGCAATTAAACGAACAACAAAAAATAGAAAATAAAATTCTGTCAAGCAAACGTATATTTATAGAACATTTAATCAGACTCACGAGAATTTTTAAAATAACTTCACACAGATTCGGGCTGAACTCAAATATCTATCAAGAAATAATTTTAACAGTTTGTGGTCTGGTTAGGCTACGAATTGGTACTTTAGTTTTAACGAGGTAATTAGGATTAATAAAAATTAGCGATAGCCTTGAATGCATAATTTCATTTTTTGGCTCTAAACTATCAGTAACGATATCAAACCCTAATTGTTACGTTTAAAGAGAATCTGCAAGGATTGGTCTCAAAGCCTTGTAAATATTGGCTTGCAAGTTTTAGGACGGGTCTAATACCAACAACCTCATAACCATGCTGTGCAATAAAATTACTTAAACTGCCATTACCACAGCCAATATCTAAAATCCGAAGCTTTTGTTGATTTGTATATCTTGGTAATATAGTTTCAGATATCATCTTGATTAGGGGTTGCTTTAGATAAGCATGATGATGTCCGGATTGATGAGTTTGATAGTAATACTCGTACTTGGTACTAGTGAAAGTCATATTTTAATAACTCCAGATTCGTGATTAATTTCACCCACAGCATCAATAGGTTTGTTCTCAATAATATTTGTGTAGACTTGTTTCATTTGTGATGCAATATTTTCCCAGGTATACCTTTCAAAAACTAATTTACGAGCGCGATCGCCCATAATTTTTGCTTCTTCTGGATTAGTTAAACAATCAATTAAAGCATTTGCGATCGCATCTGAGTTAATATCGACTACATGAGCAGCTTTAGCAGTTGCTGCTTCGGGAAAATTACATGCAGTGGTAATCACACAAGGTAATCCTGATGCCATTCCTTCTAACACAGACATACTAAAACCTTCAGAATAGGAAGGAGCAACATAGATGCTAGCAGCTGCAAGAGCAGCATATTTCAGAGAATCTGTTAGCATTCCCGTAAAAGTCACAGCATTCCTACATCCAGCCTCGATAAAGTAGTTGTCAGCCGTTGGTAAAAACCCTATATTATCAGGACCAGCAACAATTAAATGAATATCAGGAAATTTTTGATATGCTTGGGCAAAAGCTGTAGCTAATAAATCTAACCCCTTTTTAGGATCGATTCGTCCTAAAAATATAATTAATTTTTTATTACACGTTTGAGGAAACTGTTGATAAAAAATATTAGGGTTAGGTAGTGATTCAAAATCTTGCTTATGAATTCCATTGGGTATAATTACTAATGGTGTTTTCAAATCGAGATGTTTAATACTTTCTGCCTCACTAGAAGCTAACGTTTGAATAGAACTTGCTTTTTGTAAAGCTGGTTTTTCTAAAGCCAGAAAATAAAGATTTTTTTTCCATGACTTATAAGCCAAAGCCCAAGGTTCTAGCATACCTCGTGGAGTAACGACGTAAGGAATTTTATTAATTTGGCATGACCAGTATACAGGTAAAACTGGATAAGAAAAAATAGCATTGGTATGTACTAATTCATAGTTAGTAATATTGTTTAACAACCAAAATGTCAAAGAAAAACTTAGTTTGTAATCTAAAAAATTCCAATAAGTAAAATATTTTATTCGATAATTTTTTTCTTTGATCCAAGTCAATAAAGGTACATCTAAAGATTGAGAACCGTTAGCATTAGTAGTAACAATATCAACGTTAATACCTTGTACCCCAATTGATTCAGCTAGCTCAATAACACTTCTTGATGGACCACCATAAACCTTTCCTAAAGCCGGAACAACTATTAAAATCTTCATACTAATATTCTAAAAAACATTTTTTGTATGTTATCTTTATGTGGAACTTTATCCAGGAAGCGATATGCTAGATAACCAGAAAACTGTCATTCAAAATTTCTTCAATAAAACCTCAGCTATATATTCAAATTATTTCGATATGGAGAAAAAATCGGGGACAATTTTTAATTTTAATAAACGCAGGGAAATTATTACTGAATTATCTTCTCAATTTTCAGGTAGATTATTAGATTGTGCAGTAGGAGATGGTAAAATCACAGCTAATGTTATTCAGTCTGATAATTTTGAGGAAGTAACTTTAGTTGATATATCAGGAAAAATGCTGGAATTAGCTTATAATAACTGCAAAAATAACTTTTCCAACCTGATAAATATAAAATGCTTTAATTTAGACATTTTTGAATTTATAGAGAATACAAGTTCGGCTCAAGAATATGACTTAATTATTTGTTCAGGGTTAATAGCTCATATTCCTAACACACTGGAACTTTTAAAATCTTTAACAAATTTATTATCTAAGGATGGAAGAATAATTTTGCAAACCACATTGTTGGATCACCCAACTACGCAAGCAGTAAAACTATTGACAGAAAAACGGTATTTTCAGAAGAATGGTTACAAAATATTGTATTACAAAACAAAAGATATTGTAAAAATTTGCCAAGAAGCTAATTTAAAAATTGAATCTATGGAAAAATTTTCTATAGGTTGCCAATTTCTAGATAATATACTTCCTCCTCAATGGAACTTTTCAATAGAGGCTAGGTTTGAAAAGCTATCGAAATATATTGGCTCTGAGGCAATTTACTTGTTACGTAAATAGATTTCAGTTTGTTTATAGATCAGACTTTAATAGTCTGATCTATTGCGTTAACAATCCCTGAACCAAATTTGTCAATAGAAAAATTTTGATTTATATGTTTTAAAGCTGCTTGACTGAGTTGATTAAGGTTATATTTTCCTTCAGTGACACTAATCATCAAGTTTATTAACTCAGATGGGCAAATAGGATCAAAACCAAAACCATTAACACCCTCAATGATTAAATCTGCGTAACATCCACAACGATTAGATACTAATACAGGTAAACTAGCTGCCATTGCTTCATTTACTACCAACCCCCATTGTTCTTGAATGCTGGCATGAATAAAGCATTTTGCATGAGCAAAGTAGGGAAGTAATTCATCTTGTTGCAAAAACCCTGGAAGATAAACATGATCATTTAACTGTAATTGATTAATTTGATTTTCGATTTGTGGTCGAAGTTCGCCATCACCACATAATACTAAATCCCAGGCTGAATCACTCAATTCATTACGGTAGCAAGCATAAGCTTCTAAGATAAAAGGAATATTTTTTTTAGCAACAAAACGATTAATAGTTAAAAAATATGGTTTATTTAAAGGGGGTGGTAAAATTTGAATTTGGTTGGCTTGAAAAACTTTATTATCAACAACATCATATCCCCAGGTAATTAATGATGAATTCATACCCAGTTTTTGCAAATATGTTTGATGTGACTTTCCACCCACAAGAGCTGCATCGTAATTATGTATTATTTGTTTTTTAAACAATTCTTTATGCAAAATTCTCGTAACATCATCTTCTTTAGATTCCGAAAGTAGAATTAAAGTTTTTTTATTCAACTTACCCCACAAAAAAGCAGCTATCATTGCTGGTTCACTATAACCTGCTATAGCTAAAACATCAGGTTGAGTTTTTGATAGTGTTTTAAGAATGTTTTGAATTAGAAAAAGTTTTCCAGCTTTCTCATAGGTAGAACTTTGGCAAATAGTAATTAACTCAAAAGCAATATTTTTTAGAGAGGCTTGCCAAGGATATTCTTCTCCTGAACGAGCTAATTCAATCCCAAAAACATTCCATCCTCTAGATTGGCAAGCGTGATAGGCGGATTCTACTCTAGCAATATGATAAGGGCCGTAATTAGCAAACAAAATTGCTATTTGCAGGTTATTAAGAGTGTAATTCATCATTATAGTAGCAATGCTGAGCAGCAATTCTCTGTACTCGGCGACGCTCAAGGCGTTCCAAATAGCGGACAATAATATAACCAAAAATCATAGGCCAAAGGACAAGCAGAGTAATATCTCGTCCCAAGTTAGGTGTAATCCCCAAACCTACTAAGAAAAGTGTCAGTCGTAATATCGATGCTCGCTGGCTCCAGAGGTTTGCTAGAAAAGCAGCCCAAAGTGCCATCAATATAGCGGGTGCAATCGGTCCCAACCAAGAACCAAAATTTATGACACCACGCCCAATTAATCCGGCAGCAATTGTTGCTGTAATACCAGTACTAGGATTTCGTAGAAGATTGTATTCATGTCCTAAAAGAGGTTTATCAGCCCAGAGAAATCGAGGAATGATGTTAAGAGCTTCCGCTACATAATCCATGCCATACATTAAAGTTAACCGCCCTTGTTCGTAAAAGTTATTGATATAAAATAATTCCTCAGCCATATTTAAGCCTAGATGCTTAGTATTGGAATTGAGAGTCACGGTACCCTGAAAATAAGTATCAATTCCCGTATTACGTAAGCTAATGGCGATTAACATCAAATAATTAATAAAAACAAATAGTCCTGCTGAAATTGCTGCTTTTATCCACCATTTTTGACGGGAAGTTAACACGTAAGCCATATATGCTGGCATGGCTACAGCAAGAAACACATTTCTTGCGCCAGAAAGATAGAAAGATGGCCAACTGATAGCAATCACCATCAAATTGATTACCTTTGCTTGAAATTGGCGTTGAAAAAAAAACAGCACGCCAAACATTGCACAGATCAGGGTGTAAATGTATCCAGCCATAGATACTATGAAATCAGTCTCAACTCCTACTGCACCTCGACTCCACATTTTGGGTGCCCAGCGACCGCCTCGGGGAAATAAAGCTTGTAAAAAATCCCAATTTAAGCGACTGAAACCATAAATCAACAAAAGTAGCCAAATAATCAGCAAAATTTGCAGTATCCGATTAGGATTTAGGGTAAACCAGTTGAAGTAAGTTACGTGAGATAGAGATTTTTGTAGCCTGTGGGTAAAGTATGGCAGTAAGCAACGAAAGACAATCAGAAAAAGGCAGATTTGATAGTAGCCTTGCTCTATGATGGAAGTTGGAAAAATGGTTAACCGTTCAGGAGTATAAAAGACTTCAGTGAAGTACCACATGCCAGTGGTTAGATAGGTTACCAGCGCAGGGATAGCCCAACTGTTGTATATTTTGCTGAATGCCTCCACAAACAGCACGAGCAAAAGGATTGCTGCAATATAATAACTAAAAGGAATTTCGAGAGTTGGAGGCATAGTTAGAGTCTTAGCAGGTGTTATGCGAGAGTGTCGAGTGTAAATTCTTGATTAATTTGAGAATTTTGCGCCAAGGGTATCAGCTTTTGTGGAAAATCAAGACAGAATTTTAGGACAGTGGCGATCGCCTGCGGTAAAATAAAAGAGATACAAATAGCTACCGTAAAAAAGAAATACTCGTAAAACGTTTTCAATATTTATTGAATGAAACTACATTTCATTTAAAATTTTTAGCAAGCGTTGTCCATATTTATCTAAGGTATACTCATTTGCTCGTTTTAAAGCATTTTGAGACATTTGCCTACGTAATTCAGGTTGACGTGCTAATAACTCTATCTTCTGGACGATCGCTTCAGGATTGCGAATCGGCACAATAAATCCGTCGATACCATCTCGAACTACACTGCCTGCATTGGGAGTACAAATCACGGGTAGCCCAGCTGCCAGAGCCTCATAAATTACTGTTGCTGAACCTTCACAAATGGAAGGAAGCAAAAAAACATCAGCCCAAGCATAGTGATCGAGAATTTGCGAACGCGGAACAGCACCTATTAATTTGACATGAGTAGTTAGAGCAGATTCAATTTCCGGCTTAGTATTTAAAGGCCCCACCAAACGAAATTTAGCTAATCCTTGTAATTGTTTTGCTACATCTAACACATAGGGCGAACCTTTCCGCAGTCCGACTCCGCCAATAGTTAAGACTCGCAAAGACTCAGCATGAGGTAGGCGTTCTGGAAGCGAGAAACGTAAATCCACTCCATAGGGTAGCACTTGACAGCGTTCTGCTGAACCCCCACAAGCAATAACTCCTTCACGGACAAATTCCGAACCACAGAGGATAATATCTGCTGTCAACCATTCTGCCTGTTCTCTAGCTGAGAATTCAATTAAACTGGAGTTTTCTTTTAAAGGTCGTTCCCAATCTGGAAAATTTTGATATTCCTCTTGCAAGAGTTTATACTCAATTGCTTTGGGAGCAATGGTCTGTTCTGTAATGGTTAGTAGTCCCCGTTGTCGCGCATTTTGTAGCAGTTCTAACCCTGCGGTATTGAAGGTGTAGATGCCAGATGCGTTACCCCATCCTTGCTCTAGGATAAGTTGACAGAAAGTTTTTCCTGCCCAGAGAAAAGTTGCTGTGGTTTCCGCAGGCGATCGCGCTTGTCGGAGTTTTTGAGTATATTCCAAACCAAAGCGGTTAAAAGCGGTGATACGTTCAATGGGTATTTTTTGGGGAACTCGTCCGAGTAGTCGTCTGAGGCTTGGAGGTTGTAAAGACTGAGGAACTAATTGTAAGAGTTGTGGTAAACCTTTGACAGCACAGATATCAGTATATAAATGGTTAAGTAATCCTGCTTGCTGGAGAATACGGGGAATGGCATAGTGCATTCGCGCACCAAGTAAAGCTACTATCCATTGATGAGAAATATCTTTCATTGATTTTTTGGCAACCAAAAACAAGCTTTATCCCCATTTTTTGCTTGATTAAGTTTTGCTGAAGTTGTTCTGATAAACTTCTCGGCGTTGTAACTGAGAATACAAATGCTAATAAATGGTACGGTAGTTGTTCTAGGTTTTTCTCTCATTAAAGTAGCCAAGGGAAATAATTAAGTTCATAAGTAAGATGGCGCGATCTTTCTCCAATTACTCTAGCTGGATTGCCTATAACAATGGAATAAGGCGCTATAGAGCGTGAAATTACTGAACCTGCTCCAATTACAGCACCTTCTCCAATATTGACTCCTGGCAAAATAATTGCGCGATAGGCAATCCAGACTTTATCGCCAATAATGACATCTCCACCCTTGTCTGCAAAGTCTGGGGATTGTGGATTGTGGCCTAATGTGAGAATACTAGCTTCAGGCCCAATAGAAACATCAGAACCAGTTTTAATGGTGTAATGGCGACCGTCTAATAAACATCCAAAGTTAATCACATTGCGATCGCCTAAATATACTTTTCTCCCATTTAAAAATTTACATCCCATCTGTACAGAACTACCATAACCTAGTTGTGCTAAGTAGGCTTTGAGATAAGCTATACGGATCTTACGAGATGGAATATTACTAATAATCTGATTGTAACTATAGTTAAGAATACTCCCCGCAATAATTCTGGGGTTCATAATGTTCCAAAACTTCGGTAGATATTAAGGCTACAAAATGTAAAATTTTGAACTTTAGAAGTTATTAATCACTTTTCCCAAAATCTTTGACAAATAATTTCGGCATTTTTATCCCAAGAATTATCTTGTTCATACTGTTCCCATAGAGGTGGGGCAATCCCATTTAACCATTGCTGTATGCCATCACGAATAGCTTGCCAATCATCTGGTTTAACAAACACCCCCAATTGATATTTTTGAACAACAGTACGCAAGTTTCCATCTCCTGCGGAGGTAATACAAGGTCGTTGATAATTAACTGCTAGATTCAACACACTACTGGCGGAGTGAAAACTAGCACTATAAGTTAATAAAACGGCATCACAAGCATTAAATAGATCGCCCACTTGCGCTTCGGGCAGAAAATCAATTAACCAACGACACCTTTCAGAAATGCCAAGACTCTGGGCTAAATCTTGATAATAAGTGACAGGTTTTTGTGTTGAGGCAGAGACTTTGCCTGCGATCACTAGATAAACGTTGGGAAAATGAGTGATCGCCTTTAATGCCAGATCCAGATTTTTACCATCTCGAATATGACCAAAGGATAGTAGCACCTTTACCTGTTGAGGAATTTTTAATTTTGTCCTAACTTCTTCTATACTGTTTTGATGTTTGGGAAAATGATAGATACCAATCGGAATAACGGTAGTTTGTAGTTGGGGCATAGGTTTTTCTGTATCTAGATTGATGGCTTCATGAACAAAAGCCTCTTTAATGAACGAATACCCACAAGCAATTGACCAACGATGCCACCATAAGGGGCCTACTACATATCCTCTCACTGGGTCATGAATAACAGATGCAAAGGTTACACCCTGTTTTGCTAATTTACACAAGGGAGAAACCCAAAGCGGAGCTAAATACTCTGCATAAGAGCCAAATAAAACATACTGAAAACCTTCGTTTTCAATAGTCTTAGCAAGAATAGCGTAATTTTGCAGAATATTAGCTGCTAAGACTGTTTTTCGCACTAAGGCTAAAGGAAAATCAAATTTACCGATAGAGACTAAAGTTTGTTTGATTGTATAAAGGCTTGTCTTGTCTTTTTTGTAAGCAGGAGAAGTCAGCAAAGTAACCTGAACGCCTCTACGCCCAAGTGCTTGTGCTTGCTCATGTGCATAATCTGCTAGTCCCCCTGACCACGATGGAGAGAAGTAAAGTAAGCGATTCAAGAAGTAAATCCTATAAATATTATTTAATAAGTGAATTTTTCTAGAAAACTAAATGATTTCTTACTGCCAAAGTATCTTTTGATGTTTCAACATATAAATATCCTTTTTCTGACAGCATAGCTCTTGATGCTGAAATTTCACTTTTATCAAGATGAAGACTTTCAAAGTGAATAATACTAGGTAAAAAACCCAAATCTATAACTTTGCGAATTACTTGATAATCATATCCCTCTGCATCTACTTGCAGAATATCAATATCAGTAATTTTATATTTCTCAATAAGAGTTGGCAAAGATATACTTTTAATTTTAATTTTCTTAATTTTAGAAAAGCCATGCTTTGTAACAACTTGTAATTGAAGACTACTTTTTTGAGAGCCATCTTCTATGACAGGGCAATACATAAAAATATCACCATCACAATCTGCTAGAGCAGAATTTTCACATTTAATTTCCGAATAAGAAGAATAGTTAAAGACAAGTTTTTCAAAAACATTAGGTAATGGTTCAAGGCAAATTCCTTTAAGATGAGAACTGTATTTATTAATTATTGGATTGAGAGGATCATTAGTTACACCATCTGATGCTCCTACTTGTAGAAAAAACAGGTTGTTTTTAGTATGAATTAATGATGGTATCGCTATTGATAATAAATTTACGTTAGATTGAGGAATTCTGTAATATCTCATTATATGAAGTCCATAATAATGGAGAACA
Organism: Calothrix sp. FACHB-168; assembly: GCF_963889195.1. Lineage (NCBI taxonomy): Bacteria > Bacillati > Cyanobacteriota > Cyanophyceae > Nostocales > Calotrichaceae > Calothrix > Calothrix sp. FACHB-168. The sequence goes on from NZ_CAWPNJ010000001.1 coordinate 324,651, forward strand.
TCAGTCACCATTTTTATCATCATTCTCTTAAACATAGTTAATTATTTCTCCAAAAATAATTAGAATTGTTTACTTTAAAGCAAAATTTAATTTTATTTGATCATTAATATAATGACCATGAATGAAAATTTTTAGTTGCTGTCGAAATTTTGACTTCAATGTTGATACAAACTCATTAGAACAATTTTCATTATGCTGATACACATACATAAGACTTGGAAAATCAACATTTTTCAGAGGTGTACCTTTTGATGAAAAGTAACTTTCCATTTGAGAATGACAAAGAAAACACCAAGGTATTAATTTAAGAGATTGATCGTTTACTATGTCAATTTCTGGTATATGATTGGCATGAATTATGGTAGTAGAACCACATATTTTATCCAAATCTGTCCGATTAACTACTTTTTGATTTTTCCGAAAGTACTGATATCCATTTTTCAGAATAAATCCATTAGAATTATAATTCTCAAAAATATACCTAGTTAAATCTTGGTGGATTAAATCATCTGCATCTAAAACCATAAAATATGTGATATCTCTAGATTTAAGAAATTGATATCCAAGTGCTATTTTTCTATATTTGTCAAGTATCCTATCAAAATCAGAATATCTAGAATAACTACCACCTTTTTTTAAAGGAGGAATTTCAAATTCACTAAATAAAAAATCAATTAAATGATCACCAAAAGCAGATAGATCAGGCCGATCGTGCCCAATAACAACAGCATGGTAATCTTGGTATGATTGATTTTGAATCGACTGAAGAGTGCAAGCTAATAAATTAGATACTGTTTCCCAAGATTTACTTACTTGTTTAGATTTAAGTGGAATAATAATACCTAAAGACATAGTTTTCTGGTAAATTTACTTTTAAAAAGACCGATAGGGTATTGTAATAAAAATCTGTCTAAAATACTCCACTGAAAAATGTGCCTGTGCTCTGGGGACGACATCTCGTGCCTGCGCTTTTAACTCCCTGTCATGCGTAACTGCGTAGTGAATGGCTTGAGCAAGACTAACATAATCTTGATTTTTACATTTGACTAAAGCTCCAAATTCATCTGCTTGATCTGCTAATGTTGTCCCATCAGTTGCAATCACAACAATTCCATTAACCATCGCCTCAATAACAACCCTAGACACGCGCAAGCAATAGGAAAAAAGACGATAAGGTAAAAGCATCACGTCGGTTTCGTGAAGGTAGTTGGGGTACTCACCAGCTTGAAAATAACGATTTAACCAAGTCACATTCGTATGAGTAGACACTAAAGCTTTTTCTGCTTCAAATCCCTCCAAACACTGCAAAATAAATTGGATGTCTGAATCAGGATAAATATTATGAAAATCTGATATCGCCCGATAAAGGATATCACTACCCTTTTCATGCCGTGCAGCACCATAGGAACCCATAACTAATTTTTTTTTAGGTGATGATGACTCAATGGATTCGGTACTCAAAGGTTCAACGGGATGAGGAAAATAGATAAAAGGTACACCACTGAGTGTGGTTAATGCTTTTTGCATAGGGTAAGTTTCAGCCCCTAATATAACCTGTCCACTCTGAACTTCAGGAATTAATACCTTTAATAAAAATCTGAGTAGTCGTGTAGTTAGTGAATCTGTCCACCCATACTTTCCGGTTGCTAAATCAGCATTTACAGGAGCATTAGGAAAAAAAAGAATAACCCGTGTTTGTCTCTTTGGTAGATAATACTTGATTAACCAAGTCCAAGCTAGTAAATGATGAACAAGAATTGTCGGCACGAAGATGACATCATAGTGGTTGTTTTGAGACCAAAATCGTTTAATCGCTCTTACTGTCTCCCAAGCATGAATTGGCAGGCGTAGATAACGAATAAGTGGGTTAGCTCCATCACTCATGCGATGCCAAATCGAAGGAGGAAGCACGGGTAAAGCTTTGAGATATTCTAAAATGAAAGGCTGTGCTTCTCTATCGGCTAAAATAGTTACTTCGTCACCTAATTCCTGCAATCCTCGCCAGAAAGTACTGATATATTCAAACCAGTGACCCTTCTGATCTCGTAGTGCATCTTCAACGATTAGCCAACGAAATGATATATTCTTATTTGTAATCGATTTCATTTGCAATTAATGTTTGGTATTATTTATATGTAATGCCATACCTCAAAAAATTAAACATTCTTAAACCGATAACTTTTCTAGTTATAATTCCTAGATTAGGCGGGGACATATTCATAAACTTATAAACGAGCTTTTGTAATTCCTGGGACTCAGAATATAATTCTGATTTCAGAGCTAACCTATATAGGCTTTCAAAAACACGAAAAATATTCTCACATTGAGTTGGGTTTGGAAACATCTGTTTTTGTTTTAAATAATCTAAATTATGTTCTATTATTTTAGAAACTGATTGAATCCATTTTGCAGGATCACATATCATATTTCTACTATTAAATGTGTGTATTCGATATAAAGCATCAGCATCATCGCACCATACTATATTTGCACCACGCACAGTTGTGAACCAAAATGCAGTATCTTCTGATGATACTTGATCTAATTGTTCAATCCATTTGCGTTCTTGAGTAAGCCAATCGCGACGTACAATTGCCGCATGAAGCGCCCAAGGGGCATAAGCAATCGCAGTCTCTACAATCTTAGAAGTATCACCTTTCCATTGTGTGGGTTGCTTTTCAACTCGTTTTTCTGGCGCTATGTCTTCAAATTCCTGCCACTTACCAACAATAATCTGCACCTTTGTGAGGTTAGCAGCCACTTTGTAGCGATGAGCCAAATAGTCTGGTTCTATGAGATCATCGCTGTCTAAGAAAAGCACCCACTGACCTATAGCAATCTGTAAACCTGCATTACGCGCAGCACCAGGACCTTGCCTATTCGTGAATTCTATGACATGAATTCGGGAATCAAGTTGAGCATACTGATGAGCAATTGAGGGTCCACAATCAGTTGAGCCATTATCTATGATAATCATCTCCCAATCTGGCATTTTCTGACCCCTAACTGAAGAGATCGTTTCGCTTATATAATTACCTTTATTGAACAGTGGTGTGATGATGCTGAAATAAGTCATATCAGAAGTTTTGAAACCGCATCTAAAAAATTTTGCTGTAATTTAACAGGGTTAAACTCTTGCAAAGCTGCTAAACGGGCTTGAGATGCGTAATAATCTTGTTGCTTGCAATTTTGACTGAAATTTTCTAGCGCAGTGATTAAAGTATAGGGAAATTCTTCAGTAATACACAGAGCGCGATCGCCTTTTCGCCCCCACTGTATCGCAGAACAATATTCTGGGCCCCAAATAACTAAAGGCTTACCAAATTGGGCATATTCAGGTAATTTGGAAGGGAAGCTGGTTTCCATACGTCGCCGCAAAGCAGGATCAAAACTCATTACTACTAAAAACGCATCCGCAGAAGCCAACCATTGATTCAACTCATCTCTGGGAGCAAAGTCTAACCATAAACCGCGATCGCGCATTTCAGAGCGAAAATCTGCTGACCAATTGGGGTTAGCTCCTCGAACTTGTACCTGTACCTTAGAATTTTCTTTTGTTATTTGAAGTAACTGGGCCAAAATCAGTCCATATTCTTGCAGATTGCCAAAGTATAAAACCCGTAGCGTAGATGAGAGTTCTTCATCATATTTATTCGGATATTTTGTAGTTAATTCTTCCTTCAGTATCGCAGGGATTGGATAGAGAATCGTACTATTAGGATGTGAACCCAAAGCATTCTTCATACCCTCTGAGACGCACAAAGCTAGGTTAGATTTATGGTAAATTTCCTCAAAACGTTGCTTTATTAATTGACGGCAGGGCGGATGCACATTAGGAATATCAGGCCACCAATCATGAAAAATAGTCACTAATGGTAATTGATTAAGTTGAGCAAATCTTTGTGCTGCCCAACAGCCATCTCCATGAGCAATAGTCAAAACTAATGTTTTACCCTCTTTTGGAGTGCAAAATAGTTTTTGGTGGAAATTGAATAATAGATTATCCCAATAATAACCGTGATTTATAATATTTAAATCATTACTCCAACGATGAAATCGAGTATGTTCAAGTCTTCTAATCAATTTAATATCTAAGCTAGATGCTTTACTTTCTTTCGGATTCGGAACGACTGTAACAGTCCAGCCATCTGTTTGGCTTAAATGACGATATAGCAGTATTTGACCAGCACTAGTAGGTTGAGGAGCGACAGAGGAAATCACAATAATTTCCGGCTGCTTCATATCGTTATGTTGAGTAGAAGTCATGCTCAGTAAATTCTACCTCTAGATATTCCTGCTATCTGATTTTTGGCAAACACTAGTAACACGATCAACAAATAGATGATGTATTTGCTCTGCGTTCAATACAGTCTCAGCTACTCGACGAGATCCTTCACAGGCTGAACGCCAGATCATGAGATTTGATGCTGTTTCACTCATAACTTTGAGCAATATCTCTGGATTATCTTCGATAACTGGAATCCCTGAGTGATACTTTTTGGAAAAATTACAGGCTGTTGAGTATTCTGGAGCCCAAACGAAAACTGGTTTACCATAGGGCACATAATCTAGCCACTTGGTAGTAAAACTCGTCCGCATAAACACTTCTTCTGGCTTTTCAAAACTCATAACGGTTAGAAATGCATCAGCCTGTTTGAGTTCATCTTTTAATTCATCGAAGGGTTTAAAACCTTGATAAATTCCAGCTTCTGTCATCTCCTGTAATTTCTCTGCTGTCCAATCATTTCCTGCAGCAAAAATCTGGAGATGAATATGTTGATGTTTCTTTGCGGATTCTGCTAGAAGCAACAACATGCGCCCATAGGCACCGTAACAATTACCAGCATAAATAATTTTAATTTTATTAACTTTATCTTGAGAATTTTCTCTAGGCTTTATGGATACCTGAACATTAAAATCGCCAACGGGATAAAGAACATCTCCTTGAGCATCAAATCTAAACCATTCTTTCATACCTTCACTGGTATAAAATACCTGATTGGCCAACTGATTAACTTGATGATAACGTTGAATGAGCCAAGAAGTGATCAAAGGATAAGGACGGGTGGACAAAGGAACAAATTGAGATAAACAAAACAAATCTTGGAAATTAACAATCAGTGGAACGTTAAGTTTTTTCGCCAACTGAAATGCTAATCCCAGATGCCAATCATCTACTACAGACAAAATCACATCTGGCTTAAATTCATCAGCAAAGTTTAAAAGTGTATCAGGAACATTAAGCCAGTTAATTACATACTCCAAATTATAAATTAATCGACATAATCTAGTTCGTCTGAGCCTTTCAATTAATCGATTTCGACGAAGAGAAAGTAGCTGCTTGATAGGTAATTTAACGAAGTTTGTACTAGCGACAGCTACCTCAAAATCTTTTTTGACAATGAGGTGACGATACATAGCAAAGCGTCCGCCAGAAGTTGTATCAGGAATCACTGCTGAAATATATAATATTTTAATTTTACAAGTCATGTTGCTGATAGCCTACACCAATTTTCTTGTTCACTGGCAAACATAGCGATTTCTTCTAATACTTTTTCTATACCTATTTGTGGTTTCCAGCCCCAAACCCTCTGAGCTAAACTGGCATCTAACACCATCCAAGGAATATCAAAAGGCCGCTCGATATTAGTTTCTAAAACTTCATTCCTACCAAACTTGTCTGTACACCATTGGGTTAACTGGCGCAAAGACATACTATTGTTGACTCCACTACTAATATTGATCACTCTGGGTTTATCTGTGGCTAATGGTTCAGAAAATTGCTTTTCTAATAAACTAATTAAATCCTGTGGATGTAAACAATCTCGAACTTGATAACCTTTTCCTCCAAAACCGATATATTTTAACGCTTGCTGTTCTCGAAAGCTATGAATCCAAAAAGCAAAAATTCCTTGTCCTGGATGACCAAACTGACCTGCTCCTGCCATCACTCCGCAGCGATTAATCCACACAGGGAACTCAAAGGTTGCACCATACTCTAAAGCTAAATGTTCTGAAGCTACTTTCGTGCTGCCATATAAAGAAACAGGAGGATCAGTAGAGTAGACTTCAATAACTCCAGTGGGTGAAATACCCACCGGAAAAACTTGTTCAGGAACGGGGTAATATGCTCCATTTGCTTCAGCGACTTGCAACTGACTCAATCCTGGGATGGAATAGACTCGACTTGTAGAAAGCAGTGTAAACCCAGCTTGATAACGTTTGCAATATTCTAAGAGATTAATCGTTCCAAGTAGATTATGTTGTACTAACTGCAAACTACTGCTTTTACCATCTATTCCCGCTAAGACACTGGGATTAGCAGCAGCATCAATTACCCAATCCGCAGGAGGTAAAGCATCTACATCACTGCTCTGGCGAATATCCCCACAAATTATCTCAATTCCCCGTTCTTGCAACGGTTTTTTATTAACCCAACTGCCTGAACGCGACAGGTTATCAATACCAAAAATATGATAATTCGGTGAATTGTCTTGCAATGCCTTAGCTAAGGTTGAACCGACAAAGCCGCAAATTCCCGTAATTAAAATTCGCATTATACATCTCAATAGCAAATTCAAATTTCAAAACCACTTGGTACTTGTGATAGCAGAGAAGTTGGTACAAATCTAGATGTTTCCTGAACAAACAAAAGATCTGTTTGCCAAAGCGAACCATCTTGGCATCTAATTTGTGAACAGAAATCCAAGAGAACGAAATTATTTTCATTCATAAATTTCATTACATCAGATATTAACGGACAACCTTTATTTATAGGTATCAAAGATACTTCCATTAGAATAAATTCAGTATTTTTAATTAAATTTTTAGCACCTTTAAGGATTTCTAATTCATATCCTTGCACATCTATTTTTAAAAAATCCACTTTTTGAAAATCTGGGTATTTTTTCAAAAGGGAGTCAATTGTTGATAAATATTTATCACTATATTTTCTTGCAAAAGAACTAGATTCTTCAAAGATTGAACTACCAGTTTCCATTTCGCAGAATCTAACCTTATAGTCATCTAAACTACCTAAAAGAGCTATCTCAACTATTACCTCACCAGAAAATGAATCACATACTTCTTTCAAAAGATTATATTTACTATCTTGTCCCTCAATCATTAAAATTTTACTTTCAGGGAAAATATCTTTAAATAACTTTGTCCATTGACCTTTGTACGCACCAACATCTATTACTAAACTTGGTTGAAAACCCCATTTTTTTAAATATTTCAAAGTTTCATTTACACTAGGAAATAAGGTTAAGTTTAAATCTGAGTAATGCAAGGATTCGCCAAAAAATACACCTATTTTATAAATGATATTCCTGATCTGTATCGGAGTTATTGACCTTACGGAGTTAAGAAGTGTTTTGAGCATCGCAATATTATTTTTTAAAGGAAAGTCTAAATTATAATCAAACTATAAACTCTAAATAGTAGTATATTAAAGTTTCATTTTTTTATTTTAAATAAATAATGACCCCATCCAAGTCTTAATGCTAATGCATCTCGATAAAATAGATGCCGTACAGGTGAAATATAATGTCTTGCAAGCCATTGCTTGCCATGATAATTAGGAACGAAAGATATTGAATCTTCAAGAAAACAAGCAATTTCTTCTCGTGTCCATAAAGAGGCTTTAAGTTGATAAGCTGCTTCGGCAAGAATAGTTTGCTCTGTAAAATGATTAGATTGTTTACTACTTAAATTAAATAAATTTTCCAAGTTTACAGCGTTGAGTATATTCCCATTTATAAAAACTAACCCTGTATTGATAAAAGGTTTATTGTAAAGGTGCTCTAATCCACAAGACAGCAGATTAGCATCATAAGAAGGATGAAAGTCCTCAGATAGTTTTAATAAAGGTAATTCTTGATGGCTTTGGATAGGAATTAAGATATCTAAAGGTTCTGTAAACCATAAAACATCAGCATCGCACCATAAAATTCTTGTTTTTTGTCCAAAATCAAGGATTGCTGCTAATTTTTTTCCAACATTACTTTTACAAGCAAACTCTGCTAGCTTAGGATACCCTTGATTTTCATGAAAAGAAACACTAGCTTCCCAAAGGCTAAATGACTTTTGAGCAGGCCACCAGGCAAATGCTATTTCTAATTCAGATAAATTAAGGCTACCATCAGATACAACTTGTAACTTTGGCAAAACCGACCAGCTGTTATATAAAGATAGCAAAGACTGCTGTAGAAAACCAATGTGTTTTTTACCACACATGGTTAATAAAGTTAGCTCTATTTCTTGCTTTTCTGGAAGATTTTTTACAGGGAATAAACGAATAATAAATTCGTAAATTACATTACATAAATTAGCAATTTCTCTTTTATATTTATGTTTTTTATTTCTAAAATAATTTAGTATTTTATTTAAATGCAAACTCATATTATTCTTAAATTTAAGATGATAGATAATGCAATACAAAAGAATATATAAAAATCTGGGAGAGCGACGAAACCAGATAAAAAATAGACTCTAGAAGGTGACTTGAAAAAACTGGGTGAGCAGGGGTCGCGCTTGAAGCCGAGGAAGAACAATTTTCATCCTTCCTGGTGTACGCAGTTCATGAAGGCTACTTATCATAATAAGTAATGAAGAGCCATATCTTTTATAATATATGATATGGATATTAGTTAATAACAATTAAGTTTTCCTGCGTAATCCAATCATGCTCTACATAAAAAACTCCGTATTTCATATTAAAACCACTCATTTTTGGATCAAATGTTTCTATAGAAAAGGCATAAGCATTATCGATAAAATCTATCCACTCCTGATTCGGGACTGATAAGCCTATGTTCATTTTATAATCACCAATAGCAAGATTTAATTTATGAATTTGACAAGCAATTGTGTTAATTCCTGATTTTAAAATGTATGTTTTTCCGCTAATCGGACCAGAACATAACCAAATGACCTCTTGTTCATCCCGCGTAATGCTAATATAAAAACTACACAAAATAGTTTTTGTACATAAGATTTTTGTTTCTATTAATACGGGCTTTTCACTTTCTAATATGCTCGGGTTAACGTTATTGTTGGAAATTATTTTAATGTTTTCTATTTTAGCATTGAGAGTTAATGGGTAAGGGCTATTATTTCGCTTTTCATGTAAAGATTGAACTTGCTCATTTGAGTTAGATAATTTTAGATATTTCTGAATGCAGTTGAGTGTATCACCTTCGTAAAATAGAGAACCATTTACTAGTAAAATTGCTTTACTACAGAGTTTGTTAATTGTTGCCATATTATGGCTGACAAATAAAACGGTTCTTCCCTCCTTACCTACATCCTCCATCTTTCCTAAACATTTCTTCTGAAACACCGCATCCCCAACTGCCAATACTTCATCCACAATCAAAATCTCTGGTTCTAAATGCGCCGCTACTGCAAATGCCAGCCGCACATACATCCCCGAAGAATATCGCTTCACTGGCGTATCTAAAAACTTCTCAATCTCTGCAAAAGCCACAATCTCATCAAATTTACGTTGAATTTCTAGCTTACCCATACCTAAGATTGCACCATTGAGAAAGATATTTTCTCTCCCAGTAAGTTCTGGATGAAATCCTGTACCCACTTCCAATAAACTAGCAATTCTCCCCTTAATTTTGATGCTTCCTTGCGTTGGTTCAGTAATTCGGCTGAGAATCTTCAACAGTGTTGATTTTCCTGCACCATTGCGCCCAATAATCCCAACTCTGTCACCCTGCTTAATTTCAAAAGAAACATCTTTTAAGGACCAAAACTCTTCCTGTGAATTTTGGTTTTTAAATTTTGGATTAATTACATTAGCAAGAGACTTAACTTTATTAGTTATCACATCTCGCAGAGCAGTGTAGCGTTCCTGCTGCTGATGTCCAATAATATATTTTTTACCCAGGTTTTCAACGCGAATGACTGTATCAGACATTAACTATCCACTCTATGCAACAAGGAACCAGCAAAATCTATCAAGCAGCTAGTAATAGATTCTCTAGTCTGCTGAGGTACACATTTATCTGTGTACCTTATTTCGGGAAGCCACTTCGTTTCTACATCTTTGATTAATTGCTTCTTCTCTTACCTAACTCAAGTGAGAGCTGCATAAATATTTGCATGTAAACGCTGTTTCCAAGATTCAACAATCTGTGCAATTGTCTCTTCTAGCGAAACTGTAATATCCCATTTAGGATAGTGCTCATGCATCTTGTTTAAGTCTGAGTAATAACAAATATGATCGCCAATGCGATTGTCTTGCACATAGGTGTAACGCATGTCTTTACCGCTATACTTTTGAGTCAACTTAAATGCTTCTAGAATCGAGCAACTATTACGCTTACCACCACCAAGGTTATAAACTTCAGCTATTCGGGGAGTTTCAATAAACGCCTCAATAAACCTTGCTACATCTAAAGAATGAATGTTATCTCTAACCTGCTTGCCTTTATAACCAAAAATTTTATATTCTCGACCTTCTAAATTAGATTTAATTAAATAACTTAAAAAACCGTGTAATTCAACTCCTGAATGATTGGGCCCAGTTAAACAACCCCCACGCAAACAGCAAGTCGGCATATTAAAATAACGCCCATACTCTTGTACCATGACATCTGCTGCTACCTTTGAAGCACCAAATAGCGAATGCTTGGATTGATCAATACTAAAGGTTTCTGGAATCCCATTCTCGTAAGCAGAGTCATCATATTCCCAACGAGTTTCTAGTTCTTTTAACTTAATCGTATTCGGGCGATCGCCATATACTTTATTTGTGGACATATGCACAAATGGTGATTCTGGACAAAATTGTCGCGCTGCTTCCAGTAGATTCAGTGTACCAACAGCATTGGTATCAAAATCATCAAAAGGAATAGCAGCAGCGCGGTCGTGACTGGGTTGGGCTGCTGTATGAACGATCGCATCTGGTTGAAGACTCTCGATTAAATTTAATACATATTGCCGATCGCGGATATCTAATTCGTGATGGACAAAGTTTTCAATTGTGGATTGTAGGCGCTTTTGATTCCAGCGTGTATCTCCTTGAGTACCAAAGAAAACTGCTCTTTGATTGTTATCAACTCCGTGAATTAGCCAGCCTTGATTAGCAAAATAAATACAAACTTCAGAACCAATCAAGCCGGAGGAACCAGTTACAAGTAATTTTTTCATAGAAGTAGTTTATAGTTAGTTAAAACCCGACTCAGATTTAATTTAATTTGAAATATTTGTTGCTGAAATGTTTCACTTGAATAACAGCATCATTATTGATTGTTTGATCGATAATTCCTAAATCAAATCCGCAAAAGTCCGTTCCATTTTGCGGAAGTACCAAATTCCAGTCACAAATATTAAAAACACCAGCCCCAAAGACAGAATAAATCCAGGTAGATATAATTTTGACTCACCGCCTAAAATAGCCCAGCGAAAACCATCGATTACTCCTACCATTGGGTTTAATGAATAAAGAAACCGCCACTGTTCGGGCACAATGCTGCTACTAAATCCTACAGGTGAAATATAAAGACCAAATTGGACAATAAACGGCACAATATAACGAAAGTCGCGATACTTGACATTCAACGAAGCCAGCCATAACCCAGCACCCATTGAAGCAGTAAAAGCGATCGCAATAAATAGAGGTAGTGTCAAAATTCGCCAACTAGGGACAAAGTTATACCAAGCCATTAGCCCTAACAAAATCATGCCAGATATCAAAAAGTCTACAAAACTCACTACGACTGCACTTGTTGGCACTACTAAGCGCGGAAAGTAAACTTTAGAAATTAAATTAGCATTACTAATTAAACTATTACTACATTCTGAGAGGGAATTTGAGAAGAACTGCCAAGGCAACATCGCCGAAAAAACTAAAATTGGATAAGGCGCACCTTGGGAAGGTAACTTAGCCAATTGCCCAAATACAACTGTAAATACAACCATTGTGAGAAACGGACGAATTAATGCCCAAGCAATCCCAATTGCTGTTTGCTTGTATCGCACCAAAATGTCTCGCCATGCTAGAAAGTAAAATAGCTCCCGATAGCGCCATAAATCTTTCCAATATTGCTTTTCTGTGCGTCCAGCTTCAATGATTAAATCTGGCTGAGAAATAGAGTCTTTCATTGTAATGACTTAGCTAACCTTGCTTCTACCATCATTTGCACTACATCTTTCATTGTGAATTTTGCTTGCCACCTCAATTGATTCTTCGCCTTAGCTGGATTACCTCTACCTACTTCTAAATCAGTAGGTCGAAGCAAACTATTATCTATCACCAGATGTTCGTGCCAATCTAAATTTACAGATGCAAATGCTGCTGAGACAAAATCTTCTAGGGAAGTGCTTTCTCCTGTGGCAATCACATAATCATCGGGCTGTTGTTGTTGCAACATTAAATGCATCGCTTCTACATATTCCGGTGCCCATCCCCAGTCACGCTGAATCTGCATATTGCCTAAATAAAGTTGTTCCTTACTACCTTGGGCAATTCGACAAGCAGCCGCAACAATTTTTTGCGTCACAAATCTTTCTGGGCGCAGGGGAGATTCATGATTAAACAAGATTCCCGAACAAGCAAATAAACCGTAAGCTTCCCGGTAGTTTGCAACTTCCCAAAATGCCGTGGCTTTGGCGACAGCATAGGGACTGCGGGGACGAAATGGTGTTGTTTCATCGGCGGCTGTGTCGCCAGTGTCGCCAAAACTTTCACTGGAACCTGCATTGTAAAGTTTGATGGGCGCACCTAAAAAGCGAATGGCTTCTAGTAAGTTGAGGGTTCCAGTAGCTATACTTTCTAAAGTTTCCACTGGTTGTCCAAAGGATAAACCTACTGAACTTTGTCCTGCTAAGTTGTAGATTTCATCAGGTTGAATTTTTGTTAGTACCTGCAACACGCTGCGGAAGTCAGTTAAAGCCATTGACTCTAGCTTTACCTGGTCGCGAATTCCTAAGTAAACCAAATTTGAGAATGGGGAAATCTGTGCATCTCGCGAAGTACCGCAGACTGTATAGCCTTGATTGAGCAGTAACTGTGCTAGGTAAGCTCCATCTTGACCTGATATTCCACAAATAAGGGCTTTTTTCATCAATTTGGTTGACGGTTGGTAAATCAGTTGATTTTAGAAATATACGTAGGGTGGGCAAGGGACTTCCAAATAAAAAAACATTCCAATCATTAACTTACCAAGCCCGCAACTCGTAGGGGCGGGGTCACCCCGCCCCTACAATTTGGGATAATTTATTTTTTGGAGTTCCCTTACACTTACCACAACCTCTGAATTGGATAATTATCAAAAACCGAATCAATGCTCACAATAGGAATTTGTTCCACAGTCGCCTGAGCTATTAACAGTCTGTCAAAAGGGTCACGATGATGGTTGGGTAGATTACTTAAAGCGTAAATATGAGTTAGCTCAATAGGTAAAAGTTGCAAGTCGTTTGTTTCCTGTTGGTCTTTGATTAACTCAGAAAGTGGCACCTTAAGAGTCAATTTTCCAATCTGGAGTTTAATTTGTATTTCCCAAACACTAATAATGCTCAAAAATAAATTGTTGTTTTCATCATCTAATAAGTTTTTCGCTTGCTGTGAAAGCTTTATAGGATCTATTGACCACCAAATTAATGTATGGGTGTCTAAAAGGAAATTCATCACTCACCCATCCAAAATTCATCTGGTAAAGGCTCATTAAAATCGTCACTAATCCAACCCATACCTTCATGCAATCCAGCAACGCGCTGCTTTTTTCGGTTCTGATTAGGTTGGGATTGGGCATTTTTTTGGACTAGAAATTCCACAAAATTTACTACCATCTGTTGTTGTTCTGGTGGTAGAGTCTGAAGTTGGGCAATTAATGTCTCAGTTATGTTCAGTGTTTGGGAAGTCATCGCAATTGTCCAGATTAGCTCCTCCTCTATTTTAAGAGTCGTGTAAAAATAAGTTGAACAATTTAATATTTGTAGTGCGGGCATCTTGCCCGCGCGAGCAAGATGCTCGCACTACTTATTTTTACTTCATGCCTTAGGGGAATTCCAAAAAGCCTAAATCCTGATTACACACTCAATAGGGACACAAACAAATTTTTGTGTCCCTATATCCCTGTAGGAGGTTGTTGAATATTAATGATGATTTGTTAGCAAGTCGTTGAGATACAGTATATTTCAGGTAAATGAGGTATGCGCTTTGGGGCATGGCGGTGCCAGTGCCCCTACAATCAACGATAATCTGTACCTCAGCAATTGGCAATCTGCCGTGTATTATGCTGTAGGCAAAGTTTCTGTAGGTGTTGATGTATTTACCTTGCGAGTCTTCCGCTTGCGATCTTGTTTGCGCACACCTCCAGCCATCTCATATTGATCGCTACTTTTACCATATTTAGAAGCTACGCCAGTTAGCATTCGATCTGATAAATCGGCAAGCGATCGCTCTGCTTGTGAAACTAAAGTACCTGTCTGATCGGCCTCTGACACAGCTATATTATGAGCTTCTAATTTTTTGCTTGTATCTTCAATTAATTCGGAAAATAATTGCAGCGTTAGCCCATTTCCTAAATCTAGTGAGCTATCAATTGTCTTTAAACCAGCTATCCGACGCCGGGCTTTGTCTAAAATGTTTGAAGTCCGCTTTGGTCTTGCCATAACACTATACCCATGTTGAAAAGAATACACATAAGTTAACTTATGCTTGACCAATACGGGACTAGTGTTATCTGGGAATCAGAACCGATCAAATTTTCTGGTGAATTGCGTAAATTTCCTAATTTACAGCAGTTTACACCTATTTACAGCACATCTGTCGTAGGGAACACCGACAATCTTTTGGTACATACAATAATTTTACTAGTGCCGTGCCCCTACAGCGTGGTCTATTTACCTGAAAACGGCTGTAATAGTTTTGGGCTTTGTGCTTCGGGGAGCATCCCAATTTTGACGCAATACCCTAGAAGGGTATTGCTATACCAACAAAGCCTGCCTACCCTTATAGGGTGAGGGCGTTTTTGCACATTTGGGATGCTCCCGTGCTTCAACACTTGTGTTGTGAAAAATTCCTCAATTTGAGAAATACATTCATACTCAGTTGCCAAAAATGCGACAAAACTTTGAAAGACAGTAGCATTCATAATAAATGCTGAAAAAAACTTATAAATATTCAAGCAAAACTTATGAATGGGCGATGATTGACAATAAATGCTAATGCAAAGCTGTAAATATTCAACTAAAACTTATGAATAAGCGATTATTTGCAATAAATGCGGAGACAAAGCTGTAAATATTCAATTCAAACTTATGAATACGCCATTATTTACAATAAATGCTTTGTTGATTTTGCATTTACAGGTGTCATTTTGGGCGAAGCGAATTATCTTTAAGCTTTTGCTTCGTTCAGAACGACAGATGTTTTAGTTTTTGCATTAACTGATAAACCGAAAATCAAGAATGCTGCGATGATCCATCATCCGGGACTGTCTAGTTGTAAACTCGCTGACAGAAGGATTTTTGTGGGGATGAATGACGCCGGTTGCTTGTTGCCAAAGTTCTGGTGGTGCGAGAGACAATTCATAAGTCGAGTCACGTTTACAAACGTGATACCACTTGGTTTGTTGGCATTCTTCACACCAAAAGGCTTCTAACCATTCACCTTCTAAAGGAATTGCAGTCTTGGCTGCTACTAACATTAAAGCTTCTCGGCGTTTAACTCCCCTTTGTTGTAATTGTCCGGCGCTTTCAGTAAATAACCCGTATTTTTGACTCACGCTATTGATGTAACAGCCATGTATGGGACAATATATAGCTCGGCGTTTAGAACGCTTGCGATTGCGATCGCATCTTCTCTGCACTTCGGCCCTCCGTATCATTAGACATCTAACAGATCGCAAGAAGGTTGCGTTGAAGGGACTGAGATCTGAAAGACCATCAAAGCCCACTTCTTTATCAACAGTGAGTTATTCAGTTTAAAAAGAAACATTCACTCATTAGTGCAAGTTCTAGGGAACATGCTTGACGAGCGTTTTTGTTGGCAGTCAGTCTTCAGTAATTTTGCTGAGGGATAAATTGCATTTACCTGCTTACACAACATCACTCACAGAGTTAACTTGGTAAAAAGGTAGACGCACTTTGTTTATATAGCCAGCAATTTCAATTGTCAAGCCAACAGTAAAGATAAATTAATCCGGTTTGGTTACTAAGTCAGAGGGATTAAACTGACACACTTGACGATACAGCTTTTTGCAGAACTTTTAAATATTGTTTAGCAATGATTTCTGGCGTAAAATGTGACTGCAAATACTTACGGGAAGCCATACCCATGTTTTCTGCTAGTTTTTGGTCATTACTGAGCAAGCGAATAAATTCTGCTAGTCCATAACTATCACCATTCTCAAAACTATCGCCGCATTTGGCTTCTGTAATTAGTTGTCTTAAGTAAGAAGATTGGGAACAAATTACAGCGACTGGACGCCCTGTAGCCAAAGCTGGGTAAAGCTTACTCGGTGCAACTAAACTTTCCAGACCAGCTTCCACACTGACGAGGGATAAGTCGCAAGCGGTCAAGGAATAGGGCAATATATGTTTTTCTTGATACGGTAAAAAGAGAAAATTACTTAAGCCTAAATGATTGACTTCTTCGATAAAACTGTCATGTTTTGGGCCTCCACCAATACATACAAATTGAATTGGCTCATTTTGCAGTTGTTTAGCTGCTGCCAAAATGGTGTCTAAATCATGACAGCGTCCCATGTTACCGGAATACAGTACAGTAAATTTGTTAACTAAGTTATATTTCTTAGCAAACCAGTTATCTTTTTTTACAATTGGCACAATTAATTCAGGGTCTCCCCAGCTATGAATGACGCTAACTTTATCTGCTATCTCTGGACAAGTGCTGACTAAGCGCTGTTTCATTGCGGGACTGAGGACAATT
Organism: Calothrix sp. FACHB-168; assembly: GCF_963889195.1. Classification (NCBI taxonomy): domain Bacteria; kingdom Bacillati; phylum Cyanobacteriota; class Cyanophyceae; order Nostocales; family Calotrichaceae; genus Calothrix; species Calothrix sp. FACHB-168. The sequence continues at coordinate 341,563 of NZ_CAWPNJ010000001.1, forward strand.
ACGCCTTGGGATTTTTGCCAAATTTTTTGATTAAGTGCTTGCCAGAATTTGCCTAACCAGTGGTTTTTCGGGATTACGCCCAGAGCGATCGCAATATCTGGATAAATATCATAAATTAAGCACACATAGGATAGCCCAAAACACAGGTGGGCAATATATCCCACAATTGGTAAAAATGGTGGAGCGGAAGTTAGTAACAATAAATTCCGGCGACGAACGCATCTAATCAGATGCAATACAGCGCGCAAGGTAAATAAGATACCATTGATCGCTTTACCGCGAACCCGGCGCGACCATAACTGCGCACTGCGCGATCGCTGAATTCTCACTCGACCAACTTGTTCAACTGTAGGTGCGTTAGAAGTACCAAACGCATAACCGGGTTGTCCGGTAAAGACCTCAATATTTACACCCTGTTTGCTTAACTGACTGACTAATTCTTCAATTAATTGTCCTGTAGCAGCATAATCTGGAGGAAAAAACTCAGTGATTACAGATAAATTTAGCGATTGATCGTACCAAGCTTCCTTTACCCCTAAAGACTGATGGGAAATTATGGAAGGATAGACAAAAGTAGAAAATTTTTCACTATTACTTTGTCTTCCATCCTCGAAGTTAACTTCTTCACCTGACAAGAATTCTCTATCAGTTCCCATCAATTCCCGATCGCGATAACCCTTATTTGTGTATTTGGTTAGCAACGATTTTTTCAGCCACTCACTAAATGTCATTGGCTACATCGTCCTTTTAAAACGTTTTTCTTCCTAGAGATACTCTTGGCAGCAATTAAAGCATATATTGCTCTCATCAATAAATGATTGCTGTTAAGTACCTTTATAATCGATGTCTCAGTAAATTAGTGAAAAAGCAATTTTTTCTGAAAATACAATATTAATTTTTGTAAAATTAAATAAATAGTTATACTGTATTTTCCCCAATACTCACGCTAAAAACTTTATTTTTTTAGCTTTTTTGCTGCTAATGTTATTAGTTTAATAAAGAAAAATTTCAGATTTTCATCTGTAAAATATGCATAAATATTCAGAATTTGTATTGACAAAACTCTGAATTCCCAGAATATCAAGGACTTTGCATATTTTATAAATTTTGTTGTAAATGATGCTTCAATTAGGCTGACTTAATTAAGTCATACTCAAGCTGAATAATCTGTATTGCCAGATAACTCCTGTAAATTCAATCTTTTGACTGGATTTGAGTGAATTGGTAAGTGCTTTTGTTACTTAAATATCTAAGCAACATATCATACCACACATATTTGCTGCGTCAATACCTTTGTCAAAGGTCAAGAAATTATTCTGTAGTTTTCCTTGATGGAGTTATGTCATAGCTGTAACCCAAAATATGACAGAAGACAATCTGAATGACAAGTAGCAGGTGTCAGCATTTGAGAGTTTTATCTAATAAATCTTTGGTCATTTGGATTTAAGAGAATTTAGAAGCTATAGGCTCAATACAATGAGAATTTTTGAGGCTAAACCTGATGTTACTTATCTTCATCAAAGCCAAAGCTGAAATTTTGCCAACTTATAAATTAGTTACTTAAGCTCTTGAATAGCTAATTTAAATTTATTCCTGATGAGGCACTTACAATAATGAAGTAGTTAGAGTAAGTTTTTCAGCTTATACAGGACTAAGAAGTTTAGATTCTACATATTTAAGCCAAAATATAGGGTTTCTCTGTAAATTTTGGTTGATTCCCAAATGGGACAATATTGGGCAAAATTCACAGATGCTGAACAAAGTACTATCTAGTACCTGTGCTTTCAAGTTCAGCTTTCTTTACAAATCAAATAACACTGCTATTTTTATATGTAAAACTTAATATTAAAGTAATATCATAATTAGCAAAAATGCAGTAGGCTAGCTAGCAAACCAATAGGAATTGTTTCTTCAACGCCACTCCACTGGCGATGAATAAAACAAACAAGTCAAGTCCTTATACCTACCGCTTTCAGCCTTGTGTTATAACAGACACAAATAAACCCTGTCAATAGTACTAACTTCACCTAGAAGCTAGGACTAGTAGAAGGGTTTGCCAATCAACCAATAAGTGAGTTTAATTTAGTTACCACGTAAATATATTTTATACTCTGTAATATCAAAAATACCCAGGCTTACTGAAGAACAGCCAGAATATACTTGCATAAGTATATTTCTGTTTACATGACTACAGTGTACAGTGTTCAGCTACGTACAATGCCCAATCATTTTTTCAATTTTTCAATCTAATTGATGAGGACAAAGCTTATTTTCAACAACAGCTAATTTAGCTTAGTATCAATCACAGTATAAATACTGCTGATGTTACCCATTCGGCTTAAATATCGCACACAGGTATGTAAAATTTCCATATTGAAGAAAGGTTGTGGAGAAAAGGTATAAATACCTGTCAGAGTCAAAATTTTAATTTTATCTAACTTCCACTATTGACATTTTTAATCGCAACACTTAATTAAAAGAGTGTGCTATTGTAGCTGACTTCGCTGAAAGACATCATAAAAAACCTTACCTACCTAATTAGACAATCCGAATTCATAATGGAGAATAATTTTACGAGAATTTCCAGTTACGAACGCAATGGTAATACCGTACATCCAGTATTTCCAACGCAATTTCCTATAGGGCTTGAAAAGGATATTAATGATTGGGACTTACGACAACTATTAGGACTTTTACAGCGACGATTTTTAATTATTGTGGGAGTAAGCACTGTAGTGATGAGTGCTGTTGCTTACTCAACACTGCAACAAAAACCACTCTATGAAAGCAATTTTCAACTTTTAGTAGAATCTGTCAATGAAGAAAAGTCTTTGGCACAACTGACTTTAGATCCTACCAATTCAGATAAAGCAGGAAACCTAGATTACGAAAGTCAAATTCAAGTTCTCAAAAGTCCAGAGTTAATGGCAGATATCGTCAAACAAATTAACGCTGTTTATCCCGATATTAGCTATGGCGATCTCATCAATAATTTAACTATTCGTCGTTTAGGTACTGCTAAAATTATAGATGTCCGCTACCGCAGTAGTGATAGTAGTCAGATTAAAGTAGTACTAGATATTATTGCTAAAGCTTACTTAAACTATAGTCTAGAAAAACGGCAAACTAAGCTAAGACAAGGGGTAGAGTTTGTTGATAAACAGTTGCCGACTATTAAAAATAGAGTAGATAACCTACAAAAAGAGCTACAACTATTTCGACAAAAATATGAATTTATTAGTCCCGATACCCAAGCTGAACAAGTTGCCACTCGAGTTGGTACATTAAGCGATCAAAGACTAGAGATTGCCCAAAAATTAGCAGAATATCGTGCTGCATTTGCCAGTCTTAAAGGACAAGAAGGAGAACTAGCTGCTCTCAACAATGCACCTTTATATCAAGAAATATATGGGCAGTTAACTCAATTAGAAACACAAATTGCTGGCGAATTAGTGCGTTTTCAAGAAGATAGCCCGCCACTGCAAACTTTGCGCAAAAAGAAAGATAATTTAGTACCTTTACTCAAACAAGAAGCACAACGGATTATTAGTGTCAAATTTGCTGAAATAGCTACGCAAATTCAAATTCTAGAAGCAAAAAGTCAAGAACTTAGTCAAGCAGAAATTACACTAGATAGAGAAGTTAAACTACTACCAGTTTTATCAAGAAGATATACTGAACTGCAACGGGATCTACAAATTGCCACAGAAAGCTTAAATCGGTTCTTAATTACTCGCGAAACCTTGCAAATTCAGGTGGCACAAACAGAACTACCTTGGGAATTAATCCAAGAAGCTTTTGAACCAGAAAAACCGATATCGCCTAATGTACCACGCAGTTTAACTCTAGGATTTGTAGCAAGTTTACTTGTAGGTCTTGGCATCAGCTTACTGATAGAAAAAGTAGATAATACTTTCCATTCAGTGGATAATTTAAAAGAACATCTCAAACTACCTATTTTAGGAGTTTTACCTTTTGAAAAGAAAATTCAAAATAATCTATATCAAAATATAGAACGTAGAGATATTACCGAAAAATCAACATTGAAATTTTGGCAAAAAATTTCCCGCAAGACTAAAAATTTACAACGGGGTTCAGGTAGCGATCGCTATTATGGACAAGGTAGATTTTGGGAATGCATTCAGGTATTGTACTCAAATATACAGTTACTTAGTTCCGATCAAACAATTAAATCCTTAGTTATCAGTTCAGCCTTACCAGGAGATGGTAAATCTACTGTTTCATTTCAATTAGCCCAAATAGCAGCTGCAATGGGCAAACGTGTATTACTTGTAGACGCAGATTTACGACGCCCTCAAGTTCATCGTTTATGCGATCTAAATAATTTATGGGGATTGAGTAGTTTAATTTCTACGAATATACCCGCAGGGCAAGTCATTCGCCAAATGCCCGATATGAATAACTTATCTGTGGTAACTTCAGGGCCAATACCACCAGATCCAGCAAGGTTACTTTCATCAGAAAAGATGAAGCAACTCATGGGATATTTCCAAAGAACCTTTGACTTAGTGATTTATGACGTTCCTCCTATTGTTGGATTAGTTGATGCCAGAATGCTAGCACCCTACACAGATGGGGTAGTGTTAGTTGTCAGAATAGACAAAACAGACAAAACAGGCATTTTGCAAGCACAGGAAAGTCTCAGACTCTCACCCATTAATCTCTTAGGAGTTGTTGCCAATGCGGATAAAACTACATACAAAGGCTATAAGCATTACTATAAAACCTATTAGGTTGGGCATTGGGCAATTCAATTTTGGATTTTGGATTTGAGATTTTGGATTAGGTTTAAATCTAAAATCCAAAATCTAAAATCTAAAATTCCTAGCCCCTATTTTCACAGTACGTTAGGCTGTATTAGTTGGGTGTTCTAGATAAAGCCATGCGTGTTGCAGTGATATGGGGAATAGCGATCGCAACTATATTTGGATTTGCAGGATACACTGATAAATCGAGTTCAGCCATTCAGTTGCAAGATGGCACAGTATATTTTGCCTCACCACCGCGCCTGGTTGGTGCCTCTACCACTTTTAATGAAGTTTATGTTTGGGGTGCAACCTATTACTTTACTGCTCCAAAAAACTTACCTAAACTTGCTCAAACTTGTTGATTAGTTTAGCGTTTTCTTCCTGCTTCAACCAAGGTAGACGACTACTTCTTGTCCACAGGCGTATTCGTTAAGGTTGAGCCAACCTTACTTTATTAGATGGGGCATTTTCAAGGTTGATAGATGCGTTTTCATCTCGACATTGAATATGCCCACAGTTTTGACAGTTGAAAATTCTGTCAGACAAGCTCATCGGTTGAAGATGATGACATTTACAACACTGCCTGGAACTGGGATAGCATCTATCGACCAATTCAACTTTTGTGCCGTAAAAAGACTGCTTATAAGTTAATTGACGACGAATTGCGTAAAAGCAGTGATTGCTGACAGCATCAGCTAACTTATGGTTAGCAATCATCCCTTGGACATTTAAGTCTTCAATGCGAATAACATACGCTTTACGACTTAAGTCAGTTGTCATCTTTTGTGCCGTATCTTGCCTAATACTGGCAATGTGAGCATGTTTTTTAGCTACTTTGGTGTAGAATTTTTGGGCATTGTTAGATGCCCTGATTTTTAATTTCTTGTTCCCCATTACCTTATTTCGATTCCGCCATTGCAATAACTGAAGCTTGGTTTTCGCTATTTTTGTAGTAATTGGCATGGCATAAGTTGTGCCGTCAGAACAAGTTGCCAAAGTTTTTACACCAAGATATACACCAATTTTTTCTATTGGATGAATAATTGGTGGGACTTTTTCAGCATCCAACACAAATGATACGAACCATCTATCCGCAGTTCTTGAAACAGTAAATGTTTGCGAACTGCAAATAAAGTTAACCCCCTCCTTTAATCGCAAGCCGAGCGGAGTCGAGGCTTTAATTCCAGGAAGAGCAATATTTTTCCCTCGGTTAATTACCACTCTATTGGTAAAAGGTATCGCTGGCTTGCCTTTTTCTGGATAGATTCCTGATGTTTTGTAAATAGTGAACGAATCACCTTTCTTTTTACTTTTTTTGACCGGGAATTCTCCTGAGCCTTTACGCCAACGACTAAAAGCATTTTTCAAGTCTTGAAAAGCTGATTGATATACAGTGGATGGATACTTTTTTGTCCATGTATATTCTGGCTTATTCATCGTGACTTGAGTGAATACTTTTTTGATGGCATCCAGTCGTTTTGAATCACCGACTTTGATGTCATCAAAATCCCAACTTGCCATGATTAAATCCAGGGCATAGTTGTAAACAAATCTTCTGAATCCTGCCATGCCACGCATTAGAGAGCGCTCTTTCTTATTCAGTTTTAGCTCTCTGTTTATTGCATACATAGCTATACTTACTCAGACTTATTTATGCGAGTCAGTATATCGGTTATTCTGTACATGGGTCAATACTTTCTACATCTTTTTTACTGATGAACACCTGCTATTTCACCAAAATCAGATACCTTCCACATAAACTTCCTCATGTTGACTAACTATGAGTAAGTTTAAGTAAGAATTTCACTATTTAGTCAAGCTCTCAGCCTTCCAGAAAATGCTGGCGAACCCCTACAAAAAATCGCTATCAACCAGCGTGAAGGAGTAGACTATATTCGCTTCAATCTCAAAAATAGTTTTGCCTTTGAAGGGACGAGTTCCCATGAAGGGCAAAAGTTAGGATTAAAAGAGGCGAATAGCGAACGTAAAACTCAGACAGTAACACTGACATTTGATCCGCCAGTATCTCCCGGAAAAACAATTACAATTGCGCTCCAACCTCAACAGAATCCTTCAGTTTCCGGTGTTTATTTATTTGGTGTCACAGCTTTTCCCGCCGGTGAAAAATCTCACGGGCAATTTCTCGGTTTTGGCCGACTACATTTTTACAATCACGGCCACTCTATTTTTTCACCTTTTGGGTGGTGATATCAATTCAAAATTCAAAATTCAAAATTCAAAAATAAATTATCAATGCCCAATGCCCAATGCCCAATGCCCACTCGCCCTGAGCGAAGCCGTTCGCGTAGCGTCTCGAAGAGAAGGGATGCCCAATGCCCAATGCCCCATGCCCAATGCCCCATGCCCAATAAATATTACTTTTCCTTAAACGTCCACACACCTTCATCCCAGTCTGCGTCTGATGGCGGTGATTGTATCCAGTGCTGACAACGGCGCAGGTATAAGAGAGCCGCTTTATCATTACTATCAATAGCGAAGACTCGACTAAATTCGCTTAGTGCTTGCTGAAATTGCCGATTTAAGTAATACTCTCTTCCTTTTTGGTAGCGTTCAATTACTTCTAATTTTTGGCTACTAATGGAATCGGAACGTAAACTGATGAGTTCGTAAATCGCCACTGGCTCATTTCTGCCTTTAACACGAATATAATCTAACTCTCTGGCCCAAATATTATCTCGACATGGTTTATAAGTATTATCGCTAATAATGATGTCACAACCGTACTGTTTACTGACACTTTCCAGGCGGGAGCCTAGATTTACACCATCGCCAATGGCAGTAAATTCCATTCTTTTACTAGAGCCAATATTACCGCTAATTACGGTATCAGAATTAATGCCAATACCAATGTTAATTCTGGGTTTATTGGTGAGGTAGCGGCGATGATTAAATTCTTGCAAGCGATGGCGCATTTCTAATGCTGTTTGTACTGCCATCCAAGCATGTTCTTCTAATGGTAAAGGCGAACCAAATACAGCCATAATGGCATCACCAATATATTTATCGAGAGTGCCTTTATGTTTAAATACTGCTTCTACCATTGATTCAAAATATTCATTGAGCATACTCACAACTTCTTCAGCTTCGAGATTTTCTGTTAGCGTTGTGTAGCCACGAATATCAGAAAAGAGAATTGAAACTTCTTTGCGATCGCCTCCTAATTTGGCATCATCTAATTTGAGTAATTCTTCGGCTAATTCTTGCGTCATGTAGCGATACATAGTACTTTTAAGCCGCTTTTCATCGCTGATATCTTCCATGACGACTAGTGCGCCTTGAATTTTTTGGCGATCGCTAGCATCGGCAATGGTATTAATTGATAAATTGATGCTGTGCTGTTCTGTACCTGAAGCGATCAAAGTGCGATCGGGGTAATATTGCTGGCGATTTTTAAAGTCGGCTGCATTTAAGGCATTTTCACACCATTTACTAAAATTACCTTCTTTAATGTTAATTAAATCTTGAATTAATTTACCTTCTAATCGGTCTGATTCTGGTAATTCTAATAGGCGTTTAGCACTTTCATTGGCAGCAATAATTAATCCAGATTTATCTGTAGAAATTACCCCATTAGATAAACTGCGCAAAATATCTCGCTGCATTTGTTCTTGTTGTTTGACTTTGGCAAATAACTGGGCATTTTGTAGCGCTACACCTGCTTGAATATTAAAAGCTTCCATAAATTCTTCATCATCACGATCAAAACTTGCTTGGAAGCATTCTGGAGCTTTCGGCCAAAGAGAATAATCGTAGGGGGGAAAATCGCCTGATTTACGTTTATTCACTAATTGCGTCACGCCAATCAATTCTTGATCGGCGTTAAATACAGGCATACAAAGTAAACTACAGGTACGAAAATTAGTTTCTTGGTCAATTTTTTTGGCGGTTTCTGAATCTGGATGATTGTATAAGTCAAAGGGAATATTCAGTTTTTTACCTGAGGCGGCGACTATCCCCGCAAAACCTTTACCTATGGGAATTCGTAATTCTTTTTTTATGCCATTATCTTGAGTAATTTTCGTCCATAATTCTTGGCGATCGCGGTCGATTAACCATAATGTACTGCGATCGGCGTTCATCAGTTCCTTAGCTTCATCCATTACCCTTTTTAGGGTATCTTCTAAGTCTAAATTGCTTTGGGAAAGCGATTTAATGGCTTTCATTAAAGCGGCGGCGGCTCTTTGTTTTTGAGTAGCTATATAAAAGGAACGAGATGATTCTAAGATTAATCTAATTGATGGGGCAAACTCTTGAAATAATGCTTCGTCTGCTTTGGTAAAGCCTTGAGTATCGATTCGCTCGGCAATGGGAGAATTGAGATTATGGACGGGTTTTAATTTATTCAGTAATTGGACGACAGCAACTAATTTCCCTTGTTCGTTTAACAATGGCAAAGCCAGCATTGTATATGTTCGATACCCAGTGATTTTTTCTTGTTCTCTGGCAAATACTGAGCGAGGATCTTGATAAAAATCATAGGGAATATTGATGACTTTTTTAAAGGTTGCTACTTCGCCAGCAATTCCTTTATCGGCGGGAATGCGAATTTCTAAAGAGCGATCGCCTTCACTAGCCGCTAAAATTGACCATAGCTGTTGCTTGTCTTCATCTAATAAAAAGATTGTCGTTCTGTCTGCGCCTAATAATTCTCCGGTTTTGAAAGTAATTGAATGCAGCATTTCTTCCAAAATGGTATCAAACCCATGAGAATCTAATCTCGATAAGGTTTGATGCACAATCTGTAATTTCTGCTCGACTTCTTTGACAACTTGTTTAAAAGTTTCCTGAGTTAGGGGAGCAAGAAAAGAAGAAATAGTGCCTTGTCTTTTTGCCAACGCACCTACAGTAACGGTATTTTCTTGTAAATAGCCATTTTCAGAATTACGTACACCAATAATTAAATCGGCAGTCTCATCAAAACTAGGTTGATGCGATGACATAATGAGCTTTATATATATAATGGTTATATTTTAGAACTGGAATTTAATTGTTGCAGATGACAACAACCACTAGACAGTATCCACAGTTTAATCTGTTGTTGAGCTAGCGTCATCCTGTGGAAAACTGGGTAGAATTAATGATTCTGGATTTCTATTCAAATCAAATACAGTAATTTCCATGCCTTTACGCCTCTTGCGAGCTGCTTCAGGATCAGCAATGAGCCAAACTTTGATTTCTTTCCTTAGGAGTTGTGTGAAAATAAGTTGAACAATTTAATATTTGTAGTGTGGGCAGCGTTTGACTGAGCGCTCACGCCGAAGTCTTGCCCGCGCGAGCAAGATGCTCGCACTACTTATTTTTACTTGATGCCTTAGCCACTTTCTTACTGGCAAATTTCATCACAATCAAGACATACCCTAATTCTGGCTGGCTGTAAAGATATCATGCTGATACGTTGGGAAAATGTCAACAAATAAATCATCAAATTGCATAATTAAATATAAATACAGAGAATAACTGATTGGACAAGAGACTTTTATGGGAATAGAGGGTGTTGATGATTTAGTCAGGCGTGCAGATATTACGCGCGACCAAATATAAAGTTTTGTAAAAAAATTAGCTATCTGCATAAAACCTAGATAACAGGGCGATGTATAGATACAGACGTTGAATATTCCCTCAACAAAGTCTCAAACCTCATATTTTAATCTTTTTCCACAGGAAAATTAACTTATGGTTCAAACATTAGAACGCCCAACAACAGTAGTCAAGAGTACCTATACTCCCCCTAATCCCAAACCTTTATTACCGGATCTCGATCCAAAAACTGAACCCAAGGAGACAGAAGAAACTACTGCACCTGCGGAGACAGAAGAAACGCCTGCGCCTGCGGAGACACAAGAAGCTTCATAATCAAGGCCCATCACCAGGTATACTAGATTGCTAATGCCTTACCAGACGCTATTTATAGCGTTTTTTTTTGGTAATTTTTCAGCAGAGGCAAATTCTGGAGATGGGTAAAAGTTGGAAAAATTTTGCTTGTAAACTGGGTATAGCAACTCTTAGGGGAAGCAGTATAAGCTTGTTGATGAGCAACTGCGTATTTGCCCAGAGTGTGATTATTCCCGATAATAACCTTGGTAATGAAAGTTCTCAAGCGATCGCCAATTACCAAAATGCTACAGATGCGATCGCAGGTGGGGCAATACGCGATCGCAATTTATTCCACAGTTTCCGAGAATTTAACGTCAGTGAAGGACGTACAGCCGTTTTCTTGAGTCCTAACGGTAATATTCAAAATATCCTCGTGCGGGTGACTGGGAATAACCGCTCGGAGATTTTTGGCAAGCTGGGTATATTGGATTCTAATGCCAATTTATTTTTTATTAACCCCAACGGCATATTTTTTGGTGCTAATGCCCAACTGAATATAGCTGGTTCCTTTGTTGCTAGTACAGCCAGTGGCATTAAATTTGCTGATGATACAGTTTTTAGCGCTACTAATCCCCAAACAGCACCGCTATTAACCATTAGTACACCTGTGGGGTTGCAATTTGACAAACTAGGGGGAGAAATCAATCATTATGGCTCCCTACAAGTACCTACAGATAAAACTTTAGCTTTAGTCGGCGGGAATGTTAATCTATTTGGTAACGGTCAATTAGATCCCAATCGGAGAACGCTCAAAGTTATTGGTGGACAAATTGCGATCGCGGGAATCTCAGCACCAGGGACAATCCAAATCAATCTTGATAGTCAAAATCAGCCTTTAAGCTTTCCTGATAACATCACCCTAGCCGATATATCATTGCAAAATCTTGCTGTCATCTTAACTGATGGACTTGATGGTGGTTTTATTCAACTCCAAGGTAGACAAATTCAACTTACCCAAGGTTCAATAGCCCAAGCAGAAAACTTAAGCAGTGAAGATGGCAGAGGTATAGTTGTGCAAGCACAGCAGTTAACTCTGGAAGATGGTTCCCAAATTACGGCTAGTGTAGGTGAGAATATCACAGGTTCTGGAGGCAGTTTAACAGTTAAAGTCTCAGACTCAATTCAAGTCAGGGGAACTATCCCCCCTGGTAAACCTTTTGCGGGTGCGCCCAGTGGTTTAGTTACCAGAAGCTTTGGCGATGGTTCAGCTGGAGCCTTGACTGTAGAAACCAAAAAATTAATTATTGATGGTGGGGGAAATATTACCACTACTGCTTGGCGAGGTAAAAGTAATAGCGGCATATTAACAGTCACCGCCTCAGACTCAATTTTTCTCGATGGCGCTTCTTTTGAGGATTTCCCTAGCGGCTTGTTTTCCCAAACTCTCCGTTTAGGAAATGCAGGTTCCATAACAATTAATACCAGACAGTTTATTGCCAAAAATGGCGGAGTTGTCACCGCCGGCACAGGGAAAGATAGTCAAGGTAAAGGAAGTAACCTGACAGTAAATGCTTCTGAATTTATCGATTTAAGCGGAGTCTCACCCCGCGATAAAGATCCTAGCGGTTTATTTGCTCGCAGTCGCGGTACTGGTGAAGCGGGTTCCTTATTCGTAAATACACCAAAACTAATTCTCAGAGATGGCGCAAGATTGACAGTAGAAGCGCTAAAAACAGGAAATGCAGGTACATTGGCAGTTAATGCCACAGAAATGCGTTTGGAAAGACAAAGTAAAGTAGTTGCGGAAACTGTCTCTGGTAATGGTGGCGATCTCAGACTAGAAATTCAAAATTTACTATTGTTACGCGATCGCAGTCAAATCTCCACCACCGCAGGCACAGCTGGTGGTGGTGGTAACGGTGGTAATATTACCATTGATACCCCCAATGGCTTTATTGTTACCGTCCCCAAAGAAAATAGTGATATCACAGCTAATGCTTTCGCCGGTTCTGGTGGGAGAGTGCAAATCAACGCCTATGATATTTTTGGCATTGAACAGCGCAGCCGAATAGATTTAGTAACATTGCTCAACACTAACGATCCGACTAAACTTAATCCCCAACTGCTACAAACCAACGATATTACCGCCATTTCCCAAACAAACCCCACCTTAAACGGCGTAGTTGATATTAATACCCCAGATGTTGATCCCAATAGTGGCTTAGTCAACTTACCTACCCAACCGATAAACTTGAAAGTAGACGAAACTTGTAAAGTAATTGTCGCTAATAATAAAAGTAGTTTTACCATCGCCGGACGCGGGGGTATACCTTCCAGCCCCACAGAAACCTTGAGTAGTGATGCTGTCATGGCTGATTGGATTGCGGTTGATAGCATTCGTCAACCATCCTCTCAACCCACCGCTAACCTAGATTCCCCCCAATCTCCCAGCGCCAACATTGTAGAAGCGACAGGATGGGTAATTAATCCCCAAGGTGAAGTTGTACTCACAGCCAATGCATCGACCGCAGAAACTCACAGTTCTTGGTACAAGTCAAGTGATTGCAACATACCTCATTGAATCAATTCAAAATTCGCGCATTAAATACATTTTCACTCGCGGAGTGTTTGCGGTACATGAATATATTCTAGAGGGCATGGCAGTGCCATGCCCCTACCATCTGTCATATTCTTTTTTTAAATTGGTATGACTATTGACCATTGACTATTGACCATTGACTATTGACCATTGACTATTGACAACCCATCACCAGTATTTTCCTTACTGTCTCCTACTTGCTTGATAGTTTAAGACTGAAGTCCCTGGCTCTGAGATAATAAATAATGTTTGTCTAATCAATTAAGGAATACCAAAAAGGCAATTATCCGGGAATTTAGGGTATTTACGGGAATTTCGGGAATTTTTACCTTGGCTGTTCCTTATTTTCAATTACGAATTAGTCAGCCATCCTTTAGATGATGTCAAGAGAGGAATTTATGAACTGGATTCAGGTTATTGCTGAAAACGAACTACCACCAAATGAACGCAAAGTAGTCAAAGTTGAAAACCGTTCTATTTTACTAGTTCACCATAACAACAAAATTTACGCATTAGAAAATTCTTGCCCGCACATGAAATTACCCTTAAAGAAGGGCAAAATTACAGAAGAAGGTGCTATTGTCTGTCCTTTTCACCGTAGTGCTTTTGACTTAAATACTGGTAATCCTACTGAGTGGATTACTTTTCCACCTGGGATTAATAAGCTCATGGGTTTAGTCTCTCAGGAAAAAGCGATCGCTGTTTTCCCCACCCGCGTAGAAAATGGCAATATTTTGATCGGCGTGTAAAGCCTACCAAGTATTTCTTGTAGGTTGGCACGATCTCTCGATATATCTTTTAAGGTATAGCTGGAGATTGTGCTTCCTGATTTCATTACTTTGGTGCAAGATGAGAACTAACCAGCCTGCCAAATTCTGATGGTTTTATCTTCGCTGGCACTAGCGAGAATTTTAGCATCGGGGCTGATATCGAGAGATAAAATACTACCAGTATGTCCGGTGAGGGTTTGTAGCAATTGTCCTGTTTGTAAGTTCCAAATTTTGATGGTGCGATCGCCACTTCCACTAATTAAAGTCTGTCCATCTGGGGTAATGACTAAACTTTCGATTAAACCTTTATGTCCTTCTAGCTGTTGTTGTAGCTTTCCTGTTTGTAAGTTCCAAATGTTAATGGCGTTACCGTAACCGCCACTCGCAATAATTTGTAACGCTGAACTAATAGCCACTGTACGCACAAAACCAGGGTTATCGGGAATAGTGCGCAGGAGTTCGCCATTATCTAATTGCCAAATTTTAATGGCGCGATCGCTCCCTCCGCTAGCAATCAATTTACCATCAGGACTAATGGCTGCGGCGTACACTAAACCGCTATGTCCGGATAAGGTTTGCAGTAAATTTCCTGTCTGTAATTGCCAAATTCTAATCGTTTTATCCCTACTCCCAGTTACCAACAGTTGTCCGTTAGGACTAATCACCAGGGAATTAATCAAGTCAAAATGTCCCCGGAGGACGCGCTGTGGTCTGTTGACGTTCAGATGCCAAATTTTGATTGTATTATCGTTACTACCGCTCACAATTGTCTGTCCATCAGCTGCGATCGCTGCGACTATCCACATTCCCGTATCATTTAGCATCATTTGTTGCTTACCTGTTTGCAGGTTCCAAATTCTGATTGTCTTATCGTTGCTGCTACTAATCAAAATTGGCGAATTTTTACTAAAAGCAACAGATCTGACTAAGTTTCCATGTCCACTGAGACTATAAGCAAAAGCTGCTGCTTGGAATTGTGGTTTTGATTGCGGTTTTGATTGCGGTTGTGAGTATGGCTGTGAGTTTACAGGGGTATAGCCGCGCTGTATAGATAAAATATAATCACGCCCTTGCAGCGCTTGGGTAAACTGAGGATTGATCGTCAAAGCGCGATCGTAATCTGCAAGTGCAGCATCATAATTACCCAATTTTAAATACACATTACCTCGATTACACCAAGCCTCACAATAACTAGGATTTATTTGTATCGCTTGGTTGAAATCTGTCAGCGCACCTTGGTAATCTTGGCGTTGCAGTTTATCTAAACCCCACAAGTGAAAAGTTTGTGCATTATCTGGGGATTGGTTGTGAAAAACTGGTACGGTGGGTGGTATATTCGATGTCCGATACTGCAAATCTTGTAAAACTTCTGCTGCACTTTGATATCTTTCTCTCACTAAATGCTTCAGCAATTTATCAAGAATCTGTCCTAAATCCTCGCTAATACTTAAACCTTGTTCTCTCAACCTTTCTCGCCACAACCAGCGCGCCTCTCTTACATCATAAAGCGAGTCAGCCAAATTACCGTAAGCATCATGTAACGGCAAACATCTAGTTAACAACCGCGCACAAGTCGCACCCAAAGCATATAAATCGCTTGCTGGGTAAGCGTATCCTTGCATTTGTTCTAAAGGCGCATAACCAATTGTATAAATTCCCGTTCCTTGACGCGCTAAAGTTGTTTGGGTGACTTGTTTCGCACCGCCAAAGTCAATCAGTACCAATTTGCGATCGTAGCTTCTGCGAATAATATTTTCTGGTTTAATATCTCGATGAATGATATGGCGATCGTGAACAAATTGGAGAATCGGCAATAAATCATTTAACAATTCTCGAATCTGCGTTTCATCAAACGCATGTTGTTGGAGTTCTGTAGCTAAAGTTTCCCCAGGAATAAATTCTTGCACTAAATATAAATTTAATCCTTGCTCAAAATAAGCCACCAGTCGGGGAATTTGGGGATGATTTTCTCCCAATTCAAATAAACGCTTGGCTTCTTCTTTGAACATTTCCGCCGCTTTTTTCAACGCGCCTGTACCTTGCACTTGGGGAACAAACTGCTTAATGACGCAAGACGCTTCTAATCTATCTATATCTTTGGCTTCATAGGTTTTACCAAAACCACCTTCACCTAATAATCGGCTGATGCGGTAGCGGTTTTTGAACAATGTACCAAAATTATTAGTACCACAACTAGTGCAAAATCTATTGTTATCAGGGTTAAAAGGATTTGAGCAATTCAGATTTTGACAGATTTGCATATGTAAATAATTTAAAATTTATTAAATTTATCGATAACCAAGCTAGAAACGTTGTATTATTTAAAGTTAATATTTTTTTAATTGATAAATTAGCAATACTTACTGATACTATTTTAGTATTAAACTTGCGTAAAAAATTTTAACTAAAATTTAAATTTATTGGTAAATATTACAAAATATTAATAAGCGTAAAACCATTAGCCATGACTAATGACCAATGACAAATTACTGCAAAGCATAATTTTTGAATATATTTAACCGCAGAGTAGACAGAGGGCACAGAGAGTAGAAGATGAGTTTATCTGAGAATTGATGGTAGTAAACTTGGGGCTAATAATATTGCATAACCAATAAAGGCAAATATCCCGGTAATTAAAACAGTAAATATATAGCTAATACACATCAATAAACCATCAGATTCGATGGTGGCTACTGCTAATAATAAAATACCGACGGTAGGTAGAGGATTGGTAAAGGGAATTGGTGAAATCAGGAGTATTGTTAATAGAGAAATACAAAATCCATTGAATCGCCAAGCCCAACGACTATTAGCAATTTTTCCTAGTCGGGGACGCGCAATTTTTTCAAATATTCTGGTAACTCGGCGTAAGTTATTCAATAATATATGCGCGAAGCGACGCGGAAATTGATAGTTAGCTATTTTTTGAGGTAGCCAAGGCGATCGCCTGCCTAAAACCATCTGCATTGATAATATCAAACAAGCAGCACCAAAGGGCCCGGTTAATCCCGGTGGCATGGGAAATAAAAATGGTAAAACTAATAAAGCTATTACCAAGCTAAAACCACGTTCGGAAGTTTTAGCCAGAATTTCTCCTAAGGTTAACGGCTGTTCGGCTAAATTTTGCAGCAGTGACTTAATTTCTTGAGAAAATCTCAGGTGCGTTTGGCTTGATTCGAGGCGATTTTCCACAATACCCAGGTTTAGTTAAGTAAATCACTGATAAAGATATACATTTGTTCTACTCGGAATTCCGTAAAAAATCAAATTTTATCTATGTTTAATATCTTCTGTATTACTAATTTACCAGTCATTAATTAAAACTGTTCTCCTCCTGTCGGGACAAACACGGATATGGCTTTGGGAATAACGTAAAAATGCGCAGGTGTATAGGTAGTAATTTCACCATCGGTATTGATGGGGCGGGGTTTTCGCGTATAAATTACTATGTCTTGACCTTGCAAATCTCTTACTTGTTTCGCTTGGATATGTTTTCCTTGGCGCATAGCGGGAAGCAAAGGTATAATTTGCCACCAATAATTTATTTCTATGCTGTAGAGATCTAGTCTTTGATCGTCAATCGTAGCATCATGAGCTACTGCCATTCCCCCACCATAATAACGACCATTACCTACAGCGATTTGTACAGTGCGCACGCGAATTGATTTACCATTCATGCGAATTTCAGCGCTAAATGGTCGAGATTCCCAAACTACTTGTAATGCTGTAGCAAGGTAAGCTAATACTCCCCAGCGACGCTTGACTTCTTTGGTAAGTCGTTGAGTGATTTTTACACTCAATCCCATGCTAGCAACGTTGAAAAAATGCTTACCATTTACCCATCCTAAATCAATCCGTTGCTGCTGACCGTTGGCAATAATTTTGCAAGCTGCGGTTAAAGAATTAGGTATTCTTAAAGTTCTGGCTAAGTCGTTGGCTGTACCTAAAGGTAAAATACCTAAAGGTAATTGTGTTTTTACTAATGCATCGGCTGCAGCATTAAGTGTACCATCACCCCCACCAACAATTACTAAGTCCACTTGATTGCGATAGTGGAGGATAATTTCATGAATTTGATGGGGTTTTTCTGTAGATTCTTCTATTAAATCAAAGCCTGATTTTTCTAAACATTGAATTGCTTCTGCGAGGCGCTTTTGTCCGTGGCGAGCATGACGATTTACCAATAGCAGTGCGCGGGGAATCATGGATATTACCTTTAATATCGTCAGTTTTTAGTTGTCATTGGTCATTGGTCATTGGTCATTGGTCATTTGTCATTTGTTATTTGTAAGTAGGTAATATTTATGTGTTTTCTTTATGTTCTTATACCCTGATATCATGATTGTGATGAAATTTACTTGTAATCTGTTGAGACAAAGGTTTTTATATTGTCGGCGTTACTTTTTTAGAGGGTGTTTATTTAGTCTAGCTTTATTAACTTTGGGTGTACTCATCCCCAGGAAATGGAGTTATCAACAGCAGGATAATTGTAATTTAGATGTTTGTATTTCTAATACAGGTATTCATTCTAATATAATTTTGCCCACAAAGAATTATGCTTTTGATTGGCACGAGTATATATCTGTAGAGGGAATTGGTATAGATAATTTCAATGATTACAATTATCTCAGCTTTGGTTGGGGCGATCGCGCTTTTTATATGTCAACGCCTTCTATGGCAGATTTGCAATTGTCTACTACCTTTAAAGCTTTATTTTTACCTACTCCTTCAGTACTATATGTTAAAGGTTACCAATTAATACCAGATAATCTAGAGGTTAAATGTATTAAAGTTAATAAAAATAACTATTTGCAACTA
This sequence comes from Calothrix sp. FACHB-168, assembly GCF_963889195.1. Lineage (NCBI taxonomy): Bacteria > Bacillati > Cyanobacteriota > Cyanophyceae > Nostocales > Calotrichaceae > Calothrix > Calothrix sp. FACHB-168. The sequence goes on from NZ_CAWPNJ010000001.1 coordinate 360,354, forward strand.
ATAAAATTTATTCAAGCTACTTTTAAGGTAGACGATCGCGGTAGAGTTATCCGCATTGGTAATGGTCACACTACTAATGCTGGCTTTTATGATGCCTTTGGTAGTTATTCAATATTACGAAATTGTAATAATTGGACAACAGAAGCTTTAAGACAAGCTGATGTGAATACTCCGCTTTGGGGTGGGCTTTCGGCGGCTATTATGTTGCAATTAAGAAGTGGGTGTGAGACGCGATGAACCCTTGTCTGTACAATAAATGGTCATTTGTCAGAATTTGAGGCGACAAATAGCAAATTTATTCCCCTAGTCCCTAGTCCCTAGTCCCCTATTTTCAAAACTACCTTTCGCCAATTAAAGTAAACGCCGCCCAATCGCCGGGGGAAGAAAACTTCTCCTTCGTCTTCAACATCGCCTGACGCAACGCCAGCGCTTTATCTGGCTGAGTTTGCAAACTCTTATAAAATTCCACCATTAAATATTGTGTCGGTGCATCCGGTACTTGCCATAGAGAAACTAACACGCTGGGAACACCCGCAGAAATTAAGGAACGCGATAACCCAATTACACCATCACCAGAAAGTTTTCCTTTCCCCGTTTCGCAAGCACTGAGAACTACTAATTGCGCTTTTAATTTTAAATCTAATATTTCCTCAGCTTTGAGTAAACCATCATCTTTTCCCGAAGGTGCAAGGGCTATCCAGCTACCCAAACCCCGGTAATCATCAGCCCAACCGTGAGTAGCTAAATGAATCACATCAACCTGTGATAAGCGTTGCAGAATATTTGCTTTAGTTGCATCTTTACCCAGAATTGCCTTAGTTTTTAATAAATCAGCAATAGTTTTTGCTTCTTGTTCCGCCCCTGGTAGTGGATCTAACCGTGTTCCCGGTTTACCTGGTTCTGTAGATACTACAGGCATAGTAGGATTACCGACAATCAAGGCATTCTGATAATTAGTTTGTCTCCCTTGCTCTAATTGATGAGTAAAGTTTAACACCTGAATTGCTGGGGCAGTGAGAATGGTATGTTTTTCAACTAAATATTTACCTTGTTCATCTCGCAAAGCTGGAAAAGGTGCAAGAAATAAAGAACCTTGGGGAATGAAAATAACTCGCTCGCTAGGGTTTTTTGGTAATAAATCAGCGATATTTTTAATTAAGATATCATGCAATTTTTGTAATGGCTTTTTAACATTTGCAGCCTCAGGATTTTGACTGACAGTAATACCGCCGCGACCTCTACCCACACCAATATTTATCCGACTATTGGTAATCAATTCATCTAAAGTTGTATTATCTTTTTGCCATAGTGGTTTAAGGTCAACTTTGCGGAATGTGACTTCCCCTGTTGGTTTGACAACCCAAATATAGAGGTTTGATTCTTTAGTTTGTTGTTTACCTCCTACTTTGAAATCATCAGTAATAATTGAATATTGAATGAAAGTGGCATTTTGCTGTTGAGCAATTTGTTTAATCTCGGCAATTGTCGGTGATTGTGGTGATTTATCCGCCTGTTGATTGTTAGTAGATACACGAGATGCTAACAACTCAACAAACGCCCTAGCGCGACCACGTTCGGCAATTTCTAAAGCTGCATCGGTTTTATTTTGAGCGATGAGGACTTGTTGTAAAGTTCTGTAGGTGTTGCTTTGGGTGTCAAAAAGTGAAATTTTGTTAGTATCAGCTAACTTTTTACCTCGTAGAGATTCATAAACCTGAATTCCCTCATACAGGGTTTTCTCTGCTGCGGAAAGATTTCCTTGTTTGTAAAAAGCATATCCTAGATTATTTAAAGATTGTCCCTCGCCTAATTTATCTTTAATTTCTTTGGCGATCGCTAATCTCTGCTGCTGGTAGTCAATCGCTTTTGGGTAGTCTCCCAAAGAAATGTACGCATTACCGAGATTACCCAGCGCCTGACTCTCGCCTAGTCTATCTTTAATTTGTTTGGCGATCGCTAAACTCTGCTCGTAGTACTCAATCGCTGTTGGGTAGTCTCCCAATGCATAGTAAGCAATACCGAGATTACCCAGCACCTGTCCCTCGCCTAGTCTATCTTTAATTTCACGGGCGATCGCTAATCTCTGCTGCTGGTAGTCAATCGCTGTTGGGTAGTCTCCCAATGCATAGTAAGCATTACCGAGATTACCCAGCGCCTGACTCTCGCCTAGTCTATCTTTAATTTGTTTGGCGATCGCTAAACTCTGCTCGTAGTACTCAATCGCTGTTGGGTAGTCTCCCAATGCATAGTAAGCATTACCGAGATTACCCAGGGACTGTCCCTCGCCTAGTCTATCTTGAATTTCTTTGGCGATCGCTAATCTCTGCTGCTGGTAGTCAATCGCTGTTGGGTAGTCTCCCAATGCATAGTAAGCATTACCGAGATTACCCAGCACCGTACCCTCGCCTAATCTATTTTTAATTTCTTTGGCGATCGCTAAACTCTGCTGCTCGTAGTCAATCGCTGTTGGGTAGTCTCCCAATGCATAGTAAGCATTACCGAGATTACCCAGCGCCTGTCCCTCGCCTAGTCTATCTTGAATTTCTTTGGCGATCGCTAATCTCTGCTGCTGGTACTCAATCGCTTTTGGGTAGTCTCCCAACTGAAAGTAGGCAATACCGAGATTACCCAGCGCTTGTCCCTCGCCTAGTCTATCTTTAATTTCTTTGGCAATTGCTAATCTCTGCTGCTGGTACTCAATCGCTTTTGGGTAGTCTCCCAACTGAAAGTAGGCAATACCGAGATTACCCAGCGCCGCACCTTCGCCTAGTCTATCTTTAATTTCACGGGCGATCGCTAAACTCTGCTGCTGATACTCAATCGCTTTTGGGTAGTCTCCCAAGGCTTTGTAAGCAAGACCGAGATTACCCAGCGCCGCACTCTCGCCTAGTCTATCTTTAATTTCTTGGGCGATCGCTAAGTTCTGCTGGAAGTACTCAATCGCTTTTGGGTAGTCTCCCAATGCACCGTAAGCAAGACCGAGATTACCCAGTGCTGCACCTTCGCCGAATGTGTCTTTGATTTCACGGGCGATCGCTAAGTGCTGCTGGAAGTACTCAATCGCTTTTGGGTAGTCTCCCAACTGAAAGTAGGCAAGACCGAGATTACCCAACGCCCCACCCTCACCTTGACGGTCTTTAATTTCTCGGTAAATAATTAGTGCTTGTTGCAATGATTGTAATGCAGCTTCAAATTGACTGGTTTGATACTGCTGATTACCTTGATTAAACAGTCTATCAGCTTCGGCTTTCCGCGCCTGTGGGGTTTGGGCTAACGCCTGGGTTATTCCCACTGTGGGTAGGTTGATGGGTGTTTGGGCGATGGTGGTGAGTAGGGCGATTAGGCTAACAAGTGCGATTTTCTGTAACTTCATGGGTGTTACTGCGGTAATCTTGTCAGTAGCATATATCTCTGTAATGGCAAAGCCTATGCAGTTTTGGTGAAATTTGTTTTTGGCATCAACGGCAGCAAAACAATGTTACATTACCCCCATCGTTGGTTGGTTGGGGCACGGCATCTACAAATTTTCGCTGATACAGATATTTGATCGGTGTCCATTGGTGTCAACTTAACGCGAAACCTGCTTGGCGATAACGTTCTGCCCTCACCCCCAGCCCCTCTCCCACCAGGAGAGGGGAGCAAGAGATTTAATTCCCCTTCTCCTGGGGGAGAAGGGGTGAGGGGATGAGGGCGAGGGTTTTTGTACAACACGCGCTGTATATAGCTTTTAGCTTAAGTTGACACCTATAATCGGTGCCGTGCCCCTACATGCATTTCCACGCTCATAAAAAAAGCTATAAATTGGTTCACAAAACCTGTAAATGCGATCAATTGCAGATTACCTTTCGCCAATTAAGGTAAACGCCGCCCAATCACGGGGGGAAGGAAACTTTTCTTTCGTTTTCAACATCGCCTGACGCAAAGCCAGTGCTTTATCTGGTTGAGTTTGCAAACTTTTATAAAACTCCACCATTAAATATTGTGTCGGTTCATCCGGTACTTGCCATAGAGAAACTAGCACACTAGGAACGCCGGCAGAAATTAAGGAACGCGACAACCCAATTACACCATCACCGGATAGTTTACCTTTACCCGTTTCACAAGCACTAAGAACAACTAATTGAGCTTTTAATTTTAAATCAAATATTTCCTCAGCCGTGAGTAAGCCATTATCTTTACCCGATGGTGCTAACGCAATCCAGCTACCTAAACCCCGGTTATCATCAGCCCATCCGTGAGTAGCTAAATGAATTACATCTGCTGTTGATAGGCGTTGCAGAATATTGGCTTTAGTCGCATCTTTACCAAGAATTGCTTTAGTTTTTAACATATCAGCAATCGTCTTGGCTTCTTGTTCCGCCCCTGGTAGTGAATCTAACTGTCTTGCAGGTTGATCTGGTTCCGTAGAGACTACAGGCATAACGGGATTCCCGGCAATTAGGGCATTATTATAATTTGTTGTTCTCCCCTGTCCTAATTTTTGAGTAAAATCTAATACTTGAATTGCTGGGGCGGTGAGGATGGTATGGTTTTCCAGCAAATACTTACCTTGTTGATCGCGCAAAGCTGGGAAAGGAACAAGAAATAAAGAACTTTGAGGGATGAAAATAACTCGATCGCTCTGGTTTTTTGGTAATAAATCAATAATATCTTTAATTAAGATGTCATACAATTTTTTTAAGGGTTTTTTACCTTTAGCAGACTGAGAATTTTGTACTGGTAAAATACCGCCAGCATTTCTACCTCTAAAAGCACCAACTCCTGTGCGAATTTGGGTAACTAATTCATTTAAATTTGTATTATCTTTTTGCCATAAGTATTTCAGGTCAACTTTGCGGAATGTAACTTCATCTGTTGGTTTAATAACCCAGATATAAAGGTTTGATTCTTTCGATTGTTGTTTACCTGCTACTTTGAAATCATCATAAATAATAGAATATTGCACAAGGGTGGCATTTTGCTGTTTAGCAATTTGCTTAATCTGGGCAATTGTGGGTGATGAAGATGATTGATTAGTCTGTTGATTTTGAGTAGATAGGCGAGATGCTAACAACTCAACAAACGCCCTAGCCCGACCACGTTCGGCAATTTCTAAAGCTGCATCAGTTTTATTTTGAGCAATGAGAACTTTTTGTAAAATTCTGTAGGTGCTACGTTGGGTGTCAAAAAGATATACTTTATTGGTATCAGATAATTTTTGATTTCGCAGAGATTCTTTAACCTTAATTGCCTCATATAATGTTTTCTCAGCAGCGGGAAAATTACCTTGTTTGTAGAAAGCTAGCCCTAAATTGTTTAAAGATTCACTCTCACCACTACTATTTTTGATTTGTTGGGCGATCGCTAAACTCTGTTGTTGGTACTCAATAACTTTGGGGTATTCTCCTAAAGCCAGATAAGCATTACCCAGATTACCCAGGGCGTTTCCTTCTCCTAATCGGTCTTTAATTTCACGGGCGATCGCTAAACTCTGTTGATAGTAGTCAATTGCTTTTTGGTAATCTCCCAAAGCCTCAAGCGCCAAACCAATATTACCTAAAGCCTGTTCCTCCCCTAAGCGGTTTTTGATTTGTTGGGCGATCGCTAAACTCTTTTGATAGTACTCAATGGCTTTTTTGTAATCTCCCACCGCATAGTAAGCATTAGCGATATTACCCAGGGCGTTTCCCTCACCTAAGCGGTCTTTAATTTCCACTGCGATCGCTAAACTCTGTTGTTGGTAATCAATCGCTTTTTGATAGTCTCCCAAAGAATAGTAAGTAACACCGAGGTTACTTAAGGATTTTACCTGACCTACTCGGTCGTTGATTTGTTGGGCGATCGCTAAACTCTGTTGTTGGTAATCAATCGCTTTTGGATAGTCTCCCAAAGAATAATAAGCAGCACCGAGATTACTCAGGGGTCTACCTTCTGCAAAACGGTTTTTGATTTCCCTAGCAATGACTAAACTTGAGGAATGGTAATCAATAGCTTTTGGGTAATCTCCCAACGCAGCGTAAGCAAGACCGAGATTCGAGAGTGCATTACTCTCACTGAATCTATCTTTAACTTCCACTGCGATCGCTAAAGTTTGCTGGAGGTACGCGATCGCTTGTTTGTAGTCTCCTAAAGCGTGATAAACAATACCGAGATTACCTAATGATTGTCCCTCACCTTGACGGTCTTTAACTTCAACTGCGATCGCTAAACTCTGCTGATGATACTCAAGGGCTTTTTGATAGTCTCCTAAATCATAGTAAACAAGACCGAGATTACCCAGCACTGCACCCTCACCTTGACGGTTGTTGATTTCTCGGAAAATAATTAGTGCTTGTTGCCACGATTGTAATGCCGCTTCAAATTGACTAGCATCATACTGCTGATTACCTTGCTGAAATAGTTTGTATGCTTCGGCTTTCCGCGCCTGTGGGGTTTGCGCTGACGCTTGGGTTATTCCCACAATGGCGCTTTGCTTAATTGGTGTTTGTCCAATGGTGATGAGTAGGGTAATGAGGGTAATCAGTGCGATTTTGCGTATTTTCATCGGTGTTACTGAGGTAATCCTGTCAGTAACATATATCTCTGTGATGGTTTAGGCTATGCAGTTTTGATGAAATTTTTTCTTTGTCAGTTGGTGATTGTCATTTGAGTACGTCGAAATAGCAAATGTAGTATCAACAACAGCAAGCCCTAATTACCGTTCCCCAATCAAGGTAAACGCCGCCCAATTCACAGGAGAAGGAAATTTCTCCTTCGTTTTCAACATCGCCTGACGCAAAGCCAGCGCCTTATCTGGTTGAGTTTGCAAACTCTTGTAAAACTCCACCATTAAATATTGTGTCGGTTCATCTGGTACTTGCCACAGGGAAACTAACACGCTAGGAACACCTGCAGAAATTAACGAACGGGATAACCCAATTACCCCATCACCAGAAAGTTTACCTTTCCCCGTTTCACAAGCACTGAGAACGACTAATTGAGCTTTTAATTTTAAATCTAATATTTCCTCAGCCGTGAGTAAACCATCATCCTTTCCTGATGGCGCAAGCGCAATCCAGCTACCTAAACCCCGGTTATCATCAGCCCAACCGTGAGTAGCTAAATGAATTACATCTGCTGTTGATAAGCGTTGCAGAATATTTGCTTTAGTCGCATCGTTACCAATAATTGCTTTAGTTTTTAACATATCAGCAATTGTCTTTGCTTCTTTTTCTGCGCCTGGTAATGGCTTTAACTTTGTTGCAGGTTGACCCGGTTCTGTAGAAACTACAGGCATATTTGGATTACCAACAATCAGAGCGTTATTATAATTTGTTGTTTTACCTTGATTTAATTGATGGGTAAAATCTAACACTTGAATTGCTGGCGCTGTCAGAATAGTATGTTTTTCAATTAGAGATTTACCTTGTTCATCCATAAGTGCGGGGAAAGGAACAAGAAACAAACTACTTTGCGGGACAAAAGTTACACGTTGATTGGAGTCAGTTGGTAATAAGTCAGCGATGGGTTTAATTAGTAGTTGATGGAGTTTTTGTAAGTTATATCTTTGGGCTTTTTCATTATTAGGGTTATTGAATTGTGATTCAAAAATACTCCTGTCGTCATCAACTACGCCCAAAGAGTCGCGGGTGCTGAAAACTAATTTATCTAAAGTTGTATTATCTTTTTGCCATAGGGGTTTAATATCAACTTTGCGGAATGTGACTTCACCTGTAGGTTTGATAAGCCAAATATAAAGGTCTGATTCTTTGAATTGTTGTTTACCTGCTACTTTGAATTCCTCATAAATAATAGAATATTGCACAAAAGTGACATTTTGCTGTTTAGAAATTTGTTTAATCTCAGCAATTGTCAGTGATGGGGATGATTTATCCGCTTGTTTATTATTAGTAGATACACGAAATGCTAACAACTCAACAAACGCCCTAGCGCGACCGCGTTCAGCAATTTCTAAAGCAGCATCAGTTTTATTTTGGGCGATGAGGACTTGTTGTAAACTTCTGTAGGTGTTGGTTTGGGTGTCAAAAAATAAGACTTTATTGGTATCAGCTAACTTTTGATCTCGCAAAGATTCTCTAACCTTAATTCCGTCATAAAGGGTTTTCTCGGCTGCGCTGAGATTTCCTTGTTTGTAGAAAGCATATCCTAAATTATTTAAAGAGTTTCCTTCCTCTAATCGGTTTTTAATTTCACGGGCGATCGCTAAACTTGAAGAGTGGTAATCAATAGCTTTTTTGTAGTCTCCCAAAGAAATGTACGCATTACCAATATTACCTAGCGCTTTCCCCTCGCTGTGACGGTCTTTTATTACATGGGAGATTTGGAAATACTGTTGATTATATTCAATGGCTTTTTTATAGTCTCCCAAAGAATAGTAAACATTACCAAGATTACCCCACACTTTCCCCTCACCTTGAAGGTCTTTTATTTTCTGGGCAATCCTTAATTGCTCCTGATATTTCTCAATAGATTTCGGGTAGTTTCCTTGAGAGTAGTAAGTATTGCCAAGATTACCCAGTGCATAACCCTCGCCTTGAAGGTCTTTAATTTCACGGGCGATATCTAAACTCTGTTGGTTGTATTCAATAGCTTTGGGGTAGTCTCCCAAAACATAGTAAACATTACCAAGATTAACTAGTGCAGAACCCTCACCGTAACGGTTTCTGATTTTCTGTGCGATGCTTAAAGACTCCTGATGATACTCAATTGCTTTTGAATATTCGCCCAAATTGAAATAAGCATTACCGAGATTATTCAGTGTAGTACCCTCACCTTGAAGGTCTTTAATTTCACGGGCTATTTTTAAAGATTGCTGATAATACTCAATTGCTTGTGGGTAGTTACCCAGAGCTAAGTAAGCATTACCAAGATTAACCAAGGACTGTAACTCGCCTTGGGAATCTTTAACTTCCCGTGCAATTTTTAAATCTTCATTATGATAATAAATCGCTTTCTTATACTCTCCCAAATTGTCGTAAGCATTACCCAGATTACCTAGTGCTTTTCCCTCATACTGACGTTCTCCAATTGCTCGAAAAATATTCAGTGCTTTCTCTTCATACTCAATAGCTTTTCTATAGTCTCCTAAAAAATTGTAAGTAGCACCAATACTATTCAGCGCCTTACCTTCTCCTTTCAGGTCTTTGATTTCACGGTAAATAATTAGTGCTTGTTGCCACGATCGCAATGCTGCTTCAAATTGACTGATTTGAAACTGTTGTTTAGCTTGGTCAGACAGTTTATCTGCCTCGGCTTTCCGCGCCTGTGGGGTTTGCGCTAACACCTGGGTTATTCCCACAATGGCGCTGTGGTTAATGGGCGCTTGCCCAATGGTGATGAGTAGAGTAATGAGGGTAATCAGTGCGATTTTGTGTATTTTCATCGGTGTTACTGAGGTAATCCTGTCAGTAACATATATCTCAGTGATGGTTTAGGCTATGCAGTTTTGATGAAACTTTGTTTTTGGCATCAACGGCAGCAAAACAATGTTACATTACCCACATCGTTGGTTGGTAGGGGCACGGCATCCACAGATTTTCGCTGATACAGATATCTGATCGGTGCCGTGCCCCTACGGCGGACTGGGGGGCGATCGCATTTCCCACATATACAATCAAAAAATCGCCTTGTATAATTAAAAACCTTTTGCCCTCTGCCTGGCACTGAGCGAAGTCGAAGTGCTGCCCTCTGCCTTCCCATAAAAAAAAGCCAAAAATAAAAGGCTGGTTGTCAACTAAAACCTTTTATTTTTGACTCGGTGCTAACCTTTCTTTGTTGTGTCGGGGGGACATTTTAGCCTACGTCATCGTGGGCAAATCTGTTAAATAGGAAGTCCAGGGCATAGTTCCGCAGCTTGTAATATTCTGGATCTTCCATGATGCGGGCGCGATCGCGGGGACGAGAAAAGGGTATTTCCATGACTTCTCCAATCTTGGCGTGGGGGCCATTGGTCATCATTACCAATTTGTCGGCTAAAAATAGCGCTTCATCAATATCATGGGTAATCATCAACACTGTGCAGCGATTATCACCCCAAATCTTCAGTAATTCTTCTTGTAATTCTTCTTTGGTAATTGCATCTAACGCCCCAAAAGGTTCATCTAAAATCAAAACTTTGGGACGAATCGCCAATGCACGCGCAATCGAAACGCGCTGTCTCATACCACCGGACATTTGCATTGGTTTCTTTTCCATTGCATCCCCCAGTCCCACCATTGCCAAATGTTCCCGGACGATCGCTCTTTTCTCCTGTTCTGGTTTTTCAGGATACACTGCATTTACAGCTAGATAAATATTTTCAAAGGCTGTGCGCCAGGGAAGTAAAGCATAGTTTTGGAACACCACCATTCTATCCGGGCCTGGTTTGGTGATGGGTTGACCTTCTAGGAGTACTTGCCCTGATGAGGGAAAGTTAAAACCAGACACCATATTTAACAAAGTGGATTTACCACAGCCAGAGTGACCAATTACACAAATAAATTCACCTTTTTCGACGTTGAGATTCACGCCATCAAGTACTGTGAAGGGGCCTTTTTTGGTGGGGTAAACTTTAGAAACATCTCTAATTTCTAGGAAAGGCTGACGGCTGCTTCCACTGGCGTAGCTTGTTCTTTGTGCATCTCTGGGGGTTTCGGCTAATCTTAAGTTGCGGTTTTGCATAGGGGTAAAGAAAGGTGAGAGATTAAGGTGTTGTTGCGGGGGTTTTAGGAATTTGTCTCACGCAGAGGCGCGGAGGCGCAGAGGTAGAGAGAATAGAAGGGTGAGATTGAGTCTTTGAGGCTGATTAATGAGTCTTTGATACTGATTAATGAGTCTTTGATACTGATTAATGAGTCTTTGATACTGATTAATGAGTCTTTGAGGCTGATTAATGAGTCTTTGAGGCTGATTAATGAGTCTTTGAACCTCATTAATGAACTTCTGAGCCTCGTTAACGGAGTGCAAAACTGAAATTATGTAGGTTGGGTTGAGGCTTTGCGAAACCCAACATTTTCGCGGTTTGTTGGGTTGCACTCCGTTTAACCCAACCTACAATGTGGAAAAATTATTTTGAATTTTGAATTTTGAATACTTCGACAGAGCTTCAGTACAAGTTTTGAATTTTGAATTCCCCCTACGCTGCTGTTCTGCGCGGTGCATCGAGAATAACTTCAGCAACGGAGAAGTCGCGCTTGATGTCTAAACTGTTGAGATAGGAGATTGGATCGTCAGCGTTAAATGGTTTACCATCAAATAGCTGAATCGGTTGGCGAGTATAGCTGATATCTAAACCTAATTCTCTGGCGGCGGTGCTGAAGACGCGGACGCGACAAACTCTTTCCACAACTTCTACCCAGTTTCTGGGGAAGGGAGTATCACCCCACCGCGCTAGTTGACTCATAATCCAAATTTGTTCGGTACGGCTGGGGCGGTTGATTGCCGACTCAGAATAAAATTGGTGATGGGCGTAATCCCGTAAGGGGTGGTCTAAATCACAGCTTAAATTTTCCGGATCTTCGAGTTGAATATACTCTATATCGGTGCTGACATAATCCCTACTGGCTGTAATTCTTCTAATTTCCTGGGCATTTTTGGGATCTGCACAGTAAACGCAAGCTTCTAGTAAGGCTTTGGTTAAGGCAATATGGGTATTGGGGTAAGCTTCCGCCCAGTCTTCCCGGACACCGAGAACTTTACCGGGGTGTCCTAGCCAAACTTCTAAATCTGTGGCTACGGTAAAGCCAACACCTTCAGCTGCGGCGCGGTAGTTCCAAGGTTCGCCGACGCAATAACCGTCAATACTACCATTTTGTAAGTCGGCTACCATTTGCGCTGGGGGAATGGTCTTCATATCCACATCAATATCGGGGTCAACTCCCCCAGCTGCTAGCCAGTAACGCAGCAGTAAGTTGTGCATGGATGCGGGATGCACCACCCCCATGATGTGGCGTTGTTCGCGGGTACGCAGAAGATATTTTTTAAAGTCTGATAAGCTTTGTACACCTTGGTCGTAAAAGCGTTTCGCTAAGGTAATAGCGTTACCGTTACGAGTCATGGTGAGGGAACTAACTACGGGTACTGGCTGGTTTTTATGTCCGCCCAATGTTAACCACATTGGCATACCCGAAGGCATTTGGGCTGCATCTAAGTAACCGCCAGTGATACCATCTTCAATCCCGCGCCAGCTTGTTTCCCGGACTAGGTTAACTTCATCTAAACCATGCTTGGCAAAAAAGCCTTTTTCTTTAGCAACCGCTAGAGGTGCGCAAGCGCTGAGGGGTAAGAAGCCAATTTCTAAGTTAACTTTTTCTAAACCATGACGAGAAATATTTGCTGTTTTCCGCGCCCGAATTTTCTTGATGCGTTTCTGCTGGTTGAGGAAGTAAATCATCTCGCTGCGCAGAATGTAGTAGCTGGGATGTTCTACTACTTCCATCCGTTTGCGGGGTCTGGGGATATCTACTTCTAGGATGTCACCAATTTTCGATTCGGGGCCATTGGTTAACATGACAATTCTGTCAGATAACAATACTGCTTCATCTACGTCATGGGTAACCATGACTGCGGTGACTTCGTTTTCTTCGCAGATTTGCATTAATTGTTCTTGCAAGTTCCCCCTGGTTAATGCATCTAACGCACCAAAGGGTTCATCTAGCAATAATAGTTTAGGACGAATTGCCAGAGCGCGCGCGATCGCTACCCGTTGTTTTTGTCCCCCAGATAACATCCCTGGTTGTTTATCAGCATGGGGACGCAAACCCACCATATCTATATGTTTCTCTACAATAGCTCGGCGTTCCGCAGCCGGCATCCCCTTCATCACGGAATCCACAGCCAAAGCAATATTTTCTCTAACAGTCCGCCAAGGTAATAAAGAATAGTTTTGGAATACCACCATTCTATCTGGGCCTGGTCTGGTGATTCTTTGTCCTTCCAAAGTAACCACACCTTCCGAAGGTAAATCTAACCCCGCAATCATATTTAACAGCGTAGATTTACCGCAACCAGAGTGACCAATTAAAGAAACAAATTCACCTTTTCTAATTTGTAGGTCAATTCCTTTTAGGGCAATATATTGACCGCCACCAGTTAACTCAAATACCTTATCAATTTGATCGACAGCAACGAATACGCTCATTTTTATTTGTCCTTTGTCAGTTGTGAGGCAGTGTGTTGGGCGGGTTTCCCGACTTGAAGCAACTGCCGAACCCGTAAGGGTCAGTTGTCAGTTGTTATTTGTCCTTTAACCATAGTCAGTAGTCAAATAACTATTGACTATTGACTATTGACCATTGACTAATAATTATTTCTGCTCTGCTGGTAAAATTAGGTTTTGTACCCAAGCCATTAATTTATCGAGGAGTAAACCAACTACACCGATATAAACTAGAGCCAAAATAACTTCGCTGACGTTGTTATTTTGATAAGCATCCCAGATAAAGAAGCCAATCCCGACAATACCTGACATAACGATTTCTGCCGCGATAATCGCTAACCAAGCCAAACCAATTGCAATTCTTAAACCTGTGAAAATGTAAGGTAGTGCAGCAGGAATTAAGATATTAGTAAAGTATTCTTTGCGGCTTAATTGCAGCACTTTAGCAACGTTGTTGTAATCTTGAGGAATTTGAGTTACACCCACAGCAGTGTTAATTAATATCGGCCAAATTGCGGTGATGAAGATTACGAATAAAGCTGCTGGTTCGTTTTGGCGTAAAGCTGCTAAGGAAATAGGAACCCAAGCTAGAGGTGGTACAGTCCGTAATAATTGGAAGATGGGGTCTAATGCTTTAGACATTGTTTGATTCACCCCAATCAAAATACCCAAACCAATACCAACAATTGCTGCTAGCGTATAGCTAATTGCTACCCGTTGGAGACTTGCCCAAATCTGCCAAAAAAGACCTTTATCTGTGCCGCCTTTGTCATAAAAAGGATACAAAATCAATATCCAAGTGTCTGTGATAACTTGAATTGGCCCTGGTAATGTAGCGCCGGGAGTCCAAGCAAAAAGTTGCCACACACCCAGAAATATGAGGATAGCGATCGCAGGCGGTACAACATTGGGAAATTGTTTTTGCAGCCGGGATATAAAACCGTTATCAAACTTAGGGTTTGCTGGGCGTTTTTGAGCAATTGTCATAAACTCTTATCTCCTAATTAATGTTGGTATTTGGTATTTGGTGGTATTTGGTATTTGCTATTGAAGATTTGTCATCTGTCACAGGTCATTTGGCATTGGTGATGGGAATAAATTGAGCTAATGACTGTTGACGGTTGACGGTTGACTGTTGACTGTTGACTGTTTACTGTTTACTAAACACTGACCTTTTTAATCTTGAGGCTCTTGAGATATTCTTCTGGTTTTTCGGGGTCAAATTTACTGCCATCAAAAAATTCTTCAACACCACGAGATGTATTTGTGGGAATATCAGCCGCCGCAATGCCTAATTCTTTTGCAGCTTCTTTCCAAATATCTTCGCGGTTAACTTTATTAATTAACTCTTTGGCTTTAGCCGCATTATTGGCGATGTAATCTTTGGGTAAGAATCCCCAGCGCACGTTTTCTGTAATGAACCATAAATCATGGCTCTTGTAGGGATAAGAAACGCTACCTTTTTCATCTTTCCAGTAGTAAGCCGCCATTGTTTTATCATCAATTTTGCGACCATCACCCATATCATATTTACCTTGATAGGGATCTGCCAAAATTTCTGGTGAGGGAAGGTTGAAATAATTACGAGCAGCAAGAATTTGTGCAGCTTCTTTGCGGTTATCAAAATTATCCAACCACTGCTGCGCTTCCATGATGCCTTTGAGTATGGCTTTGGTTGCTTTGGGATGTTTATCTACCCAATCGGCTCGTATAGCTAAGTATTCTTCGGGATGATTTTTCCAAATCTCTGCGGTTAATGCAGCCATGTAGCCAATTTTGTCTTTGACAATGCGGAAAGGCCAAGGATCACCTGTACTAAACGCATCCATTGTGCCGGTTTTCATGTTAGCTACAGTTTGCGCTGCAGGTACGGTGAGCAATTTCACATCTGCATCGGGATCTATACCACCGGCTGCTAACCAGTAGCGAATCCACAAATCTTGGTTAACGTGGGGGAAGGTGAAAGCGGCGGTGAAAGGTGTAGAAGACTTTAGTTGGGTAAATATGGACTTAGCGCTAGCTAACTGTAAACTAATACCTTTACCTTGGTGCTTATTTGCGATCGCAATTCCATTCCCATGTGTAATTAATTGACACAATACATACATGGGAATTTTTTGATTACCCTTGGTAATTAAACCTTCTGTAATTAAATGAGGCATTGGCATTTGCCATTGACCTCCATCAATCCCACCACCAGCCGAGCCAATTTCTAAGTTATCCCGTGCTGCACCCCAAGAAGCTTGTTTGGCAAGTTCTACATTCATGCCATGCTTTGCAAATAAGCCTTTTTCTTTAGCAATAATTAGCGGTGCTGCTTCTACAATTGGGATATATCCCAATTTAACTGTCGCAGTTTCTGGCTTTTGTTCGGGACTAATATTTGTTACTGGCTGTGCTGTTGCTGGTGTTGTCCCACCACTGCCAACATCCTCAGGAGGATTGCCCAAACAGCCTTTGAGGAATACCGCACCTGCAGAAGCTCCGGCGGTTATGATAAATTTGCGGCGAGAAACTTGATTAAAAAATTCCGTCATGATGTCTCCTTAAAAGTGCAATTTAAGTTTTTATGTATGGCAATTAAGACAAGAAAAATACTATTTCTTGCATGTCTTAATTTTTAATTTGATCTATTTTAGGTACACAGATTTTCGTCATTCCTAAAAGGAATGGCGAAGGCAACTGTTGTAATTATCAAAAAAACTTTGGGAATGAATAGATTAGAGTTTGGGCAACGGAAGAGGTATCACTTAACTTGTTAAATTTAGTTTACAGGTAGTACGGTAGAAATGGTTAACTTCGATCCTCTTTTTCTTAAATAAATATTAGATTAGATATATAAGTAAAATTTTATCTTTCACACTTAAAGTTGCTGTCAAGCTCTAATATATAAATTTTTCTCTATGGATTTGATTATTTAGACAATATGAATACATATTTTTAGGCTGTTTGCATTTCATTTACAATCATCATTTACGCAAATTTTCAATAATAACCATTGTATGAATCTATAATTAGCAATTTGACTCATAAACTAATGTAAACAGATAGAAAAGCCCAACAGTTTATAGTTGGGCTGTAGTAATTTACCGGAAAATACGGAAATATTGAGGCTTTATTCTCTAGATTTT
Organism: Calothrix sp. FACHB-168; assembly: GCF_963889195.1. NCBI lineage: Bacteria > Bacillati > Cyanobacteriota > Cyanophyceae > Nostocales > Calotrichaceae > Calothrix > Calothrix sp. FACHB-168. The sequence continues at coordinate 376,599 of NZ_CAWPNJ010000001.1, forward strand.
GTAGGGTGTTTTATGGACTTTAGTCCTAAGTATCAAAAATTGAAGATTGTAGGGGCATGGCACAGCCCATACGTGTCAACTTAACGTAAAACCCCCATTCCATCTAGCTCCCATGCTCTGCGTGGGATCTGAGATTTATGAGGCTCTGCCTCAATTTATTAGAAGACGAGGCGGAGCCTCGCAATACGCATTTCCAGCCGGAGGCTGGAAACGAGATAGAGAAGGGTTCTGAGCTTAAGTTGACACCAATGGGCACTGCCATGCCCTCTAGAATATATTGATGTGTCGCAAACATTATTTGAATTGGTACAAGTATATTTTCGTTTTCTAATTCACAGACAAGGGGTTTGCATAATTAATCGGTGTTCTAGCTGCCGATGAGTGCCAAAAATAAAGCCCGCAAGGGCGGGCTAAGAAAGAAATATTATTAACTTGTTTTGCAATATTACCCAATTGGTAATCTCGTAAAACCGTTACTTAGTTGCTGTTTCTACAGCCGTGGTAGATTCAGGGATGGGATTCGTGGATGAACCAAAGGCAACCCGTAAAAAAGGTGGAGCGAGGAAAGTTGTCAAAATTACCATGATAATAATCGACACCTCCAACGGCTTATCCAAAATGCCGCTAGCAGAGCCGATGCCAGCAAACACTAGACCCACCTCTCCTCGCGGAATCATCCCAACCCCGATCGCCACTCGATTGATGCCGGGTTGTCCAAACACTGCCCAACCTGTGATCAGCTTGCCAATAATCGCCACCACCATCAAAAAGACAGCAATCAATAGTCCTGCCCTATTTTCCGGTACCGCAGGGTTTAAAACACCAAGGTCGGCACGCGCTCCCACCGTCACAAAGAAGATTGGTACCAGTAAATCGGCGATTGGTTTGATCAATTCATCTAACTCGTTTCGGGCATCGGTTTCATCAAGCACCAAACCCGCCGCAAAGGCACCTAAAATCGCTTCGAGATGAATAGCGTTGCCTAAAAATGCCATAAAGAAGGCGAAGATAAATGCTGGAATTACAATATTTCCACGGGTTTTGAGCTGATCTACGATCGCCACAAAACTTTTGTTAAAGATACCGCCCAACAAAATTGAGCCAATCAAGAATGCCGTAGCACTGACAATCAAGTAAATGACATTGGCAACATCAATCTCACCGGTTTTGGCTAAACTGGCGACTACAGCCAGGACAATAATGCCGAGGACATCATCAATTACCGCCGCGCCAACAATGATTTGCCCTTCTTTGGATTTGAGTTGACCTAACTCTGACAACACTTTAGAGGTAATGCCGATACTCGTTGCAGTCAACGCCGCCCCCGCAAAAATTGCCGGAATCGCCGCCACATGAAACAGCAACATCAACCCTGCTGTGCCCGCCGCAAACGGTGCCGCAACTCCCACACAGGCAACAACCGTGGCTTGAATTCCCACTTCCTTCAGTTGCCTTAGATCGGATTCTAGTCCAATTTCAAACAACAAAATAATCACGCCGATTTCAGCTAGAACCGAAATCACTTCACTTTGCGACTCAAAGATTCGGGTCAGCGCATCCGGTGCCAATTGATTTAATCCTTGCAGCGCTGTCATAATCACCGAGTCAGAAGCAGACAGCCCCCCTTCGGGAAAGATCACCAGGTGCAACGCCGAAACGCCGACAATCACACCGGCGACAAGTTCCCCCAAGACGGGGGGAAAATCCAATCGCCTAGCGACCTCTGCGCCGAACTTACTAGCCAGATAAATCACCACCAGCGTCAGCAATACGCCGGACAGAATAATGGGTGAATCCTCAGCAACAACAGTCGCCAGGAATGGTATCGGAGCCATGAGAGCGGCCATTCCTTCACTGAAAGGAGGCAGAATGTTAGACAAAATCATGAGTTTAAAGCAATGAAGGTTAAGGGTTTGAGAAAGTTATAAAACTGCGGGGGGAAGGACTTCTGTGCTAGGGTCAACGTCCTGCGGACAAGAAACACACTCACTCAAAAGCCGAGGTCATGACCTCGGCTTTTGGGGTCTGCATCGTCTTGATGCAACAGATGTCTGACCCACAGAAACTTGCACTAATGGCTGGCTTGTTCCTTTTATGGCGCGTCATTTCGACTCAACAGCCATCTGGCCCGCAGAAAGTTCTCCCGTACAGTACCTCTGCTTCACAGATATAGATAATGCCCGCATAATCGGTGAAAAACTTGATGGCGACCTGATCCGCAATCTTCTCTGCCATCTCCCGATTTTCGGTGAGTACCTCGAACTTTACATTGGAATCGGTGTCCGCAGTGTTGGGTTTACCCGTAGAGCGCACGTTGCGACTGCCTTTACCGCCAGTATCCACCACCGTATAACCGGTCGCCCCGGCTTCATCAATGATCTTGGCGACCTTTTTCAGCAGAACCTTTTCCGTGACTATGACGAGCTTGTTGGCACGCTTGGCCATGTTGCTTACCTCCTGAAATGATGTAAATTCATCTACTTGGTCTGCCCCGTCAAGGGAACGCTGACAGACCGTGACCCGTCTGGGATTAGCCGCCGATTGCCTGGGCAAGTCCGAGGAAGAACGGTATACACAAGCCGATCGCAACTGGCGTACCAATGGCTGTGGATGCGCCTATGTAGGCGGAGGGATTGGCTGAAGGGATACCGGCTCGCAACGTGGGCGGCCCTGAGATGTCTGAACTAGAGGCAGCGATGACAGCCAGGATAACGACACCGCCCATGCTGAATCCCGCGACTTGGTGGGCAATCATGCCGAGACCGAAGGCTATTAACCCATGCACAAACGGTGCCACCACACTATACACAACATACCACTGGGCGACTTTACGCAGTTCGCCAACTCTTGACCAAGCTTCCATACCCATGACCAGCATCAAGATTGAAAGCAAGCCACGAAAGAGGGGATCGTAGAAGCTTTTATAGACACTTTCCGGCTGGGTGAATATGCCAAGAGCAAGGCCTAACAACATTGCCGATAGGGCAGGCCCCCGGAGGCTTTCCTCGATAATTGGCCATATCTTGACCTTATTATCGCCATCCCCCTGCTGCTGGCTGAGATACTCCTGCCGGCTGCCGGGATAATCTTTTTTATCGGGATAATCGCCAGCCACAACAGGCTGCTCAATAGAGTAGGCTGCTTCTTTACGCTTCTTCTTGTTGAGATAAATATTAGCCACAACAATCGCAGTTACGAGCGCTGGGATATCCATGAAGGGATAGAGTGCGCCAGCCCATGCCTCGTATGCCATCTTTTGTTCTTCCAGTACCGTCAGACCGGCAGCCATTGTAGAACCACTCACGGCTCCAAACAATCCCCCAGTTGCGATCGCATCAACGACTTTGACCTTTGGCAGCTTGGCTAACGTATAACGCGAGATGAATACAATCGTAATCCCTGTTATTACAGCAAAGATCATGGGTAACACCATCTCCGTCAGATTAGAATTACGGATCGCAATTCCACCGGTTAGACCGATTTTGGTGAGCAGCATGAAGACGATGATCGTACAAATTGACTCTGGAATTACCAATTCGCTACCAAGGGCAGCAATGATCATCCCACCAATCAAAAAGGCGAGTGTTGGGGACTGCAACTGTTTAACGAAGTCCATTACAAATAAGGACCAAAAATCCACGAATACCTCCTTCTCCTCGGATGAGGATTATTGCAATAAATGAACTCAATGAACTTTGTCTGTATAGAAATTCTTCTATCGTTTTAGATCGCTGGCACCGCAAAGCCAGTGGTCGGGGGCAGCAGCCCGACAAGTCGTTGCAGAGGCGGAATAAAAGTTATGTTTCTGAAATTGATAGTATTGCTTACAGACATGATATGTAGGTGTTCAACACAAAAAAGGTTAGATTTTAAGCCCCAAAAACAAGAATTTACTGTTTTTAAATTTGCTTTGAAAACAGGATGATGAAATCAGTCCAGAAAAATAAGTTTTCTGGAATTAATTATGGAAATTAAGTCTGATGAGCAACGCCAATCTCAGATAGAAAAGGCGTTGCCAAAAGACTCATTGAAAAATTGATGATTGGTGTTGCTGATGAATGTCATTGAAAGCCATTTAGAATAGCTTACAGTGTTTAATCCCTACATAGATCATTTACATAGGTAATTATTAAATAAATATTTAGATTAATAGCATAGAGAAAAGTTTATATATTTTCCCTAGTTATCGGACTGATAATTAATACTAAGTAAAGTTATGTATGGCATGAAGTGTGAAGGTAAAATACTTGTGTAGTCCAGACTTCAAGCAATTAATTCTTAGACTACACAACCGTCAAAATTATCCAGCCGACTTTTCCACGCGCAAACCAAAGTAGGTGAGAACTAGTTCACTCGTACTATTGTTCACGACTTCGTGAACTTCCCCTGGTTCTACAGCTACACAGTTACCGGGAACCAAAGCATATTCTTTACCGTCAACGTAGATAACCCCTGCACCAGCTTCCACAAAGAACACTTCAGACATATCTTGATGGGCGTGGGCGGGGGCGCTTTGTCCGGGAGCAAAACGCGCTTGAGAAAAGTTCGTTAAATGGGGTAAGTCCCCCAGCTTTAGCATGACTTTTTTCTTGATTTGGGGATTATGAGATACGGGTTGTTCTGGTAATTCGTTCAGGGAAGTGGTAATCATTCAGGTCTCAAATCATTGGATAGTTCCACAATACCCCTAGAGCCATCTATCCGTACTCGCTGCCCATCTTGGAGTAACCAAGTAGCGCCACTTACATCCATAATTGCGGGAATTCCGTATTCACGCGCAACGATCGCACCGTGAGAAAGTCTACCGCCAGCTTCGGCAATTAAGCCGCCAGCCCTTACCAATATTGGTGCCCAGGCGGAGTCTGTGTAAGGTACTACAAGAATTGTCTCTCTATCTATTGTCGGTAGGTTTTGTAAATTGCGTAACACCTTGACTTTCCCTTCAGCTTGTCCATGACTGGCGGGAATTCCTTGTAAAACTTGATCGGAGTATAAGGCTGAGGGGGCTAGGGGATGGGGTGGTGTATGACCGTAAACTAAAAGAGGGATTTGGGTAATTTGGCTATCTTGAGAAAATTGCGATCGCCTTTTTTCGAGTAATTTATGTAATTGGTGACTCAGTTCTAAATCCGTCGCTGTCACTAAATTACCAATTTCCTCTAATTCCAAGAAAAAGATATCGCCAGCTTCTCTCAGCAAGCCAGATTTTAACCAAATCTGCTCTAAAGCGATAAAACTCCAGCGTAATTCAGCTAATAGGCGCGAATAAACCTCAGTTACTCTGCCTTTTAAATCCACGCGCCGTTGGACATTTCCTCGTTTGCGTTTCCCAGAAAATACTTGATTAATCGGATCTACACCATCTATCGCCGCGTCACTTCCCTGCATTAATTGCACAAACAGCTGTTTAACATATTCGGGGTTTTCTTTCCAAGTGCTAACGGAGATATCTGTACCCACTTCGCTTAAATAGCCGTAGTCTTGCAGCAGTTCGTTAAAATCGTAAATAATATTTTGTCCTTCTGGGGTTGCTTCTAACTGCTCAAAGACTTTCTCTGGCTCAAATTCGGGTAATACTTGTTTGGCATTTTGGGCTAAAGCACTGAGCGATCGCAATACGGCTACCTCTGGTGCCACACTATTATCAATCTCTCCATCTTTGACGCGATAAATTTTCTGTCTAATCGCCGCGCTGATAGGAGCGAAAATACTATAGTAAGTGGCAAGACGCAGCACTTCTAAAATCATGTCCACTCGCGCCAATAACTCTGCTGGCTCTAGTGCTTCAATAGATTCATGGGCTAATTGAGATAATACCGGCACAAACTTCTCGCGGTAATCTCGCTTAAAATCGGTTTCTAAATCCATTTCTCGCCGGATTAACCGCAGCAATCCCGGTATATTCTGTAAAGTCGAAAGTATGGGCGGTTTACTTAAGCTATCGCCTCTGGTTAAAAATTCTAAACTTTCTGGCGGTAATCCCATCCGCAAAAATATCTGTCCTAAGAGGGATGCGTTAAAGTACGCTCTGGAGTAATGCAGAGTTGCAGTTTCGGCAAAATCTAATCCTAAAACGCGATCGCCTAAACCTAGTGTAAATATTTCCCCCCAAACACCACAAGTTAAAGGACGGTTCACCGACCAAGTTAAGGGATGAATCACGCCGGGGATAACTTCAGCAGCGATTTTTCTTGTCCAAATGGGTAATAAAGTGGTGATGGGTCTAGCTTGTAATACCCACAAAGTTTGACCGTCATAACTCCACTCAATATCTTGGGGGATACCGTGGTAACGTTTTTCTAAACGTCGAGCTAATAATGCGACTTGTTTAATTAAGGCTTGTGGTACTCTTCCTGCACCTTCTAATTGTACGGAAGAGAAATTTTCTGTTTCTACCACAAAAGCCCGATATTGTTCTGGGGTGACTCTGCCAGAGACAACTTGACTGGCGCTACCGGGTAAAGCTTCAATGACAATGGCATCGCCTTGCTGAGTGATAGGATCGCGACTAAAAGCTACACCAGAATAGACACTTTGGACTTGTTGCTGAATCAGCACCGCCATTGCTTGGTCTGGTAAACCGCGATCGCGTCTATATTGTACCGCCGTAGGACTATCGTAGGAAGCTCGAACTTGAGCGATCGCTTCTGCTAATTTCTGTTCGCTGGTAACATCCAACACCGTTTCATACTGTCCAGCTGCTGAAGCTTGTTCCGAATCTTCGCCAATGGCTGAAGAACGCACTACTAAAGGCGATAATTCCGATGGCTGGAAAAAGTCGATTACTCCTGTGGGATCGTCTTCGGGAGCAAGTACCCATCCTTTAGGAACTGGGTAACCCCAACGCTTGAGTTGGGATAGCGCTGCTGCTTTATGTCCAACTTTTGTCTCATCTAACTCATCTTTGAGAGACATCAGCTGAGTTTCACCGCCCAATAATTCCAGCATCGCTTTCGATTCTGGTTTTGCACCTTGGGCTGGAAGTTTAAGATCGTCAGGAATTCTGAGATAAATCCAAGCTAATAAGCCAGCTAAACTAGCCGCAGCGATAACGCGGGGAAAATCTTCAATATGCAATATTAAGACAAATAGGGGAAATAATAACAAAACACCAAATTTGACGATTTTTTTCGATTGTAAAATCATCAAACTAATAGCGGCTAAAAAACCTGTAAACCCTGCCACTAGCGGATCGTGTACCAAAAATCCCCAGACGACGTTTGTTGTACCGGCTCCTTTGCCTAGAGAATATCTACCAATTACCAAGGCTATCAGGGCGATGATTTCCCAAGTCGATCCTTCGCTAAAAAAAGCACGGGCGATGAGAACAGCAGCAATCCCTTTAAACGCTTCTGATAATACGGCAAGAATCCCTACCAGTTTGCCACCGTGGTAAAAAGCAGCTGACACACTGATATTCCCCGTACCGAGTTTTGCTAATTTCCTCCCTGTTAGGGCGTAGGTAATCCAGGCAATTAGCGGTAACGCACCCAGTAAGGGGCAGACAATTAAAATCGTTAAGGCACCCCAAAGTTCAGACATCTTGGATTTTTGATTTTAGATTTATTTTGCACTTGGCATTTTGCATCTCAAATCTCAAATCTCAAATCTTACGGAAATTTTATTGATGCTTTCAAGGGCGCTTTGAAGAGTTAGGCAGGTTACACTTAGCTGAGGCAGAAGCCATCTTCGCCAGTGACCTGCCAACTGACCAAATACTAAGCAGCTAACTCTTAGTTTAGCGCATAAGCCGCTTGTAGTGCCCAAATAATTAGACCAGCGATTGAACCCAATAGCAGCACAGTAGAGATAGTAACCACTTTTGGAGAATCAGCTCCATCAAATTTCATGATGCCACGATTTAAGTCGGACATAGCTTTGTAAGCCTCCTTTGTTACAGTGCTAATTTGTCCGTTTTGATTGTAGTCTTTCTGTTTAACGATATTATTAAAATGTCATGATTATTTTGTTTAAGCTTTGCAACGAAAAGCGCCACAAATTTATTCATATCTTTAAAGATAAAAGTAATATTTTATACTAAGTGGTGATTAGTCATTGGTCATTTGTCATTGGTATCACAACAGATGACATCTGGCAATTTAGGGATAAAAGTGATTTATAATACTAGTCTTTAATTAGTTATACATAGATGAATTGAGGCAAGAAAGACAATAAATTATGAGAAATCTATGAAAAATCTGTCTCAGGGCTGAAATATAAATAGTATAATTTAATACTTTAAGTGCAAAAGATTAATTTTTTTAAATTAATGGGATGGTAATTTTGGGTGAAATTAGCCTTAGCGATCGCGTTGGCAGTAATTATCGGCTTACTGGTAGGAATTGAAGTAGGATTGCGATCGCTGTTTGGTTTTGGTAATCCCTTAATTTACATTAGCGATCCGCAGATAGGTTATTTGTTAGCGCCGAACCAAAAAACTCGTCGTTTTGGCAATCGCATTGAGATTAATGAATATTCTATGCGTAGCCAGCCGATTACCAAAACACCTGCACCAAATACAATCCGGGTGTTAATTTTGGGCGACTCCATCGCTAACGGTGGTTGGTGGACAGATCAAGATAATACAATTTCGCAGTTACTGATGGGCGCTTTAACTTCAGCCACTCAGGATAAATACCAGCAAATTGAAGTATTAAATGCATCAGCTAACTCTTGGGGGCCAAGGAATGAATTAGCCTATCTGCAAAGATTTGGGAATTTCCAATCTCAGGCGGTAGTGTTATTAATTAATACCGACGATTTATTTGCTACGGCTCCTACATCCTTACCAGTGGGACGCGATCGCAATTACCCAGATCGCAAACCACCCTTAGCTATAATAGAAGTCTGGGAGCGTTATTTAATTAAAGACAAGCCACATCCCGAACTTCAAGCCGTACAAAAAGAATCAGGCGATCGCGTGGGAATAAATTTAGCAGCAATTGGTAAAATCCAAGTGCTAACCCAACAAAGCAACAGCCAATTTCTCTTAGTCATGACTCCCCTATTGCGCGAAATTGGCGAACCAGGTTCTCGCGATTATGAAATTAAGGCGCGTCAAAGGCTCAAGGAATTTACTGAAGGGCAACAGATTACTTATATAGATGTATTGCCCATATTCAACAATACCCCAAACGTCAAAGCCTTGTATCAAGACCACATTCACCTAAATTTAGCAGGTAATCGAGTAGTTAGCCAAATGATCGCGCGATCGCTTTTAGGAATGATTGAAGAAGTGCGATCGGATTAACCTTTACAAATAATTGAGATTGCTATAAATATCGGATATGATTTCAAATATTTATTTAATTTGTGTTTCAATTGTATGTATTAAAAAGTAAGAGTACAACAGATGTTGTACCCTGAGATAATATCTACTTCATGAGTAATTATTTTGAAAATTTCTTAATAAACTAATGGAGTTGCACCCTGCATTTTTCTTAAAGAATTTATACAAGCGCCACAATCACAGCCAAATAAAGCGATCGCCATATCACTTTCTTGATCGTTAAACTCTAACATGGGTACCCCATCTGTAGATACTGGTTCGCTTTCTGGCTGATATTTCGGAAGTTCTGCCAAAACAGAAGCTCTGGCGCAGACTAAACCTACTTTATGTTTATTGCGGATACATGTAAGACGATCTTGTGTATTTGTAGGTTGCGGCTCGATAGCTTGAGCTTGATTAATGACGATTCCTGTAGACAGGATAGAGCTAATAACTACAGGAGTTGAAAGTAAGTGAAGCAAGAACTTGTTCATTAGGTTTCCAGGTGAAAATTTCAACTACTTAAATGAGCCGATTTCATCTTACAGTACAAACTAATATGCATCAGGAATGTAAGTTTTTTAACGCTGTTAACTCTTTTTCAGCCTGAAGCCAATGTTCTACAGATTTTCCTTCTGGATAGCCTGTTTTTTCCCAGATTGTATAAGCTAGCCTACGAATTTGCGCTTCATTTGGGCGGTTAGTGATAAAAAACTCACAAGAATTAGTCGTCAATTTATAAGGTGGTGTTCCAAAAAAATCTTGACGACCTAAAATTTCGGCTGTAAAACGGTAACACTCTTGTTTGATGGGACAATTTTGTCCGGGGCACAGAGTAATGTCGTAAGGCATAGAGTAAAATTAGGGCAGTTTTGGGTCAAATTGGGGCTGAAAGTTTCAACGCATAGGGGCGCAAAGGTAAACGCGAAGGTACGCGGAGGATTTGCTAAAGATCAATGACTATTGTGATTTTAGCTGTAGTGGCGAGGGGTGTAAACGGAGACATTACCATCAGGGCGTTGGATTGTTTTGGTTTTGCTAGAACCGATAATAATTAGGGTTCGCATATCGGCTACTTCTGGTGTTAAGTCCGCAAGGGTAATTACTTTTACAGTTTGTCCATTGCGTCCGAGGTTTCTCCCTAAGACTACTGGGGTATCAGGTGTTCTATAGCGCAGTAAGATATTTCTCGCTGCTGTCAATTGCCAAGTACGCTCTTTTGATACAGGATTGTAGAAAGCGATCGCAAAATCAGCTTCAGCCGCCGCCGCAATTCGCTGTTCAATTATTGACCAAGGTTTTAAAATATCTGAAAGGGAAATAGTACAAAAATCATGTCCCAAGGGTGCGCCAATAGCTGCTGCTGTGGCTTGCATGGCGGAAATTCCCGGTGCAACATGAATTTCTACGCTATCCCATTCGGGTTTATTGTGGCGATCCAAAACTTCAAAAATTGCTGTCGCCATCGCATAAATCCCCGGATCTCCAGAGGAGACTACAGCTACATATCGTCCTTGGGCTGCTAAATCTAACGCCATTTCCGCCCGTGATATTTCTTGGCGATTGTCAGAATCATGTCGTTGCTTACCTTCAGCCAAGGAACCTACCAAATTTAAGTAAGTTGTATAACCGACTAAATCAGTAGCAGCTTTGAGGATTTCTTTCACTTCCGGAGACATCCATTTTGAACTACCAGGCCCCGTACCAATCACCGCTAATCGTCCCCGTGATTGTCCGATATTGCTGGGGTTGATGGGTTCGGGGGAAATTGCGATCGCTATTCCTGTTTCTGTCTTAATTACTTCACCATCTGTCCCTATAGCGGCAATAGCTACCGCTTGGCTGGGGCTATAACCTTGTGTTAATAAACTTTTTAATTGATTTGAAGTAAAAAAGCGTGTAGGCACTTTCAAGGCGCTAGCAACGGCATGAATTACCGGATTTGCGGCGATGGTTAGGGGTGCAAATACCCCAGCTATCGATGCTGGTGCAATTTCCGCCTCTGTTAATAGTTGCTGTATGGAAGCTAGTACCTCATCCTCAGTTCCAGAAATTTCATTAATTGCGATCGCAATTGTTGCCGGATTGTATATTAAACAGTTTGGTGTCGGTTGAAGCAAGCGATCGCTAATTTTAATCGTCAAATTGCCATTTGGATCAATGGGTAATTGACTGTTAGTTAACCAAGGCGCTATTCCTTCCAACTTCACCTGCGCCCCAGCTAGCAAATCAGAAATAAAAGTTTTCGCATCATCAGGATTAGCTAAATGATAACCAGCAGGCGGAGACAACAACGCTGTGCGAAACCGAATATCGCCGGTAGTCGTAATTGCTGCTTTCACCTCAAAAACCTCAGCAATCCGCCGCGCTAAATCATTCACCCCACTCAATCCACCCAACAGGGGAACAACCGCGCTACCATCTTCAGCTACAGCGACTACTGGCGGTTCTTGGCGTTTATCAGAAATCATGGGCGCTAAGGTTCTAATTAAAATACCCGCCGCACAAATCCCAATCACTGGCGTTCCCTGGGTGAATAACTCCCGCACCGTCTCACCAAAATTATTAAAGCTAACATCTACCTCAGTAGTACGTCCCGCCAAACCGTATAACGTCGCCCCTGGTAAAACACTAATTATTTTGCGTGCTACTGCTACACTATTTTGACCCAACACCACAACAGCAGGTGCAACCTTCGTCATCATAAAAATTCTGGAACTGTATATTAGGTATAGTCAAGAGTCCAGAGTCAATAGTCAATAGTCATTTGTCATTTGTCATTTGTCCTCCTTGTCTCCCTTATCTCCCTTATTTCCCTTGTCTCCCTTGTCCCCCTTCCATGCCCAATGCCCAATGCCCAATGCCCCATGCCCAATGCCCCATACTTAATCCCCTTGAACCAATCAAAGATAATTTGGTAATATTCCAATGCGAAACCCTTGAAATAAAAGCAACTCTTCATTACCATGCCAACATCTGCAATTGACGCTCAAGACGCAGCAGCTATCCAAGCGGTAACAGAAGGGGTTGCTGTATGCGATCGCTCTTTTTTTGGACGCATTCGTGTTTCTGATAGCGATCGCATCCGCTTTTTACACAACCAAAGTACTAATGATTTCCAAAGCTTAAAACCTGGTCAAGGCTGCGATACGGTAATGGTAACATCCACCGCCCGCACCATTGATTTAGTTACCGCCTACGTTTTAGAAGATGCGGTTTTATTGTTGGTTTCGCCTAACCGTCGCGAATATATCATGCAGTGGTTAGACCGCTATATCTTTTTTGCTGATAAAGTGCAATTGACCGATGTAACGGCTGAAACTGCAACCTTTAGCCTCATCGGGACTGAAAGTGATGCAATTATCGAAAAATTAGGCGCAGAATCAATTATTGGTCAACCCTATGGAACTCATTTAGTAGTCAACGGTAACTTAATTATTGCCGTTGGTAGTGGCTTGGCTTCTCCTGGATATACCCTAATTTTGCCAACTTCCGAAAAAGAGAAACTGTGGAGTCAAATTTTAGAATTAGGTGCAGTAGAATTGAGCGATCGCGCTTGGGATACGTTACGAATATTACAAGGAAGACCCGCCCCAGACGCAGAACTCACAGATGATTACAATCCCCTAGAAGTTGGCTTGTGGCAAACTATATCCTTTAATAAAGGCTGCTATATCGGACAAGAAACCATTGCCAGATTGAATACATATAAAGGTGTAAAACAAAACCTTTGGGGAATACGGCTAAGTGGTTTTGCTGAAATTGGCAGTGCGATCGCCATTGGTGATGAAAAAGTTGGTAAACTCACCAGTTACACCCAAACAGCCGATGGACACTTTGGACTAGGTTACATTCGCACCAAAGCGGGCGGTGTAGGCTTGAAAGTACAAGTAGGAGAAACTAAGGGCGAAATAGTAGCAATCCCCTTTGTTTCTCATGAATATCCTTCAGTTTAAAGTTTTATTTATACCGACTGACTTACGGCTGAAAATTAGTCCTTAGTCAATAGTCAACAGTAAAAACTGTTCTAATGACAAAGGACAAAGGACTATTCAAAAATGAATAAAAATAGCTTCCTCTGGATTCCAATCAGCACCTTGACAAAACTCATCCACCCAAGAAGCTAAACTACGAGCATTACTACTAGGTGAGATTTTAGTTTTAGTAGGAACAACGGGTAATTGCATCTTCAACGGGCTATCATTGCTAGGAATTTTGATCGCAACAGCCAGCGATTTCAAGCTGGTGTAATTTTGGGGAATCTCCGTAGGCATTGCCGACGGTAAAATAGTTGTGCTTTGCCTAGAAATCTCACTAGCTAGCTTATCCATAACTAGCGTCGGCGCTGAAGATTCTCGACTTACTGGAGTAGCCACTGCAACTGATGTCACAGGTTGGCGATCGCGAACTACTTCATTAGCTCCCGTAAACGATGATACATTAATCTTGGTTGGAGCCATATCACCAAGCGGCTGCTCAGAATTTAATATTCTTGTTGGCGAATTAGAAATATCCTCTAAATTTTCAGTTACTAAAGATACATGCTGAACTCGATCCTCAATTTCTGTTAACGGCTCATTTGACAATGAATCAGCAGCCATAAAATCATCTTGAATTATCAAATCCAACTCTTCGTCAGGACTGAAGTTAAGACCCAAAGCCGCAATAATTTTATCAGGGTTATTGCTGAGTTCAGTTAAAAAATCAAGTATCTGTTCAAACTGCGGTTCTAATACAGATAAAGTCGCCAACATAAAACCAGAACAAGGCCGGCGCACGCCATCATAAGTACCCCAAATTCGCATTTTTACTAACCAAGGGCGATTTTGTGCGTAATAACCCAGCCACTTCATTTTTAATGATTGACGTAGCTGCTGAATATTCATTGGCTTCCTCACTTCGGTCAACAAAGAGTGCAGACTGATATATTTTGAAACACTTTATCCCTGGGGATGAAACCGATAATAAAGCATCTGCTTGACTCTTTGATCGCCTAATAGATGTTGTTCTACCAATAGAGGTACTTCACTGGGTTGAACGCCGCTATACCAGACCATCTCAGGTAATACTAATACCATAGGGCCATTGCCACATTGTCCTAAACAACCGCTAGCTGTAACAATTACACCAGCAACAGGCAAAGCAGCAAAGGCCGCTAAAACATCTGCTGCACCTTGTTTTTTACAAGTACGGTTTTGACAAACGCGCACGCATTTGGGTAAAGAATTGGGATCTGTTCTAGGAAAGTCCGATGATTGAGTGATGTTTGACATTTTTTCCAACCACAGAGACACAAAGGAGTCAGTGCATTGCGCGGGTTTCCCGCGTTGTAGCAACTGACATGGCGCAGAGGAGAGGACAAGGGAAGGGAAGGAAGACAAGGGGAATAAATGACAATTGTACAGACGCGATTAATCGCGTCTCTGACTAATCCACAGAAAGCCCCTTAGAAGCTAACCATTCGTGATTAAATATCCGCGACTGATATCGCGAACCACTATCACACAAAATGGTAACAATAGTATGTCCGGGGCCTAACTGTTTGGCTAAAGCAACAGATGCCGCCACATTAATCCCTGTGGAGCCGCCCATTAATAATCCATCTTTTCTCAGCAGTTGATAAACTACTCGCAAAGCTTCTTTATCATCTATCTGAATCGCATCATCGGCTGGTACGCCTTCCATATTCGCTGTAATGCGACTGTTACCAATACCTTCAGTGATGGAACTACCTTGTATGCTGATTTCACCAGTTTTGATGTAGCTGTAAAGCCCACTACCTAAAGGATCTGCCACAACGCATTTAACTGCTGGATTCTTTTCTTTTAAGTAAAGTGCCACACCAGCAAATGTACCGCCAGTTCCCGTTGCAGCTACCCAACCGTCAACTTTACCATCTGTTTGCGCCCAAATTTCTGGCCCTGTAGTTTCATAATGGGCTTGGCGGTTAGCTAAATTATCAAATTGATTCGCCCAAATAGCATTATCTAATTCAGCCGCTATTCTCCCAGAGAGCTTGACGTAATTATTGGGATCTTTATAAGGTACAGCCGGAACTGGGCGAACTTCTGCACCTAAAGTTGTTAATGCGTCTATTTTTTCTTGAGACTGAGTATTCGGAATAATAATTAGGCATTTATAACCTTTGGCGTTACAAATATGCGCTAATCCAATACCAGTATTACCTGCGGTACCTTCAACTACTGTACCGCCAGGTTTGAGTAAGCCTTTTTTTTCCGCATCTTCAATAATATAAAGTGCAGCGCGGTCTTTGACGGAACCACCAGGATTAAGAAACTCTGCTTTAGCAAGAATTTCACATCCCGTTTCTTCGCTAAAGCTGTTTAAGCGAATCAGAGGTGTATTGCCAATGCTACCGACGAAGCCATGTTTGATATCCATTTTTGCCTGTACCTAAGTTCTGTCTATAAAAATTTTGGCTTATAGTGGCGGCAATATGGATTTATTGTGTCAAGGAAAATGGGCATGGGGCATTGGGCATTGATTATTTCTCCCTTATCCCCAAATCCCTAGTTCTCAAAGGTTACTTTCAATCATTTGGCGGTACTCGCTTTTCTGCTTCACACCTTTGACTTCTTTGATCAGTTCTTTATTTTTGAACAATTGAATCGTCGGTGTACCTGTCACTCCAGCATTTTCGGCAATATCGCGGTCTTTATCGATATCAATTTCAATAAAGTGAATTTTGCCGTCAAATTCATCAACCACTTTATTTAAAATTGGTTTCAGGGTATGACAAGGGCCGCAACCAGGCGCAACATATTTTACCAGCAGCAAGCGATCGCTTTCATGGAAAAGTTTCCGCAAAGCATAACCACCTTCATGTCTTGTCGCATTTAAACTAAATTCTGCTTGTTGTTCAGCTTCGGTTTTCTTCGCTGCTGGCTGATGTTCTAATTCATTAGTTGGTGTTTCTGGCTGTTGATGGAATTCTTGAATCAAACCATTAGAAGATAACCAGCGTTCAGCCAGCATCGCGGACATACAGCCAGTACCTGCAGCTGTAATTGCTTGGCGAAACTCATGATCTTGCACATCACCAGCCGCAAATACACCTTCAACGCTGGTTTCTACAGAACCATGCTTAGTAGCAACATATCCGACTTCATCTAGTTCCAGTTGTCCCTTAAATAGAGAAGTATTCGGAGTGTGACCAATAGCGTAGAACAAACCCTTCACTTGCAGTTTGCTTTCTTCGCCAGTTTTGGTATTGCGGATTTTCACCCCATCCATGTGGCCGTTACCAAAGATATCTACGGCTTCTGTGTTCCAATGTACCTGGATTTTAGGATTGCTCAAAACCCTGTCTTGCATAGCTTTAGAAGCCCGCATTTTATCAGAACGCACCAGCAGATTGACTTTAGAGCCATACTTGGTTAAGTAAATTGACTCTTCCGCCGCCGAGTCACCAGCACCAATCACAGCCAGTTCCGCACCGTGGAAAATCGGCGTCGCACCATCGCAAATCGCACAAGCAGAAATTCCCCGACTCCAGAATTCATGTTCGCTGGGTAAACCTAAACGCTTGGCGGTTGCACCAGTGGCAATAATAATACTGTTAGCTTTAACTTCCCTTTCCTCTGAGCGCACAGTAAACGGACGCTGAGTCAAATCAACTGATATTACATCTTCTGTATATAACTCAGCCCCCCAGCGTTCAGCTTGCGCCTTCATTCTGTCCATCAATTCTGGCCCGGTAATCCCTTGGGGAAACCCAGGAAAGTTTTCCACTTCCGTCGTTGTCATCAATTGCCCACCAGGCAAACCCCCTGCTTGGAAGCCTTCAAATACCACAGGTTTCAAGTTAGCTCGCCCGGCATATATCGCCGCCGTGTATCCTGCTGGCCCAGAACCGATAATTACCAAATTTTCTACTGTCGGGTTGGTCATAACAGTTATACAAACTCATAACGACTACGCTTAATATAGCATAACAAACTGCGATCGCAATTGGGAAGACTAGGGAATTGAGAGCGATCGCAGGTTACAAGTAGATATGCGCAGACTAAGCTTCAATCGTCGTTCCTTGCGCCCTTCAACTTTTCTCACGGTAACGCTACTATCTCCTCATTACCTAAAATCTTGTATATGAAACAACACAAAAATATTTTTTCTACTTAGTGATATGAAACTGTAATCAGATGGGTAAGTTCTTTCTAGAACAAACAACTCACCCAGACCGCAGGGAAAACACTTATGAAAACCGAACTTAAAGCAAAATTCCTTCAGCACATTCTCGGTAAAAAGAAAGACGAACAAGGTTTCACACTTATTGAATTGTTGGTAGTAATCATCATTATCGGTATTCTGTCTGCGATCGCTCTACCTTCATTCCTCAACCAAGCTAAGAAAGCTAAACAATCAGAATCTAAGACCTATGTTGGTTCTATGAACAAAGGTCAACAAGCTTACTACACAGAAAATGACGAATTTGCAACTTCTGTGAATGACACAGGAATTGGCATTAAAAGCACCACTAGCAACTATAATTACTTTACAACAGCAGCAACAGGAACTGGCACTAATACTTATGCCACAAGCTATTCAACCGCCATTGCTACTGGACTGAAAAATTATGGTGGTAGAGTTTACTTACAAGCAGTAGGTACGAATTCTGAATTAACTAGTATTGCTTTCCTTTGTGAAGGAGTCAATGTAGCAACCTCTGGGCAGTCTTTGATAGATGCCTCTGCTGGTGCTTCCTCTTGCAACGCTAGCGGCAAGTTTATCAAATAAACTTCAATCAATCATTTGCTCTTACTCTATGCTAGTAAGAGATATATATTCACCCTCGAACAGTTTTTCGAGGGTGAATATTTTTCTTAAATTTAAAACTTGTTTTTAGATATTATTAATAATAATTATTTTCCTGCAAAAAATATTTGAATTTAATCATTACAATTTAAATTTAAATTCAACCATAATTAAAATATTGAGATATAACAGAACAGTAAATTCACTCAGAATTAAATATGATTTTAGCAAAGTTTCATGTCAATAAAAATGATTGGCAACAACAAGCCGAAAAATATATAATAGAAGAAAACTATAGCGCCGCTATTAGTGTTTACGAACAAGCAATTGAAATTCAGCCAGATGTCAAGTCTCACTATTGGTATTTAGGATTAATGTTGCTGCTGCAAGGTCAAGAAACTGAAGCTCAAATGACTTGGTTGATGGCATTATCAGACACAGAGCAAGAAGAATTTTATATAGCAGAACTGCTAGATATTTTAGAAACAGAAGCTGAACGTCGCGTAAGTATTAAAGATTATCAAATTGCATGGGCAATTCGCCAACATATAAAGGAAATTGCACCCGAAGATATCAATAATCTGCTGCGTATTCTTAAATTGTCTATCTTATTAAATAATTTCAGTGATGATAGCTCCAGTTTATTAGAATCAATCACTAGTTTATTCCCGGACAAAATAGATAATTTTGATGTTAATTTATTACTAGATTTAATTGTAGAACTTTTAATCTTTGCACCTACAGAAGAATCTGTTTTTAATTTTTTTGCAGCTTGTCTAAAATATTCTCCAGAACCATTAACTATTATTGATACTGCAATGCTGGAGGTTATAAATATTGCTGTTTTTAAAAGAATGCCTACATTAGCGTCACGCTTTGCAGAATTATGTTTACAGCAAGCTCCTAAACATCGAGGAGTAATTACACAATTATCTCATTTTTACCAAAATTCTCAACAATATGCCAAAGGCATAGAAACAGCTAAACTTTTTTACGAAATAGTAACAACACTAGCCGAAAAAGTTTGCGCAAATTCTTTAATTTTAAGAGCTTTTATGACCTCTGGTACTTATTGGCAAGAAGTATGCGATCGCTTGCAGGAGCAAGTCTTAACTGCCAAAGAACTGATACAAGAAAATCCAGATAATCTTGATAAGGTTACTGCTGCTCTACTTTTTAACTCAGTATTTTTCTTGCCATATATTTATGATGATCCACAAAATAATCATGGGATTCAAAATGAAATTTCTCGTTTGTCGCAAAAAAATTTAATAAAGTATCATAGTGAAATTGCGCTGCGTCAAAATGAATTATTATTGTCACGGAAGAAAAATATAAGTCAAGAGAAAAGAAATCTTAATATAGGTTATATTTCTCATTGTCTAAAAAGACATTCTGTAGGTTGGCTATGCCGATGGTTATTTAAATATCATAATCCCGAAAAATTTAAAATTCATAGCTATTTCCTGCATGAGTCAAGTACTGTAGAACAATTTACAAAAAATAATTTTATAGATAACTCTTATAAATTTCATCAATTTGGAATTTATGATTATGGTATTTGGGATCAAATTCAATCAGATGAAATTGATATTTTAGTGGATTTAGATAGTATTACCTTAGATCACTCTTGTGAGTTAATGTCCATCAAATCTGCGCCCATTCAAGTAACTTGGTTAGGCTGGGATTCCTCAGGCTTACCATCAATTGATTATTTTATCGCCGATCCTTACGTATTACCTGAATCTGCACAAGATTATTACAGCGAAACAATTTGGAGATTACCACAAACTTATATAGCTGTTGATGGTTTTGAAGTAGATGTACCTAATTTACGGCGGGAATATTTAGATATTCCTAGTGATGCCATAGTGTATTTTATGACTCAAAAAGGATATAAAAGGCATCAGGAACATTTACAATTACAGTTGAGAATTATTGCAGAAGTTCCTAATAGTTATCTACTGATTAAAGGTGACGCAGATCTAGAATCATCAAAAGAATTTTTTGAACGTATAGCAGAAAAAGAGGGTGTAGATTTCTCTCGCCTCAGATTTTTACCTGGTGCGCCTACCGAAGCAATTCACCGTGCCAATTTAGCTATCGCTGATGTAGTTCTTGATACCTATCCTTACAATGGTGCTACGACAACCTTAGAAACTCTGTGGATGTGTATACCTGTAGTCACAAGAGTTGGACAGCAATTTGCAGCGCGTAATAGTTACACAATGATGATGAACGCAGGGATTACAGAAGGTATAGCCTGGACTGAAGATGAATATGTAGAATGGGGTGTGCGCTTAGGTAAAGATGAAAAATTACGACAACAGATATCATGGAAACTTCGCCAATCAAGGCAAACAGCACCATTGTGGAATGCAAAGCAATTTACTCGTGATATGGAAAAAGCTTACGAGCAAATGTGGCAAAGGTATGTTGATGGGTAATGATATCAAATATAGCTATAGCT
Organism: Calothrix sp. FACHB-168; assembly: GCF_963889195.1. Taxonomy (NCBI): domain Bacteria; kingdom Bacillati; phylum Cyanobacteriota; class Cyanophyceae; order Nostocales; family Calotrichaceae; genus Calothrix; species Calothrix sp. FACHB-168. The sequence goes on from NZ_CAWPNJ010000001.1 coordinate 397,112, forward strand.
GTTGACTGTTGACTGCTCACAGACTTGAAAGGCTTTTATTATCAGGATTTTATCTTAGCTTGATGTCCTAATGTATCTGACTACGGCTATATAAAACCCATAATCAATAGTAGATGAAAAGCTTGCTTATGCGAGCTTTTGTATTATGTATTAAAAAATACCAGGGATTCAAATCTCTGGCTTATAGAACAATATTCAAGAAAACTATTAATTCAACTTTGATAACTAAACAGCAGTGATTTCTAAAATTGAATTCATAAGTTTATCCCAATCCCAAGCAGAAAGTTCTGCAATTGGTAATTGCGCCAATGCTAGCTTATCTTCAATCTCCAAAGTAATTCTTGCTGTTAAGTTAGGTAATAAAGCTTGCCACTGATGATTGCTTAATGGTTCTATCAAAGAAATTTCTAATCCCTCCGTTATATCTAAATCTTCGTTCATCATCAGATTCATAGCTACGCTTGATAAAAAGATTTCTGCATCTTCTACTGCAATATTATTTGTATCAATCAGCAAGGTAGTTTGTTGACTGTCAGGATAAGTAGCAAGAAATTTGATGACTTGTTCCAATTCTAAACCTAAAGATTCTTCTGATTGAGTCCAATCTGGGAAAATAATCAGGTTGATATCTCTCAAGGGTAGATTTTGGCTGAGAATCTCTACAAGATAATTATTGAAGAGTTGCTTAAATAAGCGTTCCATCTTAGCTGAATAGGAGCGGCTATCCAAAAAGCTAGGATTAGTTTGCATTTTTTCCTGAATTTGCTCTTTCTTTTGCTGGCGTAATTCAGGATTATTAGCAAGTGCGATCGCTAACTCTATATAAGACTCTTCGCTATCTGCAATTAAATCTTCTAGCTTCAGTTCTCGCAAAAGCGCCGCTCCCATCAAAGAACGGAAGGAGTGACCATCACTGATAACAGTTGGTAAACCTACTTCTAATGGGTCAATCAGAGAATTAATACTAGAAAATGGAAAAGAATCTAAATAAACATCAGCAATTTTTAAACGTTCTTTAACATCAGCACGGTTTGGTACAGGGTTAAGAATAATTAACCGCTCTTCAGCTATGCCATATTTTGCAAAGCTTGATGTTATGCGTTTTTTAAACTCAATCACTGGATAAGCAGAAGACCAATTAGGATTAAAGGGATAAAGTATTAGCCGAGAATTAGGCACGCTAGCAATTATTTTTGCCCAAGCTGCTTCTACTTCTGGAATAATTTTGTAAAAATTAGCTCCAGAAATATAAACAATTTCATCACTATCTATTCCTAAACTTTCTCGATTAACTGTGATTGTAGGAAGAATGTGTTCTTCAGTAGCAAAATCATGACAGTGCGCAGAACCATCTACCGTAACCAAAGTTTCAGTATATTGTTGTTGAGCATCATTTACAGGTTCAGTTAATTTACCTGATATATAGTAATCAACATTCCGCATTCCGGTTGTGACACAGGAACTAGTACTAGCAACCTGTATGCGTGCTAGGCGATGTAACGCTAACAATGTAATTTGATGAGTTACTGCGGTAACATTGGTTCCAATCAAGAGAATATCCAACTCATCTTCACGAATCACTTTTACTTGACTCGATAAATCTTGAGGTAAAGTGATTAGGGCATCACTATGACCACTACAATACCTTTCTAAACGATGATTCTGAGAATTTAAGGTATAGAGAATTATTTCAAATGCATCTCTATTTAAATGTTTATATACAGGTAGTGTTGTAAAAGTTTCTGTCTGGGGAGTATAGTGAGCAGCAAGAACTCCTAAACGGATTTTTTGAAGTTCTGGCGATCGCTCTGGAAACTCGTAGTCAATTTGGTAACCTTGAGTCTTCAAAGCATATTCCATAATCTCAGCGCGTTGGATATAAATGCCTTTTAAATTCTCTGTGGTGAAATATAGAGGGATGAAATTGGCAACTTGAAGGAAAAGATTGGCTATATGCTGCCATAATGCTGATTCTGGATTGCTGGATATATTTTTTTGTAGGTAATCTAGCCATTTTTGTAAATAGCGATAATAGTTATTCGCCTCTCCCTTTTCTTTAAATAAGCGAGGAGATTCAAATATATATTTCAAGTAATCATCTAGGAACCATTGAGGAATATCAGTTAATTCATATTGCAGTGGTAACTGGTCAGCACGACGATACAACATTGCTGTTAATAAGTATTGTATAGCCTCTGGCTGGCCAAGACCTTTAGTAATATCTACCTCAAGCTCATTGATAAAAGCCTGCTCAGTACTAGTCATTACTTCATTTTTAATACCACTATTTAGCAGCATTTTATATACTTGACCCAGATTACTGAGAAATATAATCTGGATATTTTCTGGATCTACACTCAATATTAAATTGGCAATATGCTCACGTAAATTACAGATATTGATTATTGGAACTGTATCTTGCGAATTATTTTGATATGTTTCAATAATATTTTTAATTTCATCTAAGTTAAATTTAGATAAATCCTCAACAATATTCTTAAACTGCAAAATAATATTTGCCGATTCTCGAATTTGCTCAACACTAAAAAGCTCTGGATGGCTAAAAACTAACTCAGCATATAGTTTATGATGATTAGGACGGGATTCTAATACATAAATAGAATCATTTTCTATTCTGTAATATGTGGTTATTTCCCTTGTACCTTGAAAATATATATTTTTTTGATGGCAACTCAACCAAAAGTCCCAATCTTCATAACCTTGGGCAACCATATCAGTCTTATAGCCACCGACTAATTTCCATACTTCCTTGGAAAACAAAGAAGATGTATGCAGCATATTGAAACTTTTTATATTTGCCGCAGAGTAGAGATCGGCACTAATAATTTGTTTTTGTTCTAATCCAAATATTTCATAGGAACCAAATGCTACACACAGGTCACTTTGATTTACCACAATTCTCACTAGATGACTGAGACAATTAATATCTAATTTACTGTCTGCATCTAATGGTAATATATATTCTCCCTCTGCCACTTCTATGCCGACATTGCGAGCACTTGCTAAACCACCATTATCCTTTTCTATAAGTTTTATTTTTTTATCTGCATAAAGTTTAATTAACTGTTGAGCAACTTCATTAGTATCATCTGCCCTGCCATCATTAACAATAATAATTTCCCAATTTTCATAGGTTTGAACTGCAACACTAGCCACAGATTGGGGTAGAAAGCGAGCTTGTTTGTAGCAAGGAATTACCACAGAAACTAAAGGTGATTTCTTCAGTTGTGTACCTTCGGTTGTATTATCACCAGAAATATTCTGGAAGTAAGAATAATTTTTTATATTACTGACAATATAACTTTGTAGATGGCTCGGTAACTGCCAATTAATCTTTGGATCTGGTTGATGTTGAATTGGTTGAACATTACCCCGCCATGCAACCCCCATAATCTGCATTGTTTGATATACAAGGGTTTTCCATCCTCTTTGTTTTAAGTAGTCTAAACCTTGGGATACTTCAGGAGAAGCTAAATCATGAAAGATAATTAAAGCATCTGGTTCAGCTAATTGTTCACAAATGATTGCATCATTAAGCGGGCCTGGAGCATCATGATTCCCATCAATAAAAATCAACGACCACTTACGTTGAAGTTGATCTGCTAATTCTTCAACTTTTTGTGGACTGTAGCCAGCGACTAAGTTTGTTGAGTCGATTACACCAGCAGCTTGCAATGAATTTCTCACACTCTCGTAAAATTCAGGCTTACTTAATAGAGGATCTACAACATCTAATTCCACACCAGCTAGAGCTAAGTGACAGGCTGACCAACCAAGCCAACAACCAATTTCTAAAGCTCTCTTACCTTGGAATTGCAGAGCAGTATTGTAGAGAATATGAGCTTCGTCTCGGCTAAGAAAACCTACTATTGGTTGCCGCCGATCTACATACCAATTGTGTGCTATTTCCCGCCGTAGGTAAGGCCATTGGCAACCCTTGGTATCACCTACAATCATGTTAGGAAAGCAGTGATCCGGTTGAATAATTGAAAGACCAGGTGAAACATAATCTCCCACTGGCAATAATGCTCTTTCTATAGTTGCCACAGTTTCTTTTAGCATTCTTTCTTCTGTAAATAATTCCTCTGCACGCTTTTTGCCAGCTTGTCCCACAGAGTACCTAATTTCTGGATTTTCTACCCAATTTTGAATGGTTGTTGCTAGTTCTTGAATAGTTAATTCTGGATTTTCTTTGGGATCGACTAGTAATTTTCCTGTATTACCAAGTTCTTCTGGAATACCACTCACCGCTGAAGCAATTACTGGTAGTCCTTTTGCCATAGCTTCCATGACTGCTAAAGGCATTCCTTCCGCCTCTGAGGGAAGAACAAAAATATCACTAGCATCTAGCCAATCAGATATATCCCAACGTTGTCCTAGTAGTTTAATTTTGTCGGAAATTCCCAGTTGATTAATTATTTGCCTGAGTTGTGGCTCTAAATCTCCAGCACCAGCCCAAACAAAATAAAGTTTAGACCATACTGAACTGTGCTGTAATTGCTTAATAGCCTCTAGCTGATATTGGTAGCCTTTAACAGGTGTCAAACGAGCTGCTGTGAAGCAGATAACTGCATCATTAGGCAGACCAAGTTCTTGACGTAAGCGATCGCGAACTGAAGACAAAGGTGGTATGAAATATGATGTTGGTCGACCATAATAAATTACCTCTCCTTTATTTCCAAGTAGCCTAAATAGTGTGTGCAGTAAACTTAAATTTTCACTGGAGACAGCAATTACTGTCTTTGCTTGCCTAAAATAATGGGATAATTCATCTAAGTAGCTAGCAAAGCGCTCTGCTAAGTAAGGTGCAACAAAACCTTCAACTATGATGTAGGGTATTTCCAATTGAGTTGCAACTCGCTTTGCTGCCAAATTTGAAAAAGGACAAGCATCACTAAAAATAATTAAGTCTGCCTGGGCAAGCTCTATAATTTTTTGAGCATCAGAGGTGTTTGTTAAAGTGCGATTAAAGTCTTTCGCTGCATCAAATTCTAACCACAAGTGCTTTACTCCTAATTTTTTTTGTTCTTGGAGTAAGGGATTGGAACTGCGTTCTTGTACGCAAGAAACTTGGTAACCTAAGCCAACCAGTTCACAGAGAATTGAGTGATTATATTGTGCAACACCGCCTACCCCGGAGTCATCTGTATATAATAAAATATGAGTTTGTTTGTTAATAGCAGCGATTGTAGTTTTTAGTTGGAATTTCTTGTTAATGACCATCTTGTTTTTTGAGTAATTAGTTTCTTGAAAATTTGTATATTTCGCCAAAGTTTTATTTCTGTTATATAAATTTTCTGCGTTTATAAGTTGATTACGAAGCTCTAAAGGAGATTTAAAATATTCAGCACCCATATAGTAATTAACAAGATCCATCTGTTGTGCTGTAACATAGGGCTGTCGAGTTTGGAACACAGATTGTAAAAATAATTCTTTACTAGTTTCTACAAGTGGTACTTCTTTGTGAAATAATTCCTCGCTTTTAGCTGTCCAGTGATATTTAGTATTGGTTTCTAAATGAAAATACGAGCAACCTGCTTTTACAGAGTAAAATATATGAGACCCAAGACAATTGCTAGCAGCATAACTATGCATAGAGCATAAATGGTAAAACCGAAACAAGAAGTCTGGATCGTCTCTATAACCTGCTGAAACCACATTAAATCCTCTGCGTTGAAATGGGATATGACGACCCATATAAAAATCCGCCCAGTAAATACATACTGTTACTGGTTTATATTTGTCATCTAAATGTATTAATTCTTCTGCAAGTTGCTCAAAATCCGTTTGTGCGAAGACATTGAATGTAGAATGAGCAGGAAAAAAAATTGTACCTTTTCTTGTAGGCTTTGATATCTCCCTTAGCAAATCACAAACGTAAAGAAATGGAGAAGATGCTAAAGAAACTATTTTGTTTGACTGTTTTTCTTGAATCGCATTAATGTAAGCAGGCTGTCTGTATGCAGGATAACAGAATATTATAGATAGAGGATTATCTATTTCCTCTTCGCTAACAACTGAATCACTAAAATATACTCCATGAGGTACGAGAACTTTCAAAGAATATTCTTGAGGAATACCTACATATTGCTTTAATATGCCATCAATACCATAAAAAAAATTTCCCCAGAAAAGCTCATTTGTATTTACAGGCTTTGCCTCACATAACCTAGCTAGGTCTTTCTGGCTATAGAGTACTTCTTCAAGAGTTAACATAATTCAATTTTCATTACTGAGAAACGAAGAACTATCAAACATTTTTAGTCACACTAACAAGAAAAAGTAAGATTTACACTTAAAGTATTTATACTTGCCCTTGATAATATGCATTTAATACAGTAGATTCCATGTTACTGCTGTACCCTTTTTAACATCTTGTTTAATAGTTCGTCCAAGAAAAATATCGTAATATTTAGGAGATAAACCTGCGCCTGGACGCACTGTTCTCAAATTAACAGGTGTAAAAATATCACCAGCTTTCATATCTTGTGCAACGTAGAGCGATCGCCTAAAATTTAACGATGCTTTCTCGGCTTCTATCGGGCCGTAATTTATATTACCCAGTGCTTGCCAAGCTCTTTCAGTTTCAAGAACCAATTGATGCATTTCTTCTGGTTCCATTGAAAAAGCAGAATCAACGCCCCCATCAGCCCGACAGAGAGTAAAGTGTTTTTCAATGAATGTCGCCCCTAAAGCAACACTAGTAACGGCAACACCAATTCCCATCGTGTGATCCGATAACCCCACCTGTACATTGAACAAATCCCGCAGATGAGGAATTGTCAACAAATTGCTATCCTTTGGTGTTGCCGGATAAGTACTTGTACATTTAAGTAAAATCAAATCATTACAGCCTGCTTCCCTAGCTGTCCGTACCGTTTCATCTAACTCCGAAATTGTTGCCATACCAGTAGAGATAATCATTGGTTTGCCAGTACTAGCCACTTTGCGGATTAGAGGTAAATCAGTATTTTCAAAAGAAGCTATTTTATAGCAAGGTACTTCTAAAGATTCGAGAAAATCTACAGCCGTAATATCAAAGGGAGTACTAAAGCAGATAATTCCTCGTTGCTTGCAACGCTCAAAAATTAGTTTGTGCCATTCCCAAGGCGTGTAAGCTTGTTGGTAAAGCTGATACAAAGATTTACCATGCCAAAGACTATTGGGATTATCAATATAAAAATCACCCTCTTTGATATCCAAAGTCATACTATCTGCTGTATAAGTCTGAAGTTTGAGAGCGGTTACCCCTGTCTTGGCTGCAGCGTCAACTATTTCTAGAGCTAATTCTAACGATTGATTATGATTGCCCGACATTTCAGCAACCATAAATGGCAGATGGTTGGCACCTATTTTTTTACCTGCAATATTAATTTCTTTCATATAATTTGTTACAGAGATTTTATTTATTTTTAACTAAATGAATTGCTTGATAATCGCCTAGTTTACTGTTGCCGATATTTTTAAATCCAGATTGGGAAAAAGCTTTGATTGAGCTTGTATTATAGGGTTTGACATAGGCATGAATTATTTTGACTTGAGATTCAGAAAATATTTTTTCGCATCCTAAGTTAATCAGGTGACAACCATAACCTTGATAACGAAACTTTTTATCAATATTTATAGAAATAATGGCTTCATGAACTTGTAATTCATAGCGAATTTGACCAATAGGTATATCATTCCTATCAACACCAATGTAAAAAATATAATTCGGAGAGTTTAGTCTAGATTGAAACCATTGAACATGATCCTCCCAAGGTATAGGTTCTGTGGAAAAAGAAACAGCCCTGACTTCTGGATCGTTTGACCATTCCCACAACAACCGACAATCTTCTTGGCACGCCCAGCGTAATTTTAACAACTTGGCTTCTAGATGACTCAATACGCGCTTACTTCCTTCGCCATCTACTAACTCTTGGCCGCGTCTAGTCATCTCTACTCGTGTATGTGCAGCTATTAGTAAATCAGTAAGCGCCGATCCTATTTCAGCAGCAGAAACATCCTCATGCCAACCAAGATAGATAGATACCCCCATATAATCTAATTTTTGTGCGATCGCTTTTTGATTTTCAGCTAAACTCAATATGAGGCTAGGCAACCCCATAAAAGCTAGTTCCCAACATGTACTACCACCTGCTGTTATTGCCACATCAGCCCAAGCCATCAACTCAGGCATATTTGTCACATTCTTTTCTAAACGAATAGGAAATTGCGAATTCTGCGATGCTAAACGCAATTGTTCATAGTGAGAATTACTTCCACCGACTACAACTATTGCTTCTATTCCATTTATCTTCAATATATTTAAAGCTTGAATAATCTTCAGGGTGACATTATTAGTATCGGCACCTCCCATTGTGATCAGTAATTTACTAGCTATAGGTGGGTGATAGCGTTGCCATTCTTTCCACTGCAAAAACTCCCGTCGTAACAATACATAATTATTTCCTAGTAATATCTGAGTGTAAAGCTCGCGGTTTGAGTACAAGTCATTATCACCAGAAATGTTCTGATTCAAAACTAGATCTGCATAGTAGCGCTTGGCATGTCCATAATCATCAATAAATAAAAGATTTAGTCCGGAATTTTTAATAATTTTTTGGTAATCAGAGTCAAAGTTATAGCCATCAACTATAACCCACTTAGCATTAAGCTCCTGAGCTATACGAGAAGTTTCTCTAGCATCCTCATGACTATGCAAATGTGCTGGCAAATAAAAGATTTGGAAGTTTTCTGCTGTTAACCGTGCCTCTAAATGCATAGTTTCCGTAGATATTACAAAAATAGGTTCTCCTACTTTTGCCTGCCATACATGAGCTAACGCAAGACACCGCATTAAGTGACCTGTTCCAATATTGCTAGAAGCATCTGTACGAATGACGACTTTCATGGGAGTATTTCATCCTCTCCTATTTTAGAGTCGGTATCAGCAACTGATATTCTTTTCTTGTTCAAAATTCAGATGAAAAGTTAATGTTGAAATTAATAAGATACTTTTAAGTTATTGCCGTACATTTATACCGCGTTCTTTAAGAAAACGCTTCGCCTGTAAAGGTGTTTGTTCAGTAAAGTGAAACATACTAGCTGCTGCGATCGCAGATGCTCCTCCTTCAATTAGTGCCGAAGCCATATGTTCATACTTCCCTGCGCCCCCAGATGCAATGACAGGAATAGAAACTGCTAAGGTGACTTTTCTAGTGAGTTCGATATCATAACCTTTCATCGTCCCATCAGCATCAATAGATGTGAGTAATATTTCACCTGCACCTAGTTTCTCAACTTCCTGAGCAAGTTTCACAGGGTCTTTTCCTGTAGCCTTTGTCCCACCATGAGTAAATACTTCGTATTGTCCAGTGTGGAGTTTTTTGGCATCAATTGAAACTACTACACATTGGGAGCCAAATTGTTGAGCCGTTGCTCGAATGAGTTCTGGTGTCAATACAGCAGCAGTGTTGATAGCTACTTTATCAGCACCAACCAGCAACAATCGCTTTACATCTGCAATTGTTTGTACTCCGCCACCTACAGTTAAAGGCATATAGCACTCATCAGCAAGCTCATCGACGGTTTCAAAATCAGGAGAACGCCCCTCATTACTAGCAGTAATATCTAGAAAAATTAACTCATCGACTTCGCGCATATTGTAAACTTTAACAGCTTGCATGGCGCTACCAACTCGTCGCCAACTGTTAAATTGGATACCTTTAACTAAGCCGAAGTTTTTAAATAGCAAAGTTGGCATAACACGAACTTTTAGCATAGTGTCTGCTACATAGAAAGGAAATTTTTGATAACTTGTAGTCCCAATCTTTGACTCTTTTCTGGATGAAACTGAACACCGAAAATGTTATTTTTTCCTACTACTGATACAAAATCTCTACAATAAGGTGTATGAGCAATTTCATCCTGGGGATGATTGCATATAAAATGGTAGCTGTGAACAAAGTAGAAATCTTTGCCTGAGGGTATATTCTGAAATACAGATGACGGTTGATTGAAAATAACTTCATTCCAGCCTACATGGGGAATACGGATTTCCGAGCTATCAGGTAAAAGTCGCTTGATTTCTCCTTCAATCCAACCCAGTCCCTCTGTTTCTCCTCCTTCCCAACCTTTAGTAGCTAGCAATTGCATACCCAAACAAATCCCTAAAAAAGGGACACCTTGTCCCAAGACTTGTTCTTGTAACACTACGTCTAAACCCTGGCTACGGATATTTTTTATTCCAGTTTGAAAAGCACCCACTCCAGGTAGTATGATGTAATTGGCAACTTCAAAATCAGCAGTTTTAGATGTAATAACTGGTTCACCGCCACAGTGCTGAACTGCACGCGCGACAGAATCAACATTTCCCATACCATAGTCAACAATCGCGACTTTCTTCATTAGTATTCTAGGTATCTTATGAGATTGTGGTGTGATTTACAGTTAGTTGCCAGTCTAATCCTGGATTAGGAATGATATTGTCATAATTGATTTTGCTAAGATTTCCCTCTTTGTCTTTGACTAAATTGCCTCTGCTATCACAGAGAAATAGCTTTTTGTTGGTGAAGCGATCGCAGACCTGGATAAATTCTTCAACGGTCATATCAATATCTTTCAGAATTTCCTCCAAGGGGCAACCTAAATAAACCCAAGGGAATTTGCCATCATGCATCTTTACTAGTTTGATAGCTTCTTCTCTTCTCAATCGTCCACGCCGGACATGCAAACAAGCAAGGTCTGTAGCTCTCCCAAAACCGTACTTGAGAAATTTAAAGTAGTCATGTATTCCTGTTTGATAGTTATCTAAATTCTCATAGTTAACTAAAGAACCTTCAACACTCTTGTGGTAAGTTTCAAAACCATGCGCTTGGGCATACAGCGCATTCTGATAGCCATCCCAAGGGAGATAGTAACCTAAGAAAAGTCCCGTTACACCGACTCTCTGTAAGTCCTCATCAGACGGATAAGTATATTGAATCAGGTGGTGTGTTTCAATACCTTGTTGTCCGATCAAATCGCTAACTCTCAGCCCTAAAAGTCCGCCAAACTCCTCTAACCATCTTCGGGTCAGGGAATTATTATTTCCAGCAGCAGCAGGGCCTCCATACTCATTCTGTGGATTTTCTCCCCAGATAATCAGTGGTACATTGAGTTGTACAGCCAACTTAATAGGTATAGTAAATATAGTTACATGCTCTGTCCAAGAAATATCCCCAATTTCCGTTAATCCTAGACGATTTATCCTACGCCGCACTAAAGGATTAGTGGTAACTTCTATATAATCTAAACCAAGGTTTTTGAGATTCTCAATATTGCGTCGTCCTATGTCAGACAGCTTATCTGTTGTTGCTGTAACACACAGAGGATTCATTCCCATTTCTAAGATTTTGAGCACTTGAAAGTGGCTATCCTTACCACCACTCACAGGAATAATACAATCATAATTACTGCTATTCTTAGAGCGGTAACGCTCTAAAATCTGAAGCAATGCTTTTTTCCTTGCTGGCCAGTCCACTTCCTGTCGTTTTTCAAAATTACGACAGGCACTACAAACTCCTTGTTCGTCAATATATAAATCTGGTTTAGTTTCTGGCATTACACAACGAGTGCAGTACTGAATGTATTTAGTCATAAAAAATGCTCCTTAACCCATCTAGCATTAAACAATTCTTTCTAATAAAAACCAATTTGTGTTGTCCCAACCAGGGTGTATCTTATTCCATAAGAATCCATTATCAATAACTGAAACTTTTCCCTTGTACTGTTCTAAAAACTCACTAGCGAAATCACGCTTAAATAGTTTACTGGTATGTCCCCGATAATGAACTTCCACAGGCACAGGATTATAATATTCATTAAGTAAAATATATCTAGAAGAAATATTATAAATTTTCTCGTAAATGATTGGTAAGTCCTCAGGATTAATATGAATTAAAACTCCACATGTAAATACTAAATCAAACTTTTCATCTGTTTCAAATTCTTGAATTGAAGCTTGTTTGGCTTTTACACCGGGCATTTTATCTAACTCAGCTATTGCTACCTGATTTAACTCAACTCCGGTTAGTTCAAAGTTACGACTTAAGTTAGCGATCGCCTGAAGATTGTGACCGCGATTTGCACCTAGTTCACAAATTGTTCTGACACCATAAGTCTTTTGTAAAACTTGGGCGAAAAATGGTTGGCGTTGTTCTGGTAAGATTTGATTTCTTGTGGTGTATTCATTACCAAATTCACCTTCCCAGAATAATTCTTGTTCTGTTTTAGATCTCATAATTAATTGCACCCATTATCTATAGTTCTTTCTGCTTCACATGAATATTCAGGTTTAGTAACTCTGGTTTCGCTGTTAAAAGAGCTATTACCTCATCAGTAGTAAAAATTTCTCCTTCCTGATATAAATCTGCATATACTGCTTGGATTAATTTCCAATCTTCTTCGGTATCTAATGTCCAGCGATAATTAGATATATCTTCATCATAGGTCTGGTTATGTAAAGCAAATATTTCCGGATGTTCGTAAATATAAGGCGTAACATGTTCTCGTTCGTATGGCTTTTGTGCAGCTTGAAAGGTTTTTTCTAAAACGCCAAAAGTAAAAACTTCTGCATCTAATCCACGGGGGTAACTGCGATTCAAGCAATTACTCAGATAATCTATTTCTAATCCTTCAGATGTTTCATCTTTGAAGTATTCCAACATTTGTGAAAGTACTTCAGGATCAAATAATGGACAGTCAGAGGTAACTCTGACTACTACATCAGCACTGTATTGTTTAGCTGCTAAATAATAGCGTGCTAAAACATCTTCTTCACTTCCTCGAAACCACTTTACTCCACATTTTTCTGCTTCTGTTACAATCGCATCATCTGTGTTTAAAGTAGTCGTTGCCACAACCACTTCATCAATTAATGAACAAGCTTTAACTCGACAAATGACATGTGCCAAAACAGTTTGGCCACAAAGTTCTTTCATCACCTTACCTGGTAGGCGAGTAGATCCCATACGAGCTTGAATAATTGCAACGGTTTTCATAACAAAATCCTTTGCAGCGCCGCTACTACCCTATCTTGATCTTCCTGAGTCAAGCTGTAGTACAAAGGAAGAGAAATTGCTTTCTGGTAATACTTCTCAACTTGGGGAAAGTCACCCCAACTAAAACCTAATTGCTGATAATAAGGTTGAGTATGAACTGGAATATAGTGTAAATTAACCCCTATATTTTCCTGCCTAAGTTCCTCAAAGACCTGCTGATGAGTTTTGTTAATTTTATCTAGCTTGAGTCTAATGACATAAAGATGCCAGCTAGACTGAGTATCCGGATGTTGCCAAGGTAGTATTAATGGCAAATCTTGTAGTAGTTGATTATAGCGGTTAGCTAAAAACCAACGGCGTTCTACAAACTCATCCAATCTTTGCATTTGGCTAGTACCCAATGCAGCTTGAATATCTGTCATGCGATAGTTATAGCCTAATTCCAGTTGCTGATAATACCAAAGACCGTGAGATTCTCCTTGCATAAAATTTGGATTGCGAGTGATACCATGACTTCTTAATCTCATCAATCTCTGATATAGTTCTTCCTGATTTGTTAGTACCATACCACCTTCACCAGTTGTAATAATTTTGACTGGATGAAAGCTAAAAACTGTCATATCAGAAAATAGGCATGAACCAATAGGTTGATGCTGATATTTCCCGCCAATTGCATGAGATGCGTCTTCTATAATTTTGAAATTATATTTTTGGGATAAAGCATAAATTTTAGCCATTTCACAGGATTGTCCTGCAAAATGCACAGGTACTAATAATTGAGGTAAACAGCCTAATTTTTCTGCTTCAATTAACCTGCGTTCTAATTCATCACTACTGAGATTATAGGTATTAGGGTCAATATCAATAAAGTTAACCTTTGAGCCACAATAAAGCCCACAATTAGCTGAAGCAACAAAAGTATTTGGTGATGTCCAAAGAATTTCATTTTCCTTTAACCCAGCTGCAATACAAGCAATATGTAATGCAGCTGTCGCACTAGAAACTGCAACAGCATATTTGGCTCCACAGTAGTTAGCAACAGCCTGCTCAAACCTTTCTATGGCAGGCCCTTGAGTAATCCAATCTGATTGTAAAACTGCGATTACAGCATCAATATCTTCTTGGCTAATATGTTGCCGCCCATAAGGAATGTAGTCATTCATTGCTTTAACATATCCAATAGTTGGAATCCTTTTAACCATTCTGTATTGATTTCGGAACTATATTCAAATCCTTCGGAAACGGGGACTCCTTTTTCACCTAAAATGTTACAAGTGTAATCAACAGAATGAGCATATTCAATAGTTGGTTTAATTACATAATGATCGAAAAATTCCAAAGCTAAATGTGAAGATTCAGCAGAAAACATTGCTTCATGTAGTTTTTCTCCTGGTCTGATGCCAACAATTTTAATTGGTACTCCTGGTGCAAGTGTTTCAGCTAAATCAGTAATTTTCATGGAAGGGATTTTAGGAACAAATATTTCTCCTCCATGCATTCTTGCAAAACTTTTGAAAACTAAATTAACACATTGCTGAAGAGTAATCCAAAAGCGAGTCATGCGCGGATCGGTAATAGGAATTACTGGAGCTTTTTCAACAATGAGCTTTTGGAAGAAGGGTACAACTGAACCTCGCGAACCGACAACATTACCGTAGCGAACTACTGCAAAACGAGTTCTTTTAGTACCTACAATATTGTTAGCGGCAACAAAAAGTTTATCGGCAGCTAGCTTGGTTGCACCATAGAGATTAATGGGATTTACGGCTTTATCAGTGGAAAGGGCAATTACTTTTTCTACTTCTTGCTCAATGGCAACATCAATGACATTATTTGCGCCATGAATATTAGTTTTAATACATTCCATTGGATTGTACTCAGCAGCAGGAATATGCTTGAGCGCTGCGGCATGAACTACATAATCAACTCCGCGCATAGCCATACTCAAGCGATCGCGATCGCGTACATCTCCAATGAAATATCGCATCTCTGGCGAATTAAACTCTTGCGCCATTTCATACTGTTTAAGTTCATCACGGGAATAAACTATAACTTTCTGAGGCTGATATTGGCTGAGGATTGTTTTGACAAATTGTTTACCGAAGGAGCCTGTACCACCTGTGATCAAAATAGATTTATGATTAAACATTGTGTCTTACCTAGTAATTTATAAATTAATTTTTTGCGGAAATTGTTGGCAGTAGAGTATTCATACAATGCTTAATTGAATAGCCTTAATCAGGGTTAGACTAATTATGAGTTTTTCTCTCGTTTTTACCGACTTCTTGCTTGAATTTGTCTAAAACGACCTTGTAGTCTTGGCGTTCTGGGTGTAACTTCACCAGCTTTTCTAAAATTTGAATAGCACCTTGAGTATCGTTCAACTTGATCCGTACATTTACTAACCCTTCTAGGGCTAATTGGTTTTGTGGTTCTCTTTGTAAGACCATTTCCCAACCCTTTGCTTGTTCCTGTAATACAGCATCAGGAGATTTCTGAGTTGCAGCCTTTGGCTGTGGTTCTTGCAAAGCTTTTTGGATGACAGGAACTGCTGAAAACAAGATGGAACCAAAGAAAGATACAATTGACACTATGGTTAAAAATTTTTGTCGGCGTTGAATCTGCTTCTTGCGATTAATTAAGTATTCTTCTCCCGCTCCCATATTTTCCTTAGATCCTGTGGTAATTACTTAGGTACTAGCAACCCTCTGGTATGAGGATACCCACCACTCTCAGGAAACTAACATCTTAACTAAAAATTTTTTACACAACCTTTAACAGATGAGTCTGGACGATCTCCATAGTCTTGTGCTAGGGGCTAGGGGCTAGGGGAGAGAGATTTTTAGGGAGCATCCCAAATGTGCAAAAACGCCCTCACCCTTATAGGGTGGGGCTAGAAATACGAAGCCTGCCTTCGCAGGCTATCAAACTTTTAGCCTGCGAAGGCAGGCTTTGTTGGTATAGCAATACCCTTCTAGGGTATTGCGTCAAAATTGGGATGCTCCCGATTTTTATATTTGGTTGTGAGATTGTTTTGTGAGAGACTAGCATGTAAACTGCTCATAATTTCGCTTTTCTCCATCTACCAAAAGCTTGATTTCTATTTATAAATAAAAGTAAAAATATATACTTGCTCTAATATGTTTTTAGGGTAAAAATAAAATTTATATGAAGATTTGCAATAACGTTGTTTATCCTGGAATGTTTGCGATATTGTATATAGGATTCCAACAGGGTAAATAATTTCACCGTCAGCTAATCAACTTTATATCAGCCCGTTTACTATGGGTTTTCTAAAATCTGCACACATTTTGTTGACGAAAACAAATACAGTGTTACTAGTCGTGTTTGCCTATGCTATTGATGCATCTGTGAGGACGGCTGGTTTTGCGTTTTGCGGTTACTGTCAATCTCTTGGGCTGAGTTGGTTGTGGTGGTAATTACCGTACAAAACCGACTTATGGAGCAACATATTTAGGGCGAGTATGGTATATTTAAGAAGTTAAGACTAGCTTTGCCCAAATTACAACGCTCTACGCATAGGTAAAATTTGCAAAACGGAAAGCAGTTTTGATTAAGTATTTACTAAACAAAATCTGAATTGAATCGAGGTTATGACTCAGCAAGTAATTCACCCAATGGTGAAATTGCAGCGTAACGTGCAATCACTCGTCGAATCCAACATTATCAAGCCAAATGATAGTATTTGGAAAATTGCTTTGCTCTATGGCAATGAATGGCAACATTGGAAACAAGAACTGTTAGATTTTGGCTTTAGTATGCAAGATCCAATCAGTGAATTGTTGGCAGTGGAAGCCTGGGATGAAGAATAAATTGTTGAAGTGAAGGATGAAATGTTTCAGCCTCCACTGTTGACTACATCCCTTTATTGGCAAGCAGTTAATGCCAAAGAAAGCTCTTTAGCTGTCTGATAGCGATCGCGTGGTAATGGCTCTGTCACCCGGTCAATTATTTCTCTTAATTGCGGCGTAATTGTCGGAATACTGCTGACATCAAAGCGAAAATGTCTTCCACGTTGATGGTAAAACTTGAAAGGGTTTTCCCCAGTCAGCAAGAAAATTAAAGTTGGGCCAATAGCGTATAAATCTGATTGCGTCAGGGGTTGTCCTCGTTCTTGTTCGGGAGCGCAGTAACCCTCTGCACCAATCCGAGTACCTGGTGCTGTACCAATTTCTTTAACTGCACCAAAATCTAGCACTACTATGCGATTATTAGAATTTTTCACCATCAGATTAGCGGGTTTAATATCCCGGTGAATCAGTGGCGGTTGTTGGCTGTGGAGATATTCTAAAATATCACAGGTCTGGATCATCCAGGCGATCGCTTGTTTGGGGGTAACTGGCCCTGTGGTATAAATCCGCTTTTCTAAATCCTGTCCGTGGACTAGTTCCATAGCCAAGTATTTTTTGCCACCTTCGACAAAAAAATCATAATATTTGGGTATTCCCGAATGATTCAAGGATCTGAGAGTATAGGCTTCGCGTTCAAATAACTCTTGGGCTTTGGCAATTTTTGCCATATCAGCATTCATCTGTTTTAATACCAGCAGTTGCGGATGTCCCACAATTGCACCTGCTGTATCCCAGGCGAGATAGGTAGTACCCATACCTCCTTGTCCTAGTGTTCGTAATACCTGATACTGGCGAATCTTCTTTTCTACTGTCAGTGGTTGACCGCAATGAATACAGAAGAGATTTTTCGGGGAGTTTCCTTCATGGGTACAGTGAACAAATGAAGGTGCAATTGTCTTTTCTGTTGAGCCAGGAATCTCTGGTTGTAGCAGCCAAGAATCGGGTGCGGTTACCTCTTGCAATTGGAATTTGATTATGGGGCCTCCCTGTGCTAATTGCAGCAGAGAATTATCTGGTAGTTGGCTCTGAGTCACAAGCACGCCATTGAGGAAAGTGCCATTAGTGCCGTGACTAATTACCTGCCACAAACTACCATTTTTGGCAGAATTAACTGGTTTAAGTTCTAGATGGTAGCGAGAAACTAAAGTATCGCTCAAAACAACGTCATTATCTGTCGCTCTGCCAATCTTAATCAGGGAAGAGTTTTCAAAATACCATTGCTTGAGCGGCGTTTTTTGTTGCGGTTCTAGCAGGGTCAGAGTAACCACAATACAAACTAATAAGGTAATGGGGCATGGGTCATGGGGCATGGGGCATTGGGTAGAGACGCGATTAATCGCGTCTGTACAATTCCTAGCCCCGATTTATCTTTGACTATCGAGATTGGGACGCACTTTTGCCCTGATCAGGATAGCAGTAATATTGTCATGGCCATTGTATTGATTGGCTAAATCAATGAGGTCTGTGACACCTGCTTCTAGGTTTGTCCCAGAACCAAGCAGAGGCAATAAGTGCGTCTGCCAATGGCTTTCTAATAAATCATTATCCGATAAACCGTCCGAGGCTAGTAAGAAGAGAGTATCTTCATTAATCTCAAAAAAGTCTACATCAGGATTAATTGAGTGTTCGTCGCGGGGCCCTAAAGCTTGGGTAAGTTGGTAAGCATCGGGACGGGCGTAAGCGATGCTAGCATCTACTCCCCTAGTAATTTCTCGTTGACCGACTTCGTGGTCGATGGTGATTTGTTCCAGTCCGCGTTTATGAGTGATGGAATAGAGACGGCTATCTCCCACATGAGCAACGGCGGCGTGGCTGTCCTGAATTAGTAGCATGACTAGGGTAGTACCCATGCGCCCCACCCCAGAACGAGCATCTTTTTGATTGAGATCGTAAATTGCCTGATTGGCGAGATATACTGCTTCGCGAATCTCATCTTCTGTTGGCAGTTGGTTATCTATCCATTGCTGTTGAAAGTACTGCCTGATGGTACTGACTGCCAATTCGCTAGCTATTTCACCACCAGCATGACCGCCCATACCGTCACAGAGAATATATAAGCCACGAGCTTGAAGAACGCGAGTTTTAGGTAACTCTAGTTTATTAATACTAGTTTCAATGCCAAAGTAGTCTTCATTGTGATGACGTTGACGACCAACATCAGTTTGTCCCGCATCTTGCAAGCTACTAAGCTGCATCGGCAAGACAACTGTAGGCATATCTTCGCTTTTTGAGTTGAAATTGTCTAGATCATCTACTTGCAGCATGGTTGGTGCGCTAGGGTACTGTTCTTCGGTAGGCGGTAAAGTTTCCCATGTAGAGGCGACTATTTCTGTAGACATTTCTTCTAAACGCGATCGCAATTGTGCGATCGTCTCAATTTTACCGAGTTCTAAATCTCCTAACATCTGGACTATAGAACCAAATTGAGTCCGTTGCGACTGTCTAAATAGTGCCTGCCAAACTCTCCCCAACGCTTGAATTGTTAAAAGCTGTTCTGGTTCCCCTGCTTGCTGTTCGTTATTGTCTACCGATACATTAGTATTAATATACTTAGTTAAAGGTGCTGAATATAAGCGCCCTAGAGTCAATGTTTGGTCTTCATCTAAGAGCAAATTTGATAGATCCAACAGACTTTGACAACAATTGACTGGTTCTAGCAATGTCCACAATTGGGTCATTTGATAACACCAATGTAAAATTTGCAATGAACTGGTTGTGTTTTCTTGCCATCGGTCAAGTAAATGCGGCCAATGGGACTTGTCTGGGATGAGTACGACTTGTATATCGCCTTGTTGCCATGCATCATGAATTTCTGGAATTCCTGGATTCCCTTGTGCTTGTAAAGCAATATAAGGTTTAGCCAGTTGGGGAATTGCCGTTGCTGCTACTGATGGTGTTACCAGGCCCTTTTGGCGATTTTCTAACATTGTCGCCAGTGGGGAAATTTGATATGGTTGGCAGTCAATAACTTGAATACACACCTCAGTATCAGGGGCAAGTTCTTCTAAGCTGGGTAGTGGCTCTAATAACTGATAGCGTTGCTCTGGGTCTAAATAAGAGCCTACTACCAGTGGAGCGCTAACAGGTACAGCAGATGGCGATGATATTGCACCCTCATCTTTTTCTACTTCCTCATTTTTCCCATAGTCCCCAGTACTTATTTCTCCGATGACAGTCGGCTGTTTGGCAATAATGGCCAGCCAGACTGTTCCACAATCTGCGCCGCAGTTAGGACAATTTTGTGCGTTTACAGGTACTGAGGTACTGCATTCAGGACAGAATTTCTGTGTCAGTGATGCACCACAGTTTTGGCAGAATTTATTGGTATTAGAGTTTTCAAATTTACACTGAGGGCAAATCAGCATAGTGGAAGTTCCTCATTCCCGTTCCAAGGTGCTTCTAGCCACTTCAAATTCATAGTGCCACAACTGGCTACCCCTGCCTAAAGTAGACCTAATAAAAAATTGCGGTTTCACAGCGAATTTTAGTAGCAGTATTAATTGTGACGCATATTAGCTAAATATTTTAGATATTCGCAAGCTAATTTTTCTAACATGGGGGTGCAAGGGAAGAAAGACAAGGAAGCAGGCGTTAAATAAATGACTAATAACTCTGGCAAAATCTCCTTTACACCTCATGATTGAGCGGTAACTGAATTGTAAAACAGGTAAGGTTTGACCCGCTTTCTACTTCGATTGTTCCTCCTAAATACTTGGTGAGCTTCTGTACTAATGCTAAACCTAGTCCTGTACCACCCTGCTTCCAGGGGTCGTTGCTAGGAATGCGGTAAAATTTATCGAAAATACGCGGTAATTCGGAACTAGGAATTTCTACACCCGAATTAATCACTTGAAATTGGAGATTGGGAGTTTTTAATTGGGCGGAAATTGTAATTTCTGCATCTGGAGGGCTGAATTTACAAGCATTGGTGAGTAATTCTATTAAAATGCGTTCTAGACTAAAGGGATCGCAGACAAAGGTTGGGAGATTAGCGGCGACGCTGAGGCGCAATTTTTGCTGGCTAGAGTTGCGATTGCGTGCTTTAAAGAGTTCAACTACTCGCCACAGCCATTGCTGTATTTGTATGGTTTCCAGCACTAAGGGTTTAGTTGTTGTATCCAATCTTTGTAAATCTAGAAAATTACTAATGAGATTAATTTCGCGATCGCATTCATTATCTAAAATTTCATAATAGCGAGCCGCTTTCGAGCGTTGTGCTTGTGGCTTGGCCATTTCTATCATCAAGTTTTGCTCTTGATTGAGCGCGATACCCAGCATTTGAATCGCCATTTTCATATTAGTAAGTGGCGTGCGGAGTTCGTGAGAAACTGTACTGAGAAATTCATCTTTGAGGCGATTTAGTCCTTCCATTTCTTCTAATTGCGCCTGTACAGATGCTTGGCTATGTTTAAGGGCGACTTCTGCTAATTTCCGCTCTGTAATATCTATGCAACATCCAATGTAACCAACAAACTTGCCATCAGGTGTAAATCGAGGTACGCCAGTATCTAGAATCCAACGATATTCGCCATCATGACGCATCAGTCGATATTCCATCTCAAATTTACCTCTGGCATGGAAGGCTGAATCATAAATTTCTTGACAGAATTCTTGATCTTGGGGATGAACTCCTTCTAGCCAGCCTAAACCTTGCTGCTGTTCCATAGTCCGGCCAGTAAATTTTAACCAAGATTGATTAAAAAAATTAAATAGGCCATCTACTCCCGCCATCCATAACATTACTGGTGCGGTATTAGCCATAGTATGAAAGCGTTGTTCGCTTTCTCTTAATGCATCTTCTGCTTGTTTATGAGCAGTAATGTCTTCTAAAACCATAAGAATTTGTGGCTTTTTCTGAGGACATCCATCGCTCAAGCTTTCATCTATGAGATAATTTATCTCTTCTTCTGGTAATAAACGAGCAACTACTTTTACCCAGAAAATCTTGCTGGCGGGACAATTTAAGCGAAACTCCCAATTGGTAATTTCTCTATCAGTGGCAGTATTTAATAGTGTTTTAAATGCTTGAAATAATTTTTGTCGGTCTGATTGTGTAAATAAATTAAAAACAGATTGATCGAGCAATTCTTCTACGGTATATCCCAGACAGTTAGCGCCAAACTTATTGACTGACAAAATTATTCCTGTTGTATCCAAACTAAAATATACAGAAGGAATATTTTCATAAAGCCTACGATACAAGTTAAGTTCCTGTTGCAGACAATGCAAGGTTTCTGCTGTACAAATGTGTAAATCGCAGGGTCGTTCAGGCACAAGTTCCAAGCGTGCAGGGGTTGTAGATAAGATATCTTGTGGTTGGCGATTTTCATGCCAAATAGATTGCTGATTAAGGCTCATAAGATTTAATCACTTGCACCCAATGGTTGACGTAGATATCGGCAGGAATAAAAAAAAGAATATTATAAGGCTTTTGCTGAGATTTTTGTCAAAAAATGAAAATAAAAACTTATGTAACAAACCACAACACTGTTTTATCGTTTGTGAATTTTTAGCTCAAGTTAAGGAGTAAATTATGTTTACTAAGCTACATTTTTTCCCTAGTTAATTCCAGAGAAAAAATTCATTTTAAATATACAGCCTGAAACACAGCCTCATCCGCAGAGTTTGACTGGACAATTTTTATTTAGACAAAATAAGCAATAATACTTATTAAATAGATACAGAAATTAATTGGTAAATTGACTTAGAGTTTATTCCCTAACTGAGAAAACAGTTTAATTTCAGCGGTTGTGAGATCGCGCCATTGACCTAGTTCTAAACTATCTAATTGTAAGTGAGCGATACTCACGCGAATCAATCGCAAAGTGGGAAATCCTACAGCAGCAGTCATCCGCCGCACTTGTCGATTTTTTCCCTCAGTGAGAGTCATTTCTAGCCAAGCTGTTGGTATATTTTGGCGAAATCTAATTGGTGGATTGCGATCGCTTACAGGTGGTTCTTCTAGTAATAACTGTACTTTAGCTGGTCGAGTACGGTAATCTTGAATTTTTACCCCAGTTTGCAACTTATTTATTGCCTCTGCATCGGGGATACGTTCTACTTGTACCCAATATGTACGTTCATGGCCAAATTTTGGATTGGCAAGACGATGTTGCAATTGTCCATTATTGGTGAGCAGCAGTAAGCCTTCACTATCCCAATCTAAACGCCCGACAGGATAAACATCAGGAACGGGAATATATTCTTTTAGGGTACGGTGTTTGGGTGTTTCCTGGGTAAACTGGCTCAGAACGCCATAGGGTTTATGAAAAATAATATATCTATTGTTATTGGGCATGGGGCATGGGGCATTGGGAAGGCTGCTTTTTCATATTCTCCCCACCTTTACCACATTCCTATCATTCCGGCACACCCTCCACTGGCTTACTAGAATAAAGCACGATTTTGGGCGTTTTGATAACAAAACTATAGTTAAAAATTAATTATGCCAAGTTCTAAATTGTTGATGATGATGCGATAAATCTGTACCTAAGTATTGACAACCAGCATGGGTGAAGATTCAAAAAGGCGATCGCTTGGTGTTACTTGCTGGTTAATTGAGACTCGCTCAAAGATAGCGATCGCATCATGCTATAAGAAAAAACCCCGACGCAACAGCCGGGGAGTACTGTATAGGTTCAATGTATACCTGTGTCGCTTATAGCAATTAAAAATGAGGAAAAGATGAGGATTGGCTAGAAAAATCATCCATCAGCTAGTTGACAAGTCAGATAGTTAAGAGTGAGTGCGATCGCTTTATACTAATCAGCTAATCACGAGACAATCTCACAACCAACCATGAAAATTTCTCTTTCCAGTCAACAGTCAACAGTCAACGCTATTTTCAAGAAAGTTGTTAACAGCTTTTCCTCTCACCTCATGAATTGTTAACAGCCTTGCTCCCAGCCATAAGCAAAATGGTACAATCTACATCCATGCTAGGGGTGCCTGAATAACTAGGCTGAGATCACACCCTTAACACCTGAGTCTGGGTAATACCAGCGGAGGGAAGCTGTTTATCGAGGAATTCAATATGCGGACAGAATGGGTTGCCAAGCGTCGTGGGCAGAGCAATGTAACTCAAATGCACTACGCGCGTCAGGGTGTCATCACAGAAGAAATGCACTACGTCGCCCAACGGGAAAATCTTCCTGCGGATCTCATTCGCGAGGAAGTGGCGCGGGGGCGAATGATTATCCCTGCTAATATTAATCACACCAATTTAGAGCCAATGGCTATTGGTATTGCCTCTAAATGTAAAGTAAATGCTAATATCGGTGCTTCTCCCAACTCTTCCAATCTTCAAGAAGAAGTGGATAAGCTGAAATTAGCGGTGAAGTATGGTGCTGATACCGTGATGGACTTGTCCACAGGCGGTGGTAACTTAGATGAAATTCGTACTGCAATTATTCAAGCTTCACCTGTTCCTATTGGCACAGTACCCGTTTATCAAGCTTTAGAAAGCGTTCACGGCACAATTGAAAAACTCACCCCCGATGACTTTCTCCATGTCATCGAAAAACACGCCCAGCAAGGGGTAGATTATCAAACTATCCATGCGGGAATTTTGCTAGAACATTTACCTTTAGTCAGAAGCCGGATTACAGGGATTGTCTCTCGTGGTGGCGGTATTTTGGCGCGGTGGATGCTGCATCACCACAAACAAAATCCGCTATACACACACTTCCAGGATATCATTGAAATTTTCAAAAAATACGATGTTTCCTTTAGTTTAGGTGATTCTCTCCGCCCTGGCTGTACTCATGATGCCTCAGATGCCGCCCAATTAGCCGAATTGAAAACCCTCGGACAGCTAACCCGTAGAGCTTGGGAAGATAATGTTCAGGTAATGGTAGAAGGGCCTGGACATGTGCCAATGGATCAAATTGAGTTTAATGTCCGCAAGCAAATGGAAGAGTGTTCAGAAGCGCCTTTCTATGTGTTGGGGCCATTGGTGACAGATATTGCTCCTGGTTATGACCATATTACCTCAGCGATTGGTGCTGCAATGGCTGGTTGGTATGGTACCGCGATGTTGTGCTATGTTACGCCCAAAGAACACTTGGGTTTACCCAATGCTGAAGATGTACGCAATGGCTTAATCGCTTATAAAATTGCCGCACACGCAGCCGATATTGCTAGACATCGCCAAGGTGCTAGAGATAGAGATGATGAATTGTCTAAAGCCCGTTATAACTTTGACTGGAATCGTCAGTTTGAATTATCACTCGATCCAGAAAGAGCTAAAGAATATCACGATGAAACTTTACCAGCAGATATTTATAAAACTGCTGAATTTTGTTCAATGTGCGGGCCTAAGTTCTGTCCTATGCAAACCAAAGTTGATGCTGATGCGTTGACAGAACTTGAGAAATTCTTGGCGAAAGATAAGGTAGCTCAGGTTTAAAACCTGAACAATAAGATCCCCAAATTATTCAAAAATTGGGGATCTCAAATATAAAATGAGATGAAAATATTTTTACTTCAATGACTCGCCAATTTCATGACCAATTCGCAAAATAATATTTAAAATTGTCAAAATTTATGAGTGAAGCAATTAAATGGACTGCTGAAGCAGAAGTAAAAATTAAAGAAATTCCTTTTTTTGTCCGTCCTTTTGCACGTAAAAAGATTGAAAATTATGCTCAGGAGAATAGTATATCTGTAATTACTCTTGAAGTTTATGAACAGGCTAAACAATTATTCAATAAAAATTTTAATTAACGTATCTGCTTAAATCTTAATGACTCTCAATATCACGACTAATTTGTTAAAGAATATTTAGAAGAATTATTAGCACTTATAGGAACTATTAAAAAAGCGAAAAAGTCAAAAGTGAAGTTCAATAAATTGATCTTTGCTTTGAACTATTTACTTCTCAACCTCAGGATAATTTACCTTTATGTTTATTAAAAAAACGGCGACGAATCAATATTTATTTAAACCTTTTCGCAACCCATTTTATCAAACATGATGCTGCAAGACCATTTTCGTCCACCACTCTCAATTCGCCGTCACTGGCACGCATTTCATAATGCTTGGGCGACTTATATTGCATCTGATTTAAATGCTAAATTGCCAGAAGGTTATTTTGCTGAACCAAATGTACAATTTGGCATTGAAATTGATATAGCAGCTTTTGAAGAGTCATGGCAGGAATCAAAAAATATTTATAATATTTGGAGTCCGCCACCACCCGATCAAACAATAGCTTTTCTACCCACAGATGAAACAGTAGAAGTAAATATTTTTAATACTGAGGCTGGCCCAATTTTAGCCGGAGCAATAGAATTAGTCAGTCCTGCTAATAAAGACCGTTCTACTCATCGAAATGCTTTTGTTTCTAAATGTGAAACCTATTTACGACAGGGTATTGGTTTAGTAATTGTTGATGTTGTAACAGAAAGGAAGACAAATCTCCACAATGAATTATTAACTCGTGTTGCAGAAAATAATGCATTGCTTTTTAATGCTGAACTTTATGCTACTGCTTATCGACCCATTCAACAAAATGGGCAGTATAAACTAGATATTTGGCAAGAAAAACTGAATATAGGCACTATACTACCGACTTTACCATTGTGGTTGCATGGTGAAATTTGTTTACCAGTAGAACTAGATAGTATTTACGAAAGGACTTGCCGAGAACAAAGAATTCCGATGCATACTGCTTAGTTATACATTGGTAGGTGAAGTTATTAGGAATGCACTTATCCAAGACTAAAGAATTTGTCGTAAATCCTCAACTGAATTAGCAGTTTTAATCGCCTGTTGAATCGATTTTAATTTTTCTAAATCATTAATTTGAAAGATTATTGGCATCAATTCTAAACCGTCGTTACCAAACTTCATCTCTAATAGTAATTCAATACTGGAAAATAACTCTTCCCGTCGTCCGCGTTCGACTCCACGCTGCTCAATTTCTTGATACCAAGGCGATTCGCGCAATACAGCCATATCCCACCTCATGATTTCTTGAACTAGGGCGCTTTCTAATACAAACGTAGCAAAAAATGCTAAAACCGTCTCAAGTTGGTTTAGCTGTTCGTCATCCCGGAGAATTCTTAAGGCTTCTCTAATGATTGATTCGTTTTCACCACCTTTAAGAATTGGCACAAAAGGTAGTAAAGATGGTAAAGGCTGTTCAAAAGCAATATTTACATCAACTTCCCACAAATTGATGACGCGATAATCTTGAATTGCTCGCAAACCAGCAATATTGGTTTCATAATTTGTAGGTATTTCTGCATCGCCAGTTTTCAGAATATTAATTAATACAGGATATGTTAGTAATTTATATTTTTCTTCTGCAAGTGCGGCATCAGCACGCATTCTTCTGGGCATTTCTGGCGTGGGACGCAGTTGTAGTTCATTGAGAACTAAAAAATTACCATATTGGGGATTTTTCGCCCGGATTAAAACGTCACTTTCTCGACTAATCCATTGAAATTCTGAATTGAGTATTTCACCTGCGGTAATATCAGGAATGCCTGTAACCCACTTTACCCAGTTATCTGGTGCGAGGCTAATTAAGCGTTTTGTGCTAACGTCTGCGGATTTTGTCATTGATTTGTAGATGCAGAGAAATTATTCACAATATCAAAAATGCGATCGCACTCTTGATCGGCTAATTACCAACAAAGTAAAATTGCGATCGCATCTTGCATCAGTCAATTAACTTCCTAATTCCCGATACCGCTTTTGAATTTCCTCAATCGAAAATAACGCAGTAAACTTTAACCCTGCTGACTGATATAACTCTGCGCCTCCTTGCAATCTGTCTACTAGTGCAATTACTTCCTCAACTGTATAACCTGCTTCTTGGAGACGATTAACAGCTTTCAGTGCAGATTGTCCAGTTGTCACCACATCTTCCAACACTACAACCTTTGCACCTTCTGGCAAACTCGGCCCTTCAATATAAGCCTTGGTTCCATAACCTTTGGCTTCTTTACGAATAATCAGCGCCGGAATTGGTCGATTTTCATACACAGAAACCACGCTAACTGCTGTCACAATTGGATCAGCACCCAATGTTAAACCAGCTACAGCTTGGGTATCGCTAGGTAATAAAGGAAAAAGTAGCCTACCTACAGCTAAAGCGCCTTGGGGATGTAGCGTTACTTGTGTTTTGTTCACGTAGTAAGTACTACGTAACCCAGAAGAAAGAACAAAATCACCCTCTTGATAAGCCAGTTGACAAAATAAATCTAGTAAATTTTGGCGCAGCGTAGTCAAGTCAGCATTAGCCGCCCAAATATTGGATAAGTTGTCGGTTTCAGTAGAATAAGTCATTACAAGAGGTTAATTATTGTGCTACACCAAAGGTTGAACCGATCGGTGTTCTGAATTTAAGCATAAATTAAGATTTGCCCAAAATTTGAGGAGTCATGAATATGGGTATAAAACTTCGACCTTCAAGTATTTTTTTAGTACTGGTAGCTACTACTATTGCTGTTCCTTCAGTTAGCAACGCTCAAACCACAACATCCAATTATGAAACCAACAGTGATGCAATGGAGCGAGCTTATTTTCGTCATAACCCGAATTTCTATGACAATCGCAGTTTAAAACGGCAGTTAGACTCTTTTCTCGGTGCTGGGTCATTTTCCAACACTTTTCCAGAAAACGAAATCGCCCGTGATGGTGAATTAATTAATGGGATTTACCGGGATATGATGACACAGCAAGCTACCAACGATCCCTATCTGCGTACCCCAGATTTACCTAATCCTTACGGTACATCGATTCTCATGTCTCCCCGCAGCAATGCTGAACGGATGAAAGTTGGCACCGAGTTTCGCTTTTAAAATTTACTACGACGGCTAAATTGCCACAGTTAAGATTGCTCAGTGCTGACTGCTGATGCTAGTTCAGCACTCTAAGTTTTATAAATTTTTTAATCCAGGGTGCAGGAGTTGAACCTGCCTTGGGCGAATTATGAGTTCGCTGCCTCAACCGCTCGGCCAACCCTGGGCGGATTTTTATTATATATTGTACGCTGATTATACCAGCTTTTGTACCCTGGATAATAGTTTAGCAGATTTTTTTACTACATAATTTGATTATGAAATAGTCCAGACTCACTCAGTAGGCGATTGTACACAATTATGATACGAAACTTTAGATTGACCTTGCCGATGAATGGATAGGGCTAGAAACTCGATAGATAGGCGGATGTGCAGGTTAGTAGCACTCAGGCTGTAATAAGTTCTCAAGCAAAAAATCTCAAATCGGTAATCTAAAGTCTAAAATGGGCAAGGTCAACAGTCTAAAGATGTTTTTTAAATAAACTAGGCTAATTTGCCAACAGCGCCAGAGCGATGAAACTAAATTCCACTGTACTTCTTACGTTAATTTTGTTAACCCTGATGTTGGGCGCAGGATCTGTTAGTGCATTTTGGGGGTTCACCTTAGGGAGTTCCGCACTCAAAGGTGTAACTACGCCAGATGGTCGTCCTACCAGTAAATTTACTACCAGTAAATCCTCTAACTCCCAAGCAGGAAGCTTAGTACTCTTAAGAGAAGAAGAAATACTAAAAATTGTTAAAGCACGCATTGAAGGTAAAACCAAAGCGGCTAAATCCGAAAAACTAGATGAAGATGAAGAGGAGACTAATAATCAGCAAAAGCCACAAGAAAAGCCTTCAGAAGTAGCTGAAGAAAAACCCCAAAAAGGATTTCCCGTTACTGCGGAAAATAAAGGTGTAACTTTCGCTGTCCAATCTGCACGCTATTCTGGGGGGGATTTACTCCTGAAAGTGAAAATGCAGAATAAAGGTGCTGATTCTGTGCGCTTCTTATATAGTTTCTTGGATGTCACCGATGATAAGGGACGTACTCTCAGCGCCAGTACAGAGGGTTTACCAGCAGAATTACCAGCCAACGGGCCAACCTTTTCTGGTACAGTGAGCATTCCCACAGCTTTACTTGATGATGTCAGTAAGATTTCTCTGTCGTTGACAGACTATCCTGCTCAAGAATTAAAGTTGGAAGTGTTGAATATTCCTGTAGAAAAATAAACTAGGCAATTGTGAAAATAAGGGATGGGAAATTTGAGATTGAGATGGCGATGTTAAAGCTATTAGAGTAAGCAAGTTCCTGAGTCAAGTTACTGTTGTTGTGTAGTATTGGGAACTGGGGAACGATCGCAACCACCATCCCTAATTCCCAAATCTAAAATTACCAATCCAAGAGTGGGTGCATAAGTTGTACACGAGCTGTAGCGGTGAGTGGTTTTCCTAGTTTAATTTGGACAGATGTGGGGCTGCGATTGTTATCAGTTTTGCTACTGATTACCATCAATGCTTTTTTTGTCACAGCCGAGTTTTCAATGGTGACAGTGAGGCGATCGCGTATCCATCAGTTAGTCCAAGCTGGTGACATTCCCGCGATCGCTGTAGAAATGTTGCAGCGTAGTATCGATCGCCTGCTATCTACCACCCAGTTAGGCATTACTCTTTCTAGTTTGGCATTAGGCTGGATTGGCGAAAATACAATTGTGCTGTTGGTAGATGCATGGTTGAAATCCTGGCCTTTACCGCAAAAAATGAGTCTGTTGATCGCTCATTCTCTCTCTATCCCCATCGCTTTCTTTTTAATTGCCTATTTACAAATTGTTTTAGGAGAACTTTGTCCTAAATCAGTAGCGATGCTGTATTCAGAACAGCTAGCCAGATTTTTAGGGCCTTCAGTCAAAGCGATCGTGCGTTTTTTCAGCCCCTTTATCTGGATTCTTAACCAATCAAATCGCTGGCTGTTAAGATTGTTTGGTATTGAATACACCGGTCAAGGCTGGAGACCACCTGTTACCCCCGAAGAATTGCAGCTAATCATCTCTACAGAACGAGAATCCACGGGTTTACAGCGTTCCGAGCGAGAATTGCTGAATAACATCTTTGAATTTGGCGATGTCAAGGTGCAAGAAGTGATGATTCCCCGCACCAGCATCGTCGCCTTACCTAAAGACGCTACATTTGAGCAATTCCTCCATGAAATGGCTGATACTGGTCATTCCCGCTACCCTATTATCGGCGATTCTTTAGACGATATTCGCGGTATTGCTTACTTTAAAGATATGGCACAGCCTTTAGCTGTAGGTAAGCTGACTTTAAAATCATCGATTCAACCTTGGATGCGTCCAGCCCGGTTTGTTCCCGAACACACCCCCTTAAGCGAACTTTTACCAATGATGCAGCAAGAAAAGCCCGCTATGGTGATGGTAGTGAATGAATTTGGCGGAATTGTCGGCTTAGTCACACTTCAAGATGTGATTGCCGAAATTATTGGCGATGCAGGTGTACTTGATAGCACTGAAGATTTACTCATCCAAATGTTAGATGAGCAAACATTTCTCGTGCAAGCACAAATCAACTTAGAAGACCTCAACGCCATTTTAAATTTGAATTTACCTCTGGCAAAAGAATATCAAACCCTGGGGGGTTTTCTGCTGTATCATCTCCAAAAACTACCCGCCAAAGGGGAAACATTCAGTTTTCAAAATCTGGAATTTACCGTAGTTTCCGTCATAGGCCCCCGGTTGCACCAAGTCCAACTACGACGCTTAAAACAAGAGGCAGAAAGTCAGTGAGTTGGGCATTGGGCATTGAAACAATTTTGGATTTTGGATTTTGGATTTTAGATTGGAATCCAAAAGACGCTCGCGGACTCGCTAACGCTGCGCTATCGCAAATCTAAAATTTAAAATTCCTTGTCCCCCTGCTCCCTGCCGCCTGCCCCCACTAACCATAAGCCACAGGGTCACTTAAGCCTAATTCAGCAAAGGCGGCTAGCCTGAGGCGGCAAGAATCACAGACACCACAGGCGACATCAGCACCAGCATAACAAGACCATGTGAGTTCCCAAGGTACGCCCAGTTGATTACCAAGCTGGATAATTTCGGTTTTTTTCAAATTAATTAAGGGCGCAACAATAGTAATCGCTTCTCCCTCCCTACCTTGCTTAGTTCCTAAGCGAAAAACTTCTTGCATCGCCTGGATATAGTCGGGGCGACAATCAGGATAACCAGAGTAATCTAAAGCATTAACACCAATATAGACACGTTCGGCAGTGATTGTTTCTGCATAAGCGAGGGCAAAACTTAAAAAGATTGTATTGCGGGCAGGAACATAAGTTACAGGAATATTTTGAGACATTTCCGTCAGGGAACGTTCCTGTGGTAAATCTATGTCATCATCTGTTAGGGCTGAACCGCCCCATTGACGTAAATCAAAGTTGACTATCTGATGTGTTGCTACCCCAGCTTTTTGTGCTACCAATAGGGCAGACTGTAACTCTCGCTGATGTCGCTGGCGATAATCAAAAGAAAGGGCGTGGCACTCATAGCCATCAGCTTTGGCTTGATACAGAATTGTGGAAGAGTCTAATCCTCCAGACAACAGAATTACAGCTTTCATCGGGGTTAATAATTTGGGCTTTTTAATCGCGAAATCTGACTGCGGTTGCCTTTGCACTGTTGTTAGCGATCGCATTTTCAATTACGACCTCAACAGTCAAAGGACATTCTCTCAACTAAAGTCTCTAAAAATATCACTGCCTAATCTGTCAGTGTTACAGATAATTATGTAAAAATTATTAAATTACTCATTAGTCTTCACTATTGTTTAATGACTGCAATTTTTTTCCGACCTAAGTTAAGGAGGAAATTTTGATTTTTATGTAATTTTACTCACAAAAAAGGATGACTTTTGATTATCTCAACCAAATATTGATTGAAATAATCAATTACCTAATTCCTATTGAGTAATTGATTTTTAAGTATTACTGAGATTGTAAAGTTAATAAAAAGACATTTTATATTTTGTGTAAAGTGTAAAAAATTAATCAACAATCAACTCAAATTCCAAAAGATACTCAGATTGCGGGAACCCATAACAAACTTTGAAATTCTTCATAAACAGAACCTCTATGTTACCATCTGGATGGTTTTAGACGGATCGTAACAGGCAGTTAAGTATAAAGGCCAACGACCGTAGCGTCTCTAAATTTGGTGGTTGAGGAGAGAATCATAGTGCAAAATAGCATGTCAGTGGCAGAACCAAATCCCTATACACAGCGCAACCAACCACGACCAATTCGCATAGGCGTAATTGGAGTGGGTAACATGGGGCAACATCATACCCGAGTCCTGAGTTCAATGAAAGATGTTGAACTGGTGGGTGTTTCCGATATTAACGTCGAGCGAGGATTAGAAACCGCTAGCAAATACAAAGTCAAATTTTTTGAAGATTACTGTGACTTACTACCTCATGTAGAAGCAGTTTGCATTGCCGTTCCTACACGCTTGCATTATGCTGTAGGTATTAACTGTTTGTTAGCCGGAATTCACGTTTTAATTGAAAAACCAATTGCTGCCAGTATTTCTGAGGCAGAATCCCTCGTGAATGCTGCTGCTGAATCTCAGTGTATTCTCCAAGTAGGTCACATTGAACGCTTCAATCCCGCATTTCGCGAACTGAGTAAAGTACTCAAAACCGAGGATTTATTGGCGATAGAAGCCCATCGCATGAGTCCTTATTCAGATCGGGCAAATGATGTATCTGTGGTGCTGGATTTAATGATCCATGACATTGACTTACTTCTGGAATTAGCAGCCTCTCCAGTCGTCAAGTTAACCGCTAGTGGCACCCGTGCATTAGACTCTGGTTATCTAGATTACGTGACTGCCACCTTAGGATTCGCTAATGGTATTGTAGCAACTTTAACTGCAAGCAAAGTCACTCATCGGAAAATCCGGCGGATAGTTGCCCATTGCAAAAATTCTTTGACGGAAGCAGATTTCCTCAAGAATGAAATTTTGATTCACCGCCAAACAAATCACAATTCTCTCAACGATTCAAGACAAGTACTTTATCGCCAGGATGGTGTGATTGAGAAAGTTTATACAACTAATGTTCAACCTCTCAGTGCAGAGCTAGAACATTTTGTCAATTGCGTACATGGTGGAAATCAACCTTCCGTTGGCGGGGAACAAGCCTTAAAAGCTTTAAGATTAGCCAGTTTAATTGAGCAAATGGCTCTAGAAGATAAAGTTTGGAATCCATTAGATTGGCAATCAGAACCAAGAGTACAATCACTAACTCCAACAGTCTAGAAAAGTTGGAGGAGGATAAAATCAAAAGGCAAAAGTCAAATGTTAAAAGCATTTTTGATTTTTGCCTTTTCTTGTGATTTAAATCTTTGATTTTAATTTTTTATGTGTAATTAGCAGATTTTCTCAACTCAATTTATTGAGCTTACCTGCGGTACAGATAAGGAAATTTTGTAACTAAATACAGTAATTTTAGGAATTAAATCATGCTGGAATGGATAACTAATACAATCAACTCTCTAGGATATTGGGGGATTGCTCTGTTGATGTTTTTAGAGAATCTTTTTCCGCCGATTCCTTCAGAGTTGATTATGCCATTGGCAGGATTTACCGCCAGTCCCCATCAGCCAGGAGGCGCAAAGCTGAGTATTATTGGTGTGTTTCTCGCCGGACTTTTAGGTTCGGTATTAGGTGCATTAATTTGGTACTACCCAGGACAGTTTTTAGGCGAAAAACGCTTGAAAAAATTAGCTGATAAATATGGTAAATGGATTGCCATATCGAGTGAAGATATTACCAAAGCAAACCAATGGTTTAATAAAAAGGGTAGTAAGGCTGTATTATTGGGGCGATTAGTGCCAGGAATCCGGACTTTAATTTCTGTGCCGGCTGGTCTGAGCAATATGCCTTTGGTGCCTTTTTTATTTTACACAACTATGGGTAGCGCAGCTTGGGTAGGTTTGCTAACATACTCAGGATACCTGCTAGGTAGTCAGTATGAACTGGTGGACAAGTACCTTGCTCCTGTATCAAAAATTGTGCTTGGGAGCTTGATTGTGGGATTTTTTATTTGGGTATTCAAACGCAAGCGTAAAATCACTAGAAAATGAAATAGAAAGGTTTTTGGCATCAAAATAGGTGTTAAATATACTTGATATTGGCCTAAACTATCCCCAATAATGCTAGATTCGCGATCGCCTGACTTAATTTTTTGCGTATTTCTAGCTACACTTGACGCAGCCAGGAATTTTTGATAATTCCCATTTTTGTAAGATTGAGCAGGATTTAGTTTTTACAGTTAAGTTAGGACTAGGAGCTTTATGACAGACCAACCTTCCGCAGCTACCCCAATAAACGCCGCCGCTATACCCATGAATCGGGTGTCTGCGTCCACCCCCATTAACGCGACTACGACACCCAAGCCAAGCACCTTTTCTGGTAAGGCAATTCTCAGTGTGGATTTAGGCAGAACTTCTACCAAGACTTGCGTTACTCGCGAACCCAATAATGTGGTGTTTGTACCAGCAAACGTCAAGCAAATGTCCATCGAACAAGTACGTGGCGGTGTGTTTGAAGCCCGCGCGACAGATCCTTTAATGGATTTGTGGCTAGAGTATCAAGGTAATGGCTATGCTGTCGGTCAACTAGCCGCAGACTTTGGGGCTAATTTGGGAGTAGGTCAATCCAAGGTAGAGGATGCACTCGTAAAAGTATTAGCCAGTGCGGGCTACTTTAAACTCAAAGACGAGATTTCCGTCGTTCTAGGTTTACCTTTCCTATCTCTAGAACAATTTGAAAAAGAAAAAGCACAGTTGACCAGCTTGGTAAGCGGCCCCCATGTGTTAAACTTCCGTGGCGAAACCATCAACCTCAACATCAGTAAAGTTTGGGTAATGCCAGAAGGCTACGGTAGCCTGCTGTGGACAGAAGCTCAACCACAAAAAGGTGCTACTCTCCCTGATTTTACGAAAATTTCCGTGGGTATCGTCGATATTGGCCATCAAACTATCGATTTGTTGATGGTGGATAACTTCCGCTTCGCTCGAGGCGCTTCTAAGAGTGAAGATTTCGGGATGAATAAGTTTTATGAACTTGTCGCTGCTGAAATTGAAGGTGCTGATAGTCAATCTTTGGCATTGATTTCGGCTGTAAATAAACCCAAAGGCGAAAGATTCTACCGTCCCAAAGGTGCCAGCAAGCCAACAAATCTTGATGATTTTCTCCCCAATCTCACAGAGATGTTTTCTCGAGAAATTTGCAGTCGCGTTCTCGCCTGGTTACCAGAACGGGTGACTGATGTGATCATCACCGGTGGTGGCGGTCAATTTTTCTGGGAAGATGTACAACGGCTATTGAAGGAGGCTAGAATTAACGCTTATTTAGCTGCACCTTCCCGACAAGCTAATGCCTTGGGGCAGTATATTTATGGAGAGGCGCAATTATCTGCTGTTCGCTCTTCTAGGGCTTAAAACTGATGTTCCAATGGTCAAAAAAAGTAGTTAAATCGGTCACGTTCAATCCAGGGGTTGCTGATGAAAGCTTGTTGGCTCTTGTAGAAAGCTATTTAGAGAAACAAGTCGATAAAACTTTCAGCGACCTCTGTAAAGAAGCTTTATGGCAATCTTTATGTGTCCCGGAATCAGTCAAACCTGGTGCGCACACAATATCGACAACGGCGGTTGAACAAGAAATCGGTAGACTGCAACATCAACTGGCTGACCTTGAGGAACGCTTTTTTGCCAAAGAATCTCATCGTTTAGAATCAATGGAAAGCCAAATTCTGCAACTTACTCAGCAAGTTGCCCACTTGGCTATCATGGTCGCTGAACGACCAGTGATTCAGTATGCAGCTTCAGGAACACCAGTAGGGGAGGTAGTCCATAATACCTATGTTCCGCCTCCACCTCCTCCTCAAGAGGTTGACCCGGTGATCAGCAGACTTAGCCAGTTTCTCGATGATTTTTAGAGACTATCGGGGTGTTGAGCAGTTTCCTGCTCCTATATAAAATCCTTAATAGTGTTTGCTATTAAGGATTATTAATATTTTTATAGGTTGTAAATTCTTTGCTGATTCTTGACTCGCGGAAATTTCACAGCTAGTTACTAGAAATTATACGTATTAGTACTATATTCTTTTTAATAAAGCTTACAGTCTAAATGATAGAATTCTCAGTAAAAATTAGGATAACTCCATGCCAGTTGTAGCAAACTCCATCAAATTTGGTACAGACGGCTGGCGAGGTTTGATTGGTGAAGAATTCACCTTTGAACGCCTAGCCTTGGTTGCACCAGTTGCCGCGAAAGTATTATATGATACTTATTTTTCAATTGTCGGGACTAAGAAAATCGTTGTCGGCTACGATCGCCGATTTATGGCGGAAGATTTTGCCCGTGCTGTCGCTGATGCTGTTACTGCTATCGGATTTGATGTGCTACTCAGCGATAGTTATGCGCCCACTCCGGCTTTTAGCTGGGCGGCGAAACAACTTAATGCTTTGGGCGCTTTGGTAATTACTGCCAGTCATAATCCTGGATCATATTTAGGCTTAAAAGTCAAGGGATATTTTGGGGGTTCGGTATCGCCAGAATTTACCAAAGAAATAGAAACACTGTTACCGCAAGGGGTACCTACAGCAGCTACACCTGGTAAAGTGGAGAAATTTGACCCCTGGCCTAGCTATACGGCAGGTTTAGAAGGTAAAGTTGATATTGGCAAAATTCGCGCAGCCATAGCTGATGGCAGATTAACTGTCTTTGCCGATGTCATGCATGGAGCGGCGGCTGGGGGATTAGCTAGATTATTGGGCGATCGCGTCCAGGAAATCAACAGCGATCGCGATCCTTTATTTGGTGGTGGTGCGCCAGAACCTTTACCAAAATACCTCTCCCAGC
Organism: Calothrix sp. FACHB-168; assembly: GCF_963889195.1. Taxonomy (NCBI): domain Bacteria; kingdom Bacillati; phylum Cyanobacteriota; class Cyanophyceae; order Nostocales; family Calotrichaceae; genus Calothrix; species Calothrix sp. FACHB-168. The sequence continues at coordinate 434,749 of NZ_CAWPNJ010000001.1, forward strand.
TATTTACAGTCATCAAAAATCACCGCGCCAGCAATCCTCATAATTTAGCTGTAGGCTTAGTATTTGATGGTGATTGCGATCGCATCGCCGCCGTTGATAGTGAAGCTAACTTTTTAAGTTCTCAAGTCTTAATTCCGATATTAATTGACCATTTAACCTTAAGGCGTAGTTTTACAGGTGAAATCGTCAAAACAGTCAGTGGTTCTGACTTAATTCCCCTAGTAGCTGCATTACATAAACTCTCTGTCTTTGAAACGCCTGTTGGTTATAAATACATTGCTGACAGAATGTTAGCCGCAGAAGTTTTGCTAGGTGGTGAAGAATCAGGGGGAATTGGCTATGGTAGCCATATTCCCGAAAGAGATGCATTGCTATCAGCTTTATATGTGCTAGAAGCCATCGTTGAATCAGGGCAAGATTTAGGGGAATATTACCGACAGTTACAACAGCAAACAGGCTTTGATTCTGCCTACGATCGCATCGATTTACCCCTCGCGAGTATGGAAGTGCGATCGCGGCTTTTGCAACAACTACAAACCCAACCATTAACAGAAATAGCCGGACAAGCAGTCATTGACTGTCAAACCATCGACGGCTATAAATTCCGCCTAGCTGACAATAGCTGGTTAATGATTCGCTTTAGCGGAACCGAACCAGTTTTACGCCTGTACTGTGAAGCCGCTACAATCGATCGCGTACATGAAACTCTTGCTTGGGCAAAACACTGGGCGGCGTAAAATTAGTCAATAGTCAAAAGTCCACAGTCAAAAGTCCACAGTCAAAAATTCCTGACCATATTAGACTTCTTGCATAAATATTGTCGCTGTGTTGACTAGAGTTTGAAAAGCTCACGCAGTGCCGCAGAGCCGCAGAGAAGAATGCGAAAATTAGGACTTTTGCAAGAGGTCTATTGACTATTGACCATTGACCATTGACTATTGACATTGACCAATGTACAGACGCGATTAATCGCATCTCTGACCAATGACTAAAAAACTTATAGTAGCCACAGGTAACCCCGGTAAGTTAAAAGAAATGCAAGCTTATCTGGCGGATTCTGGCTGGGAATTATCCTTGAAACCGGAAGAATTAGAAATTGAAGAGACAGGGGAGACTTTCGCCGCTAATGCTTGTCTGAAAGCTTCCCAAACCGCCAAAGCCACGGGACAATGGGCTATAGCTGATGATTCTGGCTTACAAGTAGATGCTTTAGATGGCGCACCAGGGGTTTATTCTGCACGTTACGCTAGAAACGACGCCGAACGCATTGCTAGAGTATTAAGCGAATTAGGCGCGGAAATTAACCGCAAAGCGCAATTTGTCTGCGTAATTGCGATCGCTAGTCCTGATGGTGAAATAGTCCTGCAATCTGAAGGTATTTGTCGCGGTGTCATCCTTCATGCACCTCGCGGTACTCGTGGTTTTGGCTACGATCCGATTTTTTATGTCCCAGATAAACAATTAACCTTTGCGCAGATGACACCACAATTAAAGCGATCGCTTAGTCATCGCGGTAAAGCATTTACAGCGTTACTTCCGCAATTAGCAAAGCTGAGTCCTGAGTCATAAAGTGGGAGTTTAGAGTAAATTTTGCGTTAATTTAGTGTGAAAAGATGATATTTAACCATTTTTTCAAAACTCTCTTATATAGAGGTATTAAGCATCTTCTAAAAACCCAAAATTTAACTCTATTAACTCTTTTTTAACCACTCGGTACTCAAAACTCAGCCATCAGATTTTAAACTGCTTCTGTATTCTTTTCTCCCGTCCGAATCCGAACCACTTGTTCCACAGGCGAAATGAAGATTTTACCATCACCAATTTCACCAGTGCGGGCAGCAGCAATAATTTTGTCTACCACCATATCAACTTGGTTGTCTTCCACAACGATTTCTACTTTCAGTTTTTGCAGAAACTCGACGGTGTACTCAGAACCACGATAGCGTTCGGTTTGACCTTTTTGTCTCCCAAATCCGCGAACTTCGGAAACAGTCATCCCGACAATACCGGCATTTACCAAGGCAATTTTGACTTCATCCAGCTTAAATGGACGGATAATTGCTTCTACTTTTTTCATTAAATTGCACTCCTTGTTTCTACTAGCTTTGTTTATCTATCTAACCAGATTCTTTGTCTGAGACTTTAACTAGTAGAACTATTTTAAAAATATATGTAATAATTTACGACTTTAAATGACCGATGGGAACAGTTCTTAAATTAACTATGGCAATGTATTTGTTATTAAACTATTTTTTGTGATTATGAGATCAAACAAACCAGCATATTTTTGCATGAAAATATGTATTTTTTGTTAACAAAAAATAGGTAAATGTCCTGAAATATTAATTTATAATTGTGAGAGCGAAATTTTTCAACAAGTATCCAGTTACAACTGCAATACAGACAGATGTAACTAACGGCTCTGGTGTTCAAATAAAGGTCGTACAACCAAATACCCAGCACTAAAAGCTGCCAGCATAATTAATAAAATACTAATAACTAACCACCAACCGCTAATTTCCTTAGTTTTTGACTCATTAGCAGCATAATACCTAACTTCCTGCTCTTCTATAAAAATCGGTTGCGGTGTTGGCGGTATCATTTCCATCACAGGCGCAGAGACGGAAGCAGCTGGACTTTTACTACTTGGGGTTTCCGATACAGGTGGACGAGGACGCGCAACTTGCTGCTGGGGACGTGCTTTTGTTGCTGCTTTTGGCGGTGCTGTCTTTTTCCCTTGGGTATTATTAGCAGGCGTTGGACTATTAGCTTGGTTATTAGCTATATTTGGCTGTTGTCCGGGAACATCCACCAACTTTTGTAACCGCAGACAAGATTGAATCAATTTAGTCATTTCCTGACGTAGTAGTTGATTTTCTTGTGTTAATTGCTGGTTTTTAGTAGATAGGCTTTTTAATTGTGCTTGTGCTGTTTGTAACTCATCTGCTAATTCCCGATATACAGACAGGGGTACAGAGGGGGGATAAGTAGGTGTATTTTGTGTATTTGGATTGCTGTAAATAGAATTTGTTGCTTGCATAGGTTACTTAGCATGAAAAATTAGAGTAGGTTATGGTTCTAGAGATACTATCAGAGATAGTCAACACTGAAACTATGCCCAAGAATAATAGAAAAATGATAACAGGGCAAAGATTTTTGCAGGAGATGATGAAATAATTACATACTAAGTACCTTAAAGCCCTATTGGCTTGAAGTACAGCAGATAACATACTAATTGTTATTTTGCAGTAAAGGGAAAAAATGTCCTACAGGGCCTTGTCCTTGACCAATATCAAGAGAGTAAGTAAGGGCAGTTGTAACATAGTTCTTTGCCTGTTGTACTGCTGTGAATATATCCTGGTTTTTAGCGAGGTTAGCCGCGATCGCAGCTGATAAAGTACAACCAGTACCATGAGTATTTTTTGTATCTATCAACTGAGTTGACAAGGTTGATAATTGTTCGCCATCAAACCAGATATCAACACCATGTGCGTTTCCCTCCATTCCACCACCCTTTACCAAAACCGCTTTCGCGCCTAATTTCTGGTGAATAATTTGCGCTGCTGCTTGCATATCATCCAAGCTATCAATCGTTAACCCACTCATAATTTGCGCTTCATAACGGTTTGGCGTCACAATAGCCGCCTGGGGGATTAAAGCATGGCAAAGAGTGTTTACGGCATCATCATCAATTAATTGTGCCCCAGTGCGTGACACCATTACTGGATCTACTACCAAATTCTGAATTTGCAAAGCCTCTACCTGCTGCGCCACAGCTAAAATAATTTCCTGATTGAGTAACATTCCTGTTTTCGCAGCTTGCACACCAATATCTTCAACCACAGCTTGTATTTGCGCCACTACAGCCTCAGTAGCTATCGCATCAACTCGCCTGACACCCAAAGTATTTTGTGCCGTAATGCAGGTTATAGCACTAGTACCGTGAACGCAGTGAAACGCAAAAGTACGTAAATCAGTTTGAATTCCCGCACCACCACCACTATCAGAACCAGCAATCGTTAAGGCAACAGGTATCCTGGATTTTGTCACAGCATTCATCTGATTAATTTTTTACCTGCATTGATTGTAAATAATTACCACAATCAAAACCTATTTTTGGGTTTCACTCTGTTCAACCCAACCTACATTTATTTTTCTTTTCCCAAAGTAATAAAAGAGGGTTGATCGTGTTAATTCCTTAGCCAACCCAATCCAACAACAAATTTTAACAAAAGCTTGTGTAGTCTTGCGGATTTTTGGGCATTCTAACTAAAGTTACTTCTACAAATCCGTTCTGCTGGGCGCAAAAAGTATTGTGAAGACAAATATATAAATATACAGTGAAAAACATAAAGCAGTATGTCTACTGAAGCTATATACGAAGAGCTAACAACTTTACGCCAACGCACTGAGCAGTTAGAGAAAGCTTTCTCCTCAGCAACTCGTGCTGTTAAACAGCAATATCGATTGTGGATAGATTCTCAACGTGCAGGGGAAACTGTAACAGAACTGCGGCATAGATTGTCATTTATGATACAGCGTCATCCATTAGGAGTAATTTCTTGGAATTTGGCTTTTGAGGTGACAGACTGGAATCCAGCAGCAGAGAAAATATTTGGCTATAGCGAGCGGGAAGTACTAGGACGCCATGCAGCAGATATTATAGTAGCTGAAGGTGATAAACAGGAAATAAATGCCGCCTTTACCCAATTTACTCAACAAAAACAGGTAATACCTAATACTAGCCAGAATTATACTAAAGATGGCAAAAAAATCACTTGTAAGTGGTATCACACACCTCTAACTGATTTACATGGCAAGCTCATAGGTTTATTATCAATCGTTGAAAATATCACTGTAGCGCCTGTCACAGAAGTTACCACGATGGCTTCTGTGACTGACGATCAACAATTAATTGCCAATCTACCTGCTATGGTTTACCAGTTTCAACTGGAACCAGATAATAGCGCTTCTTTCGTGAAAATTTTGTCTGGTTCTCAAGAAATTTACGGTATCAAACCAGAAGTAGGACAACAAAATTGTAAATTATTCACAGAAGCAGTTCATCCCTGCGATCGCCAAAGCTTTCTAGAATCCATTGCTATTTCTGCCCAAACTTTACAAACTTGGCGTTGGGAAGGACGGATTTTATCTAGTTGTGGTCAGTGGAAGTGGGTACAAGGTCTTTCCCAACCAGAGGTACAATCAACAGGTAAAATTCTTTGGGATGGGTTATTGATTGATATCACTAATCGCAAAACAGCATTCACAGAAACACCAGCAATTACTTTCCCAGCACAAACTGAAGCCATGTTTCGCAGCTTAGTGGAAAATTTAGATGATATAATTTATACTTTATCTTTAGATGGTAAGTTTACTTACCTTTCCCCTAGCTTCACTGAGATGTTTGGCTATGAAATCTCAGAATTTATCGATAAATCTTTTGCTTCGATAATTAATCCTGAAGATATCACCAGTTATGAAACAATTCTGCAAAAAATTCTCGCAATAGGTAAAAAACAAGCTGGAATAGAAGTGAGAGTTAAACGTGCAGATGATAGTGATTGCTGGATTGTTTTTAACGCTTCACCGATAAAAAATACTGCTAGTAAAGTAGTAGGTTTTCAGGGTAATATGCGAGATATTACGGAGAGAAAAATTACAGAAGCAGATTTAGTGCGATCGCAAACTCAACTCCAACAGCAAACCTCTGAATTACAGCAAACCCTCCAAGAATGCCAACGCATTCAATCCCAGCTGATCCAGAGTGAAAAAATGTCTTCTATTGGTCAACTAGTAGCTGGAGTTGCCCACGAAATCAATAATCCTGTAAATTTTATTTACGGTAACTTAGCCCACGCAAACAACTATACTCACGACTTATTAAATTTTCTCAAGCTTTACCAAAAACACTACCCCAATCCTCCCGCAGAAATCACAGAAGAAGCCGAAGCCATCGACCTCGATTTTCTCTTACAAGACTTACCACATCTTTTATCTTCCATGAAAGTAGGTGCTGACCGTATCCGGAAAATTGTCGCTTCTTTACGTACCTTCTCCCGTTTTGATGAAGCCGATTTAAAATTTGCGGATATTCATGAAGGTATAGATAGCACCTTAACGATCCTAGATTACCGTTTAAAAGCCAAACCCAACCGCCCCACCATTCAAGTAATCAAAGAATACGGCGATTTACCTTTAATTCAGTGCTACGCCGGACAACTAAACCAAGTATTTATGAACATCTTAGCTAATGCTATCGATGCTCTCGAAGAAAGTTATGAGTTACAAAAGTTAGCTTGTGATTGTCTTACCATCCGCATTTATACTGAAAAAATCAACGCTCAACATATCACTATCCGAATTGCTGACAACGGCCCTGGTATCACAGAACAAGTGATAAATCGGTTATTTGACCCCTTCTATACAACCAAGCCTGTAGGTAAAGGTACAGGTATGGGTCTATCTATTAGTTACCAAATTATCACCGAGCGTCACAACGGCTCAATCAAATGCATCTCATCACCCGGACAAGGTGCTGAATTCGTCATTGAAATTCCGATTGAACAGTCAATAGTCAATGGTCAATAGTCAATGGTCAATGGTCAATGGTCAATGGTCAATGGTCAATGGTCAAAAATATAGTCTTTTTATCCTCCTTGTCTTCCTTGTCCTCCTTGTCCCCCTTGTCCCCCTTGTCCCCCCCCAATGCCCAATTTACAATACTCCCTGTAAAAACTTGCCCCATTCTGCAGCTAAAGGAATTTCTGTAAACGGAACGCGCACTGATTGAGGTTTTTCTGCAAAAAGAAATTCCAACTCAATCTGACGACCTTTTTCTGGTGGATTTTCTATCTCTACTATTTTGTCATCCACTAAAAGTTGGATTTTTTGCACATCAACTAAAGAAAAAGTTTCGAGTTTAATCGGCCCTTTCGGCGTGGGTTTTCCCCAAGTTATATCTTGACCCTTTTGACCTAATACTGCATAAATATCATATTTAGCTCGTTCAAATTGCTCTGCCCAAGCGCGGTAAGCCTCAACTTTTTGATACTCTTTTGAGCCTTGCCAAGCCAACCAGAAAAACATGAATAATAAGGGTAACCACAAAAGACCGCGTTCCATTGTTGAAAAATCCTGAGTACAAATTTTAACTTACGTGCAAAATACACCAATCCGAGCCAGAGATAAGTTATGTTAGTGAGCAACTGGCAAAAAGCGGTGATGAGTTTATATGAGAAGGCTTATATTATTTTGCTTGTTTGTCATTGGGTTAGTAGCTGCTGTATTTGGGTTCCTCAATTTTCAGGGACTAGCAGCTAAAGGCGAGTTTGAGACGATTTTGCTAGATTTTCGCGAAGATATACCGAAAGAGGTAGTAGAGAAAAATCTACAAGCGATCGCTCAACAATACCAGGTTACACCCCAATTGGATAATAAATTTTCAGCAAAAGATAATGTGTATATTATCAAAGGCGATCGCCAACGGCTGAAAGAACTGCAAAAATCTCAATTCAAATCGGCTACAGAATTTATCGAGCCAAATTACATTTACAAAAAGATTCCCCAACCGGGTGAAGCTGCTTTCTTGGGCGAATTTTTAAAACCCAACGAAGAGGAAGACGATGTGAGTCCTTCCTTAACTGGCCCTAACGATCAGTATTACAGCAAGCAGTGGAACTTGCACCAAATTGGTATTGAAGCCGCGTGGAATCAAACTAAAGGTAGCGGCGTCACAGTCGCCGTTATCGACACGGGTATTACTCGCGTCCGCGACTTGTACGAAACGAAATTTGTCAAAGGTTACGATTTCGTCAACGATAGAGAAGACGCCAAAGACGATAACGGACATGGTACCCATGTAGCAGGTACCATTGCTCAAGCCACTAACAACAAATATGGTGTAGCTGGTATTGCCTACGAAGCCAATCTCATGCCTTTAAAGGTACTGAATGATTATGGTGGCGGTACAGTAGCCGATATTGCCGAAGCAATTAAATTTGCTGCTGATAAAGGCGCAGATGTGATTAATATGAGCTTAGGTGGTGGCGGTGAAAGCCAGTTAATGAAACAAGCCATTGACTACGCCCACAACAAAGGCGTTGTCATTATCGCCGCAGCTGGTAACGAAAATGCCAATGGAGCCAGCTACCCCGCCCGTTATCCCCATGTTATCGGCGTTTCTGCATATGGCCCCGATGGTGAAAAAGCCCCCTATTCTAACTTTGGTGCAGGGGTAGATATCTCCGCGCCTGGTGGTAGTGAAGCAGGAAAGATTCTCCAAGAGACAATCAACGAAAATGGCGAAGGCGTGTTTCTTGGTTTCCAAGGAACAAGTATGGCATCTCCCCACGTGGCTGGCGTAGCTGCACTCATCAAAGCCAAAGGCGTTCAAAATCCCGATGAGGTTTTACAAGTTCTCAAACAGTCATCGCGAGTTATCCAAGACGACAGTTTAAATTATTACGGCGCTGGACAACTCAACGCTGATGCAGCAGTTAAACTCGCCACTGAAGGTCAAATTAGTTTCTCCGATTTCTTCCGTTGGTTGCGGGATAACGGCTATCTTAACCCCGGCTTTTGGATTGATGGCGGTGCTGTTGCCCTCCTACCCAAGATTTTGATGGTATTAGGTTCCTATCTATTAGCTTGGTTCTTACGAGTTTACTTTCCCTTCTCTTGGAGTTGGTCTTTATCCAGTGGTTTAATTTTTGGCAGTTCGGGATTATTCTTCCTTAAAGGATTTTATATCTTTGACCTGCCTCAATGGCCGTTCCGCCTTTTAGGCAGTTCGATTCCTGAATTAGGTAATGCTATTCAAGGAACCGATGCTTTAAATCCCCTATTTGCTAGCGTCTTAATTCCCTTTGTGCTTATCGCCTTATTGTTGGGACATCCTAGCGGTAAATGGTTTGCAATTGGTTCAACTTTAGGTGTCGCTGCATGTTTAACCATCAGTGCAGTTTACGACCCTACAGTTTGGGGATTGGGTGATAGTTATTTAGCAAGGATATTTCTCATCGCTAATGCCCTACTCTGTTATGGATTAGCGCAGTTATCGTTGAAAAATGAAAAGCAAGTAGCTTAACTTAAGAGGGAATACAGGGAGAGTGATTCAAAATATTACTCTCCCTCATGTTTTAATCCTCTCAACATTCAGCAATTTTATGAGTACTACAGTTACAGGCACAATCCAACATCGTGACATTGGTACTGGTGCATGGGCACTAGTTACCGATGATGGCGTCACCTATGAACTACCCAGAAGTACAGACAAACAGCTACTCAAGTCAGGACAAACAGCCAAAGTCACAGGAAAAGTGCGTGACGATATTATGACAGCCGCCATGATTGGCCCTGTCCTAGAAGTAAAATCCTTTGAGGTAATTAATTAATTCTGACTAGCTGTGGAATTGAGTACTTCTTGTAAACGACTTCTAAATTCTCCTTTGGGATGACCTCCTTTCACCTCACCGATGATTTGAAACTCTCCTTCAGGAGAATCACAAACAATGTAAGTAGGCCATCCCATTTCTGATTTATCAGGATACTGAGTTAATAAAATCTTGCGATACTTGCGGTAAGTAGCTGTATCCTGCATCTTGACATCAATAAATTGCAAATTCAACTCCTCAGCCACTTTTTGATCATAGAAAGACATTTTGTGGCAAATTCCACATTCTTCTGAGGAAAATTTAATTACCGCTAAATTCATTGGACTTTGCGACTCTTGAAGATATAAGCAAGCAAATCTAGTATAAAACATTCAAGATCCGCATCTTAGCGCCACAGGTAAGACTTACCCCAGTAGTCCATTAACGTAAATCTCATAGCCAGAGTTTTAGTCCGCAAATCCTCACAAAACTAGCCGATAAAAGTTGCCAGAGCCGAAAAGTTGTGTAAAACTGGGAATGGGCTTAAAAGCTTATAAATAATGGAACCTCCCCAAAAGCACAACGTCTTATTAGGTTGAAAGCTTATTCTTCCTGGAAGGCAAGCTAAAAACGGTTTGGTTCAGAGAGCAAAATTCTAAAGAAATAATTAAAAATTTTGCCCCATATATTAGTGGAATATCTATTGCATCAGCCTTCTAGCAAATATAAGGTTAAAAATTTAGTCAATAACTGACATCAAGACCTAGCAAAAACAATGGTAAAATAGATTCACTTAACAGTTAACGCCAGGTAAGCGATCGCGAAACTGAAAAAAATCAGTATTTAGTTGGGCAGTGGCAAGAAGATAAAAACACAATTGTTGTGTTAAGATATTGCCCTCACTACCTAAATAATCGGCAGCTAACCGCCAACTATCTCCTCAAAAAATCCCCAGTAGGTATAAGCCTACTAGGGGAGTTAGTTATCAGGGTGCATCTACCACTTCACTGTTCTTAGGTTCAAGGCCATCCTCCGGATAAATTTTGATCGAGGATATTCCTCTGGTTTCAAAAATAAAAAACCCTAGTAAGTATAAACCTACTAGGGGAGTTAGTTATCAGGGTGCATCTACCATCTACTTGTTCTCGAATAGATCTAGGCAATCCGGATAAAATTGTCACAAATACAGTAACTAGAAAATGACCAGAAAAAACCCCCCAATGGTGGCAGCCAATGAGGGGAGTTAGTTATCAGGGTGCATCTACTAGTTTATGTATTCTTCACTGAGAGACTAAATCCGGACAAAATAGGCACATAAAATTAACCAGTGCAAAACCAAAATAAAACCCCTAATGAGTTTGAGCAAATTAGGGGAGTTAGTTATCAGGGTGCATCTACCTCTTCACTATTCTCAGTGCAGCTACTACAATCCGGATAAAAATCAGAAAGCAGGGTGTAATACCAGTGAATCATGACAAAAACCCCCTAGTGAGTTTGAGTCAACTAGGGGAGTGGATTATCAGGGTGCATCTACCTCTTCACTATTCTCAGTGCAGCTACTACAATCCGGATAAAAATCAGAAAGCAGTGGCGTGGCAAGGCTAAAATGTTGCCAAAAAATGTAGGTTGGGTTGACGTAAGGAAACCCAACACCAGCATCTATGTTGAGTTTCTGAAATTCATGTTGGGTTTCGCAAAGCCTCAACCCAACCTACATCTCATGCACTATTTTAGTTATGTCAGTCCAGTAGGGTGTAAATCATGACAAAAATCCCCTAGTGAGTTTGAGTCAACTAGGGGAGTGGATTATCAGGGTGCATCTACCTCTTAATTATTCCCAGTGCAGCTACTAAAATCCGGATAAAATTTTTACCTAATCAGGCGTGAAACTAGCAAATAATCATAAAAATCCCCTAGTGAGTTTGAGTCAACTAGGGGAGTGGATTATCAGGGTGCATCTACCTCTTAATTATTCCCAGTGCAACTACTAAAATCCGGATAAAATTTTTATCAAAGTGCGATCGAGGTGTGTTCTACGAAACAATCAAAAAATCCCCTAATGGGTAGCAACCAGCTAGGGAATTTTACTCTGATGGTTACTCTGATGGTGCATCTACCATTATTATTTTTCTCAAAAAAATAAGTAGCTCCGGACAAAATTGCCACAATGATGATGATTATGTTGTTTCAACCAGAAAAAAATCCCCTAGAAGGTTTGAGCCAGCTAGGGGAGTTAGTTATCAGGGTGCATCTACCATTTCATTGTTCTCAAAAAAAATAAGTAGCTCCGGATGAAATTGTCACAATCATCATGATTATGTTGTATCAACCAAAAAAAAATCCCCTAGAGGGTTTGAGCCGACTAGGGGGAGTTAGTTATCAGGGTGCATCTACCATTTCATTGTTCTCTAGGTAACTGGCATCATCAGGATAAATTTTTTATCTATTCAGCTAATCACGAAAAAATTCACAACCAAACATCAAAATCTCGCTTAAGAGTCAACCGTCAACCGTCAACGCTATTTTCAAGTTAGTTGACAAACATAAAAAACCCCCAGAAGGCGTTAGCCAACTAGGGGAGTTAGTTATCAGGGTGCATCTACCATTTCATTGTTCCCAGATAAACCACCACGATCAGGATAAATTGACTAAAATGTTTATTTTAGTTAGATGTCCAAAAAAATCATGGATGCTAGCGAGAAAAGATGACAGATGAGGAGTTCTAGACTTAATATTTGTTAAAAATACCTATATGAAATTTTGTTGCTATTCGTCAACATAAAAAAATCCCCAAGTCAGCATCAGCCAACTAGGGGAGTCGAAGATCAAGGTGCATCTACCAATAAAGTGTTCTATTGTGATGCCAGCTAATCCGGATAAAGTTATAAAAGCCAAAAACGTAAAATAACGAAGATTGAGAAACATCTCAGTGGCAAGATGCATCTAAGGTATCAGAAAGAGCGAAAAATCGACTTGAAACTTTCGCGTTTCAAACCTGATTTAGGAGGCTAATAGGAGAAGTTGTGACCCAGGAATTTCAAATTTCCGTAACCCCAGTAGGGCAAAATGACTACTTGGTACGCACGGAACAAGTTGCGCCTGGGGTGCCATTGGCAGAAGAACTGGTGACTTGGCCTGTAGCTGATTGGTTAGCAGCTGCTGGACATCTAATGAATGACCCTTTGATGTCGGTGTTACAGGGGGATGCGTTTGCAAGAAACTCTGTTAACCTGGTGGCTTTGGGTCAACAACTGTATAATGCACTGTTTCAAGGCACTCTCAGGGATAGTTGGATTACGGCACAGGGTATAGCCCAAAATCAGCAACAGGTATTGCGTTTACGTTTAGGGCTAAAAGACACGAGGTTAGCACGTCTACCTTGGGAAGTAATGCACGCAGGGGATCGGCCTCTAGCTACCGGGCCTTACGTTACTTTTTCTCGCTATCAAACTGGCATTTTGCCAGCTTCTCGCCTGCAATCGCACAACATACCACAACCATTAGAAGCTTCTGGAATCAAAGTTTTGATGGTAATTGCTTCGCCTACAGATCAGAATCGTCTGGAGTTGCTGAAACATGAAGCCATCAAACTACAAATGGAACTGAATCGACATGTCCCGCGAGTGGGGGAAAGTGGCAATTATATTCCTGATATAGAACTGACGGTGTTAGATCAACCAGGGCGGGAAGAATTAACTCAAGCTCTGGAACAAGGAAGATATCATGTACTGCACTACTCTGGCCATAGTAATTTAGGTGCCAGTGGTGGTGAAATTTATTTGGTTAGTAATAGAACTGGTTTAACAGAAACTTTAACTGGGGACGATTTGGCAGGCTTGCTTGTCAATAATAATATTCAAATGGCTGTGTTTAACTCCTGTTTAGGAGCATACAGTGCTAATGCCGATCGCACTGAAGAAACAGGAGAACGTAACCTTACAGAAAGTTTGGTGAAACGCGGGCTGAGAAGCGTATTAGCTATGTCAGAGCGGATTCCTGATGAAGTAGCGCTGACTTTGACTCAATTGTTTTACCGCAATTTGAATCAAGGATACTCTGTAGATTTGTGTCTGAGTCGAGTGCGTCAGGGATTAATTTCTGCCTATGGTTCTCACCAGATGTACTGGGCTTTACCAATTCTCTATCAACAACCGGAATTTGACGGTTTTCTGAGTCCGGAAATTCCCGATAGTGGGGAATTAGCAAATGAGTATAATCCGCCTTTAAGACCAAATGCAACGGCGATGTACTCTGCTGTAGATGAACCTGATATGCCTTTACCAATAGAGGAGATGATCCCTAATAGTTTGGCACGGGAATCTTCAGGGCTGGATTGGCTGGGAGAAGAGACTTGGGGCGATTTGGTTGATGAAATTGAATATGACGATCCATCCTATGCAGAAGATTCGGCTTTAGTTTCCGATTTGTTTCGCCAACTAGATCGTCAAAATGTCTTATCTGACGATTCGCCAATGACGGCAGAACTGGTACAACATTTAAATGATAGCGGTGCGCGATCGCGATCTGTTCCCCAAGATGTCAATGAATCAGACCAAGAAATTAGTTTTTGGGAAGAAGAGCCAATTGCATCCGATGAAACCACTGCAAATACTTCAAATTATGCGAGAAATTGGCAGAATGCTGCTGTTGGAAGTTCAAACCACAATTCCCGCAAAAAGCCCAAAAAACGCCAACTTTTGCCAATTTTCGGGATGTTGGGAGCAGGAGCGATCGCAATTGTTGCTGGTGTTTTTTGGTGGCAAAATCATCAACTATCCAAGTTACCTGATATTCCTCCCATTCCTACCCAGCCACTTACTACCGAAAATAATCCGCCTATCGATTTAAAGAATGCCCCGACGGGTATTGTCAGCGCTACTGCTACGCAAAAAATCAGCCAAGGCGATTTACAAAGCGGACTGGAGGCTGTGGAAGAATTACTCAACCGTGGGGTTATTCCAGCTGCACAAGCCGCTTTAAATCTTGTACCAAAACAACAAGTTAATAATCCATCTGTGAATTTTCTCAAAGGACGATTAGCTTGGCAATCAGTTCAACTTCAAGATCCAAAATACAGCGTTGATGATGCTCGCCGTTTTTGGGAAAGTGCTGTGAAAGCCGATCCCGATTCTTTTTTATATAACAATGCTTTAGGGTTTGCTTACTACGCCGAAGACAATTTAAATCGAGCTAATGATTCTTGGTTTAAGGCTTTGAATTTAGCTTTGAAAAAACAAAATATTGCTAGTACTACATCAATAGCTATCAGCGCCGCCGCAACAGTACCTAAAGATGCTTTAACTTCCTATGCTGGCTTGGCTTTAGGACTTTATAAATCTTCATATAGACAAACATCTAATAAACAATCTCAATATCTCAATGAGGCTATTAAACTCCGCCAAATGGTGATTAAGGACGATCCGGTAAATTTCCAGGTAGATAAATTAAGTCATAATTGGTTGTGGACGCCAAAAGCAATTGACGATTGGCGATCGCTGCTGCAAGAAAAAGGTCAGCAGCAGCAGCTATAGTTCGTAATTCGTAATTCGTAATTCGTAATTTAGAGCGATCGCACTTTTTTTGTCTGGAGATGGCGATCGCTTCCATGCTAGGATGATTTTTTGGTGTATTTTCATACATTTTCTGCGATCCATCAGTTATCATACCCCCTACCTATCAGCACAATTAATCGGGGATCGCTTGCTGTATTGTTCACAATTTGTTACAAAAGTACAAAGAACTTCTAGAGACGCAAAAGCTCATGTTCGGCGGACTTACTGGTTTAACAGATCCTAAAAGCACAGATTGGGGTGAGCGGATGCTCAACACAGTCGCCAGCCAAACGATTCGCCACCTGTTTACCCAAAGCGAGTCAGTAGAAGTCTTTGTGCGCTGCTATCCCTCCAGCAAACTGTTGCAAGGCAGCATTGATAGTTTCAAAATGAGCGGACGTGGCTTAGTCATCCGTAGAGAATTCGCTGTAGAGGAGATGTCTTTTGAAACGGATGCAGTCGCTATTGATTTCGGCTCGGTTTTAGGTGGCAAATTAACTCTTAAACAACCTACTCAAGCGATCGCCCAAGTAGTATTATCAGAAACTGGGATTAATCAAGCTTTTAATGCTGAATTGGTAAAAAAACGGTTAGTAAACTTGTCTTTACCTGCTTTAACAGAGTTATCTGGCGGTAAACCAGTTTCTTTCCCAGAAATTCAAGTACAGCTATTGCCAGAAAATCGCCTGCGGATTTTAGC
This sequence comes from Calothrix sp. FACHB-168, assembly GCF_963889195.1. NCBI lineage: Bacteria > Bacillati > Cyanobacteriota > Cyanophyceae > Nostocales > Calotrichaceae > Calothrix > Calothrix sp. FACHB-168. The sequence continues at coordinate 450,375 of NZ_CAWPNJ010000001.1, forward strand.
CAAGGCAGATTTAGATAATGGGGAACTCGTACCCTTAATTATGACTGTCAGTTTAGCTGTGGAACGGCGGCGACGGGTTTCTTTCAAAGATCCGAAACTAGAGTTAGACTCTGTTCCCGAAGCTCAAAAGGAAACTTCGCGCACTTTAAGCCTCGCATTGGTAGAAATTTTAGATAACATGGTTGATTTAGATCGCTTTGACCTTGATGGGGTGAAAATGCGACTTAATCGTTTAGAAACTGAAGGACAAAAATTAATTTTCAGTGGCTATGCTGAGATTGAGCGTATACCTAGTACTTCTTGAGTGCAAAATATAAGCACCCCAGGAGGGGGAAGTCAAAAGTCAAAAGTCAAAAGTCAAAAGTCAAAAGTCAAAAGTCAAAAGTCAAAAGTCAAAAGTCAAAAGTCAAAAGTATTCAATTCCCCTCGGAATAATTGAAACAAAGACATTTTTATGGTTTGGCTAAAAGCAATGGGATTTAAAGTGTAGGTTTTTCAAACAATACTAAAGATAAAAAGAAATCCATCATAAAAATTGCTACCCAAGTGGTGACAACTGCTGTTGTTGCCGATTCTCCTACTTCCTTAGCTCCACCTCTGGTAGTTAGACCCCAACTACAGCCATTAACAGCAACTATAGCGCCAAAAATAAACCCTTTAAGCAAAACAATCCATAAATCTGATGGCTGTAAAAAACTTCTAACCGACTCTAAAAATGCGTCGGGAGTAATTTGATAAAACTGCGATGCCACAAAAATTCCGCCCATGATGCCGGTGACTAAACCAAAAATTGTTAATAATGGAGTCATCAAACAGCAAGCAATGACTCGCGGAAGCACCAAATAATCAATGGGATCGGTTCTGAGCATATGCAGTGCATCAATTTGGTCTGTGACTCGCATTGCACCTATCTCGGCTGCAAATGCTGAACCAACTTGACCGGCAATAATACTAGCAGACAATATAGGCCCTAATTCTCTGCAAAAAGCTAAAGCAAATGCACCGCCAACAGTGTGCAAAGCGCCATATTTAACTAATTCTCTAGCTGTTTGAATAGTAAAAATCATCCCAGCAAATCCACCGACTAAAAGCACGGGAGACAGTGAAGCCGGGCCAGCAGTCACCATGTGTTCGAGAATTTTCCGGTGATAAGTTTTTCCTTGGAGTAAACGCAGCAATACTTGACCCAAGAGAAACATTACAGAAAAACAGCGAGAAACTGAAAATTGCTGGGTATGTTTTCTATGTTGTACCTTTAATACCATCTATTTATCCCTCAAAATGATTGTTCAAAGTTTGTGATTAGGGCAAATTTACCTAATATAGACAATTAAGGGAAATATATTGAATCTATACATTTAAAGCAATCAATTATCAAAATCAGCTACAAATTACTGAGAACGTTAAAAGGATAACCCATTCTAGTTGCTTATGAACATTTTGGATATATGGCAATCTAGCTGGAAAATGGGGGCTAGGGGCTAGAGGCTAGGGGCTAGAAAAGAGAGATTTTCATGTTTGGTTGTGGGTTTTTCCGATGAGGGGCTGTCTTGAAAATAGCTTTGACTGTTGACTGTTGACTGTTGATTGTTGACTCTTAAGAGAGAGTTTTATGTTTGTGATGAGATTTTCTCGCGATCGGCTGATTTATTGGCGTTGTGAGGGAATAAGGAACAGAAAAGAAGGAAAATTCTGTATTCAGTTTTTTGCAACAATTGCATAGGCGTCTGCGAGAAATTTATATAGATTCTATGTTGACAATAGAAACTAAAAAAAATGAGAGGCTGGGATCGGTTGCATCTCACTTACGCAAATAGACGGAAATAGAATAGAAATAAACACGCTCAAACATGAACCAGGTAGATTACCTCAGAATTAGCTTAATCGATCGCTGCAATTTCCGGTGTCAGTACTGTATGCCGGAAGGTGCAGAAATAGACTATATTCTCCAGCAGCAACTTTTAACTGATGCGGAACTCCTGACTCTGATTCAAGAGGTATTTATCCCTGTGGGTTTTACCCGATTTCGTTTGACTGGGGGGGAACCTTTGCTACGTCCCCATGTGGTGGAATTAGTGAGAGCGATCGCTTCTTTTCCCCAAACTCAAGATTTATCGATGACAACTAACGGCTTTCTTCTCGCCCCTATTGCGCAAAATCTCTATGATGCTGGTTTGCGGCGGATTAATATTAGCCTCGATTCCCTAGAACCAGAAATTTTTGACCAAATTATTGGGAATCGTGGACGGGGAAAGTGGGAGCAAGTTTGGCAGGGGATTCAAGCGGCTTATAGTGTTGGTTTTGACCCCTTAAAGCTGAATGTAGTGGTGATTCCTGGGGTAAATGACCATGAAGTCCTGAATTTAGCTGCGCTGACTCTTGAGCGCAACTGGCACATCAGATTTATTGAGTTTATGCCGATTGGTAACTGGCAATTATTTGGCGATCGCGGATGGGTTTCTTCTGCTGAATTACGGCAACAAATCCGCGATCGCTGGGGCTTGACAGAATCTCAAGTTTGTGGTGCTGGGCCTGCTGATGTGTTTCAAATTCCTGGAGCGAAAGGAACATTGGGATTCATCAGTCAGATGTCCGAGTGTTTTTGCGATCGCTGTAATCGGATGCGCTTGAGTGCAGATGGTTGGCTGCGTCCTTGCTTATTAAATGAAAATGGTCAAATTGATTTAAAAACTGCTCTCCGGGCTGGTATTAGCACCGCACAATTACAAGAGCAAGTCAGAGAATTATTGGCAATTAAGCCAGAAATTAACTTTAAACAGCGAGAATCCGGGACTGAGGGCAGTTATACGCGAACTATGTCACAAATTGGCGGTTAGTCAATAGTCATTTGTCCTTTACAAACTCAGGACAAATGACCAAAGACAAATGACTATTACGCTTGGCGTGAGTAGTATTCCACAACCAGCAGTTCGTTAACTTGTAGCGCCACCCATTCTCTTTCAATAACACCGTTGACTTTACCAACCAGTTTGGCTTTATCAAACTCCAGATGACTGGGAAGGTTAGCTAGTCCCGGATATTGGAGGTTGGTTTCTACCAATTTCCGCGATGCTTCTTTATTCCTGACAGCAATTTCTTCACCAGGACGGCACTGATAGCTGGCAATATTAACTACACGTCCATTGATAGTGATATGACCGTGATTTACCAATTGACGCGCTGCGGGAATAGTGGGAGCTAAACCCAAGCGAAAAACGGTATTATCTAGGCGCATTTCTAGCAGTTGTAACAGTGCTTGTCCGGTAGAACCAGTAACACGTCTGGCTTTGCGCACATAGCGTAACAATTGCTTTTCGGTCAAACCGTAGTTTAAGCGCAGCTTTTGTTTTTCTTCTAGACGGATAGCATACTCAGAACGTTTTTTGCGGTTCTGACCATGCTGACCAGGGGGATAAGCGCGTCTAGCACTTTTACGAGTTAATCCTGGTAAGTCACCTAAGCGGCGTACAATTCTGAGGCGAGGCCCTCTATATCGGGACATGTGTTTCCTTAATCTAATCCTGTTTCAACTTTACCCAGACATTTTATTTTGACACTTCCCCAAGGAAACAAATAAAGCGATCGCTGATTTGTTTCGCTAAGTCGGGGAATTCTCGGTTTGATGAAAATCCTGGCTCTAGCAGAATCAATTCCACCAGAATCAAAGTATTTTCTGTACCAGTTGCTTGAGTTCGGTACAACCGACAGCGATCGCTTCCACTTTAGCAAGCAAAGCGACACTTTCCTAAAGCACTAGTTTCCAAGCTTAAACTCCCCAGTGCCCCTGGGTACTCAGACCCATTGTTTTTTGTTTGCTAGTTTCGTAGACTACTCAATCACTAGATTGATTCACGTAGTATTTCCCACAAGAAATACTTTTTATGTTGCCTACTTATCTTCGATCAAAATATATTAGCACATTGAAACCAGAGAAATCCTCTTGCCAGAGGTTCAATCCCTAAATCTAGCGCTGTTTAGGCGAAAAAAGCTGATTGGCAAAAAGACGTAATGAGGCGGAGAAATTACAAATGCCCCATGCCCCTTGTAGAATTTTATGTTACTGCGTTATGCTCAAAAATGCTGCGAAAATTACCCAGAACTACAGGTGCGATCGCGCTGATTGAGTTAGGATAACCTTGGTGTTTGGAGAATGGGAATCTTAAGGAGTAAAAATCGATGAGCAAAAAAGGCGGTTCTGACTATAAAATATTGTCGGCTAAAACAGTTAAGGTAACAGCGCCAGTTTTAGCGATCGCCGGATGGTTAGCAACGATGGTTCCCACTATGGCTATCAATGCTTCCTACAGCAATAATGATTTCCGTGCTTGTGCCGGTCAGCTATTGCGCTTTAATATCAATGCGGATACAGCATCGCAAGCTTGTGCTGGCGCGCTACGTCCCAGAGATTTGTCTTCCTGCGTAGTTTCCATTAGCAGACAGACAAAAATAAATGCTGTAGATGCTCTCAATACCTGTAGACAGGTACGACGCCCTGAGGAATTAGCAAGCTGTGTAGTTGCAATTAGTCGCATTCCCACTCAGGAACAACCTAACGTAAATATTTTGAACTACTGCAGTCGGAGTTTGTTACCTATTCGCTTTGGTCAGTGTGTGGTTGGCTTGCGGAGTGAATTTAAATTAGCACTCGATCAAGCATTAAACACCTGTATCAGTGGTAGCGATACTGTTAGTACTTCGACATCTGTATTTATTCCGCAAGCTCCTAGAGCTACAGAATCCCTTCCAAATTTAGGAACGGGTGGAACCCGCTAGGTAGCAATTAAAGCTCCCATCTAGAGGCTAGGGGGGAGCAGGGCGCGCGAGCAGACAAAGTCCGTAAATGGCTCTCGCTCCTTAAGTTGATTTATCAGTCTTCTTTTTTACCAAAAGCTAACTGTAAAATCATCGGAATGCCCCCTTCTTGGTGATACCTATCAGCCCAAGCCCGCAGCACTTCATCCAATTCTTCCATTGCTTGCTCAAAGCGTTCTGGTGGAATGTCCAGTTCTTCTAAAGCACGCATAGAGTTTGGTCGCCGTTCTGCCCAATCTTTCATTAGCCGGAAATACCGGGCGGTATCTTCAACCATGATATAGGTGCGCTCTTGGTCGTCTGCTGGCGCGTAGAAAGGACGAGTCAGCGCATAGAAAGGCATACCCCAAGGAGAATCTATCCGGGTTACCGTGCCAGAGTAAAGCAGGCGGCGCTTGATATGCTCCGCTAAAGCTTCGCTCAAAGGCATTTGATGCTCAACGGGCATGTCTTCTTGCGATCGCTTGTGCAAAAATTCGATTAACTCTAAAAATTCAAAAGAGGTAATTAACTGGGCATCAGGCAGATTACTAGGTAGTTTCTGCTCAATTTGCCTTTTTTCCTCGGTAGTCAGACTCGTACCGGGAATGCGTGATTTCCCAGGACGCCAAGGATATTTCTCCATCCAGACATAAGGCAATTGAATCAAATAGCGCGGTTCTTGAGAACCTAGCATTTTCAACAATTTTCCTTCAGTCAGGGCTTGTCTGACCTCTTCCACAATGATTTTGACCCGCTTCGGTTCTAAGTGGTGCAAATGCCCTGTCATCCGCAGGTTTTGCCCTTGCTCCAGGTAGGTCATATAGATTGCGCATTTGGCTGCTGTAGCCGCCGCATCTAAAAATGCCCCATGCCTGTGCCCACTAGTCCGCATGGCACTAAAAGCCAGATAAAGCATGATCTGATCCATCGCACTGGGGCCTAGCCGTTTGATCAGATCTATGTCGTTACTCATATAACAGACAGTTAAATAGCACGTTTACAAATTTATTCGCCGTAGGAAAGTAAGTAGTATACACCCGACTGAAGGCAATATTGTCACTTCAGATTATTTATTATGCGTCAACTATGAAGTTGTTGCTAGTCATAATTGTGAATTTCCGCGTAATCTCTGGCACATAGTTATAAAAAAGTATTTTGCTGTAATTTATATATCATGCCTAAGTGTTTTTACTTAGATAATAATACCTTTTTCCTGGAATTGCTTGACGTTATCGGCAAAATTACAAAATGTTATTTTCATGGTTGGTGTCCAAAATATCTTATATTTGTTAGTTAAATTCTGAACTATTTTTGGCTGTATTTTATACTTAGTTAAGTAACAAACTAAATATTTATGAATAAGAAATCTCTACAATTAGTTAATAATTAATTGGGCTGTAAGTTATGCGATCGCAACAAATTTATACTGTTATATAAACCAGTAAATCTCTGCTGCATCCGAGACAATGCAACTTCACTAAATCCAAAACAAGGCTATTTACACTGCCATATCAAAAACTCTCTGCTCTCACCTTAATCCACTGATAGATATTTGGCTTGACCAGAATCATAGACTGCAAATAGAGTCAAATTAGCAATTTTTAGGTGTTTTTCTATATTTATCCGTTGATTATAACATCTTTTGCGATTAATTTGCAAGTATTAATGAATTTTACAGTATTTTTATCATATGTATAATAATATTTTATCAAGAAAGTAAATTAATTACGATCGAGATTTCAAACCTACTTATTCAGCTAAGATATGCGATCAAGCACTCGAATCACTGCTAAAAATTCCTCTGTGATGAGGGTTATGCTTTAGGGAGATAGATAGAAAAAGTTAAATAACAATTTATATCAATAGGTATAAAGCAATAGACAAGAGTTATTAGTGATATTTAGCTCCCCGACTTTTTTAAGCAGTCGGGGAGCTAGCAAATTATTAGGAATTGAGGTTTATGTGTCAAGTTAAGCAAGAGAAGAATATCAAAATGGGGAAAATAAATCTGCTGGAATAACCCCGCTCTCACTGTTAATTTATTCCCATCCTTGCATTTCTACTAATTCCATACATAAGTTGTTAATTTGCTCCAAGTTAGGTTTATGAGGGAGAGTTGATTGTGCATAAGCAGTTTCCATTTTTGCAACCAATTCTTCCGCCATTTTCATTACTTGCTCGTATGTATATGCACCTTGAAGAATCGCTTTTAAATCATCTGCATCACCAGCGATTCTTCTATCAACAGTAATTTCTCCTTGTTGCAAAATTTCTAGTCCACTACGCAATAGTCGAATACAATGCATCCCATGCTTCAAATCAAATCCAGATTTGCTTTCCATTTCTGCTCTGGCTGGATTGCGATTTTTCTGCCATGATAAGTAAGCTTGCCATTCTCTTAAAGCTATTTGATAGCTTTGACTTTTTTGCAGCAGACGGATAAAATCTTTGCGGCTGTTGGTGAGCTTTTGTGTGTATTCCATAGTTTCGTCGGGTAGGGTGTACTGTTTGAGTACGCCTTTGAAATCTATGTCTGCTGTCAGTAGTTTATATAACTGTTCGGCTTCTTCTAAAAATTCGATTCTTCCTCTAATTAAGAGATAAAGATACTCTAAAAATGCATTAAGGTCTTCTTTAACTAAAGGTAATTCATCTTCTATGCCAAAATCGGATGGTACTGGCTTCTTTTGGGGAGGATTTAATAACCACTTACGATGGGTTTCCATTTTTTTGATTTGAGCAAAAGCATAACCAGAATAAGTATGTTTAACTTTTTTGCTTAAAAATATTTGCTTATGCTTAATTAAATGCTTGCCAATATCTGTAAGTACGGGAAAGTTATGCAACCAGAGTAATTCTAGTACATTGGGATTTGCTCCAGCTAATAAATGTAGGATTTTTCTTAATTCATAAATAACTGTGTCTTGATTATTATCTAAAAACGAAAATATTCCTGGCTCGTCCCAACCATTTTCTTTTTGTTCTATGTTATCAAACCCTAAATAATATCTTTTAGGGGCGATAAAAATTCCTCGGTAGTCAAAATCAGAATCGGGACGGTTTAATCCATAGCCATGACTACCAGCTAAACCTATGAGAATTGTTCTTTGTTCTACGTCTATTCTTTTCATGTGATTGAGTCAATATAAGTTAATGTCGGTCAATTTATGAAAGGTTATGGTTTTGGCTGCGCCGCACTGAGCCTGTCGAAGTGTTGATTGTTGACGAGCAACAACCATAAATGTAATATTTCACAAATAATTGAGGATGGCTATAAATTACAAGCGATCGCTCTTTATAACCGTGAATAGCTAATAGTTATTTTTTTAAAAGTTAAATATTTTAAAGTTTTGCAAAATTTATAAATAATCTCCCTAGTTTGTAGCGCTGTAACCGGAGAATAGAGAAAATCTGAGCAACTATGATCTGCTGCTCAGACTTTTCGGTGCTGTTCTGTGTCTCATTGATCTACATCAGCGCAAATCTCAATTTCGCTAAATCAGCAAAAATTTTTCGGAAAAATCTCTTATTTAATTTGGCGATCGCGCAAATAGCCCTATACTTGAGACTTTTGTGGTGAAAATAGTTGTGTTATGTTGCTCTATAGCAGTCAATCAGATACAATTTTAGATTGTCTGTCTAATTCCTGCTCGGATCAGGTAGACATACTGCAAAAGCTGGCAAAAGCATAAAAACAGCTTATCTCCAAGTAAGCAAGGCCAGCTACCTGTACGGCAACCTCAAGGACAATTCGATGACTTACGCAATTATTGAAACTGGCGGTAAACAACTAAAAGTTGAAGCTGGCCGCTTTTACGATATTGAGCTATTGGCTGCTCAACCTGATGAGAAAGTTACAATAGACAAGGTATTACTAATCCAACACGACGGCGAACTCAACATTGGTCAGCCGCTAGTAGCAGGCGCGACTGTAGAAGGGACTGTATTACGACATCTGAGAGGTCGTAAAGTCCTGGTATACAAAATGAAGCCGAAGAAGAAAACCCGCAAAAAACGCGGACATCGCCAGGAAATCACTAGACTGTTGATTAATTCAATTAACCTCAATGGTGCAGTTCTAGCTTTGGAAGAAGCAGCAATAACTGCTCAAGCTTCCCCTGAAGAAACCACTGCTGATAATAATCAATAAAAGTTAAGTCACAAAAGGAAATTATGGCTCATAAGAAAGGAACAGGTAGTACACGCAACGGTCGTGACTCTAATGCTCAACGTCTAGGCGTAAAACGCTATGGTGGTCAAGTTGTCCGTGCTGGAAATATTCTGGTACGTCAACGCGGTACTAAATTCCACCCTGGTAACAATGTTGGTATTGGTAGCGATGACACCTTATTTGCGTTAATCGACGGTGTTGTTACCTTTGAAAGAAAGGGTAAAACTCGTAAAAAAGTCAGTGTTTACGCACCTGCGGCGGCTGAACCGGTTGCTAGCTAAGAAATAGCTGAAAAAAATAGGGTGGTAATACCAATTCTTGGTGAGGCTGCACATTAACGCCCTCACCCTATAAGGGTGGGGCTATAATTACAAAGCCTGCCTGCGCAGGCTAAATTATAGGCATATTGACATTGAATTGGTATAAGCTATTACGCACTTAGGTTGTCAAAAGTAAATAGTCCAAGCTAGCTTTTGACAGTGCTAACGCCAAAATATTTGATTTAGGTGTGTATTAGCTGATTTACACCCTATTTTTTTATGAGAAAATTGTCCTTCAAGGAAAATTAAGGGATTGCCCAGTGGCGGAAATAGAGAATTTGCATTCCTGCGCCTAAGGCTACACCTGCTAATGAAAGTGCAGATGTAATCCAAAAAGCTTGCCCTTCTTTGTATCCAGCTGCTTGAAAGTCTATTCTCGCTAAGATAGCTGCCGCTATGATTAGCAATGTGTCAAGGAACATGCGAAACCAAGCAAGCATGACAAAGAATAAAAAGGCTGCCAAAACTGAAAATAAAAAAGTCCTAGTATTGGATTTAAAAACAACAATAGATAATTGTGTCATCCTTGTCCAGGGAACAGTTAAGCAGCCTACAAATAGTAAGATACCTAACACAGTAATTCCCCAAATAAACAAAGGGGCTTTAGTCTCAGATATTACCCAGCCCAGGGTACTGTAGCTCAATAGTAATAGTGTGAGAGAAACCCAAGGGATGCGTTGCAAAATCGACATGGGTTAAGTTTTTGTAGCAAGTGAAACTATGATTCCTCGACTATGAGGAGGTAATTACAGTCTTGATTTAATGGGTTTTATGAGTTTGTTTATACATAACTCCTATCAACCCTAAATTGGCTTGTTGATGCTAAAACTTGATTGTGCTTTAGCTAGGAGCTGATAGCACTATGAATAAAGGTCTGAGTCAGAGGTATAGATTTTTTATTTCATGCCTTAGACTGTTACTTTATCATCTTATATTTTCTCGGTTCTAGCAATCGTTGATTATGCTCGTGCCGAAACAGTTCGATAAGTTTACAGAGAATTTGTGGATAACTAGTTAAATTTTTTCTTAAACATTTGTAAACTGTTAGCAGCCGAGTAGCCGAATGTCACATCTTGTTAAGGAACGATCATGAGACAACTTGTTATTGCAGAGCGCGTATGCCTGATTGGTCATATCGTGTCTATGGTGTTTGGACTTGTAGGTATACTACTAGTCGTGCCGAATGCCGAAATTATTATGAACCTCACTGAGGTTGGACAAACCGCTATGCAGTGGAGTATGGCTGGAGGCGGTGTGGTTTATATGATTTTGGGTGCGACGGCTGTATTTTTGTATGCCTACCGGACTTTAGGATTGGGTCGCGCTTTGGCATTTTTGCTGCCCTCAGTGTTTATTTCTTTAGGAAGTGAACTGTCGGGAACCAGCACTGGCTTTCCTTTTGGTCACTATAGTTATCTAAGTGGACTGGGCTATAAAATTGCTGGTTTAGTTCCGTTCACAATTCCTTTGTCATGGTTTTATGTGGGATGTGTTTCTTACCTGTTGGCGCGTGCTGGTTTAGAAGTAGACAAAAAACCCAGCTTGTTGCGTCATGTAGGTGCGATCGCCTTAGGTGCTTTATTATTAACATCTTGGGATTTTGTACTTGATCCAGCAATGAGTCAAACTTCTCTGCCCTTCTGGTATTGGCAACAGCCTGGTGCTTTCTTTGGTATGCCCTACCAAAACTTTGCTGGCTGGATGGGTACCGGGTCTGTATTTATGACTGTGGCTGCATTTTTGTGGAGAAATAACCCCATTAAATTAGAGCGATCGCAGCTGAATGTACCTTTGATTGTTTACTTAAGCAACTTTGGCTTTGCTACTGTTATGAGTTTGGCTGCTGGCTTCTCTATCCCTGTATTACTTGGTTTGTTGCTAGGTGTAGCTCCGGCTGTAGCACTGTGGTGGCAAGGGACAAATGGACAAGCTGTGGCTGTAGATACTGGAACTCCAGAAATTTCCGTAGCAAAAGTCAAGGTGGCTTTGAAGTAGGGGCTAGGGGCTAGGGGCTAGGGATTAGGGGCTAGGGGACAAGGAAGACAAATTGTACAGACGCGATTCATCGCGTCTCTGACCAATGACCAATGACAAATGACAAATGACAGCCCTTGCCAATTTATATTTAATGACGCTGACCTATTTATCGCTTTTATTACTATTACTGCAAATACCAGCGACAGCGATTTTACTTTCACGGTTATTTAAGGGGCCGACACGCCAACGGCCTATTCAACCCCAACAGCCGACACCGGAAATTTTCGGTAGTGTCAGCGTGGTGGTGCCAACATTGAATGAAGCTTTGCGGATTAGCCCACTGTTGCAAGGCTTAAGTCAGCAAAGCTATGAAATGCGGGAAGCAATTGTTGTAGACAGCAGATCGCAAGATGGTACAGCTGATTTGGTAAAGGCTGCACAACAGCAAGATCCTCGCTTTCGCGTGTTTACAGATGACCCCTTACCTGCTGGTTGGGTGGGTCGTCCTTGGGCTTTACATAATGGCTTTTTGCAGATTTCCCCAGGAAGCGAATGGTTTTTAGGGATGGATGCAGATACTGTACCTCATCCTGGTTTGATTGCTGGGTTGGTACAGACAGCCGAAAAAGAGGGCTATGATTTGGTATCTCTGTCACCTCAGTTTATTCTCAAATATCCTGGGGAATGTTGGCTACAACCGGCTTTGTTAATGACTCTGCTGTATCGCTTTGACCCAGCCGGTGTGAATACAGAACAGCCAGAACGAGTAATGGCTAATGGTCAGTGCTTTTTATGTCGGCGTTCTGTGCTATCTGCGGTCAATGGTTATACAAGTGCAAGTAGTTCTTTTTGTGATGATGTTACCTTAGCTCGCTATATTGCTGCACAAGGATTTAAGGTGGGTTTTTTGGATGGGGCAAAGGTGCTAAAAGTACGGATGTATGAGGGTGCAATTGAAACATGGAAAGAATGGGGGCGCAGCCTCGACCTTAAAGACGCATCGCCGCGCGCTCAGATTTGGGGGGATTTATGGCTACTTTCAGCAGTTCAAGGTTTACCCCTGGTAATTTTACTGAGTTATGGTTTGCTTATCCCTCAACCTGCCGAGCTTCCCATTCTCTTGTTATTGGGACTAAATATATTTTTGCTGGCGATTCGCTTTGCAATGTTATTAGCGATCGCACCCTCTTACGATCGCAAAACAGCTAAAGGTGGCTGGTTGTTCTGGCTTTCGCCTTTAGCCGATCCTCTAGCCGTGCTGCGAATTTTCCTTTCTGCATTCCGCCAGCCTAAAGAATGGCGTGGAAGAACTTATAGTAATGGGGCATAGGGCATGGGGCATGGGGCATGGGGCAAGTGGTGAGCAGAGGGGGAAGAGATGCAGAGGAGCAGAGGGAGCGTATTTATATAATTTTCCTCCTCTGCACCCTTGCTTCCTCTGCTTCCTCTGCTTTTTTGTCCCCCTTGTCCTCCTTGTCCCCCTGCTCCCTGCTCCCTGCCCCCTTGCCTCTTTACCTAATCTTCCTCACCTCCTACTTGATCGGCGCGTTCTAGTTCCCAGAGAATTTGATTACCTTCTCGTCTGACTCGTGAAACTATCCAGTTGCGCCAGCGCCATTGATCTCCGCGACTGGTAACTGCACTAGCATGAACATCCATTAAATCGGCAAGTTCCGAACTCGTGATTAAGTAACCTTTAGTGGCTATTTCGTCGGCAATGCGTAATGTTTCCACCAGAGCGCGCAGTTGTGCCACTCTCATTTCTGGTGGCTTATCATCAATAGGAACAGAAGAGTTTATGATAGTTGGCTCCATTGTGGTTATATGCGATCCAGAATTGTTTTCTGGTTGAGTTGTCTCAATTATTGTCAAGGTTGCTGGAGATTCAGTTATTTTTGCTACATTTATTTGATTTAGTTGTGGTAATGCTTGGTGAGAATCTGTCAGGGACGATTGTGTAAGTGTTGGAACTTTGCCAGTAGCAAAAGTCCGAGCAATGACATCGCACCGCTCGTTACCTATATTACCAGAATGACCCCGAACATATTCCCAATTTACTATATAACTATTCAGTTTGTCTAAAGTTTCTAAAAGGTCTTGGTTTTGTACGGGTTTACCATCGGCTTTTACCCATCCTTTCTTTTTCCAGCCTTTTATCCACTTGGTAACTGAGTTAATGAGGTATTCGCTATCGGTATAAAGAGTGATGGGTTTTTGTTGTCCAGAAGTTTGCAGAAATTCGAGAGCTGCGATCGCAGCTTGCATTTCCATTTTATTGTTGGTGGTGTGGGATGATGCACCGCCTAACTCGTGAACTGAGCCATCACTGAAGTAAACGACGACACCCCAACCACCAGGGCCAGGATTTCCCGTACAAGCGCCATCTGTATATATGCTTTGGATTGTGCGTTGGGACATGATTAACTAACCGCATTGGTACTTTCAGTAATTTAGCGGCGAAAGATGGGAAGAACTATATAGGTTAGTACAGTAAAAATCAAGACTATTCTGACAATAAATCGAGTAATTGCCAGGTGCAAATTTAAACAGAAACCTTGAGGAGTTAGTTACAAATGCTTTGATGTTCGTTCTGTAGCAGTTGAGGTTTTAATGCCAGCTATTTAGAAAGGATTTAGAAATTGTCTTGGTTGTTCATCAGCATATCAGTAAATGCTTATGCGGGCAATGGGATACTTATACTATTTTGGATTTTAGATTTTAGATTTTGGATTGTGGAACATCTATAGGACTTACGCAGTGTCAGATATTTTTCATGCTTTTTGTCAATGGTCAATAGTCCAAAGTCCAAAAACCTGAATTTTGACCATTGACTTTTGACTTTTGACCATCCTTGTGAGGGTTTTTGTGTTCGGTGCGTAAGTCCTAATCTATTGGATAAGCGTTTCAGATTTCCATCTGTCGCAATCATTTTTCAAACTGGTATTAAATTTGCATATCTTGAGATTAACCAGAGATATATATTTTTGAAATCCTGTTTGATGGAAATTGGGACGGCGAACAGCTATGGGTTATCGAAATCTGAGTTTAATTGCATTTATTACCCTCATCCTGACAACTTTCTCACCAACGGCTAACTTTCTAGCATTCTTGCAAATGTCACAGGTATTGGCGCAACCAGCCAATGCACAGAAAGCAGAAGCAGACCGTTTGTATCAGCAAGGCGATCGCCAAATTCAAACTAGTCAATATACAGCAGCATTACAGTCATTTCAACAAGCGCTAGCAATCTATCGACAACTTAAAGACCGTCCTGGTGAAGCACTGAGCTTGAATTACATCGCCATAGTTCAACGTACCCTTGGCGATTATATCCAAGCGCTAGAATTTTACAAACAAGCCTTAGATATATTTAGAGAATTAGGCGATCGCTTGAATGAAGGAACTGCTCTGAATAATATTGGCAAAGTTTATGAAGGTTTAGGACAGTATCCTCAGGCTTTAGACTTTTATCAACAGGCTTTAGCTATTCGCAAACAGGTAGGCGATCGCTCTGGCGAAGCCTTTACGCTTGCTGACCTGGGTTCAATTTACACTAGTTTAGGGCAGTATCCGCAAGTATTAGGTTACTTACAGCAATCTTTAGATATTTTTAGAAAAATTGGCGATCGCAAACAAGAAGCATTGATTCTTAACTCTATTGGCTTGTATTACCGCACTATAGATCAATATACTCAAGCTGTTGAATATTATCAACAAGCCTTAGCTATTTTTAAACAATTAGGGAATCGGCGAGGAGAAGCAACTTGTCTCAACAATATTGGAGATTTTCGGCGTAATCAAGGCGAATATTCCCAAGCACAAGAGTTATTTCAACAAGTTTTAACTATTTTTCGAGAAGTTAACGATCGCGGTGGACAAGGAGTTGCTCTGAGTAATATTGGCAGAGTTTACGCCTATCAAAAACAATATCCGCAAGCGTTAGAATCTTTTGCTCAAGCCTTAGCTATTTTTCAAGAAGTTGGTGATAAACCTGCTCAAGCGCGAACTTTTAGATATATAGGTAGCGCCTTCTATCAATCGGGGAAATTGCCAGAAGCAGAACAAGCTTTACGCACTGGCATAGATATTTTAGAATCTCTCAGACCAAAATTAAGCGATGCTAATAAAGTTTCCCTGTTTGAAACCCAACTTGCTACTTACCAACTGTTGCAACAGGTTTTGATTGCGCAAAATAAACCTGAAACTGCACTAGAAATATCAGAACGTGGTCGTGCTAGAGCATTTTTAGAGTTATTAACATCTCGCTTATCTGCAAATAATAATGTTACCAAAGCGCCTCAATTACCCTCAATTTTGGAAATGCAACAAATTGCCAAAAGGCAAAATTCTCACTTGGTTCAATATTCCATAATTAAAGAGGAATTTTTAATCGCAGGTAAACCCCAGATTAAAGAATCAGAACTTTATATATGGGTAATCAAACCTACAGGTGAAGTTAGCTTTCGCAAAACCGACCTTAAACCATTGTGGCAAAAAGATAAAACAACTTTAAATGATTATATAATTACCAGCCGCAACTCCATCGGTACAAGAGGTACAGCTTTTCGTGGCGTTAATGTAGTTTACAACCCCAATGCACCCGCAGCAAAAAACAATTTAAAGCATCTCTACCAATTACTAATTAATCCAATTGCTGATTTATTACCGCAAAACCCAAATGAAAGAGTTACTTTCATTCCTCAAGGTGGATTATTTCTCGTGCCATTTCCGGCGTTACAAGATGAGCAAGGTAAATATTTAATTGAAAAGCACACTATTCTCACATCACCATCAATTCAGGTTTTAGATTTAACTCACAAACAACTGCAACGCATAGGAAAGCAACCAATACAGGGGAATAATACCTTGATTGTGGGTAATCCGACTATGCCTTTTATCTCCCCCAAAATTGGCGACAAACCGCAACAGTTAACACCTTTACCCGGTGCAGAACAAGAAGCAAATGCGATCGCCAAATTACTCAAAACCCAACCGCTCATCGGTAGCAAAGCAACGAAAGCAGCAGTACTTGGGCGTTTAACCCAAGCGCGATTTGCACATTTAGCAACTCACGGTATCTTTGATGATATCCAAGGTTTAAATAGTGCGATCGCTCTTGCACCAAACTCACCCGGTAGCAAGGGAAATCAAAAAGGTGATGGTTTATTAACAGCAGCAGAAATCCTCGATTTAAAACTCAATGCAGAATTAGTAGTTTTAAGCGCTTGCGATACCGGACGCGGACGCATTTCTGGGGATGGGGTAATTGGTTTATCTCGTTCGTTAATTTCTGCTGGTGTACCCAGTGTCTTAGTGTCCTTGTGGTCGGTTCCAGATGCGCCCACAGCATCATTAATGACGGAATTTTATCAAAATCTGCAAAAAAGCCCTGACAAGGCGCAAGCGCTGCGACAGGCGATGCTGACGACGATGAAAAACAATCCAAATCCCGTTGATTGGGCTACTTTTACTTTAATTGGCGAAGCTGAGTAAAAGTTAGCGGCGACGGAAGCTGAGTAAAAAATATGCGATCGCAATGGTATTGTTGAGATTGCGTAGTTTACCGCCCTAAGCATCGCTTTTGGTTTCCTCTGGGTGGATTATCCTTTAGATATCAGCTAAGTTATCGCCATAATTGGTTAATTTTTAGGGAATTATTCTGATAACGAATCGTAGAATTTAAAGGTATAGTTTATCACTATGTAGATAACAGGACTTTGGAATTGACGATGACAGGCGAACCCACGATTAAATTTACTTTTGCTGTTGATGATCCAGAGTTAGATGATAACAGACGGCAACAGATAGCTATCAAGCTGCTGCGAGAAATTCGGGAACTGGATGAGGTAGAGAAAGCCGATCGCGCTGAAGATTTGAACCCAGAAGCGGGAAGCAAGCTAGGGTTTGCTACTTTGATCGGAGTGCTGACGGCTGAGGTGAGTCTAAAGAATGTCAAGGCATTTTTAAGCTTTCTGGGCGATCGCCTGGGTGACAAACCAATGAAAGTTACTGTCAAAGTGGGAGATAAACAAGTCAACATTGAGGCTAAAAGCCGAACAGAGCTATTGGAAATTGAAAGAATAGCAAAAGAGTTGTTAGCAGCAATGGGTGACGGCAAAAATGGCTAAGAAGATAGCGCTGCTGATTGGAGTCGGTGAGTATGGTGAAGGTATTCCTCCCCTGTCATCTGCACTCAATGATGTGGAAGCTATGGAGAGAGTTTTGCAAAACCCAAATCTGGGAGGTTTTGAGCAAGTAGAACGGCTCCTGAATCCCGATGCGATCGCTATGCGAAAGGCAATTCAAAACCTGTTTAAACAAGCTTATAAAGATGATTTAGTATTATTCTTTTTCTCTGGTCATGGTATTACTAATGATCAAGATCATCTCTATTTAGCAACTCGAAATACAGCTAAAGATGATTTTGAAGCTACTGCTGTAGATGCAAGTTTTATCCAAAGGCAATCATACAATTGCTATGCGAAACGGCAAGTCTTGATTTTAGATGCTTGCTACAGTGGTGCTTATGCTCAAGGTTGGCGAGCAAAAAGTGCCAGTATCGATATCAAAAAGCAGTTAGGCGCGGAGGGGCGAGTTGTTCTCACATCTTCCAGTGCAACACAAACTTCCTTTGAACAAGAAGGTGCAACACTTTCGCTCTACACTCAGTATTTAGTTGAGGGAATTGAGACAGGCGCAGCAGACAAAGATAGTGATGGCAAGATTTATGTACAGGAACTGCATGATTACGCTAAGGCAAAAGTCCAAGCAGTGAAGCCGAAGATGATACCAGGGATTATTCAAGATAAGGAAGCATACAATCTTGTACTGGCTTATGCGCCAAAGAATCCAGAGGCAGAGTATCGCAAACTGGTTGAACAATATGCCAGAAATGGTGAACTGAATGAATTTGCTTTCTTAGTCTTAAAGCCAAAACGGAAAACATTTGGACTCACAGATGAAAAAGCTGAGGAAATAGAAACTGAAGTCTTAGAACCTTTTCGTAGACGGTTAGTAAGCTTGGAAAGTTACAAACAAGCTTTTGCTAAGGCTGTTGAGCAAAAATATCCTTTAGATGAACATATTTTAAAAATACTGAAAGATTATCAGCAAGATGTTTTAGGCTTGAGAGATCAGGATGTAAAGTCGATTGAGTTAGAAATTAAATCTGTTAAAGAAGCGGAATATCAAAAACAGGTTCAGAGAGAAAAAGAACAGTATGGAAATAATCTACGGCGTTATGAGCAGGAATTTACAAAAGCAGTTCAAGCGCAATACCCTTTAGATGAATATGTACGCAATGAATTAAAACAGTTTCAAAAGTCATTAGGACTCAAAGATGAAGATGTAAAGCGAGTTGAAGAAAGAATTAGACCACGAAAAACACAAAAAGAACAAAAACTGCGCTCTGAAAAGGGAGTAGACTACACCAAGCTGTGCGATTTGCTAGCAGCAGGCAAGTGGAAAGACGCAGATGAGGAAACTCTAGCTGTGATGCTGAAAGCCACTGGTAGAGAAAAAGACGGCTGGCTTAATATTGAATCTATTGAAAACTTTCCTTGCACTGACCTACGCACTATTGACCAACTGTGGGTAAAATACAGCAATGGGCGATATGGCTTTAGTGTGCAGAGAAAAATCTGGCTAGAAGTAGGAAAAAATGAGAATGCTTTCTACACTCGTGTAGGATGGCAGATATCTGGTAAATGGTTGAATGGTGGATGGATAAAAGAATCTAGTATTAAATATGACTTCGCTACCTGGTATGCCCCAGTGGGACACCTCCCTACGTCCCACTGTTTCAAACGGCCTGCGTTCCGCGTTGTGGGAGGTCTCTTCTCTCGCGTCGAGACTTGTGAATTGTAACATATAAGCCTTTCAGAAATTTTTAAAGATTCATAACACAACCCATTCCCACGTTGTAATCAACATTGTAGAAATCCGATACTTGGCACTGGGGGGTGATAGCAGTTCGCTTCAATAAATACCCTTGCTACTTCCTCTACTTCTGTGCTGTCTGTCACTTTTTGCTTGTCCCAAGGTAACGTCATATGCCCAGTTTTGGTAGTGGACTGACACGACTAAAATGTGGCAATATAATTTTCTTGTAGGCTGGACATCTTGTCCGCCCAGGACGGGCGAGACGCCCATCCCACAAGAGTTTTACTAATGCACATTATTATTCCTCGTTGTCATACATACTTTCCCAGCTAACTGCATAATCTGATAACAGCGCTGAATTGCGATCGCGATTTGAAGCCCATTCTAAAAAAGCTTGTGCTAATTCTTCAGGTGTGGCAGTGAGATGAACTAAAAGTAGAATTACATCGATTCGTAGGTTGGGTTGAGGCTTTGCGAAACCCAACATTTATGCGGAAACCAACATTTTACCTACGATTACTTAACTGCTTGTATTTTGCTCAAGCCAAACAACTAAATCAGATAAAGCTGAAAAATCTAGTAATGCTTCTGCCAAAGTATCTAGTTTTTCAATAGGTAACAGTTTAATCCTATCAATCAATGACGAATTTATTTCACCAAAACGTCGATTAAGCTGGCGTATGATTGTACGTTCCTCTCCTTGTTTATCTCCCTTCTGCAAAATATCCTGATAAATAACCGATTCCTGCATAATATCCTCACGTAATAACTGACGAATCAAACCCTTCTCAAACCGCAAACCTGCTAAAATTTCGGTGTAGGCTGCTGTATTTTGCCTTGTCTCTCTATCTGGAATTTTAACGATTTCCTGAGCAATCTGCGATAATAAATCTCGTGGAGAATCAGTTTGACACAAAGGTGCTAACGGTAACAATGCCGAATTACTCAAAAATAAGCTGGAATCTTGCTCCCACATTCTTACTGCACGGTAGCGATGTATAGTTGTATCATCTACATACTCTTCAGTAAAAGCAATTTCATCATCCGTCTCCTGCAAAAATATTACCACCTGTACAACTAGACACTTATACTGACGTTTTAACCTCACAGAATAATCTAGCATTCGGAAAGGAATCGCAGGATTAGACTGTGTTAAAGTCTGAAATTCAATATGCAAAATCCGATTGCCAGTTTGTAAAAAAGTCACAGAATCTGCACGAATTGGTTCTAAACTTAACTCAGTTTTTAACACCTTAACATTGGTAGATTCTTCAGCAATTAACCACCGCACAAAATCTGTTGGATATTTCTCTGCAAGCAATTTACAGACATTATCAAAACTCACGATATCAACCTAATTCATCCCATAAATATATTATTCTTAAAACAGTTTAGGGAATTCCAAAAAATAAATTATGCCAAATTGTAGGGGCGGGGTTACCCCCATTGGTGTCAACTTAACGTGAAACCCTTTTGGTTACTAGGTTTTGTCCTCATCTGCAACCCCTTGCTTACCCAATAAACCGCCGTCACCCTCGAAGGGTGCGGCTAATTGAACAAAGCCCACCTACGTGGGCTAAGAAAATTTAGCCCACGTAGGTAAGCTCATGTAACGTTAGCCCCAGGCTTACAGCCTGTGGGCGGTCTGTTGGTTAAGTCAGAGATACTTAAGTTGACACCAATGGGTTAGCCCGCCCTGACGAGTTGCGGGTTTGGTAAGTTAATGATTGGAATATTTTTTATTTGGAAGTCCCTTACTTCAATGAGATTGAAGTCAAGGCAAAGCTACACAATTTAAATTTAGATGGCTACAGCTGATTATGCTTGGCGATCGCAATTACTCCCAACTTCATCAAAAAAACATATAAAAACCTACTTTTTTAGCAAAATTTTAATTTACTGGCTGATTTTAATGTTTTGAGAAGGCAAAATGCTTTAACGCCTACTCATTAAGCCTTAACACCTTCTCAAAAAAGATTATTGCCTACTCATTTTGGTGTTTTCCGCAAGCAAAATGCTTTAACGCTTACTCGTTAAGCCTTAACACTTACTCATTTTGGTAAATCACGCACTCATTTCGCTGTTTTATGCACATGAAAAGCCTTAACGCTGACTCATTTCGGTAAATCACGCACTCATTTTAGTGTTTTCCGCAGACGAAAAGCTTTAACGCTGACTCATTTCAGTAAATGACGCACTCATCAACCAACAAGACATATATAGCAATCCGTTAAAGATTTGTGAAATATTATAAACAGGGCTGTCAACAGTCACCCGTCAACAGTCAACAATCAACCGTCAACAATCAACAACCAACCCCCAGTCCGTATTTTTCCAACATGGTGATCTAATATTGTTGGGTATTCTCTAAAAATGCGATCGCCTGAGACCGATGATTGAAGTTGAGCATCTGAGTAAAATATACGGTTCTACCCCAGCGATTACTGATGTGACTTTTAATGTCGAACCTGGGGAGATTCTAGGGTTTTTAGGCCCTAATGGCGCTGGTAAAACTACGACTATGCGGATTTTAGCTGGCTATTTACCAGCAACTAAGGGCACGGCGAAAATAGCTGGCTTTGATGTGCATGAAAATTCTTTAGCTGTGCGTCAACGAATTGGTTATTTACCAGAAACGCCGCCTTTATATCCCGATATGACGGTGGAGGGATTTTTGCATTTTGTGGCGAGAATTAAGGGAGTATCCGCAGGCGATCGCAATAATAAAGTGCAAGGTGCGATCGCGCGATGTAATTTAGAGGATAAGCGCAAGGTACTAATTCACAAGCTATCTAAAGGATATCGGCAACGGGTAGGAATTGCTCAGGCGATCGTCCACGATCCGCCAGCAATTATTTTAGACGAACCCACCGTAGGACTCGACCCCCGGCAAATTATCGAAGTACGGAATTTAATTAAAAGTCTGGCGGGAACCCATACCATTATCCTATCTACCCACATTCTCCCCGAAGTTAGCATGACTTGTAGCCGCGTTGCCATTATTAATCGCGGTAAAGTAGTCGCCACCAACACACCAGAAAATCTCATGACACAGTTGACAGGTGGCTCAGGATATGAATTAGAGATTGAGGGAGAAGCAGCCCTAGCAAAACAAGTCCTGCAAAATATATCCGGCGTCAGTCTGGTAGAATCAATGCCGACAGTCGGGAGTCATCAGCCAGCGCCAGAAAACCGCGCTTACTTGCGGATAATATCTCAACCAGGAACCGAACCCGGAAAAGATATTGCGACAGCATTAGTACGTTCTGGCTTTGCCTTGCATGAAATGCGGCGTGTCAGCGCTACCTTAGAAGATGTGTTTTTACAACTCACCACAGCCGAAAAAAATGTAGAGTCTTTAGAAGACTCAGAAACAACAGAAGGAGAAGCCGCGTAAATGGGTATCGTACTGAGTAATATTATTGCTATTTATCGCCGGGAATTGCAAAGTTACTTTGTATCGCCCTTAGCTTATGTAATTGCTGGCATATTCTGGTTTTTATCTGGGTTATTCCTCGTCATGCTTTTGCTAGCGCCAGCACCAGATGGAATTTTAGCAACTGTCGCCGCCATAGATTTACAAGGACAACAAATGAGCGTGCAACTACCAGCAATTGATGTACCTTATGAATTTTTGCGAGCATTTTTAGACCGCATGAGTTGGCTATTATTATTTATCTTGCCCATTCTTTCAATGGGATTATATGCCGAAGAACGCAAACGGGGCACTTTAGAACTATTAGCTACGTCACCAATCACAAACTGGGCGGTTGCTGTAGGTAAATTATTAGGCGTGCTAACCTTCTTCATCACTATGATTGTGCCCTTAATTGCACTAGAAGTTTTCGTCATCAGCCAATCAAATCCACCCATGTCACTCACAATTTTATTGTTGGGTCATTTAGGCTTAATCTTGCTAGCAGCCGCAATTTTATCATTAGGAATGTTTATTTCATCCTTAACAGACAGTACAATTATCTCTGCCGTCTTAACTTTTGCAGTGATTTTACTGCTGTTATTCGTTGATTTTATTTCTAAAGCTATCCCCGGTTTTATCGGCGAAGCTTTAAGTTATATTTCCTTACTCAAGCATTTTAATACACTTATTCAAGGCATCTTTGACACCAGCGCCATTCTGTTATTTGCAACTTACATATTTCTCGGTGTCTTTTTGACATCACAATCCATTGATACATTGCGCTTTCAGAGGCAATAGTTGATAGTCAATAGTCCATAGTCAATAGTCAAAAGTCCATAGTCCAAATTTAAAACCATTGACCATTGACCATTGACCGTTGACTCTTAACCATTGACTCTTAACCATTGACAATTTGACAAATCACATGAAAATCGTCGCTAAAAAGAAACTTTGGAAATATTTATTTTGGCTAGGCCCTTTTTTCTTGGTTGCGGGTTTAACTTCGGGATTAGTGTCATCAACATGGGGGACGATTTCCTTAGCATTTTTGATTACTGGATTAGTAATCATTGGCTTATGGGTGTTTATTCAAAGCCAAGAAAGTCAATGGTGGGGGAGACGTTCAACCCAAGCTGGTACTAATGCTTTAGTCGCCACAATGGCAGTATTAGTAATTTTGGGATTGATCAATTTTTTAGGTACTCGCTACCACTATCGCGCAGATTTTACAGAAACCCAATTATTTACCTTAGCGCCCCAATCGCGGGAATTAGTAAATAATCTTTCACAACCTGTAAAAGTTTGGATTTTTGATAAAAGCCAAAATCCCCAAGACAGAGATTTATTAGACAATTATCGACGACAAAATTCTAAATTTCAATTTGAATATGTCGATCCCGATGCGAGACCGGGATTAGCTACACAA
The DNA here is from genome assembly GCF_963889195.1 of Calothrix sp. FACHB-168. Lineage (NCBI taxonomy): Bacteria > Bacillati > Cyanobacteriota > Cyanophyceae > Nostocales > Calotrichaceae > Calothrix > Calothrix sp. FACHB-168. The sequence continues at coordinate 474,362 of NZ_CAWPNJ010000001.1, forward strand.
TTTGGTTATAAAGATAACGGGGAAATTTATTTAGAATATCAAGGTAAAAGACAGTTAGTCCAGGTAGTTTCTGATAGAGACAGACTCTCAGAAATCAGATTAACTAATCGCTTGCAACAAATTACTACCACTAACGCCGCTAAAGTTTATTTTCTTCAAGGTCATGGCGAACATCAACTAGCAGCCGCACAAGATTCTATTTCCCAAGCGGTTCAGGAATTAACTGATAAAAATTTCACAACAGCAGCTTTAAATTTAACCGAACAGCCGAAAGTTCCCGATGACGCAACGGCTGTAGTCGTCGCCGGGCCAAAACGCGGATTATTTGATAGTGAAGTCAAAGCTTTGCAAGATTACCTCAATCGCGGCGGTAATTTAATGCTCATGATTGACTTAGGTACAGAACCCAAACTGGATAACTTACTCAAAGATTGGGGTGTACGTGTAGATAATCGGTTAGCGGTGGATTTGTCAAAAAGAAATGCCGAAATTGGCCCTGCGGTTTCCATCGTTACCGACTACGGACAACATCCAATTACCAAAGATTTCGCCAATGGTATTTCTTTTTATCAGTTAGCAAGACCGATAGAAGTCACCCCAGTACCGGGAATTGAATCTACACCATTACTGCGAACTAAACCTTATCCTGACAGTTGGGCAGAAAGTGACCTGAAAAGTGAAAAATTAGAGTTTAACGCCGATAAAGATTTAAAAGGGCCGTTAACTTTAGGCGTAGCGTTGAAAAAGAAAATTTCCGCCCCATCTCCGACTCAAACCCAACCTAGTCCCACACCATCACCCTTACCATCGCCCACAACCCAAGGAAAAGCAACACCATCACCATCCCCATCCCCAATTGCAACAGGACAAGCAAAACCCACTCCGACAACTTCACCGACTGCATTACCATCACCAACCACCGCTAATCAAGCTAGTCCTAGTCCGACAATTTCACCCAGTCCCGCTAATTCTGCACCGCCAACCGACAAGCAACCAGAAACAACGGCGACGGAATCGAGATTAGTAGTATTTGGTAATTCGGAATTTGCCAAAGATGGCTTATTTCAACAGCAACTTAACGGTGATGTCTTCTTGAATTCAGTCACTTGGCTAAGTCAACAAGAAGATAAACAACCCTTATCCATTCGTCCCAAAGAAGCCAAAAACCGCCGCTTAAACATCAACGCCGTCCAAGCTAGTGTTTTAGCCTTATCATCGCTGCTACTTTTACCCCTGTTTGGTTTGGTAGGCGCTGCGGTGATGTGGTGGCGCAGGAGGTAGTATGAAATTTTCGCGAACGACTTTAATTTTGCTATTGCTGGCGCTGGGTTTGGGTACGTTTGTTTACTTTTATGAGATTCGCGGGGGAAGTCAGCGCGAAGAAGTGAAGGAGAAACAGCAGCAAATTTTCTCTTTCACTGCAGATGATGTGCAGTCGTTGACGGTGACAACCCAAAAGCTGAGTTTGTCTTTAGAACGCAACCCCCAAGGAAACCAGCCGAAGTGGTTGCTAAAATCGCCTGTGTCAGAACCAGCGAATGATGCTATTGTTTCTTACTTGATGGATTTGTTAGTTAAGGGAAAAAGCGATCGCATTTTCTCAATCCCACCCAGTCAAAAAGCTGAATTCGGTTTAGATCAACCCCAAGCTACAATTAACATCCAGCTAAAAAATCAACAAAACCAGCAATTATTGTTAGGAAAGCTTAACCCTAACGGTAGTTCCTTATACGTCCAAGCTAATCCAACAGTTAAACCCGATGGTAATATAGATGTGCTATTGGTATCTAAAGACTTTGAAAATGCCGTAAATCGCGAATTATCAGAATGGCAACAACCCAAAAATAATAGCGAACAACCAACCCCAACTCCAACTCCAACTAGTAAGTAAGGAAGATAGAGAAACAGGGACAAGGAAGACAATTGTACAGACGCGATTCATCGCGTCTCTGACCAATGCCCAATGCCCAATGCCCAATGCCCAATGCCCAATACCCAATGACTAATCCAACAGCCACATTGCTGATTTCTTGTCCCGATCAACAGGGATTGGTGGCGAAAATTGCTAATTTTATCTACTCGAATGGTGGCAATATTATCCATGCCGATCAGCATACAGATTTTGCGGCAGGATTGTTTCTCACCCGGATTGAATGGCAATTAGCAGGGTTTAATTTACCACGAGATTTAATCGGCCCGGCATTTAATGCCATAGCGCAACCTCTAGGCGCTCAGTGGGAACTACATTTTTCTGATACCATACCCCGAATTGCTATTTGGGTAAGTCGTCAAGACCATTGTTTATTTGATTTAATTTGGCGACACCGCGCCAAAGAATTTATCGCGGAAATACCTTTAATTATTAGTAATCATAATTCTTTAAAACCAATAGCCGAGCAATTTGGCATTAATTATCACTATATTTCCATCACCAAAGAAAACAAAGCCGAACAGGAAATTCAGCAATTAGAATTACTGCAACAATACAACATTGATTTAGTTGTATTGGCAAAATATATGCAAATTGTCAGCGAAGATTTTATTACTAAATTTCCGCAAATTATTAATATTCATCATTCTTTTTTACCTGCATTTATCGGCGCAAATCCCTATCACCGCGCTTTTGAAAGAGGCGTGAAAATTATCGGTGCTACCGCCCATTATGCAACTACAGATTTAGATGCCGGGCCAATTATCGAACAGGACGTAGTGCGAGTTAGCCACCGGGATACAGTAGAAGATTTAATTAGAAAAGGCAAAGATTTAGAAAGAATTGTACTAGCCAGAGCAGTGCGATCGCATTTACAAAATCGCGTATTAGTCTATGGCAATCGCACAGTAGTATTTGAATGATGGGCATGGGGCATGGGGCATTGGGCATTGGGCATTGATGATTTCTCCTCTGCTTCCTCTGCTTCCTCTGCCCCCTCTGCTTTCTCTGCTCCCTAACCTATTGGCTTATGACCCTACCTAACTGGATTACCTTTTCGCGCTTATTAGGAATACCATTTTTGCTTTATGGCTTATACAACCCTACACCCCAAGCAAAATGGATATGTTTAGCGATTTTTTTAGTAGCAGCATTAACTGATTGGTTAGACGGCTATTTAGCACGTAAACTCAACCAAATTAGCGATTTAGGTAAGTTTCTTGACCCTTTAGTCGATAAATTTCTCGTATTGGCACCGTTGATGGTGTTGATTGAATTAGGTAGAGTCCCCGCTTGGGGAGTGTTTCTGATTTTAGCGCGAGAATTAGCGATCGCAGGTTGGCGCGTCAATCAAACTCAAATTACCGGAGCGAATATTTGGGGTAAACTCAAAACCGTCAGTCAAATTATTGCGATCGCTCTTTTAATTGCACCCTTATCACCCGATTGGCAATTCCCAGCCTTGATAGCTTTTTGGGTTTCTGTAATTCTGACATTAATTTCTGGGGCAATTTATCTCTTACCAGCACCCGCATCAGCCGATTAGTCCCCAATTCTACATCACACAACGCCAATGCCCCATGCCCAATGCCCAATGCCCACTTACTATTTTTATCTACCTTTACCCAACAAAACCACGCGGATAGTTTTAAATGCGATCGCAATATCTAACCACAGAGAATAATTCTTAATATAGTAAAGGTCGTAAGCTAGCTTTTCCGAAGCATCCTCCACCGAAGCACCATAGGGATACAATACCTGGGCCCAGCCGGTGATACCTGGTTTAACTAAATAACGTAGTTCGTAGTAAGGAATCGATTCTTTGAGCTTGACATCAAACTCCGGTCTTTCTGGCCTGGGGCCTATCAGACTCATATCACCCCGAATCACATTAAAAATCTGTGGTAATTCATCAATGCGCAGCACTCGCAGCAAATACCCAACTCTAGTAATGCGCGGATCGCGTTGACTAGCCCATTGTGCCCCCAATTTCTCCGCATCCTTATACATTGAGCGGAATTTATAAACCCTAAATGGCTTACCATAAAGCCCAGTACGTACTTGGCTGTACAAAACAGAACCAGGACTATCCAACTTAATCGCCACCATTGCCAATAACATCAGTGGAAATAAAAGTATTAATAACAGCCCTGCCAATATCAAGTCTACCAAGCGTTTTAACTTCAAACTAATACCGCTAGAGACTAAGTTAAAACCACTACTGAAAGCCCACCAACTATCTTCTAGCAAACAAGAGGGCAGCTTATACCATAATGTTTCGCAAATATCCGGCAATCGATAAATAGGAATACCTTGCAGTCTTAATTGCATCAACTGCTCCACCTGGATCTCAGAAAAACTCATCTGAGTGGCTACAACCAAACCTGACCAAGGATACTGGTTCCAAACAGCTAAGTCTTTAATATTACCTCCATAACTTAAGTTAGATCCTGTTTTAGCTAATTCAGTAATATCTTTACTAGTTTCTGCTAAAACCACTAAGCGCCCTAGTGGGTTCTGCTCTAAGAACATTTGCGCAAATTTTATACCACTCTCACCAGCACCCAGCATTAACCACAAACTTTGTTCAGCGTGCGATCGCAACCACTTAACCGCCAATAACCTTGATATTACTGCCCAGATTGTAAATATTCCCAAGCTCACTAGCAAAATTCCTCGCCCTAAAAACGGGTACTGTCCCCAAGTCCCGGATAGGTAAATTAAAGCAGAGGTAATGCCAGCAATAATAGAATTACTAATCACAATGCGAGCTGGAGCACGTAACCCTGCTATTTGTGTATCTGGATGGTAAGTATCTGCTAAATAAAGCCCTGCCAAGACTAGTAGTATAAATCCGCAAACAACCGTATCAAATCCTACTGGTTGACCTATACGTAACCAGAATGTAATTTTTAAACAGATAAATAAGCCAAAAACATCTCCTACCAAAAGCAATACAGGCGTGAAGCGGGGTATTTTATGAAACTGAATGCTTCCCCTGTCACAATTAAATGGTACATTGAACATAAGTATTTTATACTACACTGAAATTTTCAGGTAAATAATCTGTCGGTAGTAAATTTTTGTGCCTTAAGATGCTTAACCCTCAAGTCCATAACCTTAAGCATGTATTTTAAATTACCAATTTTTGGCAGTAAAACAGGCAAATTCGATGAACTCAGTTTGATTGAAAAAAGATTTTAAGTGTTTATGCGATATTATTTTATTACTTGAGAACATAAAAAAATTAACACAGTAACAGTAATTTTTGTTATGGATACATTAATATAAGTTCTTGTTCACAAGTATTTACTAGTGAACACTTGTGTATATTTTTATTCTATGTATTATTTATCAATAACCTAGGTAGCAAAACTTAGATCAAAGGCTCAAATAATAAGTTAATCTTATAAATTATTTAAATTTTTATAAATATTTTGTGCTTTCTACCAATGATTTTTGTCAAAAGTAGTATTTTAGTGAAGAGCGAACAGAAAACTAGTATAAAATAGTCAGGACATTTTGGGAATCAGAACATTTCCGGAAAATGTCTGATAGAAAAGAACACTAGCCATTACCAGTGGATATTGTCGAAAAAATGACCTTGTGCATCAGCCTTTAGAGAAGTGACAGCCCAAATTATTATTTGTGGTGTTTCGGTACATTATTTATGCCTACTCAGCAAGACGACGGTGACCTGATTAATTTTCAACAATACTGGGCGATATTAAAAAGGCGCTGGACAATAACAGCAATTGTGGTTAGCTCTGTGTTTGGACTAACCGCATTAGTCACCTTCACGCAAAAACCAGTTTACGAATCACAAGCCAAGCTGTTGTTTAACAAACAGAGTGGAGCTTCATCCCTCACTGGCCTGTCTTCACAAGTAGGACAACTTAGTGGTTTAACCAACCTCAGTAACCCAGTGGATACAGAAGCTGAGGTTATTCGTTCCAACCCTATAGTCCAAAGAACCATTAACAGCCTTAATCTCAAAGACAAATTTGGTAAACCATTAACAATCGAACAATTTCTCAAACTGCTGAAGCTCAAAACAATTCGGGGAACAGATGTGATGCAAATTTCCTACCGCAGCACTAATCCCCAAGAAGCTGCAACTGTCATCAATTCGCTGATGCGTTATTACTTAGAAAGTAATGTTCGCACTAACCGCTCCGAAGCCAGAGCAGCACGGGAATTCTTAAGCAAGCAGTTACCTGAGATTGAACAAAGAGTTTTAAAAGCCGAAATTGCCCTGCGTCGCTTTAAAGAGCAAAACAGAGTAGTAGCTTTAGATGTAGAAGCAAAAGCTGGAGTGGAAGGACTCAAAGATTTAGAACAAGAAATTACCACTGCTCAAGGAGAATTAGCAGCTGCGAAAACACGCTCTACTGCTCTACAAAGTCAAATGGATTTAAATGTCCAGCAGGCAGTGGAACTAAGTACCTTAAGTCAATCTCCTGGAATACAAGAGGTACTTAAAGAATATCAGAAAGCGGACGATGAGTTAGCTGTAGCGCGGACGCGTTTGACAGACGATAACCCTACAATTGTTAATTTAGAGCAAAAACAAGCAGCTTTAAGAAGTCAGCTCGAAAGACGAGTAGGTCAAACTCTAGGTAGTTCTGAGTTTGTACCAGAACAAAACTTGCAGATAGGAGAACTCAAACAAAACCTAAGTGAAGATTTAGTCAAGTCAGAAGTAGAACGATTGGCATTGGAGAATCGAGTTGCACAATTGCGCAAAGCATACATCATCAACAAAAACCGTTTAGATATACTACCTAGATTAGAACAACAACAGCTACAGCTACAGAGGCAAATGCAAGTAGCAAAAGTTACGTATGAACAACTGGTGAAGCAATTTCAAGAAGTTGAGATGATTGAGAACCAGAATGTTGGTAATGCGAGGATAATTTCAGATGCCTTAGTTCCCGATAAATCAGTTTCTCCCATCATTCCTTTAAATCTAGCGCTAGGTGGTTTTTTAGGAATTTTGTTAGGTGTGGGCGCAGCATTAATCCTAGAATCTACAGATAATTCTCTCAAGACTATTGAAGAAGTCAAGCAATTACTAGACTATCCTTTACTAGGCACTATTCCTTTAGCAGAAAAACCTAAAAATAGTGATAGTGATGAAGCCGGTGCAGAATTGCCTGTATTAAATAATCCGTATGCTCCTGAATCTGTAGCTTTTGAAATGCTTCAAGCTAACATAGGTTTCAGCATTTCTGATAAAACTTTGAAAGTAATTGTAATTAGTAGCTCAATTCCTGGAGAGGGTAAATCTTTTGTCGCCGCAAACTTAGCTGTAGCAGCCGCACAAATCGGACGCAAAGTACTATTGGTGGATGCAGACATGCGTCGCCCTCGTCAGCACAAAATTTGGGAACAATCTAACCTGATAGGGCTGAGTAATATTTTAGTCAATCAGGCTGAGTTACCAACAACTACTAAAGAAGCACTGATGACTTTAGACTTAGTAACTGCTGGTACAATTCCACCCAATGCAGCTGTACTTCTAGAGTCAAAACGCATGGCTGCTTTAATTAAAGAGGCTAGTAATGAATATGACTTTGTGATTATTGACGCTCCACCTTTAACAGCAGTTGCTGATGCTCAAATACTGGGTAAATTAGTAGATGGAATTTTGCTAGTTGTACGTCCTGGTGTAGTTGAATCTGCGGCTGCTATTGCTACCAAGAACCTATTAGCACAGTCTGGACAACGAGTTTTGGGGATGGTCGTCAATGGTATTACCTCTGGTAGCAGCTATGGTGGCTACTATTCCAAAGGTTATTACCATCAAAATGGGCACTCCAAGAATGGCAAAGTTGATGTTCAAATGCCCAACATTCGGATTTCTTGATAGTGAAAAATGAAGCTTTTAGCTGATGTGACTTAAGAATGAATTTAAAGCTGTATTAAGTATGGTGATGTCATGAGTAAATAAATTAAATCAATCTTCTAGTTGGAATTTGCTTTTCAAGAAAAAATAAACAAAGCTATATCAAGTGTCAAGCAAGATTTCGTATTTGGTATTGCTGAAAAATGCTTTTGCGAATGTAATTCGTGGCAGTTTCAGCGCCTTAATGGCTTTTATTCTCCCGCCATTTTTAATACAATTACTCCCAACACACACTTTTAGTGTATGGATTATAATTCTTCAGCTAACAGCCTATGTAAGCTATTTTGATTTTGGTGTGCAAACTGCTGTTGGACGTTTTGTGGCTTATGCCAATGAATTGGGTGATTTCCAGCAACGCGATCGCATTGTTAACACCTCCCTCATTATTCTATTTGGCTCTGGGTTGTTGGCTATGTTGTTTTTGGCTTTATTAGCTTGGCAATTACCTCATATTTTTCCCAAAATACCAGGAGAGTTGCTCACCGATGCACAGATAGCCATTTTATTAATTGGTAGCTCTTTAGCGTTCGGTTTGCCATTCTCTGTATTTAATGGGATTTTTGTTGGTATACAAAGATATGAAATACCAGCCGCTATTACTGGATTTAGTAAATTAAGTACTACATTATTAATTATAATAATAGCAAAAATGAGCAATAATCTTGTGCTGATGAGTACTGCTATTGCTGGTGTAAATATAATATCTTATTTTTTCCAATTTCTAGCTTGCATAAAATTAAATCAAAATATTAAATTTAATCTTAAATTAATATCAATAAATACCAGTAAAGAGATTTTAAATTATTGCTTTAGTCTATCAATTTGGTCATTTACTATGATATTAGTAAGTGGAATAGACACCACAATTGTTGGCATTTTTGACTTTAAAGCAGTAGCCTATTTTGCAGTGGTAGCAACTCTGGTAAATCTGATTACAGGACTACAAAATGCCATCTTCAGCACACTTTTACCTATAGCTGCTGTGATGGATGCAAAAGCTGATGCTACGCAATTAGGCAAATTATTGGTGACAAGCACTCGCTATGGCATATTCTTATTACTAATAAGTGGAATGCCATTAATTTTAGGTGCAAAATTTTTCTTGACGTTATGGGTTGGTCAGGACTATGCAGAGCATGGGGCAGTTGTCTTACAGTTGCTGATTATCGCAAATATTATTCGTCTTTCTGCGACTCCTTATGTAACCCTACTCATAGGTACTGGTCAGCAGAACTTAGTGATTATTTCACCGATCCTTGAAGGATTATCAAATTTGATTAGTAGTTTAGTTCTAGGTTCACTTATAGGGTATGTAGGAGTAGCATTGGGAACTTTCGTTGGTGGAATAGTTGGGGTTGCTGGAAATATTCTTTATAATATGCGTCGGACACAACGTATTTTATTATCTCGAAAAAACTATTTATTAAATGGTTTATTACGACCTTTAGTATGTATTATTCCTCTACTGATAATGACTTATTTTGAAAGGGAGTATCAACTCTTATTAATCAACAGGATAGCATTATTATTGATAACTTTAATAGCGACAATAGCCAGTTTTTGGTTTGGCAGTTTATTAGCGGTAGAACGTCAAAAAATACTTAATTTAGTTATAAAATTTCGCCAATAATTAACATAATTTCAACAGGTTAAGTGAGAACTAACAGAAGTAACTTATGCTGAACAATCTCAAAAAAATTGCGTCTAACTATTTTGTTTTTACGAAAAATGCTACCTATAAAGATGATGGTATTATTACGTTTCATAATGCAGACTTTTTCAAATATTTGCTATTTCAAGAATCTTACCGTTTAGGTAAAGAAACTGGCTCTTGGGGCGGCTATGATCTAGAATGGCGGGTTTACATTGCCTGCTGGGCAGATCTAAAGGGCAGCCACTTATCAGGTGACTTAGTAGAGTGTGGAGTAAATCGCGGAGGATTATCACGGGCTGTAATTAATTACATTAAATTCGAGCGCTTCAATGATAAAAAATTTTATCTTTTAGATACATATTCAGGTTTCCCACAAGAAAAGAGAACTGTGGCAGCCAGAGCCAACCTATATGATTACGATGATGATTATTATTCAGAAGTATGCAATACCTTTAAAAACTTCTCTAATGTAGTGATTGTCAAAGGTGAGATACCCTATACTTTACAAGAGGTAAAATCTGAGAGTATTTGTTATCTATCAATTGATATGAATTGTTATCAACCAGAAATAGCTGCGGCGGAATATTTCTGGGACAAACTCGTCAGTGGAGCAGTCATCATCTTAGATGACTATGGTTACAGCGATGACTATATACTTCAAAAAAATGCTTTTGATGAATTCGCCCAGAGAAAAGGAGTACAAGTATTATCCTTACCAACTGGACAGGGTTTAATCTTTAAACCTTGAGAATACTTGAGAATTAAGTTCATCTCTATTATATGTGGCAAAAAGCAATACTATATCTCTTGTTAAAGCAATGCAATAATCATCAAATTTTATTACTTATGATATTTCGGAAATTAAAAAAACTTTTGAATGCTTCTTTGCTCGATAAAATTAATTTTTTATCTGATGTGTATGATATGCTAAAAACTGCAACGCTCTACCGTATCTTATTTAAATCAGTAGGAAAATATAGTATTATTAAACGACCACTACTGATTAGTAATCCCCATTTCATCTCTATTGGAAATAAGGTATTTATTAGAAACGGTGTCAGATTAGAAGTAGTGATTCATAACCAACAAAAAAATCCTGAGCTTTCAATTGATGATAATACTAATATTGAACAAAATGTTCATATTGTCTGTCACAGTAAAATCAAAATAGGTGCAAATGTATCTATTACTGGTAATTGCTGTATTGTCGATGTAACTCATCCCTATGAAGATGTAAATGACAGGAGAAAAATTGGTTATAGAATATTAAATGAAGATTCATTTGTGGAGATTGGAGATGGTTCATTTATTGGGTATGGCAGTACCATTTTGCCTAATGTAAAAATCGGTAAATATGTAGTAGTGGGAGCCAATTCAGTTGTAATTCATGATATTCCTGATTATTCTGTAGTGGCAGGTATGCCTGCAAAAGTTATTAAACAGTATAATCATGAGCAAGGTAAATGGATTAATGTTTAAATGTTTATTTGTAATTGTTTTACATAATATTAACGATTAATTTTATGCAAGAAAATACAACTAATTTCACAGAATTAAGTTCTAACATAGCCTTAAAAAAAGTTAATAATTGTCCTCTTTGCGGAACATCACACTATGACAAAATATACGTGACTAGGGATAGACACTATAATATTCAAGGTTCATTTACAATTGTTCGATGCAGAGAATGTTCATTAGTCTTTATTGATCCTATGCCGACTGAAGAAGGATTGGTAAAACTTTATCCAGATGATTACTACTCCTATCAAGATTTTTTCGCTGAAAAAAAATCTTTTTTAAAGGATTTAATCAAAAAAATCCTGTTGTTTAATTTAGGTACTAAAGATCCAACATTTTCTGCTCCTGGTAAAATTCTAGATATTGGCTGCGGTAGCGGCAATTTTTTGTATTCAATTAGAGAAAAGGGATGGGATACGTATGGAGTAGAAGTTAGTTTAGCAGGAGCAAAGCTAGGTAGAGAAGCTGCTGGGTTGAAAATATTCAATGGAACTTTATTAGAAGCTAACTTTTCTAATAATTATTTTGATTATATTAGATCCAATCACTCATTCGAGCATCTTGTTAACCCTAACGAAGTTTTACAGGAAATATATCGAATTCTAAAACCTGATGGTAAACTGATGATTGGTGTACCCAATATTGATAGTTTAAACGCAAAAATTTTCAAGAAATATTGGTGGTATTTAGGTGCACCTATACATCCTTGTAATTATTCAGTCAAAACTTTATTAGCAATGCTGAAAAAGCATAATTTTGTGATTGATAAAGTTAATTACAATTCCGATTACAGTGGCATACTTGGTAGTATACAAATATTTTTTAATCGTAATTCTGCCAGATTATCCAGTGAAGGTATATTTATTAAAAATTACGTTTTAGTAGTTTTATTTTATTGGATAGCGAAAATATTAGATCTGTTTCGAGTTGGTGATGCCATCGAAATCACTTGTCACAAAAAGGAATTTTAATATGAGAGTGCTGATTACAGGAGGAGCGGGATTTATTGGTACGCATCTAACGAGACGACTTATTAAAGAGAGTTGTGAAGTTACTATTTTAGATAACTTTAACCCACAGATCCACGGCAAGAAACAAACAATACCGGAAGAACTGCAACAACAAGTCAAGCTAATAGTTGGAGATGTGCGCGATAAAGCGGTTTTTCATAATGCACTCGATAACCAAGATGTGGTAGTGCATCTAGCAGCAGAAACTGGAACAGGTCAATCGATGTATGAAGTTGAGCGCTACGAAGATGTGAATATTAAAGGCACTTCTATATTGATTGATTACCTAGTAAATAATCAAGCTAGTCAGGTTAAGAAAGTAGTGATTGCTTCTTCAAGAGCTATATATGGTGAGGGTAAATATCACTGTCAAAAATGTGGTACGGTTTATCCCTCTATGCGTCTTAGAAAAGATATGGAAGCTGGTATATTTGAGCCGTTTTGTCCGATGTGTGGTGCAACCATCCAGTCTCTACCTACAGATGAGATATCTGCTATTCATCCTTCATCATTCTATGGGTTAACAAAGCAAGTTCAGGAGCAAATGGTTCTGATGTTTGCTAAAACCCTCGGCATTTCTGCATTTGCCCTACGCTATCAAAATGTCTATGGTTCCGGTCAATCATTAAATAATCCGTATACTGGTATTTTAGCAATATTTTCTAATCAAGCCCGTAACAATCAGCCAATTTATATTTTTGAAGATGGCAATGAGAGCCGCGATTTTGTTTACATTGATGATGTTGTTGAAGCTACTTATCGCTGTATTCGCCCCGAGGTCACAGGGATAGAATATTTGAATGTTGGTAGCGGTCAAAAGACGACAGTCACTGAAGTGGTGCAAGAGATAGTTGAATTTTTTAATAGTAGTTCGCCGATATCAATTAATGGCGCATTCCGTGAAGGCGATATTCGCCACAATATAGCAGATTTAACAAAAATAAAGCGATTACTGAATTTCGAGCCTCAATGGAAATTTCGTGAAGGGGTTCGGGAGTTTTTATCTTGGGCTGCATCTCAACAAGCCAGTACAAATAAGTACGAACAATCACTCCAAGAAATGCGCGTAAGGGGGTTAATGCATGGTTAGTAATGTCAAAGTTGGAGTTGTGACTGTTACCTACAATAGTAGTGATGTAATTGATGAGTTTATGGACTCGATGCTTAAGCAAACTCATAAAGATTACATACTTTACATCATAGATAATGCTTCGGCTGATGCTACTTTAAGTAAGTTGTCTCATTATGATGACTCACGGATTGTTGTGGTTCCTAATCGAGAGAATTTAGGAGTAGCCGAAGGCAATAATCAGGGAATTAAGGCTTCACTAAAACATAGTTGTGAGCATGTTTTATTAATTAATAATGACACTGTTTTTGAGCCAGAACTGATTGAGAAATTGATTGCAGGTTTAACTGAATATGACTGTCAAATGGTTGTTCCTAAGATGATGTACCATGAAGCTCCTCAATTAATCTGGTGCGCAGGTGGATATTTTATACCTTACAAAGCTTACGCAGGAGACCATTATGGAATAAATCAAAGAGACTTAGGGCAGTACAATCAAGCTAAGCAAATTACCTATTCTCCTACATGCTGTATTCTGATCAATAAACAAGTTTTCAATTTAATTGGCTATATGGATGAAAAATATTTTGTTTATTATGATGATACAGACTTTTGCTTGAGAGCAATGAAAGCAGGATTGAAGCTTTTTTATTTACCATGTGCTGTTTTATTTCATAAAGTTAGTAGTCTAACTGGTGGTGTAGAGTCACCATTTACAATTAGATATATGCATAGAAACAGAGTCTATTATATCAGGAAGCACATCAATTGGTTAATACAGCCATTTTGGCTGATTTTGCTTCAATTATGGTTCTTGTTACAATTAATTATTAAAAAAGATAACTTCAAAACCTTTCAATTAAAACAGAAAGCATTTTATGAAGGGCTGAGTTTATCATTACAATGATAGTTGTTTTTAGCAGAATTAAAAATGTTAATTTTTTTGCTGTTAGTTTTGCTGTTAAGTAAAATTTACTAATTTATTAAAACCTATCTTAAAGTAAAAATGAGCGTCCTTGTACTACGAGTTTTATTCTTTATGGGTATAAGTCTATGGATACCTGGCATCTCATTATTTAATATCAATGATTCTTGGGGCTTCCAAGTGCCCACAGCTTTATCATTGTTACTTTTAGGCTTAATGTTAATTAACATGAGCAATCGCCTGAGGACAAAAAATAGAATAACACCTGCTACTAAGAATAAATTGTTGATTATCCACGCTTTTTTTTTAGTAAATACGCTTACTAGCACTATATTTTCTTCGGTGGGGGTTGAGAGATCAATTCAGACAACATTAGCAGAAATAATCGGTTTATTATTTTCTTTAGTTTTGTCTTGGTGGTTAAGTAGATTTAATTTATATGTTACTTATTTTTTTAAAGGTTTTCGTATAGCTGGTTTGATTTTTGCTATCTATGCTGTTTATCAACTCATTGCTTTAAGTACTGAATTACCATTTTCATATTTGCCTATGAACAATGCCAGCTTTAGCTTATTAGATGTTGAGGCGGCGGCATATCATGTGCGAGCCTTAGGATTAACGCCTGAACCATCTATTCTTGCTTCTTTATTAATAATTCCAATAGGGATGGTTACGGTTGATATAGTATTATGGCCGAGTTTCAAACAATATATATATATCATTGTATTATTACTAGGATTTTTATCTACTTCCTCCCAATCTATAATCATACTACCTATATATATTTTGTTAATTGTACAACTTACTCGTTCATGTATATCTCATCCGCGTAATTTTCAAACAATTGATTTAATTGGTTTATTGATTCTAGCTTTAGGTGGGATATTGCTAGTTTTGAGTAATCCATCTATATTGATAAGTTTAGCTCGTCTAACTACTGAAAATACTAATCAAGTGCAATCAGCTAATGCTCGATTTAATGATTTCCTGGTTGCACTAGAAATGTTTTACCAAAATCCCCTCTTTGGTGCTGGCTTAGGTTCTTATACTGATTTAGCTTTGCAGGTAAAAGATAGTCTCGGTCTAGAAGGAGAGGCTGGTGCATCAAGTAGTTTTTTTCGGATGATTGCAGAACAAGGCTTGTTTGGGCTAATATTTTGTGCTATCAGTTTTAAAATATTGTTTCCTCCGCGATTACCTCGGTTGGCTAAAAAGGAATTTTCTGCACTAATAGGCTACCATCTTTGTACAATTGTCGGCATTTTATTATCAATTATCTTTTTTGTCGGCTATCGTAACCTTTATCATCTATGGCTATTAATACCATTGGGGTTAAGTCTAAGTGCCCGAATAATAGAAGCGAAGAAAGAATCTGAATATGAAAGCTAATTAATTATACAGTGACGAAACTATTCAACTTTACTAATGTTTAATATCTCGGTATGATAACGATAAATTTAAAAATCATCCTATGCCGAACAAAATTTATCTAAAAATTTAACTTATATGAAGATTTTAGCAGTAGCCTTCTGTCCACCTATTGGTGCTATTGTTGATAGTTTTGTACAACTTGTTGTCGATCTTTCATTACAGGCAGAAGTTTCGGTCTTATGCCCTCAAAATGTAGTTTTAATAGGAGGAAATTTCCAGAAAGTTTATCAAATTGATTATAGTAGCGATCGTCCTTTTGCTTTCCTATCTACCAGGACTTGGCTGATACTACAAGAAATACTCAAGGCGAAGTTTGATGTAGTATTTTTCTTTTCTCAGCATATTCTCAATGTTCCTGTTGCCTTGATTGGCAAACATTGCTCCCAAGTGATGTGGTGGCATGAACCCATTAAGCGCGGACGAACTACATTTCTCAAATATCTGCTGTATATTCCTCATGATTATATTCTTACGCATCAAGCCCGAAAGATTATTGTAGCTTGTGAGGCCATGCGATCTTTAGTGCCTCACCATTTAGCAGACAAATTATCCACAGTATCACTGCCGCTTTTAGGCGAATCTGCTCACGAAGAATTACCAACACAAATTGTTGCTGGCAGTGATTTACTCTTCTTCGGCAATATTGAAGCCTATAAAGGATTAGATGTGTTAGCTGCTGCTTTAAAGCAATTGTATACACAAGGTAAGTTTTTCACTTTAACAGTAATTGGACGAGGTAATATCGATCAACATTGTCCTTTACTGCGAGAGTTAGCAATAGCTTATCCACAACAGATTAAGATTAAAAATAATTACGAACCATACAGTAGCATTATTGCAGCAATAAAAGCTTGTAAAGTAGTAGTTCTTCCTTATCTGACTGCCACGGGCACTAACACCATCCAACTTACGTATCACTATAGTAAACCGGCGATTGCTACTGCAACTGGTTGCTTTCAAAACTATATTGTTGATGGAGAAACTGGTTTGTTAGTGCCTCCTGGCGATGCCTTGGCTTTGGCGCAAGCAATTATGAAAATGCTGGCGGTACCTGACACTGCCCAATATATGGGTAAACAAGCATATAAATATTTTGGTGAACATTTTCAACTGTCACTGATTACGAGCCAATTGCTAGAGGTGTTCAGACAGGCTATTCAGGAATGACCAATATTATTTAGATAATTGCAATGTTAAGTGATTTAACAGTTGTGGAGTAAAGACGTTTTGAACTTAAAACAGACCTTACTTGCTGATTTGAAACAACACTATTACTACAATGATGGCACTCCAGAACGACAGCCTTCTGTTTGGGGTGTCTTGAAAAAAGTAGTTCATCTTAAATTCACTCCTGTACTGTTATATCGTCTTGCCAGCTACTTCTACCAAAAAGGGTTTGTACCTATAGCAAAAATACTTTCAATGTTAAACTTCATTGTGTTTGGGATTGAAATTGGCTTACGCTGCGATATTGGTGAAGGTTTATACTTGCCCCATACTTTTGGTACTGTTATTGGTGCAAGTGCTATCGGTCGTAATGCAGTGATTTTTCAGGGCGTCACCTTGGGAGCTAAAACAATTGATATTGGCTACCATGAAGACCAACGCCCATCAATAGGAGATAGTGTTGTAATTGGTTCTGGTGCAAAAGTCCTCGGAGGAATTATTGTTGGCAACAATGTAACTATTGGTGCTAATGCTGTGGTCACAAAATCTCTACCAGACAATGTTGTCGCTGTAGGTGTACCTGCTCAAATCATTTGTAATTCCAAGCAAGAAAAGGAGATTAGCTCATGAGTTCAGTAGATTTATCAATTATTGTTGCTAGCTATTCTACTGAGAATCTCACGCGGGGTTGTCTCAAGTCTATCTATGAAAATACCCACGGCATTAGTTTTGAAGTAATTGTGGTGGATGATTGTTCTAAAGATAACAGCCCTAACATGGTAGAGCGGGAATTCCCGCAAGCCAGACTTATTTGCAATCCGGTTAATATGCGCTATGCCAAAACCAATAATATTGGTCTGAAGGCAGCAAAAGGTCGGTATGGACTACTACTTAATAGCGATGTAGAACTGCGTGGTGATGCTTTCACCGCTCTAGTAAAGTTTATGGATACTCATCAGGATGTAGCAGCAGCAGGCCCAAAGTTGATCAACCCGGATGGCTCTATTCAACATTGTATTCGCAGTTTTGCTGGTTTGATGCCGATGCTTGCTCAATCAGTGAATATGCATCAGTGGTGGCCAAATAATCCTTTTACAGATCTTTATTACAACACAAAATTCGATTATGAAAAATCCCAACAAGTCCAAAGTATCGGTACTACTGCTTTTATTATTCGTCGTAGCACATGGGAAACATACGGGATGTTAGATGAGAGATTTACTCTGTCTATGGTCGATTTGGCTTACTGCCGGATGCTTGGACAAGGCAATCAAAAAATTTATTATGTAGCTGATGCTGTAGTTATGCACTACGGTAGCGCCAGTATTAACCAAAGTAGTTTAAAAGAAATACGATTAACCCATGCCGCTTTGCGCCAATTTTATGATATTTACTATGCTCCCAACCATAATCCTTTCGTGCAAGTTTTGGCAATAATCGGAATTTGGCTGAGAAAACAATTCAAGATTTTAGAGTATTACCTATCCACCGATAAAAGAGTCATCAAAGGACCGGGTGCTCCACCAAAAGCGGCTACATAATTTTGTAAATTTTTTGGCGGTTGATTGTTACACTCATAAATCTTATTACTCATATGGAATTGAATACATTATTGAGTTACGAATTGAGCCTGGATACTGCTTCATGGCTTTCTAATTTTTGACAGATTCTCACCTATGAAAAATAATTTGATGCTTTGATATTAGGATTAAGCCTGGCTCCTGTTCTTCCACTCAAAATCCACAAAATCGAACGCCCACAATCTCGAAATATTCGCATTAAGGTTTCTGATTGGTCTGTTACTGAAGGTACTGAAACAGGGGTGACTACAATTCCCTGGCTACCCAAAACAAAGGTGGCGATCGCCTTTGCTCTTCTCATGTGATAATTCGATGTAATCAGATAAATATGCTGTAATTTTTGGCGAACAAAATCTGCTGCTAAGGTTGTAAAATTAGTCACCGTATCTGTGGCGCGACCATCCAACCGCAACCGTTGATTTGGAACACCAAACTGTTGAAAAATTTGACGATCATAATCCAGATTCGCTCTCAAGTCTGAAACCCAAATATTTAAATTAGGCTGAGATTGCCAAAACTGTGCTGCAAACTCCATCCGCTGCGGATCGCTACCTAAGACAAAAATTGCTTGGGGAATTGGGGATTGATATGAAGCGATCGCAATTTTCGCCGGAATCACACTAATCCAGATGGCTAAAACTCCGCCCATAAATCTCAGCAGGTAGCCTTTAAAATACTTGCTTCTCATAAATAATTTAAAGAGATCGCCTATTCTGCTATGATTTTAGACTTATTTTTTTATAAATAATTATTAACGACCTAGTAACAACGCTAAACACTTTTCCCAATCAGGTAAAATTAACCCAAAGCTTTGCGATAATTTTTGGCTGTCTAGTAAGGAATAAGCTGGTCTACTGGCTGGTGTAGGGTATTCTTTAGTGGTAATGGGAGTTAATTTTTGCAATTTGCGATCGCTCTTTTTTTCATCAAGTTCAAAAATGGCTTTGGCGAATCCATACCAGCTTGTCTCACCGCTAGCTGTTAAATGATATATTCCACCCCGATTTGCGAAAAAATCAGAGATATTCCCTGGTGCTTGCCCTATAATTTGCGCTGTAGCTTCAGCAATCATCCGATTCCAAGTCGGTGCGCCAATTTGATCGTCAACTACTTTAATTTCTTCTCGTTCTTGCGCTAGCCTGAGCATAGTTAATAAAAAGTTTTTACCCCGCAGACTGTAAACCCAACTGGTGCGTAAAATTAAATAAGGTACACCCACAGATGCGATCGCTTGTTCCCCAGCAAGTTTAGTTTTACCGTAAATATTTTGGGGGTTAGGTTCGTCTAGCTCGGTGTATGCAGTATTTTTCTTACCATCAAATACATAATCTGTAGAATAATGTATCATGGCTGCGCCTATTTCTTTAGCTGCTTCGGCGATCGCACCTGGCGCAATTGCGTTAATCGTCATTGCTAATTCTGGTTCGGTTTCGGCTTTATCTACTGCTGTGTAAGCCGCAGGGTTGATAATTAAGTCTGGTTTGATTTCTTTAATTATGCGGCGAATAGTATCTATTTGCGCTAAATCCATTCGTAAATTTGGATTATTAATATTACGACCTACAGCTATAACTTCACCGATAGTCATCAGGGTACGTTGTAATTCCCAGCCTACTTGTCCGGTGACACCTGTTAAGAGAATTTTCATACATACACCTCTGCGTCTTGCAATCTTGTCCCCACTTTATCTTTAGCTGATAATATTGGTTCTGATTGTATTGGCCAGGCGATCGCTAAATCTGGATCGTTCCATAAAAGAGTGCGTTCGTGTTGGGGTGCATAATAATTTGTAGTTTTATATAAAAATTCTGCATATTCAGACAACACTAAAAAACCATGTGCAAAACCTACTGGTATCCACAATTGTTTTTTATTCTCTGCACTTAAATTTGTGCCCACCCATTGACCAAAAGTTGGCGAACTTTTACGTAAATCTACAGCGACATCAAACACTTCTCCGACTACCACCCGCACGAGTTTTCCTTGAGGTTGTTGGATTTGATAGTGCAAACCACGCAAGATATTTTTAGCAGAACGCGAATGATTATCTTGGACAAAATGCTCGATAATACCTGTCTTTTCTCGCCAAGTTTTTTCGTTATAACTTTCGTAAAAGTAACCGCGTTCATCGCCAAATACTTGAGGTTCAATTACTAATAAATCAGGAATTTCTGTTGATATAACTCGCATTGAATACCTTATATTGACAAAAGCAAATTGATTTTATTATATTTAACGCGCTTATTATATCATTAAATATAGTCCATGATTGAGATTTTTACTATGTTAATTTTTTACATAATTGGTAAATAAATTTAAATTTAAAATTTACTTTTTTATCCCATTATTTGGTTATATATGTACAGGTTTTTGTTCATTGTCTAACACCGACATCAGGTAACGTCCATAACTACTTTTTGCCATAGATTCAGCTAATTGTCTCAATTGAGATGAGTTAATATATCCTTGATTGTAAGCAATTTCTTCAATACAAGCTATTTTTAATCCTTGTCTTTCTTCTAGAGTTTGAATAAAATTACCAGCCTGATGTAAGGATTCATGAGTTCCTGTATCTAACCAAGCATAGCCTCGTCCTAAAATTTCTACACGGAGTTTTCTTTGTTGTAAGTAGACAGTATTTAAATCAGTAATTTCTAATTCATTCCGCGCAGATGGTTGCAGATTAGCAGCAATTTCTACTACTTGAGAATCATAAAAATAGATACCCGGAACAGCATATTTTGATTTGGGAATTAAGGGTTTTTCTTCAATACTAATTACTCGCCCTTCGTTATCAAATTCAATTACTCCATATTGACTTGGATCTTTGACTTGATAACCAAAAACTAATCCGCCTTCTTTGAGATTTGCAGCCCTAGATAACACTTCTGTTAAACCATGACCGTAAAAAATGTTATCGCCTAAAATTAAGCATACTGGCTCGTTCGCAATAAAATCTTTCCCTAAAATAAAAGCTTGTGCTAATCCTTCAGGGCGAGGCTGTTCGACATAACTAAATTGCAAACCCCACTGGCTACCATCTTTGAGTATTTTCTCAAATAATGGTAAATCATTAGGTGTAGAAATAATCAAAATTTCCCGAATTCCTGCCAACATTAATACAGATAAGGGATAGTAAATCATCGGCTTATCGTACACTGGCATTAACTGTTTACTAACAGCGTATGTTAGAGGGTAAAGACGAGTACCAGAGCCACCTGCTAAAATAATTCCTTTCATGATGTTTAGTAATTTGTCATTTTTCATTTGTCATTTGTCATTTGGATAAATTTACAAATGATTTAAGTGAATTAAGGCTAAATTATAGGACTTACGCACCGAACACAAAAATTCTCACAAGGGTGGTCAAAAGTCAAAAGTCAATGGTCAAAATTCAGGTTTTTGGACTATGGACTATTGACAATTGACAAAAAGTATGAAAAATATCTGACACTGCATCAGTCCTAAATTATTAAGAATTTCTATTTTCATAGTTTTGTTTTAGCCAGTTTTTATATGCGCCTGAACGTACTTGTTCGACCCAAAGAGAATTATGCAGATACCATTGCACTGTTTTTAATAATCCACTGTCAAAATTTTCTTGAGGTTCCCAGCCTAAATCTCGGTGGATTTTACTACAATCGATTGCATATCGTCGGTCGTGTCCTGGACGGTCTTTAACAAAGGTAATCAAAGATGAATAGTGAAAATTAGATTTAGGTGCTAAGTCATCTAAAATAGCACAGATTTTTTCTACAACTGTTAAATTAGGTTGTTCGTTAAGACCGCCAATATTATAAGTTTCACCAACTTTACCTTGTTGCAGAACAAGATATATCGCTTCGCAATGGTCGATAACATAAAGCCAATCGCGAATATTTTGTCCATCACCATATATAGGTAATGGCTGTTGGTCTAAAGCGTTAAGAATAGTTAGAGGAATGAGTTTTTCGGGAAACTGTCTCGGCCCGTAATTGTTTGAGCAATTGGTGGTTAAGGTTGGTAATCCGTAGGTGTGATAATAGGCGCGGACAAAATGGTCTGATGAAGCTTTAGATGCGGCGTAGGGACTATTAGGTGCGTAGGGTGTGTCTTCTCTAAAAGCTGGGTCTTGGGGTTGGAGCGAGCCGTATACTTCATCTGTAGACACATGCAAAAAGCGAAATTGCTGTTGCTTTAGCGATGATAATTTTTGCCAGTAAAGTCTACTTGCTTCTAATAATTGAAATGTACCTACAACGTTTGTTTGAATAAAGTCATGGGGATTCAAAATTGACCTATCTACATGACTTTCGGCGGCAAAATTAAGAATTGCATCTGGCTGATACTGTTCTAAAAGGTAATTGATTAACTCAAAATTACCAATGTCTCCTTGAACAAAATGATAGTTGGGGTCAGTTTCTAGTTCTGCTAAATTTTGGAGATTACTAGCGTAAGTTAATTTATCTAAATTAATTACATTAGCCCATTGCTCCTTTCGCGCTTGGAGAATAAAATTTGCGCCAATAAATCCGGCTCCTCCGGTAACTAAAATTGTTTGCATATTTTTTGTGTTAATCGTCAATAGTCAATGGTCAATGGTCAATGGTCATTAGTCAATGGTCATTAGTCATTTGTTATTTGTCCTCCTTCCCTTGTCAATGATCAATAGTTTTGACTGTTGACTTTGGACTATTGACTCTTGACTATTGACTCTTGACTATTGACTCTTGACTGTGGACTTTAAACTATTAATTCTGGACTTGTAAAATCTCTTCATCTACTGAGAAATCAATCTCAGCTTTGTCGCGCCCAGATGTTAAATAATCATTATTGAAGGCGTCAGTTAGCCCAGAAATTAAATCATACTCAGGCTTCCAAGCTAATTCGTTCTGAGCTTTATTGACTGATGCGAAGAAATGTTGTGTCCGCATCGGGAAAGCTTTACGTTTACCGAAATCAAATTTTTTCGGATCGTAATGGACTATTTTGATGTCATCGGCTGATTTACCAGCAGCTTGCGCACAAGCGCGGGCTAAACCATCAAAAGTGACATAGCGATCGCCTGAGATATTATAAATTTGCCCTATGGCTTGCTGATTACCAATAACCTGAGTCATGGCTTGGGCTAAATCTTTGACATGACCGAGTTGGGTGATGTGTAAACCATGACCGGGGATAACTATGGGGCGATCGCGGACTATTCTATCAAAAAACCAGGCTTCTAAATCGTTATAGTTACGCGGCCCGTAGATATAAGTGGGGCGAATTGAGGTAAAAGGAATACCGATTTGTTCTAAGTACGCTTCTGTTTCATGTTTACCCCGATGGCGACTTTTAGGATCGACTGGATCGCCTTCTACATGGGGCATTTGGTCGGATTTAAGATATACTCCAGCAGAACTCATATAAACAAAATGCTGTACCCGACCTTGAAAAATTTCTGCTAGTGGTTGGGTATCAGATAGTTCTCGCCCATTATTGTCAAAAATGACATCAAACTGTTCCTGTGATAATTTTGCTTTTAACTGAGTGGGGTCAGTGCGATCGCCTATAATTTGTCCTACTCCCTGTAAAGCAGGTGCAGGACGATTACCACGATTGAACAGTACCACCTCATGTCCTTGTTTTACTAGCAATTGAGTTAGGTAAACGCCAATGAACCGAGTCCCACCCATGATCAAAATGCGCATAAATTCCCCTGTAATCTTTGTTATTCATCAAGGGGCTAGAGGACAAGGCTAGGGGCTAGAGGCTAGAGGCTAGGGGCTAGTGTAAAAAAATATTAATGCTTTATCTTCCTTAGTCCCTCATCCCTAGTCCCTAGTCCCTCATCCCTAGTCCCTAGTTCTCCCTATTTGAGGTTATCAGGTTGCTGCATTCCTCTGGAACCTGTTTTCGGAGAATAGCGTCTTCATTAACACCTGGGTTGCTTTCCATTTCTTAATTAAAAAGGGAAAGTTTTCAGTTAACCTCATCACTTAAATTGCTGTATTTTCCATTTATTTACGTTAGCTGTGCCCTTAAAATATGCTCTGGTTCATGAATGGCTGACACCTAAAGCCACCGGAGGTTCAGAACTAGTTGTACGTGAAATTCTGAATCATATAAATGCTGACTTATTTGCACTCATTGATTTTGAATCTAGCAATCCAGAAAGCTATTTATATCAGCGTCAGATTGGTACAACTTTTCTCCAAAGCTTTCCCTTGGCGCGCAATGGTGTACAAAAATACTTACCTTTGTTACCGTTAGCCATTGAACAATTGGATTTACGGCAATATGACGTGATTTTATCTTCATCTCACGCTGTAGCTAAAGGAGTGATTACTAGTCCCGAACAATTACATATTTGTTATTGTCATAGCCCGATGCGTTATGCTTGGGACTTAACTTTTGATTATCTCCAACAAAGCAAATTAGGCAGTGGTTTAGCTGGGTGGATGACGCGATATTTATTACATCGCTTGCGCCAATGGGATGTATTATCAGCCAATCGCGTGGACTATTTTATTGCCAATTCCCAGCATACAGCTCGACGAATTTGGCGCTGTTATCGACGCCAGGCAGAAGTAATTTATCCCCCGGTTAATGTCGATGCTATGCCTTTTGTCAAGGAGAAAGAAGATTTTTATCTGATAGTTTCCCGGTTAGTTAGTTACAAACAAGTATCCTTAATTATCCAAGCTTTTAATCAACTGCAAAAACAGTTGGTAGTTATTGGTACAGGCCCGCAGATGGAATATCTTCGGAAAATAGCAAACTCTAATATCAAAATACTAGGATGGCAACCTGATGATGTAGTTAAAGAATACATGGCAAAAGCCAAGGCATTTGTGTACGCAGCTTGTGAAGATTTTGGCATTGCCTTAGTAGAAGCCCAAGCTTGTGGTACTCCGGTAATTGCCTATGGTGCAGGAGGAGCATTAGAAACTGTCAAAGATATTCGCCTATGTGGCGATACAGGAACAGGAATCTTCTTTAAAGCCCAAACGGAGGCTGCTTTAGTGGAAACAGTAGAAAAGTTTGCAATGTATGAAAATGCATTTAATCCAGAGTATTTGCGATCGCACGCTACTCACTTTTCTACAGTAGCATTTGCCCAGCGCTATCTCAATTTTGTTGAGCAGTGCGGCAAACAAAAGCAATCCTTGGAGTCAAATTCAAAATTTTTGTAATTCTTTTGTATGCTTTTGGCAATTTCAACCCAGAAGCACCTCGTTTTAGCTTTAAGATTGGGACTATGTGTGGTGTGGATTGTTAAGGAGTATGATGACTGCCCAGAGCTCACTCCTCTCCGGCAAGCGAGGCCTGCGACGAGATGCTAGCGCGTCTGCGCGTACTTTCTTCAAACGCGGTCAACCAAAAAAGACTTTTAGGTTAAAACCTAAAGGCTTGTCTTTTCAAGGTTTAAACGGAGAGTTTGCCAAGCGACTGTTTGATATTGTGTTTTCGCTGTTTGTTTTGATCGTATTTTTCCCTGTCTACTTAATTTTGGCCTTACTGATTGCTTTGAGTTCAGAAGGCCCGATTTTTTATGTCCAAGAAAGGGTCGGTAAAAACTACAAGCCATTTAATTGTATTAAATTTCGCACAATGGTGAGTAATGCCGATGAAATGCTCATGCAAATGATGGAAACATCCCCCCAAATGCGCCAGGAATTTGAAAGCAGTTTTAAGCTGAAACAAGACCCGCGAATTACCAAAATTGGGAAATTTTTACGCATCACTAGCTTGGATGAATTTCCGCAATTCTGGAATGTCTTAAAAGGGGATATGAGTGTTGTCGGCCCGCGACCCTTAGTAGCGGAAGAATTGCCTAAATACGGTTGTCACATCGACCGGGTTTTAACTACCCGCCCCGGAATCACCGGATTGTGGCAAGTTTCTGGGCGTAATGATATCCCTTATCCCCGCAGAGTTCAAATTGACCTACATTATGTCAAATTTAGGACTTTTTGGCTGGATTTGTGGATTATCTTGAAAACTATTGATGTTGTAATTATACCCAAAAATAACGGGGCTTACTGACAAATACATCAGTGCAATTCTCTGGGGCAGTTAATGCCCCCAGAGCAAAAATTTATACAATTTAATTTATGTGTCTAGTTCATGCTTTCTAGAGAGAGACTAGATAATTTTTTATGGGTGGTTATTTACGAGAATATCTCATACCAATTTAAATATTTTTTGCTGCACGTAAATATATTCTAGAGGGCATGACAGTGCCCATTGGTGTCAACTTAACGTCAAACCCCGATTCCATCTAGCTCCCATGCTCTGCGTGGGAGCGTAGATTTATGAGGCTCTGCCTCAATTTATCACAAGACGAGGCAGCAGCCGGAGCCTGGAAACGATATAGAGAAAGGTTTTTAGCTTAAGTTGACACAGGTAGGCAGTGCCATGCCCATTTTCAAGACAGGTTTAGCCCAGACATTTTTGCTGGCTCGCTAACTGAACGAGGGATTGAGATGGAAGTGCGATCGCTTTTAGTATAAATTTAAAGTTTTCGATAAAATTTATGCAAGCTTCATAAAATCTAAATTTATATGAAGTTTTAGTCAAAATTTCCCAATTTTCAAGATCAAATTTTGTAGTTTCGATTGTACTGCTATCAAAATTTGAGAATTTTGTCTTTTCGGAGTATATTAGATAACTTTAGATTTTAAGTATTAGCAAAGATTTCTAAGTTGTCCATTAGGCAATTTAGTAATTAATTGCTAGCTTGTATCAGTTAGACTCGTCAATTCTTTATCAAAATATCGCAAAGGAATACTCAGCATGACGCAACAGAAGCGAGCATTGATTACTGGTATTACAGGTCAAGATGGTTCTTATTTGAGTGAGTTTTTGCTAGAGCAAGGTTATGAGGTTCATGGTATTATCCGTCGCACTTCGACCTTTAACACTGACCGTATCGATCATATTTACGAAGATCCCCATAAAGAGGGTGTACGGTTGTTTCTGCACTACGGCGATTTGACCGATGGTACAACCCTGCGCAGAATTTTAGAAGAAGTAAAGCCCATAGAAATTTACAATCTGGGCGCTCAATCCCATGTCAGAGTCAGCTTTGACTCGCCAGAATACACCGTAGATGCTGTAGGGATGGGTACACTACGTTTGCTGGAAGCAATCCGCGATTACCAGCAACGCACAGGAATTCAGGTGCGTTTCTATCAAGCTGGTTCTTCAGAAATGTATGGTTTAGTTCAAGCCGTACCTCAAAGTGAGACAACGCCTTTTTATCCTCGTAGCCCCTATGCTTGTGCTAAAGTTTATGCCCATTGGCAAACAGTAAATTATCGAGAATCTTATTCTTTATTTGCTTGTAATGGTATTCTTTTTAACCATGAATCGCCGCGCCGTGGTGAAACTTTTGTCACCCGGAAAATTACTAGAGCAGTAGCGCAAATTGTGGCGGGTAAACAGAAAAAATTATACATGGGTAATCTAGATGCTAAAAGAGATTGGGGTTATGCCAAGGATTATGTCAAAGCCATGTGGCTAATGTTACAGCAAGAGCAGCCAGATGATTATGTAATTGCTACTGGTGAAACCCATTCAGTCAAGGAATTTTTAGATTTAGCTTTTAGTTATGTAAACCTCGATTGGCAAGATTATGTAGAGTTTGATGAGCGCTATCTGCGTCCGGCGGAAGTAGAGTTATTAATTGGGGATTCTACTAAAGCCAGACAAAAGCTAGGTTGGGCACCATCTGTAAGCTTTAAGGAATTAGTATCACTAATGGTAGAAGCGGATTTACAAGCCTTGGGCGTGACAGCAGCTAATGGTAGTGGTTCTTCCCTGTTGGAAGATATGGCGACTGTTCGCCAACAATTAGGCGCTCTCCACTTTTAATACCCAAGGCTGAGGATAAAAATATGGCTGTCTTAGAACTAAAAAATAAGCGAATTCTCGTAACTGGCGGATCGGGTTTTCTCGGTCGTCAGGTAATCGATCAGCTATGTCAAGCAGGAGCAGATCGGGAAAAAATTACTGTACCGCGATCGCGCGATCGCGATTTGCGCGTCTGGGAAAATTGCCAACTTGTAGTCGATCAGCAAGATATAGTCATTCATTTAGCCGCCCATGTTGGTGGTATCGGACTCAATCGTGAAAAACCAGCCGAGTTGTTCTACGACAACTTGATCATGGGAACTCAACTCATCCATGCTGCTTATCAAGCTGGAGTAGAAAAATTCGTCTGTGTTGGGACTATTTGCGCTTATCCCAAATTTACCCCTGTGCCTTTTCAAGAAGATGACCTGTGGAATGGTTATCCTGAAGAAACTAACGCGCCCTATGGTATTGCTAAAAAAGCGCTGTTAGTGCAGTTAGAAGCTTATCGTCAGCAGTACAACTTTAACGGTATTTACCTGTTACCTGTAAATTTATACGGGCCTGAAGATAACTTTGATCCGAAAAGTTCTCACGTGATTCCGGCGCTAATTCGCAAAGTTCACGAAGCCCAAATCAACGGCGTCAAGCAACTTCCTGTATGGGGTGATGGTAGTCCTACCCGTGAATTTCTCTATTCTGAAGATGCGGCTAGGGGAATTGTCATGGGTACTCAGTTTTACAACGAAGCTGCACCAGTGAATTTAGGAACAGGTTCTGAAATCTCCATTCGCGATTTAATCAATCTGATTTGTGAACTGATGGAATTTACAGGTGAAATTGTCTGGGAAACAGATAAGCCTAATGGACAGCCTCGCCGTTGTTTGGATACTGAACGCGCAAAGCAAGCTTTTAATTTTACTGCTCAAGTTAGCTTTCAGCAGGGGCTAAAGAATACTATTGAGTGGTATCGGCAACATGCCGTCTAAATAAATGGGAGTTGTTGAACAGGATTTTGACTTGTTGACTAACCTCTCTTCGTTTGGGAGAGAGGTTGAATATTTAATGAGCAGCAGTAGCACCTGTAGCCTTAACTTTTTTAATAAAAATAATCGCCAGACCGCTTAATAATAAAGCAATGGTAATCAAGTGAAAACAATCATTAAAAGCCATCACAAAGGCTTCGCGACGGACAATATTTTATATAGATGCGATCGCGTGATTTTGAGCCGTACTTAAATCTGCTCCTCGTCTGCTTTTAACTGGCTCAATCCATTGTGAGGGCTGTTAAATGTTGACGGTTGACTGTTGACGGTTGACGGTTGACGGTTGACGGTTGACGGTTGACGGTTGACTGTTGACGGTTGACTGTTGACTGTTGACTGTTGACGGTTGACTGTTGACGGTTGACTGTTGACTGTTGACTGTTGACGGTTGACTGTTGACTGTTGACTGTTGACAGCCTTTATTAGTAGTTATGCAATGTAGACGCGCATTAGCTTAATCTTCACTAGCCCCTAGCCCAAATTCGCGATCGCTCGATTTAATAATTGAGAAAATAATTCTCGCTCTGCGATAGAAATTCCCATCATGGCTTGATCGCGCAACTCTGCCGCCAGGGGTGGTAAAACTTTTTCTAATTCCTTACCCGCATCCGTCAGCCAAATTCTCCAGATGCGGCGATCGTGCGTAT
This sequence comes from Calothrix sp. FACHB-168, assembly GCF_963889195.1. NCBI lineage: Bacteria > Bacillati > Cyanobacteriota > Cyanophyceae > Nostocales > Calotrichaceae > Calothrix > Calothrix sp. FACHB-168. The sequence continues at coordinate 504,066 of NZ_CAWPNJ010000001.1, forward strand.
CTCTTTCGCGACGCACTAAACCCCGTTCTTCCATCCGATCTAATACGCCTGTTAAAGTTCCGCCCACTTGCTTGAGTTTATCGCCAATACTAGAAGTCGGTAAGCCATCTTCTTGCCACAAACAGCACAATACTAACCAATGAAAGGGTGTCAATCCAAAAGGTTCTAGCTTTTCTGTAAACTTGCGAGTCAGCATCTGTGAGAGTAGCTTAATTCTGTAGCCAATGCTGTATGGTGCCAGAACTTGCTGCCACGACTCCAATATTTCAGAATCCTTAGATATAGACACCATAGCAAATAATTATTTAGTGTGCGTACTATTATTTTAACTAACTAAATTCAAGTTTGCAACAACTGAGTGCCATCCGCCTTAAGGTAGGACTTGAATCAGCTGGTACTCTTGTAGTGTAGCAATAACGCGATAAGGCGGGGATAATTGCTGGTTATTAGCAGATATCCAAGCATAGCTCAATATAGGGACTTGAGAAATAGCCCTAACCCTAGCAGCAGGTATAGGAGTGTAGAAATTCAGCAATACAGAGTTTTTATCTTCGAGTTGAGCAAAATAAACCGGATGCGACTGGAGAATAGAAGCGATCGCTGGACGTTGGAAAAAAGCCTTAAAATTTGGATTGTAATCACCTAAAAACCCTAAATTACCAGCCATAGCTAAAGTTAGCCAACAGGGAATTAACCAACTCGCTAACCAATAATTGTTGCTTAAAAACTTTTGTCCAAATCTGTGACGTGCAATCCATATCAAAGGTACTGTTAACCAGCCTAATCCTAAAATTAAACAAGGAATTGCCCGTTGTTTGAGGTAAGCATCGCCGTAACTTAGAGCCAAGATTCCTGCGCACAGCAAGACAATACTGAAAACGCCAAAAGCATAACTAAAATTTCGGGGAAGATATTTCTTCGCCTGAGTCTGAGGTGTAAATCCTTGCTGATACATCTTACCCAGCCAATCTAAACCGACAGCCGCTAATAAAGCTATAAAAGGATATAGACAAAGCGCGTAGTGAGAAAGGCGAGTAGAGAAAATGCTCAGTTCAGTAAATAAAACTATAGGAAAACCGACTACAAGTAACTGGTAGTGAGGAATCGGACGTTTTATAACTACAGCCATCCCTAAAAGACTGAAAAAAAACCAAGGAAATGATTTTAAAGGAATATTCCAGAAATAAAAGAAAAATCCATTATGGTTGCGGTCTTCCGAACCTAGCTCTACCACAAACCCTAGTAATTGTCCAATAGTATCATTGCCAAAGCGCAACCAGCTTAACCCCAACCAAATTAATGTCGGAATTGAACCCACAACTAAACCTACATAAAACATGGGGTTAAAAAGATGCTGATGACGGCGATTTTCCCCGATTAAATAAGGTAATAAAGCCACCATTGGCAGAAAAATTACAAAGCTTCTTAATAAAAAACCTAAACTAAAACTTAAGCCAGCAATAAACAGCCAAAAATAGCTTTTATCTGGAGATAATTCGGCTTTCAGAAAAGATAAAATGCCTAGAAGTACCAATAAAATCGTGGGAATATCAGGAGCGGCTAGCCGACATGATTGTAGCCAGAGAAATTCCACACTTAAAATAATAGCTGTGAGCCACGCTACTTTTTGACTTAATATAATTTTGGCAATTTCGTAGATTGTAAATAGACAAAAAATTCCCGCGATCGCACTGGGAAGTCGGGCACTAAATTCGCTCACTCCCAACAACCGATAAGCCGTTGCAATTAACCAATAAGAGCCAGGAGTTTTATGATGGGCAGTTCCCCAAGGCGCGATCCAGTCCCCAGATTCAAACATTTGCCTTGCACGCCCTGCATAAAAGCCTTCATCATGAGCCATCAGGCTATTTTGCCCAGAATTGCCCAATATTAAAGGAATCAGCCAAACTAACAAACTCACATAGGGCAATCTAACAAATAAATAGATTGACCGCCATATACTCGGAAATACTCGGTTTTTGTACAACATTAATTAGTACGAATTGAATGTTGCGAGCTAGGTTCATTTAATGGTTAATCTGCCTTTAAAATATGTAAGGCATCATACCAATTACTAGATTTAAATCCTAACTGAAATTAATTCAGTTGGGGAAAAAATCCTCCAAAATAAAGATTTAAGTTATGATTTTGCGACCAGATCAACGCTTGAAGCTAGATGACACAAATGACAATTTGTTTTATAATTACCCTCGATTTGTGACTCATGTTGATGAAGCATTTATTACACAGCTAACAGATGTATATCGTCAACGACTTAAACCTAACACGCGCATCTTAGATCTGATGAGTAGTTGGGTATCCCACCTCCCACCAGAAATGCAGTTTTCCCACGTTGAAGGGCATGGATTAAATGCTGAAGAATTGGCACGTAATCCCCAATTAAATCATTATTTTGTGCAAAATCTCAACGATAACCCCCAGCTACCCTTAGCAGATGGAGATTTTGATGCGGTTCTCAATTGCGTTTCTGTGCAATACATCCAGTATCCAGAAGCAATATTTTCAGAGATTCACCGCATTCTCAAACCCGGTGGTGTAGCGATTATCAGCTTTTCTAACCGGATGTTTTATCAAAAAGCCATTCAAGCTTGGCGAGATGGTTCAGAAGACACCAGAGTCGAACTAGTAAAAAACTACTTTGCTTCAGTCCCCGGATTTTCTACCCCAGAAGTCATTGTGCATAAATCAACCATACCATCTATTCTCCAATGGTTAGGTGCGCCAGGGGGAGATCCGTTTTATGCTGTCATAGCTTATCGTCAATAGCCAGTAGGGGCGGGTTTATTTAAATCGTTGTTAATCAGCGAGAAATATCTGTGAACCCGCTCTTACAGTCGTCAATTGTCAAAAATCACCAATCAACCGTCAACAGCGCCGCACTGAGAGCTACACTCGAAGTGTCAACCATCAACAGTCATCTGTAATTCTAAACACACACGAATAGTTATCAAAAAATAAATTTTCTGGCTAAAAGCTAAACCAGCGCTGATAATTGCCTCAAAGCTCAAGCATCAGGAGAAGCAAAATATGACTTTCCCACGTGGGCGGAGAATTTTAGCGGCTGTATTACTTTCAGTATTACTACTGACTACAGCATGTTCGCCAAAAACTCCCGGACGTTTCGATCAAGCACAGCAAGAAAGCAGTCGCCAAAAAAGCGGCCAAGCAGTTGCTAAAGATGCGACTCAAGGTAGCAAATTAAACCAATTCTTCCCGGCTGGGGGTGATGGTTACCAACGTGTCTACACTCAAGAGAAAAAAGGCTTTTCCGCCGCGAATTTGAAAAAAGATGGTAAGGTTTTAGCCGAATTGTCTATTTCCGACACCACTAGTATTCCTGGTGCGGCGGCTAAGTTCTCCAATAGCACCAAACAAGTTGGTGGTTACCCCTCAGTTAAACTAGGTAATACTCAAACTTCGGTTTTGGTGGGTAAGTACCAAGTCAAGGTGCTTTCTAAAGATCCAGGATTTACGTCAGCAGACAGAGAAACTTGGATAGAAAAATTCAATCTTGATGGTCTAGCTAAACTCAAATAAGCTGGAATCCAGAAATAAAACTTACTACACCAAAATAAGGAGACTATTTTGAGTAAACCAATTTTTGAGTTGGTGGATCAACTACCAACAGGTGGATTGACTGTTAATATGTTGAACGCCTTAGATTTTGTCGCTCCCGGTGAATGGCATAATACTGTAGGCTTTGTCAACACAATTAAGACTGTTACAGGAGAAACTGACGAAGGTTTAATTCAGCAAATTGGCGAACGGGCAATTTATCTTTTTAACGATAAGTCTCAAGGCTACCAAACAGCTTTATGGCTATATCAAACTGTTGATAATACAGATAAAATTCTGGGCGCAGCAGCTTTAGCCAATAAAGTGGGTGAAAAGATTCCTTTGTTGGGTTTTTTAAATAGTGTTACTCCCAAACCTGACAAAGCCCAAACTATTGACTTGACTTTAAAGTTAGTGGCTGAATTAGTAGCTTTCTGCCAAATTAACGGTATTCCTGGCGATAGCATTGGCGATTTTGTCGGCGCTTTGGGTGAGTATAGTGGTGAGTCTTTAATCCGGCTGGTAGCTTTAGTCTGCGTTGATGGTTTAATTCCATTAGGGCCTGACTTTATCAGTAAAGCTATATCTGGATTAAGTCAAACCAGCCCACAAGAATTAGAACAAAACACAACTTTTCAAAATATCAAAGATGCAATTCCTGGGGGTAATTCTGCCGGGAAACTGAACTTTATTGGTGAAAGCTTTGATTCTGTCAAAGGTTGGATGAGCAGTCTTGTTGCATCCAATGGGTTGACACCGCAAAAAGTTGTCAGCCATTTGCAAGGTTTTGTCGAATTTTCTGATAGCAAATTGGATTATTTAGCGGCGTTTTTAGATGTGTCAACCAATTACTATGAACACACTGGTACGCAAACTCTAGCGCGTCGTTTGATTGAAAGAGCCATAGCTGAAATTTAAGTTTGGCGTTAATTGGTGATGAGTAATGGGTAATATTTTTAATTATCTATTACTCACACCAATTAGCAAAAATTGCGAGTTGCCATAACTTAGACTAATTCAAATAATGTTGGCGACACATGAATATATTCTAGAGGGCATGGCAGGACGTAGGTTGGGTTGAGGAACGTAGACGCGGAGCGGCTTCCCGTAGGGTAACCCAACACCCGCATGGGTTACGCTATCGCTAACCCATCCTACAAATAATTATGTCTCCCTACTTAATGTTGGCGATACATGAATATATTCTAGAGGGCATGGCAGTGCCAGTGCCCCTACAATCTGTCGCATTCTTTTTTCAAATTGGTATTATCTGACAAATAATCTAATGGCTCTTTTTGAGGAAATACTAACCGCTTTATTTCGGTAACTTGAGATCGGCTGCGATCGCATAAAGGTATGGTTGAAAAATTGCCAAATCTTCTAATTTGTCAAATTTACCTGTTGCTGAACTGGGATCGAAAGCACTGGTAATCACATACAATGTATTACCATCAAAGGTAACATGACCGATATGTTGCTCTTTGACTCCACCCTCGCGTTTAAGTCCCGTAAATCCGTAGCGGATTCCTGGAAGTTTACCAATTGTTACTAGTTGTGGGGGATGGCTGGAGAAAATAGTCTCTTTTCCATAGCTTACCTGACGGTCTTTGGCGATCGCAGTATAATAATCTGTCACCCAAGCTTTTAATGCTGTCCATAGCTGGGTTTGATACTCAGGTTTTTGGTAATCTATTTTACTATTGGCGGGAATACCTGCTGCTTCTAGCTGCTTTTGAAAAGCTGAATTTTTTTCCAAGGGGTAGATATTAATCTCAACTGTACCTAAAACTTTGCCTTCAGTTGAAACACATAACAGTGGCGCATTTCCTTCACAAGGCGCAACTTCCCAATCTGTTGGTGCTGAGGCGTTACCCAGAATATTCCGCCAAATATTACCTTCTGTCGGTAAGGGTTTAGGCTTTGCTGATGGTTCTACCGCAGGGGGGGTTTGCTCAGTCTGATTTTTCGGAATAAAATTAGAACCATATTTTAATCCTACTGGGATTAGTGCCACTAAGATAGCAGCAATTAATAAATGATAAAGGCGCAACATTTGTCTGAAAATCCAGAATCAGAGATTGCGTTATGCAACTAACTACAATATTTGTCAGTATATAAACAAGATATATCTACTCAGCTATAAGTTCCACAAACAAGAACTTATGAATCGGAAAAAAATATCTATACTGTCAATAATCTATGATTACATACATTTGTAGTAGCACTGAAAGCTAAAACAGTGCTACTACCACAATAGTTATGTATGAATGTCTGCCTAGTTATTTGCGTTTGCGCTTCCCGATACTAATGCTACCAAACATGGTAGTAAAACACGGTAATTAAGTCGAAGAGCAAATTTTTAGGAATCTTATCTGTAGCGAGAATGTTGTCTACGATTTTGCTTGTGTCTAGCTACTGCTTTGCGCTTTTCCTTCTCTAAAGGCGTCTCAAAATGACGTTTTTTGCGCATATCTTGGAAAATTCCTGCTTTAGAAACTTCCCGTTTAAATCTACGTAAAGCTGATTCAATACCTTCATTCTCTCCTAATACGACTTGTGTCATTCTCATTCCTCCTCTATATGGATGAATAGACAAAATAAAATTTTCCAGCAGCATCGAGCCTTTGGCTTTAACTGCTGGAGACTCTAGATTTTTAAGTTTTTGATGCCAAACTTAGTAACGGCGATTATTACGGTTGTTGTTACCCCCCCAGTTACCACGAGGAGCGCTTCTTTCTTCACGTGGCTTGGCTTTGTTAACTTTGAGATCTCTTCCCATCCATTCCGCACCGTCAAGTGCTTCAATGGCTGCTGTCTCTTGAGCATCCGATTCCATTTCTACAAATGCGAATCCGCGAGGACGGCCTGTTTCCCGATCGGTTGGTAACTGAACGCGATTAACCTTCCCATATTCTGCAAATGCCAGCTTCAGGTCTTCCTCAGTAACCTGATAGGACAAATTCCCAACATAAATTGACATGCTCTGTCTCCGAATTCAGAAATTGTAGAGAGTTAGATTCGGAGAGACGCTTTAGAGAAATCAAAACGAATAACTCAACCGAAAATAATCTTTATATCCGCTATTATAGCACAGCATTTCAAAATTGACTCCTACGGAGTCTGATTTCTAACTCAATATACCTGAAGGTCAGCAACTAAGGTTAGTTGATGACATGCATATTTGTAAGCCTATTCTATTATTACACAATTGCTGGTTTTTTGAACAAGGGTAGAAGATCAATTGCATTCTACCTCGACTGTAAAATCAGGTGGCGATCGCCGTAATTTATCCGCAAAATCTTATTTATCATCAAACTCTGACTCAGAAAATTGCGATAAAATAGTTTCTGCTTCTGTACAAAGTAACTGATGATATTGACCATTACTCGCCAATAAACCACCCCATTGATTAATATCATCGGTATTGTACTGTAATGGCGAGCCATCAAAATGGGTAAACTTTCCGCCAGCTTCGGCTAGGATTAATTCTGGTGCGGCGATATCCCAATCTTTAGGCGCAGATTTACCAGAAAGAGAAATATAGATATCTGCTTGTTGCTCAACAATAGCGGCAATTTTACAACCTATACTACCAATAGCTTTTTGATTTTTACAAGGAAGATTGTCTAGCAAGTAATTTAATTTTGGGTTGCGGTGGGAACGACTCACAACTAAAGTTAAATCTTCTAAAGATTTTTTGTTACCTTCTAAAGACATTCGTAAGGGAATAGCACCATTATTTGTTTCCACAAATGTACCCCCACCCGCAGTAGCAAAGTATAATTTCTGCGCTTCGGGAATCACAACAACTGCTAGTACTGGGCGTCTTTCTTTCACTAAAGCAATGTGAATTGCATACTCGCCTGTTTTTTCAATAAAATCTCTTGTCCCATCTAACGGATCGATAATCCATACCCATGTAGAATTACTTTTAATTTGTTGTGCTTTATAAGTTTCTTCGCTAATGTAGGCGAAATCTTCATTACCTAAAGCGGCTTGTAATGTTTCTAAAATATATTGACTGGTAGCGATATCAGCAGCCGTAACAGGCTCATTTTGTTTATATTGAACTGCTAAATTAGCGTCTTTAATTGTGCCATGATAATAAGACTTGAGTATATCTGCTGCACCCCATCCTACTTGACGCGCGATCGCTAATATTTCTGATAAATCTTTCATAAATTATGCCTTGTCTAAGTTAACTATTTAATCAGTCAATTATCAAAACATTTCTATTTTCTAGCCCCTAATCCATCCACCGACGAGTACCAAAAAATTGACAAGCTTTAGCAGCCACGTTTGCGGCTTGCGCCAGAGCATCGGTAAAAGTTTCCTGTAAAATATAATGGCAGAATGCCCCGTGAAAAATATCTCCAGCCCCTAGTGTATCAACTACTAATATCTGCGGCACATCTACTACACCTCTATTACCACAACTTATATATTCAATTGGCTGTTCTCCGTGAGTGATGGCGATGTGGGGAATGGCAAAATCACTCAGGTAAGCAAAAACTTCTATTGTAGAGTGAGTGTTAGGAGGATGAAAATTACTCGAACAAATAGCGTAATCGACAAAAGGTAAAACTTCCTCAAACCCAGCTTTCCAACTCCCGCCATCGATGACGATAGGGATATTCTGAGATTTAGCCATTTGCGCTAATGCAATACTAACTGCCATTTGATGTCCATCAATCAGCAATATATCAATATTTTGCAAAATATCTGACGGTAAGGCGGAAATACTGGCTTGAGTTTTTACCGCATTAATGGAAACTACAGCGCGATCGCCTGTAGATTCGGTGACAATAATCGAAGATACTGGTACAGAGGTTGTCGCGTCAGGTTGAAGATCCGCGATCGCTACCTGATAATTATCTAAATCTGTACGAATTAGTTGCGTCATTGGATGGGAACCTACCACACCCAAAACTTTAGCCTGGTTTCCTAAATAGCTAAAAGTCACCGCCGCATTTGTTGCCGGGCCTCCTGCTGCTACAGTATAGTCAATAGCTACCAGCTTTTGATTATTTTGCGGAGCAGATTCAGCTAAATAAATTAAATCTAAGGTAACTAAACCTACAAATAAACCATAATTGTCAGTTGTCATTAGTCAGAGACGCGATGAATCGCGTCTGTACAATTTTTATTTTTCTCCTAGCCCTTAGCCCCTAGTTTCTCATGCAAACCGATCCCAAACCTGGAACACTTTATATTGTCGGTACACCTATTGGCAATCTCGAAGATATCACTTTTCGGGCGGTGCGGATTTTGCAAAATGTGGATTTGATTGCGGCGGAGGATACGCGCCATACAGGGAAACTCTTACAACATTTTCAAATTCAGACTGGGCAAATTAGTTATCACGAACATAACCGTAGTAGCCGCATCCCAGAATTGTTAGAGCATTTAACTAATGGTAAGGCCATTGCTTTGGTTAGCGATGCAGGTATGCCAGGAATTTCCGATCCGGGTTATGAATTGGTGAAAGCATGTGTGGAAGCGGGGATAACAGTGGTACCGATTCCCGGTGCGAGTGCTGCAATTGCGGCTTTAAGTGCTTCCGGGTTACCAACGGATAGATTTGTGTTTGAAGGTTTTCTTGCCGCCAAGACGCAACAACGGCGAGAATATTTAGAATCTCTGCAGACAGAATCTCGCACTTTAATTTTCTACGAATCGCCCCACCGCTTGCGCGATACTTTACAAGACTTAGGAGAAAGCTTAGGAAGCGATCGCCAAATTGTTTTAGCTAGAGAACTAACCAAATTTTACGAGGAATTTTGGCGGGGAACAATTGCCGAAGCCATCAGTCATTACAGCCAGCGCGAACCCCAAGGAGAATATACTCTAGTGGTAGCGGGAACGCCAGCTAGTCAACCCCAACTAACAGAAGCCGAACTCAAAGCTGAACTAGAACAAATTATGCGTCAGGGAATTTCGCGATCGCAAGCTAGCCGTCAATTAGCCAAGTTTACTTCCCTACCCCGGCGGCAAATCTATCAATTAGCGCTCTCTATTGTGCTTGATTCTGATTCGCAATAGTTATCTCATTCATCAAGGGTTATATCGGACAACGTTTGCTCAGTTCTCATTTATGACTAAGTGTGTTGCCAATTTTCTGGAAAATTTGAAAATAATCAACACATATCCAAGAATGATTGATTACATGTAAAACACTTTCAACTCAGGGACTAAATTGGCTAACAATCGCTTCTAATTGCTGCCATCATCAATATAATATCCATCTTCAAGAGATGATTTGAGTGAGTTTTATCATGTCTAATATTTAACTTTATAACTGTATAAATATTTGATTTATTTAAGCATGAATGATGATAATCATAGTATAAATTTCACAGGCTTGCTGGCATCAAAGACTGTCCTTGAACAATACTGTGGAATATACGTCCGATTGACTATGTTTGGCTGAACAATTACGTAAAAACTCTGATTTTTCTCCATCAGTACTGACAATGTAGATAAAACATTATTAAAATTTTATAAACCAGAATAAATACAGTTTGCAAAACTCAATATTTCTGTTTTAATGTACAAGAAAAAAGTTCCCTAGAAACTCAGGAAATTTACTGTGTACAAACCGATTACATTTATAGTAAGCATTTTGTTATTAGGTAGTTTTGCTGCAACTATATCGCCAGCAGCTCAAGCTCAAGTCTTGTTAGCACAAGCGAGAACTCCCGAAGTAAAGCAAATGCTAGAAGAAGGGCGCAGATTAGTTGATGCTGGTGATTATAATGGAGCAATTTCCGTTTACCAACAAGCCGCAACTCTCGAACCTAAGAACGCAAAAATTCATTCAGGTATTGGCTATTTATATGCTCAACAAGGAAATTTTCCCGCAGCATTAGCCGCTTACCGTCGAGCATTGGCTATTAGTCCTAACAACGGCGATTTTTACTACGCTGTCGGTTACATTAAAGGTAATATGGGCGATACAGCCGGAGCAAAAGAAGCTTATCGGCGTGCGATTCAACTAAATCGCAATAATGTGAATGCTTATTTAGGATTAGCTGTCACCCAAGCGCGTTTGGGTGACTACGAAGCCGCTAACTGGGCTTATGAACAAGCAATTAATTTAGATCGGAATAATGCCCAAACTTATGAGTTAATGGGTTCAATGTATAAGCAAAGACGACAAGCTAAACAAGCTGTAAACGTCCTCAATAAAGCTCGTGACTTATACCAGCGACGCAATGATTTTGATGGTGTCGCTAGAGTAGAAGCATTACTGAGAGATTTAGGAGGATAAGGTTAGTTTAATGGGCGTTCCGTTAGTTTCACAAAAATATCTTTTCAGTACAGCTTTGCAGACAATCGTGATTCATTGAGAGTTGAAATTTAAACGCAAAGGGGCGCAGAGGTAAGCGGATTCGCCGTTAGGCGTTCCCGCAGGATAGGTACGCGGAAGTCAGCTAGGAATTAATGAAATGTTGTACTAAGTAAGTCAGTAGAATTAAACACAATTATGAGAAGAAATGCAAAATAGCATGAAAATAGGGGTTAGGGGCTAGGAGAAAAAGATTTTCATATTTGGTTGTGAGATTTTCTCGTGATTGACTAACTATCAACCCTTACCAATGACTATTGACTAATGACTATTGACTAATGACTAATAACCACCTCAATTGAGTTCACAGGATTGAGGTGGTTCAATAATTGTTAATGCAATTTGGGCAAAATTAATTTAACCTCATCCAGGAACAGTTTTGACGAAATCATCCCCAGGAATAATTGTCGTATAGAAAACATAGTCTTTGTTGACTAGATAGCGGCGGTCTTGTTTAATAATGGACATAAATTCACGATGTCCATCTCGCCTGCGTCCCACTAAACAACCTGCACTGGCAGTTTTAATATCATTTGCTGGCGCATCATAGCCCCAATGTTGATTAACTGCAAATAGTCCTGTGTCTAGTTTATCGCCAGTACGTATAAAATTTTTGTCAAAATCGCGGTGAACGGTAATCGGTGCAACTTGAATTAAAGCTTCGTGACGGTCTGCATTACCATGAAAGCCAACAGCCCAAGCTTTATACTGACCAAACTTAATTCTGGCAGCCCCTTTCGGATTCATGGGATTGTGTGTATAATGTCTACCTGGTTCAGTAGTAGCTTGCCAGTGGTTGACAATTTTGGGAACACCTTCGACAATTTCGATCACAATCCGAAGGTCGTTGAATTGATTGGGTGCATCGCCATTGAGAGTCCAATCTTCACTCATTCCCTCGATATAAACAATGTTGTATTGTTTAGCTCCTATGGATATTTGATAATCTTTTAGCTGCAAGTATTTGATAATTCTGCTAGCAATGTTGCTGCTAAGTTTTAAGGGAGGTTGGGGTAAATCTCCTGGTTTTGTTTCAATTAAATTTTTGGCTGTGACTGCGCCTAAATAATCTTTTTCTCCCGACTTAGTTAATTCTTGAAATTCTTTTAGTGCTGCTGCAGAAACAGGCCCAAACTTACCATCGGCTGGGGGGTCTAATAAACCCAGTCCCATTAATAGTACCTGAATCTGACGAGTTAGATCTATATCTTCTGCGATCGCTTCAAAGTTCCATTTCTCTTGGGTTCCTAGAAAATCTTGTAGTTTCATTTTTTACTTTCCTCCAATGTTCTACTTACTAAGTAGCTACAAATATGCTTGTATCGATTAATTCTGTTTGAGAACATACCTGAGATAGGAATTCTCGTCAAAATTATTACCTATCATATACACTATCAGTATATATAAGTATATATTTCATGCTGAAAAAGCACTTATATAGTGTATGAGAAGGATCTTATTAAATACAAGATTGCAGCAGTTACATAATGTAAATTTAACTATCGCTATAAACTTAAGTCATAACTAAAGCTGATTACTGTTAATAAAACTAATTGCTATCTAGATATATTGACAACAGAAAGCCAGAAGCTAGAGGACAGAAGCTATAAAAAGGGTCTAACCCCCCAGCTTATATATGAAAAGCAAAAAGTATTTATTTTGAGACTTGTAGCCGCAAAATTACTGCGTCCCGATGGAATCATCTATATTGATTTATGATTTTCCCTGAAGTTCTTTAGCGAATTTACTTCTGTCTGCTTAACAGTTTTAAACTAGCGCTCATGTTTTGTCGATGGTAACATTAGCGACTAGCTGATAAATAAGAAAAATTTAATTTTTTGTATCAAAAAACTGAAATTCAGAAAAAATAAGTTAACTTTATGGCACAAAAAATCTAGTGCTAATACTGAGTGCATAACAACATGACAACAGAAATATCAGTTAGACTACGCGACCTCAAACCGGAATATCAAAGACTTTGGAGTACTTGCGAAATTAAGCCAGAGAAATTAACCCAAGCTCAAGATATAGTGACGCAAATCTCCTCATATCGCCGGCGCTACAGAGCAATACAGCGACAAATTAATGTTCCCTGGTACTTTATCGCAGTTATCCACAATATGGAATCCTCTCTCAAGTTCACCAGACATTTGCACAATGGCGATTCGCTAAAAAAACGTACTGTTAACACCCCTCCGGGTAGACCCTTAGCCGAACCGATCAATGGTTGGGAATCAGGATATTCTTGGGAAGAAAGCGCAATTGATGCTTTAACTTTAAAAGATTTTGATAAGGTAAAAGACTGGAGTTTAGCAGCACAGCTTTGGCAGCTAGAAAGATTTAACGGTTTTGGCTATAGAATGTACCATCCAGAAGTCCTCAGTCCTTACCTTTGGTCAGCTACTAATCATTACACCCAAGGTAAATATAAAAGCGATGGTAAATGGGATGCTGATGAAGTGTCCGCACAAATTGGTGTCGTCGCTTTACTGAAAATTTTACTCAAAGTAGAAAATATCGAAGTTCCGTTGGCTTAGGAATTGGTCATTTGTCATTTGTCATTTGTCATTTGTCATTGGTAAGGATCTCAAGTCTACTTATATAGCGTTTCCCAGGCTACTGAAGTACACACGAACCTTTTATATCAAAACAAGTAGCTTTAAAAACGTACCTCACTAGATTGAGAAACGCTATATAAAATTTAAGGGTGTGTCGGAAATACAGACAATCGCTGTATATTCAATTTTTAGAACTGACGCACCCTAATTATTTAGAATTTAACTAATCTATTTCTGGGAATTTTCAAATTAATTTGGTGATTACAACAGTCTAAAAATGAACGGATAACGGAACGGCTCATCTGGATTAGTTAGACAGTGAAATAGCGCCCAAATTGTCAGTCCCCAATGCAGTAAAAAGCCTAAAGCGATAATGGGAAATAGTAAAAATCCGGCGATACCAAAGGTCAACCAAGTTAAAATTCCAATGGGTACGCCAATTACAGTTGCCCAAAACCAAACATTGAAGTGAAAATTAATCGATTCTTTGGCGTTGCTTTTAACAACTGGGTCGTCGGAAATGATGTTAATGACGATTGGTACTCCGACAGACAATAATGTTGTACTAAAGAAAATCGCCCCATGACATAGAGAGGATAGCAATTTACGCTTATCTGAATCGTATGTAACTTGCATCCTGGTGGCTCCTCCACTTGCTTTATTGCTTTGATTGTAACGGTTACTATCTGAGTTTGGTATTGTAGTTTACCGTACTCCAGCTATTTTCCGGACTGCGCTTGAGATAGATTGACTTTGAGGGCTAACTATTATATCAATGATGAGGTTTACCGAACTTAGAGAATTTACATATTATCTAGTCTATTTATTTAGTCTATCTCGGCAGACAATTGGGACAAATTTTGTCAAATAATCTAAACATTGCGTATTTTTATAAAAAATTAATATATTTTTTTATAAGTTTAACTTAATTTTTTATGATAAATCAAAAGGTCAATATATAATTATCTTACTATTAAGAGAATTGTATGAGCAGACTATTAATCAAAGTTATAGGGTTATTTTTATTGTTTTTAGGCTTATATTTTTTGGGACAAAATATTATATTTGCTACTGGTTATTATTCTTATTTTTATAGCAAAATACCTGCTACTGGTTCAGTGTTAGCAGTCATGGCTGGGGTAATTACATTAATTTTTTTCCGTAGAGAAACTGGTAACTTAGGATGGATTTTTTTAAGTTTAGGAATAGTTCTAGTTTTCCTAAGCGGAGGAGTTATGTTAAGACCAACTAGCTTGTGGAATTTTTTCTTAGCTTTTACAGCCTTGGTTGCTGGCTATAAAATGCTGACTCAGGGGAGAATCAATTTCTGAATTTAATATCTCTATCTCCTCACACCTAGCGCCTAGTCCCTCATCCCTGTTTTTTAGTTGGGGAATGTGAAGATGCGATCGCTTCATTTTCTCAAAGAGCGCAAAAATTATGCTAATGTAGTAAAATTTTGCACGCTCCAGTAACAAACAACCTAGCCCAATGTGAAAAACTATATTTTTGCATCGTTATTGGCTAGGGGAGTTTTGCTAAGTTAGGGGGTGCTATTACAATGGAAACTAATCGATCGTGAGGATACAGCAAGAATGACCCAAGTGGTTTTAGGAGAGAACGAAGGAATAGACTCAGCACTACGTCGCTTTAAGCGCCAGGTTTCCAAAGCTGGTATATTAGCTGACGTAAAGTATCATCGGCACTTTGAAACACCATTGGAAAAGCGTAAACGTAAAGCAGTGGCAGCTAGACGCAAGAGACGTTTTAAATAAACCTATTTTGGTAGTAGCGCTGTTTGAAGACAAGCCCTTAAACAAGCCACAAGACGTTGTCATGATGCTGACGAAAATTAACAAAGATTTATCGCACTCCTGATTTGGGGCGTGAGTGAATTCTTTTACCCAAATATGGGGCGGGTGAAATGCCTGAATTACGGTTAGATGGAGACAGCGACAATCGCTGTCCATCAACCACAAGAATGGGAAAATAACCAGAACAACAGAACAACTGTTGAACAGCCTGTGTTTAAGCTGACTCAGATTCAGGAATTTCAATGCTGCGGCTGTTACAACGGTTCATTGCTTTTTCTACACCTTGTTTAAGGCTGAGTTCTATACACTCAACCACAAACTGCAGTACTAGAGACATGACTTGATTTTCGCTAGCCGAGAAACGTCCCAATACATGGGAAACAGCGCCAGAATCATCATTAGCTGAATTTTTGGGTTTACCGATACCAATACGCAATCTGGGGAAATTTTGTGAACTTAAATGTGCGATCGCACTTTTCATTCCATTATGCCCCCCAGCAGAACCAGATAAGCGCAAGCGAGTCTTACCTAAAGGTAAATCCATCTCATCATAAATCACTAACACTGACTCTGGCGGCAATTTATACCAGCTAGTCACTGCTTGAATAGATTGTCCGGAACGATTCATGTAAGTTAAGGGCTTGAGTAAGCGGATTTTACCGCCAACAGGCGCAACACCTTCACCGTACTCGCCTTGAAACTTCTTATTTTCTGCTAAGGGAATTTTCCACGCCCTGGCGATGGCGTCAACAGCCGCAAAGCCAATATTGTGGCGGGTTTGGTCGTATTTTGGCTCTGGATTCCCCAACCCGACAATTAGCTGGGGAATTATCAAAGCCGGTTTTGTCACAGCCTCTGTCATTCAATTTTGGATTTTGGATTTTGGATTTTGGATTTGAGTTTGGGCACAAGGCCAGCGATAATTGAAGCTTGAGGATTTGAGATTTGACAACAATCTAAAATCGGCAATCTAAAATCTAAAATTGCCAACTACTCATTTTAGCTTTTAGTTAGCTTTTCGGCTGTTCTGATGGAGCGGCTTCGATTTGCTTGGGTTCTAGTTCGGCAGTGGTTTTCACGGCTTGTTCTAGTTGTTCGGCTTCGCGCTTGAACTCGGTTTGAAATTCATTAGAAGCTTCTTGGAAGCCGCGAATAGCTTTACCTAAGCTACGCCCAATTTCGGGTAGCTTTTTTGGCCCGAATACTAATAGTGCTACTACAAAAATTACAGCCATTTCTGGCAAGCCAATACCAAAGATATTCATGGTGTTGTTCCGCTAAATTGACAGTTGAACCAGGGAAGGAGAACGCAGTCTTCCTATATATATGTTGACTTGTTTTTGATTAACTTTTGTTTATCGAATCTACAAAAAAACCCGGATGAGCCGGGTGTTACTACGCTTATTCTTTGAGCTATTGAGCTTGGTCTAGATTAACGGCCTAGACTGCGCCAATCAACCAATACATCCTGAATGAGGATGGTCTTGTTATAGACTTGGAGAATAATCAGCAAGAAAACGAAAAATAATAGCATAAAAACAGCCATTACTGGTGTAGTTCCCCAACCAGGAGCAACTTTACCATACTCAGCGTTTAGGGGCCTCAGTATATCTCCCAACCTTGTCCTTTGTGCCATAGTTCACCTAAGATTACTTGCCAAAGCTTTTTTTAATCTTCTGTAATATTCTATAAGAATAGCACTCATAATAAATCTTTCAATTATGGAACCCGCAATAGTTCTTATCATTTCTGTCGCCGTTGCTGTTATCGGCATTACTGGCTGGGGAATCTATATCTCCTTTGGGCCACCTAGCAGAGAATTGTCAGATCCCTTTGAAGATCACGAAGACTAAAGCTAGCTTAGATTACAGACGCGACGATTTGCGTCTGTAAATTCAAGGGTTGGTTTCTGGTTTGACACTCCCCCGCCTGACTAAGTATCGCTTCGCTCACTTAGTCGTAAAGGCGGGGGATTCTTCTTTCACCCTAGTTACTTGCTCTAACAGGCTTACGCCAATTAGCGTAGAGGTTACTAGTCCAGAAGCGTTACTTCGGGTATGCCCTACCCTAGCTTTTGCAAGATTTAGAATATTTTTTGCGGCGTTCACGTCTCTTTGAAGTTCGCATCCACAACTACATTTATGGGTGCGAGTTGAAAGAGATTTTTTAACAATTGTTCCACAATCACTACATTTTTGAGATGTCATTCTAGGATTGACGGCAGCAACTTGTGAGTTAAATTTAGCTGCAAAATATTCTAACCAACGACGAAATAGTGACCAAGATACATCATTAATACTCTTGGCAAGAGCGTGATTTTTTACCATGCCTTTGACGTTTAAATCTTCATAGGCTACTAAGCTGTTAAGCTTGCATACGTTACGCGCCAATACAAGAGCGTGTTCTTTCCGTTGCCTACTTACTTTTAAATGCTTCCGCGCATATCTCTGTCTAGCTTTCCGGCGTTGATTTTTACCTTTTTCTTTCTTGTATATTTGGCGTTGAGAGTGTTTAATCGCTTTTTCAGCTTTCCTTAAAAATCTAGGATTTTCTTCATGATTACCATTTGAATCTGAATAGAAATACTCTAGCCCAACATCTAGACCTATTTCACCATCAGCAATTCTAGATTCAGATTTAACATCAGTATCAATGCAGAATTGGCAATAGTAACCGTCAGCTTTTTTGAGTAGCCTAACACGCTTTATTTGTTTAACAGGGTATGTTTGAATATCCCATTTACCTAGTAATTTGACCTCACCGATACCTTTTTTATCGGTAAATGTGATGCGTCTTTTAGCTTGGTTTAATGACCATCCGGTGGTTTTGTACTCAACAGAACGGTTATCTTTTTGAAATTTGGGATATCCTTTTTTACCTGTTACTTTCTTCTTACAATTTTGGTAGAACCTATCAATAGCTAACCATGCTCTTTCAGTTGCAGATTGACAAGCCATTGAATTCAATTCCTCAACAAATTTAAATTCTTTACGTAATGCTGTTGAGTAATTATTCAAAGCAATTTTATTAACCTTAGCTTCCCTTGGTGAAACAGTTGCAGTCCTGTCGGTTTCCGTCGGATGCAAACTGTTGAACCCGAAGGGTGCATCCATCCAATATCGTATAGCCTTATTTCTGATGAATTGAGTTGTACGGATAGCTTCATTAATGGCATCGTATTGATGTTTTTTAGCCTTAACTTTGTACTCTAAAACCAGCATTACTTAATCACCTCCTTAGTTAATTTCTTGACTGTATATATAGTAGCGGGTTAATATTTTGATGTCAATAGCTCTGAGTAAACAACATAAATAATTCACTAGAACCTAGACACAACAATCATTCTGTGGGTAATGCTGTCGTTCATCTGGTATGGATTCCCAAGCGTAGACGTAAGGTGTTAGTGGGTGAAGTAGCCAAACGAGTAAGACAGATATTTTTTGATTTAGCAAAAGAGAAAGATTGGGATATTTTAGCCTTAGAAGTTGCACCAGACCATATACATTTGTTTGTCGAATATCAGCCAACTTACGCTATTAATCAAATAGTTAAATTCTTTAAGGGTAGGTCATCTTATCTGCTGAGAAGCGAGTTTCCAGATTTAAAAAAGATGCCCTCTATGTGGACAAATAGCTATTTTTATTCAACTGCCGGAAATGTTAGCGCGGCTGTAATCAAAAAATATATTGAAGACCCTCACCACAAATAGAAAATGTCACTTAGAATAAATTCTAAGTTGGCACTACATCCCCGGTCTAAAGACACGGGGTTTTGTGCCTATCGGATATTTTCTATAATCTGGAAAGTGTTAATTTTCCAAGGGCTAATTGTGAAGATTTGTTGCCCAGATGAGAATTTATTGGCTTGAGAACGTTCCAATAAATCTACGGCATCGCCAAGAACTAAGCGCATATCATTTTGCAAAGATAACTGGGCGGTATCGCCGTGACATTCATAACAACGCAGAATTAATTGCTGTGGATTGTCTTCAGATTGTTTGAGTGCCATTAAGATTAAGTTATCAGCCGATAAATTGAGGAAACTTCTGGTTTCGGGAGTTTGTGACACTGAATTAGGATTATTTGGCGGATTTACAATTACTTGCAACGGAATATTCAACTCATAACCGCGCTTCACTGTCTGGGCTGATTCCCAACTCTCGGCGTGGGGATATAAAGCATAGGTAAATTCGTGAAAACCTCGGTCAGCTTCAGGATTCGGCCAGTGGGGACTGCGTAGTAAAGTTAGGCGTAATTGATTTGGTTGAGCGTCATAACCATATTTACAATCGTTTAGTAAACTGATACCGTATAATAATCCAAGGGTTTCTCCTGTCAAATCAGCCCAACGCAGGGCGGGAACTTCCCACTTAGCTTTTTCGGCGGGGGTTTGCGGTTTAGTGGAACGGCGAATCGCACCGCAAGGTATTTCATAGGTAGCAAAGTCTGCTTCGATATTGAGAGGAAAAGCAGCTTTCACCAATACATGACTTTCTTGCCAATCAACTGTGGTGGCGATTTTGAGTACAGGTGCGCCGACAGTTAATATATAGTCTTGGCAGAATTCCGATTTACCTAATTGGCGGATCACTCGCAAACGACTTTGGACTGCGCCTTGTTCTAACCATTCAATTGATTTGAGGGTAGTTGGCGGTAAAGGATGTTGAGCGTAATTGGGGTCAATATTCCAAGCATCCCAATATTGACCGCTATCTTGAAAAGCTTGGAGTTGATTACCCGCACCGCTTAATACTTCCCGTTGATGAGTTTTATCAAAGACACTAGCTAAATCTCCGGTGTGGGGATTTACCTCAACGCGCAGGTATTCATTTTCGAGAACCCAGTCTGCGGAAGGTGGGGAAGAAGGGGAGACATTAGCAGTAGGAACGAGCCAGAATAGCCGATAGCCGACGGAAGGAATATCTGTGGCGTAAAATAATAAGGTTGATGCTTCAGTTAGCTGAGATATTAGCTGATTTCCCGAATTATCGTAAACTTGCCATTGTTGGTGAGAAGTTACTGGTGTGGGTAAGTTTACCGCCACTACTTCCGAACGTTGCCAATTAAGGGAATTAAAGACAACAACCGGTAAACTATCTGGTTGTGGTGGTTGTGGTAAGTTGATGTGAGATGCGATCGCTAAAAGTGATTCATTTAAAATCTTCGTGCCGACTCGCTCTATTTCTTGCCATTCTGGTAAAGCATCCACATAAACTTGGGTAATGGCAGAACCGGGTAAAATATCGTGGAATTGTTCAAACAATAGCTGTTTCCAAGCTTTTTCTATCTCTGCTTTCGGGTATTCTCTCCCAAAACTGACACTGGCTAAAGTGGCAAACAATTCCGCTTGATACAATAAATTTTCACAACGACGATTCCAACGCTTTTGGTCACCGTGAGTAGTATAACAACCACGATGGAATTCTAGATAAAGTTCATCATCCCAGACAGGGTGAGGGGATGGGGGAGAGTTGAGGAGGTTTTGAAGATATGTTTCCGCAGTGGTAAATTCTAAATTGGGGAAAAAGGGTGAATTTTGCCAACGTTGGGCAATTTCTAACATATCACGGGTAGGGCCGCCGCCATGATCGCCAATTCCCGGTAACCACAGCGCATCAGGTATACTAGTTTGAGTTTGCCATTCATAGGCGTAACTTGCCATCTGCATGGGGTCGATACCTTGACCGATGAGTGCAGACATATAACTAAATACTTGACTACCATCAGGCGATCGCCACCAAAAAGTCTGATAATCAAATTTAGTAGTATCGTTCCAGCGCAACTTTTGGGTGACAAAATATTCAATTCCCCCATTCGCGAAAAACTGCGGTAAAGTCGCACAGAAACCAAAACTATCGGGTAACCAAGCTATAGGCGAAATTCTGCCAAATTTTTCCTGGGTATATCTTTGACCATATAATAACTGACGCGCGATCGCTTCTCCCGCAATTAAATTTAAATCCGGTTCTACCCACAAACCGCCGATAACTTCCCATTTTCCAGCAGCTACCGCTTCTTGAACTTTCGCAAATAAATCTGGGCGATGTTCTTCAATCCAAGCATACAAAGCTGGCGTAGAATGACAATAAATTAAATCGGGAAAATCCTTTTGCAACTTCAGCACCGACTCAAAAGTGCGTTGTGCTGCATTCCAAGTTTCACTCACAGGCCATAACCATGCTAAATCTAAATGCGCATGACCCAACAAATAAATTTTAGATTTTGGATTTTGGATTTTAGATTCTGCTAATTGCTTTCGGATAGATAATAACCACTCTTCCCTCTCTTCCTTTGTGTCCTTTGCGCCTTCGCGGTTCGTTATCCCTCCTACCACCTCCACCAACACAGCCAACTTCTCCGGCGCAAACCTTTCTAAATAAAGCTGCACCAAAGCCAACTCATCAGCCACAAAACCCGCATCGGGATAATTATAATCAGCAGACTCATAAATTAAAAGCGATCGCACCAAAGCACCATTATCATGTCCCGGACTCACCAACCGTAAAGCCACAGTAAACTCATCACCTGGCTGTACTCCCCGACTCAACAAAACTCTAGTAGCACAATCAAATAAATCTCCTTCCAGCACCAACTCCCCATTGACATAAACCTCAGCCGCATCAGCCCACCAAAGTAACGCCAACCGCAAAGCTAACCCCGCCAAAGGATAACCCTGTAAATCTTGAGGAACCACCAACTTTTGCAGCAACCAGACAACTTTTTTCCCTGCATTCCAAGCAATATTGCCTTTTTCATTCAGCTTTACAGGTTCCCATTGCGACAAATTTGCCGCCATCAATTCAGCAATATTACTGTCATATTCACAGTATAACCACTGAGACTGAACATTAACTTGACAACAAGCACGTAATTGCTCAATTGCCTCAGAGATTAATTTAGTATGAGATTGGTTTACAGAAGGGGTCATATTTTGGCTAAGATTATGGCACTTACGATAATTAAAAATTTGTCGTTGTGACTGTGCAGTGGGAGTCTCGCAGATCAATCAAGTTCTAACTAACAAATCACTACCATGTCTTTCGGTTCCTCTGGTCGTTATCAAAGCAGAATCTTTAACTTTGTCCACCAGCAATCTCGGCGGTTGACAGAACAATTAGAACACACCATTCGCTACGTACAAGTAGCTACTAAATGGGGTGTTGAAGCCATACTGTATCCTGTATATATGTGGTTGCATTCTAGTCAATCATCAGAGAGAACCTTAGATGGTCAACCAACTCAAGCCAAACCACAGTTAGAACCACAAGTTGACAAACCTATTGTAAATGTATTAGAGACTGTCAAAAATTTACCATTTACCGATGATACTGCCACCCCCTCAAACGACAGATTATCATTGCAAAATTCTTTAGATTTCCTAAAATTTCTCAAGGAGAAAATTTCTCCGCAACAATCAACTACTGAATCTAGCTTAGTTTTATCAACAACTCCGGCAAAAAATCAGGTTCAGAGTCTCAACCCTGCGCCTATGTATTTAATGGTACGAGGAATTGCCACAGATATAGAAAAGCGGAATTTATTACTAATTACTGCGGATAATGCAATTCTGGATATTTTAACACCACAACAGCAAGCAAAATTAGAAGCCAAAATTATTAGTGAAATTGGAAATTACAGGAATTACGAAAAATTATTGGCAAGTAAGCAAGAAACTAACCCATTACCAGAAATTGAGCGGTTATTAGCAAAGCTTACTGGTAGTAATCCGGAAGAAATTCATGTATTAAATGCAAGTAAACTTAATGAAACTCAAGATTTATTAAATTATCAAAAAGCTTTAACTTTTATCGATGCAGCAGTAGCCAATTTAGAAACTAAGGCTATAGTTCCCATACAGCAACGCAGCCAGGAAATGGTGCAAATTGCTCAAACTCAGTTGCAGATATTTCTTTATGGGAAAGAGGAATTAGCCGCTAGAGGTGAAATTACAGCGACTAGTAATGTTAATTTTGCAGCCTTGATTGAAGCTGCACTCAATTACTTTTTGGGTGTGGGAAATTATAAAAAGCTAGATATTAGCGATGCAGAAATTAAAGCACCAAGTAAAAGATTAGCCGATAGTTCTGAGGTGACATCAACAAATAACCAGTTAGTCAATCAAAATATAGGCGCAGATGCTTGGTTAACTTGGAGCGATTTGTATGGCGAGTCTGAGATAATTGTCAAACCTTCAGTTAAAACTCCATCAAGTTTATCAATTACTTCTACTGTTCCTCAAAATTTAGTTAAGAGTCAGCAAAAATCTAGACAAACATCAGCCTCTAGTTCTGATTTGGTACAAAAGAAGAAAACAGCGCCGAATATCTCCCGCAATCAGCGAAAATCTGCTAAAGTTACCTCTAGTAGCCAAAATTCTGCTTCCATATGTCAGACTGAGAGCGATCGCAAAAAAAACAATCAAGTAGAAGCAAAGCCAGATTGGATAGAAACAAAAGCCACATTCGTCAGTTATGAAAAACACATCTTACAAAGAATTTTAGAGTTGCTGGATGGGATTATGGTTTGGTTAGAAACAGTATTTGTCAATATAATGATGTTTTTACGCGGTTTTTTGGGAGTTAAGTAACTGTTAGCTGTCAGTAGGGGCGAGTTGATTGAGATTTTTGTTAAGCAGCGAGAATATTTGTAAACCCCTCTTTACAGTTTTTATTTGTGAGAAAAAGCTAATTTTGCATTTTGAGTTGTTAATGGTGGGTTTCTGAGTGAAAGTTCTTGTTTACTGTAAGTACTTCAATTTTAAAAATCCGCTAGAAAAGCCTAAAATGGAAACCTTTGTTGTGGATTTACCGCAAATTCCCAGAATTGGGGAGACAATTGTCGTTGAGAAGATGTCCCCCATGAAGCAGTGCGTAATTATTTTTGAGTACATTGTTACAGCAGTGCAGTTTAATGCAGTGAGTGAAGCTGCTGATGCTCCCAATGCTAGGGTTAATGTCTGTTTAAATCACTGTTGGGAAGGTACATCTAATTTTAAGTTGACCAACTTTTTATAGGATTCATCCAATACCTTTTAAATGATAGAGCGATTTAGGCGATCGCTCTCAATAAATCCCCTTGAAGTTGTTCTTAGCACTAGAAAACCCCAGAGTACCTTCAGTATACTCGATTTGAAAGACCGCAGACTGGCAAGAGCGCGAGTCTTATGATATGTTCAGCATTGTCTATGAAGGAAACCCCAACCCGAAGCAGATTTTGATGGCTGAAGATTGGCTAGGTTAGCCTTTGCGGAAAGATTACATCTCGCCTGATTTTTACGAATTGCAAGATGCTGATTAGATTTATTCTTCAGCAATAATGGGCGATGATGTGAATAGTTAACTTTATATTGCAATATCCCATGTCTGAAGAATTATTAAAATCATTTCAAGAAGCATATAGAAATTTGGAATTGTTGCCACTCTTAGAGCAAAAAGACTTAGATAAATTTCGCGTAGATTATGGTGATGAAGTCATTGAAGAATTAGAGCAATTAGTTGAAGATAGCCCTAATGGTGATGGCAAAATTATTTTTACTGGACATCGCGGTTGTGGTAAGTCCACATTGCTGGCTGAATTTAGCCGGAGATTGCACAATCGTTATTTTGTAGTTTTATTTTCTATCTCAGACACAATCGAAATGTCTGATGTTAACCACATTAACATTTTGTTTGCGATCGCAGTTAATTTAATGTACGAAGCCGAAGCACGCAGAGTTGAAATTCCTAATTCTACTAAAAATGCTTTATATAGCTGGTTTGCTACCCGTACTAAGACTGAAGAAGTCAAAATTGGTGCAGAAGCATCTGGCGGTTTTGATTTGCTCAAACTGATTAGTACTAAGTTAAAAGCTGATGCTGCTGTTCGTTATGAAATTAAACAAGAATTTGAGCGAAAAATCTCGGATTTAGTGGCTCGTATTAACGAAATTGCTGCTTTGATTCAGGTAGCAACCAGAAAAGATATTTTAGTGATTATTGATGATTTAGATAAATTAGAATTGGGTAGAGTTAACGATATTTATCGCGATAATATTAAAGCTTTATGCCAACCTAATTTAAGAATTATTTATACAATACCTATTGCTGTTTTACGCGATAAATTTCTCAGACCACTTATTGAAACTGAAACTAACGACCAAATTGTAGTGATGCCTGTCTTAAAGTTATTTGAGAAGGGTAAAAATCGTCAGCCTAATTCACAGCCTCGTTCAGAAGCTAAAGATGTTTTATGCGAAATTTTAAAAAAGCGGATTGCGGATGAGCTTATACAACAACAAGTTGCAGAAAAAATAGTTTTAAATAGCGGTGGCGTGCTGCGAGAACTAATTCGGATTGCTAATGAATGTTGCCGAATTTGTCTAAGATTAATTCGCCGCAATCCTAGTCAAAAATTAATTATAGATGATGTAATTTTAGATAGAGCTATTAATAGCATTCGCAATGATTTCGCTACTCCTTTAGGTAAGCTTGATTATGCCATATTACAAACTACTTATCAAAATTTCCTGCCTGACGATCCTAAAGATCCAGAATTTTTAGATTTGCTGCATGGGCTTTATGTTCTAGAATATCGCAATCGTCAAAACTGGTACGATGTTCACCCGATTGTTGTGGAACTCTTGCAAGAACAGGGTTTAATCAATGGTAGCTAACGAATTATTCGAGCTTGATGAAGATAATTTGGATGCTTATGATAATTTAATTGTGAGTATTCAAGCTAAAGAACAGGGATTAAGTCTGTTAATAGCTGTTTGCGATGATCAAAATTTACGAGAGCAAATAATTGCTCGGTACGAAACAGAATTACAGCCTGAATTTCATCATTATCAAGTGACATTGGCACGGGGTGAACCAAGTCTGAGATCTGCTGTTGCCAAACTTGTAGAAGGTGAAGAATATTTGCGTCAGGGGGGAAAAGCGGTTATCACCGTGACTGGAGCAGAACAGCTTTATTTTCTTAAATTGGGTAAGGAACGTTCGGAACAAGAGGTTTTTTTCGGTTATTTACAGTGGACTAGGGAAGCATTGAGGGCATTTCCTTTTGCTATTGTATTGTGGGTGACTAATCAAATATTAGTTGAGTTAATTAAAAAAGCGCCTGATTTTTGGAGTTGGCGCAATGGTGTTTTTCGGTTTGTGTCTAGAAGGAAAAACACCGTTCCTGGTAGAGATTTAGAAGCGATTCGTTTTGCTTTCCGGGATAATGAAATTTCTGATTTTGATGCTGACAATGATTATTTGTTACCTATAGAAGATTTGCAAGGGTTTATTCAGAATTTAGAACAGCGTGGTGTTAAAGATGCAAGTTTAGCAACTTTATACTTTAGTTTAGGATATATTTATAGAAAAAGACTCAACCGAGGTGAATTTCAAGATTATAAGAAAGAGCAAGAATTAGCCATTGAGTATTTAAGCAAAGCTGTAGAATTGCAAAAAGAATTAGGTTTAGAGAAAGACTTAGCTACCAGCCTCAACAACCTAGCTCTACTCTACAAATCCCAAGGAAAATATAGCCAAGCCGAACCTTTGTTGATCCAAGCTTTGGAATTAAGGCGACGAAGCTTGGGTGAGGAACATCCAGATTTTGCATCTAGCCTCAACAATCTGGCGGAACTCTATGGTTCCCAAGGAAAATACAGCCAAGCCGAACCTTTGTTCATTCAATCTTTGGAATTAAGGCGACGAAGCTTGGGTGAGGAACATCCAGATGTTGCAAATAGCCTCAACAACCTAGCAGTACTCTACTACTACCAAGGAAAATACAGCCAAGCCGAACCTTTGTTCATTCAATCTTTGGAATTAAGGCGACGAAGCTTGGGTGAAGAACATCCAGATTTTGCAACTAGCTTCAACAGCCTAGCAGAACTCTACCGTTCCCAAGGAAAATACAGCCAAGCCGAACCTTTGTTGATCCAAGCTTTGGAATTAAGGCGACGAAGCTTGGGTGAGGAACATCCAGATGTTGCAAATAGCCTCAACAACCTAGCGGGACTCTACACATTCCAAGGAAAATACAGCCAAGCCGAACCTTTGTTGATCCAAGCTTTGGAATTAAGGCGACGAAGCTTGGGTGAGGAACATCCAGATGTTGCAAATAGCCTCAACAACCTAGCGGGACTCTACGCATTCCAAGGAAAACACAGCCAAGCCGAACCTTTGTACGTTCAAGCTTTAGATATTTGTGAGCGACAATTAGGGGTAAATCATCCCCATACTATTACTGTGCGTGAAAATTTAGCATTTCTTGGCGATCGCCTCTCCTCAGACAAGTAACCTTGATGAGCAAATTCTCAAGCGCTATCGCCTAAACTCGAAGTTTCCGGTTTCAAACGAGAATGTTCCTATTTTAAGTGAGAACATTCCTGTTGCAAACGAGAACGTTCTTGTTCTAAGCGAGAATGTTCCTGTTTCAAGTGAGAACGTTTCTGTTTCAAGTGCGGCGTTTCGTGTTCTGAGGTGGAATGATGGGGTTGTAAATGCGATCGCTTGACTGTGGAACGAGAATTTTCCTGTTCTGGGGTGGAATGATGGGGTTGTAAATGCGATCGCTTGAGTTTGGAACGAGAATTTTCCTGTTTTGAGGTGGAATGATGGGGTTGGAAATGCGATCGCTTTAATTTAGAGTGCGAAGTTTCCTGTTTTGAGGTGGAATGATGGGGTTGGAAATGCGATCGCGTGATAATTTTACTAACAAATCCTATCACTGAATCGCATAGATACATAGAAACACTTAACCTTTCAAGGCTAAGAAATTTGTACAGATGTGAAGTATGTTGAAAATTTCATTTTATTGCTAAAAAATTTATTTTATTTATTTGTTAAGTAGCTTTCACTATTGTAAATGTATAAACTAAAATTTATGCCTATTTACTAGATGTATAATTCATCATCAATTTTTATTTACTTTTCTCATCTATTCCTAATCTATCTGTTGTTATCCTACAAGTCAAAGTTTGATTTTAATTACCTAATATATTTATTACTTAGTAACTATTATTTGGTATAGCTTGGGCAGTCCAATAAAATGTTGTTTTACCGTAAAAGAAAATAAGCCATGATATGAATAGTTGGCACTTTTACGGGGATAGGGAATGTCTAAAGAATTATTAGAATTGTTTCAGGAAGCATATAGCAATCTCGAACTATTTCCCTTGATGGAAAAGAATGAAATGGAAAAGTTTCGAGTAGAATATGGTGATGATTTGATTGCAGATCTAAACCAATTGGTTGAAGATAGTCCCAATGGTGATAGTAAAATTATCTTTACGGGACATCGCGGATGTGGTAAGTCAACTTTGTTAGCTGAGTTTAGCAGACAAATTCAAAATAATTATTTTGTAGTTTTGTTTTCTATTGCTGACAAAATTGAAATGTCAGCCGTTAATCATATTAATATCCTGTTTGCGATCGCAGTTAATTTAATGTCGGAAGCGGAAGCGCGTCAGGTGGAAATTCCACAATCGACTAAAGAGGCTCTTTATCAATGGTTTGCTACCCGCACTCGCACTGAAGAATTAAATTTTAAAGCTGAAGCCGAAATTGGTTTTGATTTACTCAAGCTGATTAGTTCTAAATTAAAAGCTGATGCGACGGTAAGAGATGAAATTAAACAAGAATTTGAACGCAAAATATCAGATTTAGTGGCGAGAATTAATGAAATTGCTGCTCTCATTCAAACTGCTACTAAACAAGATGTTTTAGTGATTATTGATGATTTAGATAAACTCGATTTAGGCAGAGTTAATGAAATTTATAAAGATAATATCAAAGCTCTTTGTCAGCCGAATTTCCGCATAATTTATACTATCCCCATTGCTGTATTGCGGGAAACATTTATTAGCACGATTCTGACTACAGAAACTAATGACCAAATTGTAGTAATGCCTGTTTTAAAAATCTTCGAGAAGGGTAAAAATCGCTTACCTCATGCTCAACCTCGTCCTGAGACAATTAAGATTCTTGGTGAGGTTTTACAGAAGCGGATTGCTAGTGAATTAATAGCCGAACAAACTGCTGAAAAAATTGTGATTTACAGTGGTGGAGTCTTACGAGAATTAATCCGCATTGCTAAAGAATGCTGTCGTATTTGTTTGCGGTTAATTCGGAGAAATTCAGCAGAAGAAATTATCATTGATGATAATATTTTATTCCAAGCTATTAATAAGATTCGGAATGATTTTTCTATACGTCTAGGAAGAATTGACATAGACATTCTCCAAAACGTATATAAACAATTTATGCCTAATGACCCCAAACAACCGGAATTTTTAGATTTATTACATGGGCTATATGTTTTGGAATATCGCACTGATGAAACTTGGTATGATGTGCATCCAATTCTGATAGAAAGTTTGAAGAATAAAGGTGTTATCTATGTTGAATGAAGGATTTAGCGATGATGGAGAGTTAGATGATGAGCAAGAAAATCAAGATGCTTATGATGATTTGATTGTTTCTATAGAATCGGAAAAGCGCGGATTAAATTTGCTAATTGCTGTATGTGATGATGCAATTTTTCGTGATGATATTATTGATAAATATGAAGCAGAACTACAACAGAATTTTCGTCCATATCGGGTGATGTTAGCACGACAGGAACCGAGTTTAAAATCTGCTCTCAACCAACTAGTGCAACAAGAAGAATATCTACGTCAAAAAAATCCAGCAGTCATAACGATGATGGGTGCTGAACAACTTTATTTTCTCAAATTGGGTGATGAGCAATCAGAGCAAGAAAAGTTTTTTGGTTATTTACAATGGACTAGGGAAGGATTGCGGGAATTTCCTTTTGCAATTGTACTTTGGGTAACGAATCAAATTTTATTTAATTTAATTAAAAAAGCTCCTGATTTTTGGAGTTGGCGCAATGGTGTATTCCGATTTGTCTCGAAAAAAACGAATGCGATCGCAGGTAAGGAATTAGAGCCGATTCGCTTTGTTTTTCGAGATACAGAGTTAGCTAGCATTGATACTAATGAAAATTACTCTTTTTGTTTACCTATCCAAGATTTACAAAGGTTAATCAAGAAAGTTGAACAGCAAAAAGGAAGCAAAGATCCCAGCTTGGCTACTTTATATTCTAGGTTGGGTGATATTTACCGTAGTCGGTTAGATAGGGGTGAGTCTCAGAATTATCAAAAAGAACAGGAATTAGCAATTAAGTATTGGCGTCAGGCGATAGATTTGAATAGGGAATTAGATTTGCAGATGGATTTAGCTGCAAATCTGAATAATTTAGCAGGATTTTACCGCGCAATTGGACGTTATCAGGAAGCAGAACCTTTATATCAACAAGCTTTGGAATTGACTCAAAATCTTTTAGGCGATAATCATCCATGTTTTGCTACTAGTTTGAATAATCTTGCCGGTCTTTATAAATCTAGGGGACAATATAGTAAAGCAGAACTTTTATATCAACAAGCTTTGGAATTGCGAAAACGCCTGCTAGGAGATCATCACCCTGATGTTGCTGCTAGTCTCAATAACTTGGCGCTACTATACGATCAACAAGAACGTTATCACGAAGCTGAACCACTTTATCTACAGTCATTAGAAATTAGAAAGCATCTACTAGGTGAAAATCATCCTTCTATTGCTATTATTCTCAATAATTTAGCATTACTTTATTATCATCAAAAACGCTATGGAGAAGCGGAACCATTATCGCTGCAAGCTATAGAATTAGATAAGCGATTTTTAGGAGATGAGAATTCTGAAGTCGCGACAGATTTACACAATTTAGCATTAATATATCGCGCTCAAGGACGTTATCAAGAAGCTGAGAGTTTGTTTTTACAATCTTTGGAAATTAAGCAGCGTTTACTACAAAAGGTGCATCCCTTGTTAGCAGATACAATTTATGCTTTAGGTTATATGTATCGAGAACAAGGGCGTTTTCAAGAAGCAGAACCTTTGTGTGTAAAAGCGCTGGAACTCGATAAGCAACTTTTAGGAGATAATCATCCTTATGTTGCTGAAAGTCTCAATAATTTAGCCGAAATTTATCGGTTAACAGGGCGTTATAGTGAAGCACAGCCACTTTATGAGCAAGCTTTAGATATTTGTCAGCTAGTATGGGGCGTAAATCATCCCCATACTGTGACTGTTAGGGATAATTTAGCAGATATTAGCGATCGCCTTTCTTCGCTGCGGTGAGAGGTTGCTTTTGTTTTGGTTAGACTCAGCGCGATTTCAATAATTTTGGCGATACATCAATATATGATGGAGGGCATGGCACTGCCATGCCCCTACAATCTGTCAATTACCATGATGGAATGTTAAAGCATTTTTTTCTGAACTCAACATTCCGTGTTTTGAACTCGACATTCCGTGTTTTGAACTCGACATTCCGTGTTTTGAACTCGACATTCCATGTTCTGAACTCGACATTCCATGTTCTGAACTCGACATTCCATGTTCTGAACTCGAAGTTCCGTGTTTGAAGCTCGATATTTCCTGTTCCCGGCTCAAAGTTTTGCGTTCTGAGGTGCAATAATGAAGTGATAAAGGCGATCGCTTGACTTCAAAACCTCAAAGCTGGGATTTACAACGAGAAGTTTCTAATTTTGATAACGAATTTACCCGACAGAACTAGTAACTTCACGGTTATCATCTAAAATTGATATATCGTGCGCCTCATCTATCGCAGTTTTTGCCGTTCCATTGACTAGAGATTCTTCCAGCAACTTAGGATAGTTGTTTATTCCCCTTTTTGCTTCATCTGTAACGGGGACTTCAATATCTTGTAACTGCTCTTGTGCTTGCGCAGGTGATAATAGGGCAATATCAATTAAAGGTAAGGCTATAGTAACTGTTGTACCTTGATAAAGTCCGGCACTTTTGAGGGTAATGCTACCTTTCATGAGTTCGATTAAGTTGCGCGAAATCGCCAATCCTAAGCCTGTACCCTCAATTTTGCGTCTGCTGGCACCATCTACCATCATAAACGGGCGAAATAGTTTATGCTGTTGGGCAGGATCGATGCCTATGCCTGTATCTGTGACATGAATTAATACTTGAGAGCGATCGCAGCTTTTTTCAATTTCACAAACTATAGTAATACTACCTTGTTCTGTGAATTTAGTCGCATTACCAATTACATTAATTAATACCTGCTTGAGTTTTGCTGCATCAGCTTCCACTGGAATTACTTCGCTACCTAAATCAGTTTTTAACTGCAACTGTCTTTGTTGAACGTTGACTGACTGTAAATTAATTACTTCTAAAAGTAATTGTCGCAGGTCTAGGGGTTCGGTGACTACTGAAAGTTTACCTGCTTCGATTTTAGAAATATCCAGCAATTCATTGATAATTCCTAATAAATGAATTGCTGTTTCATCGGCACGCTTGAGAAATTCTATTTCTTCTTCCCGACTATCACACAAACCATCGTGAACTAAGCGTACACAATTAATAATAATATTTAATGGATTGCGCAATTCATGGGAAGTTGTCGCTAAAAACTGACTTTTTACTTGATTCGCAGTTTTTGCTTCTTTCCAAGCTATTTCTAATTCTTCTGCCCAAGCTCTCAACCTCTCAACCATTTGGTCTAGGGCTTGTGCTAATTGATTAAATTCTCTAATTTTAAAATTGTGGGGTATTGGTTGGGCTTTGTGGTGACTGTCGATATTGAGAGCATAATCTCGCAATTCTTCTACAGGCCCTGCTAAATAAGGTGCTAAGTATAAAGATGCTAATAAGCTAGCACCAATTAAGCCAACTGTTAATACTATGATAATTAGTTTGATTTCTTCCAAACCAAATAGAGCATTCTCAACACTGCTCACAGCTAAAACAATCAATTTTTGCGGCGATTCTTGATTGGTGGGATCGACAATTGCTATATATCCTGCTAACAGTTCTTGTCCTTGTTTTAAGGACAAATCCATCGCTCCTGGTTGCTCAATAATGGCATTTTGAATTAAATTTTGAAATTGCTCGTTAGTCAAATAATCTTGAATTTTCGTTCCCAATCTTTCTGGTATGGGATGTGCCAAAATTGTCCCATCTTCAGTGAAGGCAAGGAGCGAGCCTGATAAAGAGCCTGGATTATTTTTAGTTTGTTGATATAATGCTGACTTAATGCTTAAGCTATAAGCCAATTCACCTTTCTGATTGTAGACTGGGGCAGATAATAATAATTGCAGTTGGTTTTGCGCGTCTCTAGAACCAGTGGTGCCGGCTTTTGGCGGTAATATAGCTTTGATGTCAACACCTGCACTAGGAAATGAGGTAGTAAGTTCTGCGATTTCGCGATCGCCACAACTACTGGCAACTATTTTCTCAGTTTTGACATCTGTTAATTGAATACAGTCTACTTGGGTTGGCAGTTGTTGCGAAATCTCCGTGAGAAAGTCTTCCGTCTCGATGGGCGAAGGCGACTCGATTATTTTGGTTCTACTGATAATGAGTAAAGTAGTTTTCAGGGTAGCGATCGCATCGCGAATCTTTTCCCCTTTAATCACAGCACTTTCTGTTAAATTTTGCCGCGCATTTTTTAATAGGCTAGTACGTGCCTTATTCAAGGCCACTATCTCTCCTATCAATAATACTGGCACAAACACCAGCAATATTCTGGTTAATAATATACGTCTAAAGGATGATTGACGAGGCTTTGCCATCGAATGTCTCACTTCGCATCTGCAAACCACAATAGCTAAAGATATGGAACTAATCCAGCCAAATGAGACATTTTATGAAGTTATGTCTACTTTATTAGCGAATTTTAAACATATCAAAGCTGGTATTTGCAAAATGAAACATGATATACCAAAACCTCTGGAGGTTAAATGTAAAAAATACTGGTGTTGTATATGCATAGGATTGGGAAATTAGTACACAGGAACTTGCAAGCATGGATTTTTGTTAATTCAACACACCAGCAAGCAAAATATTAAAACTATCAAAGCAATTCAATGGTGCAACATCGTCCTCATACCACAGTAGTTTTGGCCATGAGTGCAGATGGCAAAATAGCAGATTTCAGGCGATCGCCTGCGCGGTTTGGTTCAAAGGCTGATAAAGCACACCTGGAAACACAAATTGCTGCCTCTGACGCCGTTTTATTTGGTGCTGGCACTCTCCGTGCTTACGGTACGACACTTACCGTATCACATCCAACACTGCTGCAACATCGATTGCAGGAGGGTAAATCTGCCCAGCCACTTCATATAGTCATTACACATTCTGCTAACCTCAATCCGGAACTTCACTTTTTTCAACAACCAATTCAAAGGTGGTTGCTCACAACTACAGCCGGGAAACTTTTCTGGAAAAGACGGGAAGATCAACTTCCGCAGCCAGAAACTACTCCCCCACTGGAATGCGCTGCAAAATTCGAGCAAATTTTGGTTTTTGAAACCCCGACGGGCAAGATTGACATACTTGCCGCCCTAAAACACCTGGCATATCTACATATAACACGCCTAGCAATATTAGGGGGTGGGGAATTAGTAGCTTCAATGCTGGAATTAGGTTTAATAGATGAATTATGGCTGACTGTGTGTCCTTTGATTTTAGGTGGTGCTAGTGCGCCTACACCCGTCCAAGGTGAAGGATTTTTGGCAAATCTCGCCCCCCACCTACAACTTTTAGAAGTTCGCCAAGTCGATCAAGAAGTGTTTTTACACTATAAGCTGCAACAAACTGTAGATTAGATTACTCTATTATGGGTTGGGCATTGGGCATGGGGCATTGGGCATTGTTAGAGACGCGATTAATCGCGTCTGTACAATAGTCAATAATCATTTATTTTCCTCCTTGTCCTCCTTGTCCCCCTTGTCTCCCTTGTCCCTCTCCCTAACCCCTAGCCCCTAGCCTCTAGTCCCTAGCCCCTAATCCCTCACCAAAAAACCACAGGATGATAGAAAAACTAAAACCCCGCTATTCTATCGTTTGGAGCGATAAAATTGCTGAAATCCCGCAAGAAGCTTGGGATGCTTTGGCTTTACCTCTGAAAACTCCTTTTTTAGAGTGGGAGTGGTTAAATAATTTGGAAATCTCCCACAGTGCTACTAGAAGAACTGGCTGGTTACCCAATCACTTGACTGTATGGCGTGATAAAACGCTGATTGCGGCGGCTCCTCTTTATCTTAAAGGACATAGTGCTGGCGAATTTGTCTTCGATCACCAATGGGCAAGTTTAGCTGAAAGGATTGGGGTGGATTATTACCCGAAATTATTGGGAATGACGCCGTTTACTCCGGCTGAAGGCTATCGGTTTTTAATTGCGCCTGGGGAAGATGAGGATGAAATTACAGGTTTGATGCTCCATGAGATTGACTCTTTCTGCAATCAGCATCGCATTTCTGGCTGTCATTTTTTATATGTCGATCCCGAATGGCGTCCGGTGTTAGAAAGACAAGGCTTTACTAGTTGGTTGCATCATAGTTACATTTGGGACAATGGCGCATTTAAGAATTTTGATGATTATTTAGCTGTATTCAACGCTAATCAACGCCGCAACATTAAACGAGAACGCAAAGCGGTAGAAAAGGCGGGTTTACGGCTACAAGCTTTGACTGGTGAGGAAATTCCCCATTCTTTATTTCCTTTGATGTATCAGTTCTACGCAGATACTTGTGATAAGTTTGGCTGGTGGGGTAGTAAATACCTGACAAAACGGTTTTTTGAACAGTTACATGGTAATTATCGTCATCGGGTGTTGTTTTTTGCTGCTTATAGCGAGCAAGATAACCGTCACCCCGTAGGCATGTCATTTTGTTTATTTAAGGACGATAGACTATACGGGCGCTATTGGGGAAGCTTTCAAGAAATCGATTGCTTACATTTTGATGCTTGCTATTATGCACCGATTGAGTGGGCGATCGCTAACAATATCCAAATTTTTGACCCTGGCGCTGGTGGAAGACATAAAAAACGGCGCGGGTTTCCTGCTAAACCCAATCACAGTTTGCACCGCTTTTACAATAACCGTTTAGGACAAATTTTGTTGCCTTATATCCAGGAAGTCAATCAACTCGAACAACAAGAAATTGAGGGGATTAATGCCGAATTGCCGTTTAGTAAATGAGATATTTAAGTACAATAAATTACACTAGAAATAGCATGTATAAACTTGGCAAAAATTTGCTTTAAAAAATGACTATGGATTTGATGGTAGAAGATTTGGCCGCGATTGATGAACAGCTTTCTGCAAGACATATTGACCTTGACCCTAGTGGATATTTTATTATCTACTTGGATCGAGAGGCAAGATTAATTTATGCCAAGCATTTTACAAATGTAATTGATGAGCGCGGTTTAGCTGTAGATCCAGAAACGGGAGAAGTAATACCTGCTAAAGGAAAAGTGCAACGAACTCACACAACTGTATTTAGTGGGAGAACTGCTAAGGAACTCTGCGTCAAAATATTTGAAGAAACTCAGCCCTGTCCAGTGAGTCTTTTAGACCATGCAGCTTATTTGGGCAGAGAATTTGTCCGGGCTGAGGTGGCTTTAGTGACAGGGCAAGAGTATATTCAAGATTAAAATTTATTGCACATAGGCAATAAAAGACTAAATTTTGTCATTTGTCATTGGTCATTGGTCATTTGTCAATATGAATGACCAATTATTGTATAGTGTCGATTTAAAGACATACTCTGAAGACAGTAGCAGGACAATAAAGACAGGGAATTTTAGATTTTGGATTTTGGATTTTGGATTTTAGATGACAATCCAAAATCCAAAACTTGTACTGAGCCGCAGTGGCTCATCCATGCCCAATGCCCAATGCCCAATGCCCAATGCCCTTAGCTATTAACCATTGTTAGATGGTTGATTAACTTGATAGAGATAATAGGTTGCCATGGGAATAATAGTGGCAGCAATTAACAGTCCTACTACCCAGGCTGTAGCATTACTTTGGTCGGTTTCGGAGGCTTTTTTGAATGTGCCTTCTACCTGTACTTTCTCTACAACTTTTGGCGGGCCGGGATCGGTTTGTCCAGAGAGGACTGCAACTAGGCGATCGCTCGCATCTAAGAATGCTTGGTTATATTTGTTACCTTCTCTTAGGGGAGTCATGACAGTTTCCGAGGCTACGCTTTCGGCTATAGAGTCTGTCAGCAAGGACTTGACTTTATCTCCGGTAACAATGGCAGTACCGTTGGTGACTGTATCAATTACCAAGAGGGTTTGATTAGCTTGTGCTTCTTTGGTGGGAAACCATTTTTCAAACAGCGCTTTGGCGAAACTCTCTGGTGTTTCTCCATAGTCAAGTCGGTGAATCGTGACAATTCTGGTTTCATAGCCAGTTTGCTTTGCCAAATCTGACAAGGTGCTGCTAATCTTACCTTCATTCACCCGACTAATTGCGTCGGCTTCATCTACCACCCAGGTGCTGTTATCTGCTGCTAGGTTGGGTATTTGATATACACCAGTAGCTAAGGCGGAAGGGACAACGAACAAGGAAACTAGAGCGATCGCCACTAATGGCAAAATTAGCTTAATTAAGTATTTGGGAATGATAATTGCTTGGTTGAGGAGCTGTTTCATTTGATAAACTCAACAGAGAGACTTGCACCAAAAATACTACACAACCCATGTCAAAATCACCTGGTTGATAGCTTTTTTCTGCTGAAAGTTTTTCGCTACATCCCAAAGATAGATTTTATTGAGCTTTGCTTGTCAGTTGTTAGAGACGCGATCAATCGCGTCTGTACAATTGTCAGTTGTGTGGGCAATATTTTCGAGGAATTCCGCCCATTTCAAGATAAATTCTTTAATTGGGCGGATTTTGCAAACCATTCGCGGATATTACCATACAATTAAACGTTTATACTATTTTTGGTAGAAAATCTTAAACTTTTCTCTGCTATTGAGCATAGATACAAGTTGGATGAATTAGCGATCGCTCTTTTTCCTTCTTTAGGGACTTCCAGAGAATAAATTACCCCATTTATTTAAGGAGATTTTTCTTTACTCCCCCTGCTCCCTGCCCCCTGCCCCTCTGCCTGTATAGCGATCGCTCTTTCACCTTCTTTGACTCAACTGTTGTACAAACGCTGTATGTTCGGCTGAATTCAACCCCGCCTGCACTACTTCTAACACCTGTGCCATTTGATTATTTAACAGCGCTTCTACCGCTAACCACAAACCCGGAAATACCTGAGAGCGAATAATCCCATCTGCGCCAGGTGATAGCAATTGATAGTCGCCATCGGTGAGGTAAAACCATTCAATTTGATTGTCATAGGTTTGCCAGATTACATACTCTAATACCCCGTTACGGCGATAAACCTGCTTTTTGCTACCCCTATCAATTGCGGCGCTACGGGCGGCAATTTCCACAATTAACTCAGGCGCGCCTTCGATATAATCATCACTACTCACACGTGTTTGTCCACCTACCGCAGATTCAAGAAACAGTACTGCATCGGGTTGGGGTTCGTTATCTAAATCCAGGCGTACCGTGGGTGCATCACTCAAGTCAACACCAGGAGTCATTGCTTGGTAGATTCCTAACCAAGTCATGATTCGGCTGTGGGGTTTGCCATGCTGTTCATGGCCTAATGGAGATGCTATGTAAACGATACCTTCAATTAATTCAGCTTTCTTGATGTGGGGTGCAGCCGCATAACGTCGTTCAAATTCTGGACGAGTTAAGCGATCGCCACTTTGAAGCGGGGGTGAGTACTCTCTAACCATTTTTTCATCCTCAAAGTTGCCGGATTACGATCAATGTAGCAAACCTGTGTCTGTGAAAAGTGCAGATTAATTTACACTGCTAAACTTGTAAATAAAGGCAACTATTGTTAGCTAAAAAGGCACTGAGAAAAGTTCAATGAATACTGTTGTTTTAAATCTTGAACCAATCGCTCATTTAACCGATGAGCAATTTTATCAATTGTGTCTTGCCAATAAAGACTTAAGCTTAGAGATGAATGCAGCAGGAGAATTAATAATTGTGCCACCAGTAGGAGGAGAAAGCGGCAATCAAGAAGCCGGGCTAATTACTGATTTAGAAATCTGGAATCGTCAAGCTAAATTAGGAAAAGTTTTTAGTTCTTCAACTATTTTTACATTGCCAAATGGTGCCAAACGTTCTCCTGATGCAGCTTGGGTAAAATTGGAAAGGTGGGAAGCTTTAACAGTAGAACAGCGAAAAAAATTTCCGCCCCTTGTACCAGATTTTGTCATTGAACTGCGTTCAGAAACAGATTCACTCAAACCTTTGCAACAGAAAATGCAAGAATATATAGACAATGGGTTGCGTTTGGGTTGGTTGATTAATCCTCAAGATGCCACAGTAGAAATTTATCGAATCAATCAAGCTGTGGAAGTTTTGCAAATACCAAATATTATTTCTGGCGAAGATGTATTACCTGGATTTGAATTGCAAGTTTAGCTAGGCGGTATGAGGTTACACTGGTTCAGGAATTAAACTATCTGGGGACTTACAAAAAATAAATTACCCATATTCCGTAGTGCGAGCAGCGTTCGACTGAGCGCTCACGCCGAAGTCTTGCACGATGAATGAACACCAGCGAGCGAGACGCTCGCACTACAAACGCACTACAAATTTATTGGGTATTTAAAAAATTGGATGTCCCCTGTGACAGGAGATTGCTAGACTCTGGCGACGGTTGACGATAGAATTCCACTGGCTTTCCTCAAATATATGACTATCATCCTCACTAACGACGACGGTATCGATGCACCTGGAATTAAAGCATTGCTCAATGCTGTCAAAGACAAAAATGTAATTATCGCTGCGCCGAGAGATCATCAATCTGGCTGTGGACATCAAGTTACCACAACTCGCCCCATCACTCTTGAGCGACGTTCAGAAAATGAATATGCGATCGCCGGAACTCCTGCTGATTGTGTCAGAATTGCAATAACACAAATCAACCAAAATATCAAGCTCGTGTTATCAGGGATAAATGCTGGCGGTAACTTAGGCGTAGATGCTTATATTTCCGGTACTGTAGCGGCGGTGCGAGAAGCTGCAATGAATGGAATTGCCGGAATTGCCATTTCTCACTATCGCAAAGCCAAGCAAAATTTTGACTGGGAACTGGCGGCTAAGTTCACAACTGATGTTTTAGCCGATTTACTTCAGCGTCCTCTGGAACCAGGACATTTCTGGAACGTCAATTTACCACATCTGCAACCAGGAGAACCAGATCCGGAAGTTGTGTTTTGCCAACCCTGTACCAAAGCCTTGCCAATTAACTATCGAGTTGATGGCGATGGTTTTTATTATATTGGGGAATATGGCAAACGCGATCGCACTCCTGGTAGCGATGTGGATGTCTGTTTTTCTGGTAACATTGCTGTCACCAAATTAAAGGTGTAATTGCAGGGATAATCCCTTAGTAGTCAAAAGTCAACAGTCAACACTTCGACAGGCTCAGTGCGGCGCAGTCAACAGTCAACAGTCAACAGTCAACAGTCACCAGTCAACATCACCCTATCCTTCCTAATCTGACCCTTGTAACAAAATCATCAGCTTATCCAGTGTTTCTGTCAGATGGCTGAGTTTTTGTAAAGAATCATCTTGAGATTCTGCAAGGGTCTGTACAGCGTCACATAATGCAAAAATTTGATAACCTTGCTGCTGTAACTGCTTTCCTTGGGCTTCCACTTGCACGCTCAAAGTCTCTAGTCGGTGCGCTAGACTCTCAATTGTCTCTGTAGTAGACAATACTGCTTCCCCAATTTGCTCAACAATAGATTCCAATCGCCCAATTTTAACTTCCACTCCTGATGAAATCATTTCTTCACCACCCTAATTTTGAAAGTTCAACATACTAAACATTGCTACGGTTATTGAATAATTTAATATACGCATTAACACTGGGAAACCGCCACTATAAAAATATAATTGCTCGTTAATACGTAATTATTCGTAGCAGATTATAGCGAGAATAAACTTGATTAGAAAGTTTTCTCATAATTAGTTACTTTTGCCAATAGTTGTCTAATCAACTTTAATCCTAAAAATATAAAAAGTCAGTATATTTGCACTTGAGTAACCATAAATAAGTAATTGTACGGTTGCCTTAAATATTTCTAATACAATTATTTAGACAGTAGAATTAATGCGATCGCTTAATTATTTAGGACTTACGCAGTGTCAGATATTTTTCATGCTTTTTGTCAATGGTCAATAGTCCATAGTCCAAAAAGCTGAATTTTGACCATTGACTTTTGACTTTTGACCACCCTTGTGAGGGTTTTTGTGTTCGGTGCGTAAGTCCTATTATTTTTAAAACCCAGATAAGTAGACAAATATGTAGATAAATATAATGATTTAACGTGGCAGCTATCTTGCTCCACCTTGCTCCACAATGAATATAGGAATTCGCTACATTTAATATGCGAACAATTGCGGAAATTAACGAAAAAATCAGCAGCCAACGTGCAGTAGTTTTGACAGTTGAAGAATTAAAAGCAAGAGTTGCTGAAGTTGGAGTCGATCGCGTTGCTCAAGAAGTTGATGTGATTACCACAGGAACTTTTGAGCCAATGGAATCCAGTGGTGCAATTATTAATCTGGGACACACTGACCCACCAATTAAAATTCGCCGTTGTTGGTTAGATGGCGTACCCGCATACTCTGGTTTTGGCGCAGTAGATTTATATTTAGGTGCGAGTTGTCCCGTAGATGTAATTGATGGTGAAGAAGTGCGGGAACGGGGCGGTGGTCATGTGATCGAAGATTTAATTGCAGGTAAAGCTGTACAAGTACGCGCCCAAGGACAAGTTACAGATTGTTATCCCAGAGCCACCTTTGAAACTACAATTATGCGGGAAACAATCAATCAGTTTTATTTATTTAATCCGCGTAATCTCTACCAAAATTTTATTGTCGGGGTAAATGGAGGCGATCGCCCGCTTTTTACTTATCTCGGCCCTTTACAACCACGTTTAGGAAATGCAGTTTACTCTAACCCAGGCGCAATTTCTCCATTACTTAACGACCCCAATTTACAACTAGTCGGCATTGGTACAAGAATTTTTTTAGGTGGGGGAATTGGTTATGTTGCTTGGGAAGGTACTCAACATTTCCCCTTACAAAAACGCCTAGCTAATAATACACCCATTGGCCCGTCTGCAACTTTAGCTTTAATTGGTGATGCCAAGCAAATGGATGCTAGGTGGGTGAGGGGATGTTACTTCAAAAGCTATGGCCCTTCATTAATGCTGGGCGTAGGCGTACCGCTACCGGTATTATCAGCCGAAGTGGTGGAACATTGTGCCGTGCAAGATAAAGAATTAGTCGCGCCTATTGTAGACTTTTCTATTCCCCGGCGCGTGCGCCCCACATTTGGTTTGGTGAGCTACGCCCAACTCAAGTCTGGGCGTGTCACCATTGAAGGCAGAACAGTGCGGGTTGCACCGCTAGCCAGTTTGTTTTTCTCGCGGCAAGTCGCCTTGGAATTGAAAGAATGGATCGAAGCAGGGAAATTTACCCTGACTGAACCAGTTTCTCCAATTCCAATGGATCGTTCATTTCTCCCTCAAGACCGATGGACAGAGTTTTGACAGGACAAGGAAGACAAACAATTCAAAATTCAAAATTCTTTTTGACTTTTGACTTTTGACTTTTGACTTTTGACTTTTGACTTTTGCCCTACTCCTGAGTCGGTTTCGGACGCTTAATTGGCTTAGGAGGAGCCGTTTTTGGTACAGGTTTTGATACAGCTGAGGGATCGCCGCCACCGCCGATTTTCCTGACTGGGCGTGGGGTATCGCTGCCGCGTCTGGGGGGGAATGGTCTTCTACCACCACCACCACCGCCAGCACCACGAGGCCCGCCACCTCTGAATGGCGGTTTGCGCTTTTTGGGTAAGTCCGCGATCGCTTCTGCGCTTTCGATGAGTAATAGGTCAGCTTGTCGCTTTACTTGAAAGTCCCAAAACTTGCCTACTGCTTTGGTCGTCAGCACACCTGTCAGCTTTAATTTAAAATACTTGGGCTTGTCTATTGGTTTGCGCGGAGCCTGTTTGATTTTGACTACTAAGCTCTTAGCATCAAAAGACTGATAAACTACTTCACCACGTACCGAAAAACCACCATCAGGAATTTCTGATGAGGGTTTAAGGGTGCTTAGAGATTCTTTAGCACTGTCAGACACAGTATTATCCGGGATATCTACTTCTTCTAATCCCGAATCTTGATCGTCCTCCTCTGTCAACTGTTTAGCCAGTTTTTCTGGCTCCCAAACCCCGACAATTTGGAGG
The DNA here is from genome assembly GCF_963889195.1 of Calothrix sp. FACHB-168. Classification (NCBI taxonomy): domain Bacteria; kingdom Bacillati; phylum Cyanobacteriota; class Cyanophyceae; order Nostocales; family Calotrichaceae; genus Calothrix; species Calothrix sp. FACHB-168. The sequence continues at coordinate 547,556 of NZ_CAWPNJ010000001.1, forward strand.
TGCAAAGTGTCATTTTCTTGTCTTGTACGTGGATAAACTACCCACAGATGTTCTTGTTGCAAATCTAAATGATTCTTAACTAAACTCATAATCCGCCCTAGCAGGACGGCATTGAGTTCTACACCATCACTGGTTAGCAGATTACCTTGAGTGAATTGTTCATCGCTAGCAAGGTAACGACCTCGGACTAACCCGATAGCGCGGTACTGCATCGGCTCGCTGGGAGGCGGAATCGGTTGTTGCCGATTAGCTAAGTTCCCATTTGAGGCAGTTTCGCCAGGGTTAACAGAGGAATTTTCTGGTTCAGAGTCCTGGGCTGCTACTGTAGGAACACTAGCGATTGACTCTGCTGTAATTTGGCCTTGGTTAGAGGCAGAAGAATTGGAAGATTCGGGCGACGGCATCAGGTCGGAATTCATAAAAAACTCCTTGCGGCGGAGACACATCCCATTGTGGGATTTTACGAAGGCAGCTGAAAAGAGCGTTTGTGCGGCTGATGAAAGTATATTTGCTTTCAATCCACCACGACTGAGCGCTCTCAAGCATTCTCAAGACACAGTTGTACACTAAATGTGTAATTTAGCGTCTTTAGACTAGTTTCGGGAAGCATATCATAGGTTAAATCTTGACGGCTCCTCCTAAAGTCATCACTTACTTTAGCAGCGTGTATAGTTATTTGTTATAAAATTCACAGGCAATCGAGAGTATTCCGCAAAGTTTTGGAAATTTTTAACTTTCGGATTTATCAGATTTATGTAGATGATAATGTCAATTCAAGTTCAGGAGAAATTAGTCTTGTGTCTCAACCGCGCAGCTGGATAGTTAAGGTCATCTTAGCTTTGGCAGTTCTTACCTTTGTGGGAATTTCTCTGTATCCCTTAATTTCTGCACTTAATAATAATAATACACAAACCCCACCCCAGAATAATGCCAGTACTCAGGGGAATTCAGCTTCCCCTGACCAAAAATCAAAATTGCAGGATGAAGCTAGAGGTTATCAGCTGGTTTTGCAACGGGAACCAGAAAATCAAACTGCCCTTAAAGGCTTGCTCCAGGCAAGGCTAGAATTGTTAAGTCTCAAAGAAGGTGATATTCAGGGAGTCATTGAACCTCTAGAAAAGCTAGCCAAGCTCAACCCTAATCAAACAGAATATGCGGTTCTGCTGGCGCAAGCCAAGCAGCAACTGGGCGATAAGGAAGGTGCAGCCCAAGCTTACCGTTCTGTTTTAGCCACAAAACCGGGTGACCTCAAGGCTTTACAAGGTATGGTATCTTTGCTTTTAAGCCAAAAACGCCCAGAAGCGGCTATTGGTTTATTACAAGATACTTTGACAGCTGCATCCCAGGAAAATAAGCTCCAGCCTGGAAGTGTCGATACGGTGGGCGTACAGGTGCTTTTAGGCACGGTTCACGCCGAGCAGAAAAGTTATACCCAAGCTATTTCTGTATATGACCAAGCAGCAAAGAAAGATCCTAAAGATTTTCGTCCAGTTTTGGCTAAGGCGATGCTATTTAAGCAACAAGGCAAAGTTGCAGAAGCGAAAACTTTGTTTAATAATGCCTCTGCTTTAGCACCTGCTCAGTACAGAGACGAAATTAATAAAGCTGCCGAAACTTCCCCAAGTCCTAGTCCGGCGACATCTGCGACACCTTCACCGGAAAGTGGGAAATAGGGGCTAGGAATTAGGGGCGCTTAGGCTAGGATGAGGGAAGGGAAATTTTCAAGTTTGGTTGCGATCGCAATTTGAAAAAAGAATGCGACAGATTGTAGGGGCATGGCAATGCCCACCTGTGTCAACTTAAGCTAAAAGCTATATACGGTGCGTGTTGTACAAAAACCCTCGCCCTTATCCCCTAACCCCTTCTCCCTCAGGGAGAAGGGGAATTAAATCTCTTGCTCCCCTCTCCCGGTGGGAGAGGGGTTGGGGGTGAGGGGAAAAACCTTGCTACAAAGCGGGTTTCACGTTAAGTTGACACCAATGGGCAATGCCATGCCCTCTAGAATATATGGATGTGCCACAAAATCAAATTGTGATACCGATCAGGCTCCTTCAATTGCGGCAACAATACCAAAAACCAAAAACAAGCATCCACCTATTAAAGTTAGCTGACGCTCGGAGATTCTACCCGCTATCATTTTGCCACCAATGACTGCGATCGCGGCACAAATGGCATGTCCTAAAACTGCACCTACAGTCACACCGATGGGATTATTCCCGGCTGCTAGGGCAATGGTAGCAATTTGCGTGCGATCGCCCCACTCTGCCATAAATGTTAAAACAAAGGCTTCAATTAAAATTGACAGTGGTGTTTTGCGTTTGGGTAAGTCTAAATCTGCTTGCTTTACCGCCGCTTCCGCTTCTTCTACTACTTCTTTGTCGCAACTAGCAGCAGACATTTTACTACCTTGATACAGGAGCTTAAGACCAAAGGCAATAAACAAAGCGATTTCCCCATAGTGAATATACACCTTGGGCAACAAAGATACCGTTTGTCCCAAAATTACCGAAAGAATTGTCATCGCCGCTAAAGCCGCTACCACCCCGGTAAATACCAACCGCCGCGAGTGGTGCATTGCTAAGATGACGGCGATAAAAAATGTTTTATCACCTAATTCGGAAACTGTGATTAATAACAAACCTGCGGTGAAAGCTGCTAGCACTCTCTCAAGCTCCTGAAGAATCGTTTACCGATGTGAAGCTTGATGAAAGCACAAAGACCTCACCAAGCTGCACACTTTTTTGTGTGAACTTAGTGAAGGTCTCGCTTCCAAATATTTTTGCAAATACTTTCTTGATATTAAATATTTGTCACCTGAACCAGGCTCATCGCCAGTATGTTGATTCAGATGGGCTGGTTTTTATTACCAGCAGCTACTCCCCTTCTATTCATTCAAAATTGTATATCTCTATGGAGGATGAGTCAATACACTTAGGCAACAGTCAACGGTCAACGGTCAACGGTCAACAGTCAACAGTCAACAGTCAATGGTCAACAGTCAATGGTCAACAGTCAACTAATTTGTTGTTAGTTCTGCCGAAATTTTGGGAACAATGCTGGTTATGCTTGAAATTCTTGGGCGGAAACGGCATGAAAGCGCCATTTTCTCAATATATTAAGTTTGGCTGGCTGTTGATAATTTGCTGGTTGCTGGTGTGGTTACCTGTGGGTGCGACGCCTACAGCAACTATTGATAATTTACGACAACAACAGCAACAAATTCAGCAACAACGTCAAAATGTGCTTAAAGAAAGCGATCGCCTAAATCATATCCAACAGGGTGCGCAAAATCGCCTCACGGGGATTAACAAAAATCTGCAAATTACTAATAACAATATTCAATACAGCGAATCGCAATTAAAGCTAGCTACCGAAAATCTTCAGCAGTTACAGGCTAATTTGGAAGCGGCGGAACGATTTTATGAACAACGCCAAGTAGCTACCGTTGCAAGGTTGCGGTTTTTGCAGCGCTCTTCAGGCGATCGCGGTTGGGCAATTTTACTGCAAAGTGAAAATATCAGCGATTTTATCAGTCGTCGTTATCAACTCAAGTTAGTTTATCAAGCAGACCAGAAAATTTTAACTCAACTCAATGCACAAGCACAGGAGATTATTGCCCAAAAAACCGCAGTAGAACAGCAAAAAAATCAAATTGCCTTAATTAGAGAGCAATTACTGGCGCAAAAAGCTGATTATCAATTACAAGCGCAATCGCAAGCCGAGTTAATTCAACGCCTCAATAGCGATCGCTTGGCCTTAGCTGCAGCACAAAATCAGCTAGAACAAGATTCTCAAAATATAGAAGCCTTAATTCAACAAAAAATAGCCGAAGCCCAAGCCAAAACCAACAGCAACAGTAAAAGCGTCATTATTCGCGGAACTGGAATGTTAGCCTATCCCAGCGATGCAGCTACTAGCAGCCCCTTTGGTTGGCGGATACATCCAATTTTAGGCTATCGGCGCTTTCACGCCGGACTAGATTTTGCGGCTAGCTATGGTAGTACCATTCGCGCAGCTGATTCGGGAACAGTAATTTTTGCTGGCTGGTATGGCGGATATGGTAAAGCTGTGATTATCGATCACGGTGACGGTATTACAACACTTTACGGTCATACTAGTGAATTATATGTTTCTGAAGGACAAGGAGTACAACGGGGACAAGCGATCGCGGCTGTCGGTTCCACCGGTTTATCTACCGGGCCTCATCTGCATTTTGAAGTCCGCCGCAATGGTACGCCCGTAGATCCGGCGGCTTATTTGTAGGGACAATCGAGACAAACAATTCAAAATTCAAAATTCAAAATTAAGAATTCTATTTGACTTTTGCCCAATGCCCAATGCCCAATGCCCAATGCCCAATGCCCAATGCCCAATGCCCAATGCCCCATGCCCAATAAAAAATGTGCTATAATACAAAAAATCGAGGGCGCGTGGCTCAGTGGATAGAGCAACAGATTCCGGTTCTGTGGGTCGGGGGTTCAAATCCCTCCGCGCTCGTTTTTTATTTTTGATTGTTAATTAATTTGTCAACGCAGACAAGTTAATAATTTCCTTTATGCAGGTTTTAGAGCGTGTTTAATTAAATGCGCCTGATGTTATTGCCTGAAAATGCAATTTACTAGCCAAAAATTTCTAAATTTCCATTAATTTTTCATGAAGTTGCTGCGAATACTGAAGTTTTAACCATATTATTAGCTAAATTACTTTATAAAAATTACCACTTAATTGGGTGCTGTCTCCATACCTTTACGGTTTAGTGATGATTGATGTAATTTTTTGCCAAAAAATCATCGGCCATTAAAAACTGTTGTGTAGAATGTTGTTTGCGTTCCAGTCACGCCATCCCAGTATTAAGTGCGCCTAAACCAGACATAGCGTATTTTATGTAAAAGAGGTACGCACTTCGGCGCATGGCACTGCCATGTTTCTACAATCACCCTAATCGGCTGTTTTTTATCGGTTGCAATGACCAAGGTAAAATAGCGGCTCACGAGCGCTTGTTTGATAAACCGATGGGCATGTATGCAGTTCAAGTTTGATACAAATGGGTTTGCAGGGGGGCTGGGGGCAGGGAGCAGGGGGAGGAGAGAAAAATTGGATTAAATTAAGTTGGATAATTGTTTGTTTGATTGGAATCAACACAACATTGATTGCAATAAATACAACATTGATTGGAATCAACACAACATTGATTGCAATAAATACAACATTGATTGGAATCAACACAACATTGATTGCAATAAATACAACATTGATTGGAATCAACACAACATTGATTGCAATAAATACAACATTGATTGGAATCAACACAACATTGATTGCAATAAATACAACATTGATTGGAATCAACACAACATTGATTGCAATAAATACAACATTGATTGGAATCAACACAACATTGATTGGAATCTTTACGACAACCTAAGCCCTGAAAATGTTGGGTTTCGCTGGCGCTCTACCCAACCTACAATTATTACCAATGACAAATGACTAATGACTAATGACTTTTTTACTTAATATATTCTAGAGGGCATGGCAGTGCCATGCCCCTACAATCTGTGGCATTATTTTTTTAATTGGGATTACATCGGTCTGAAACCCTGACAAATGACCAATGACCAATGACCAATGACCAATGACCAATGACCAATGACAAATTATTTAGCACAAGAATTTCTGGTGCGACTTTTCCAAATCCAACCTACTTCGGGAGCGCTAATTTCTACCCAGCCACCGTCAAGTCTGCCAGTAGTTGTTACCTGAGTCCCGGCTTTAATTACTTTTCCGGTTCTTCTTTGTCCAGATCCAGCACGTAAATTTGAGGAACTAATAACAGTTAAACAACCTGTTTTTTGTTCGGGTTGACTTGGGGTAGTTGCTACAGGCTTGACTTCCTTTTGCGGAGTGCTAGAAGAAGAAGCAAGTTTTTGTGAGTTATTCGCAGACATAATTCCCAAAGCTGCGATCGCAATTGCTGCACCCCCACCAATGAATAATCGCGATTTGCGTTTTGATTGGGGAATAGAACGAATGTAAACTTGAATCTTACTAGGCGATCGCGTAGGAATTGGATTTGTAGTTGTAGTATTTGAGATACTACTTTTTACCTCAGAAGCGCGTAGGGTAGAAGCAGCAGTTAATGGGGGTAATGTCGGATCAGAATTAGTACCATTCTCTGGGGGAACATAACAAGGCTTGGCTAATTCTTGCAGATATTGCATGACTTTAGTAGCTGTCACATAGCCATCTTTTAAATAGTGTCCTACCATTTGAGTCATAACAGATGCTACAACCCCAGGTGTACTAGCATTAGTAATAGAAGTGAGGGATTGCAGTACCTCTGTGGCTGTTTGATAGCGGTATTTAAAATAATGGCGGATCATCTTATTGAGAATAGCTGCCAGTTGATTGCTAACTTGCGCGTGATGTTGCCATAATATTTCCCCAGTTCCCGCATCTTCTCCTAACTGTTTGGGATTTAAGCCAGTAATTGCTTGGATACAAGTTATCCCCAGCGCGTAAATATCGCTACAAGGTCTTGGTCTACCTTGTCCTTGTTCGCTTGGCATATAACCGGGAGTTCCTACAGCCAAAGTATCATTTTTTAGCTGTTCTGTAGTCATCAGCGAGTAGCTTTTAATTTGTTTAACCGCGCCAAAATCAACCAAGACTATTTTATTGTCGCTAGCACGGCGAATTAAATTATCCGGCTTGAGATCGCGATGAATTACCCCATGACTGTGAATAAATTCCAGAATTGGTAAAACTTCTTGCAACAGTTGAATTACTTGTTCTTCACTCCACCGAGTTCCGGGAGCCATTTCCCAGGATAATGGATGTCCTTCCACTAACTCTTGGACTAAATAAAATTCTTCATTTTCCTCAAAGTAAGCTAAAAGCCTGGGGATTTGGTCATTGTGCCCCAAGTTTTCTAGAGTTTCGGCTTCTCTATTAAATAAACGTCTCGCTAAAGGCAAAAATTCAGGATCGCTAGTAATCGGCTTGAGGTGTTTCACCACACAAGCAGGATTCCCAGGACGGCGAGTATCCTGAGCTATATAAGTATGACCAAATCCGCCTTTGCCTAATAGCTCGACTACTTGGTAACGTTGGTCTAGTAATCTGCCGATCATTTTATAGCTGGACTGAGGTTCACTGTTCACTAGAATACACTTTTTCCTGAAAGAAAAAGTTTGTTAGGTTTTTCATAAGAAGGCTGATGTATATCTAAATATAATTGTTCCGTAATAATTACTACCTCCTAGTTGTCGAAATGCGATTGATAATGTCATAAAGATAAAGCCAAAGACTTATCCAGGATTTACGCACCGAACACAAAAACCCTCACAAGGGTGGTCAAAAGTCAATGGTCAAAATTCAAGTTTTTGGACTATGGACTATTGACCATTGACAAAAAGCATGAAAAATATCTGACACTGCGTAAGTCCTATTATCCTTTGAGTAGTTCCCAGCTTAAACATGGTTGAACCTCCAGATTCCAGGACAGATAATTCACACTCATGACTGAACTTAAACTACGTCTACAAGATGGAGATACTGAAAGCGTTGTTTCAGTAGATCGAGATGTATTTACTATCGGTAGGTTACCGGAATGTAACTTATACTTACCTTTTGGTGGTGTTTCTCGTAACCATGCCAAAATTGTCAAGACAGCCGATGGGGTGTGGAATATTGAGGATATGGGAAGTAAAAATGGCACGCAGGTTAATGAACGCATACTGACAAAACCCCAACCGTTACATCACGGTGACAATATTTGGTTAGGTAATGTGAGTTTAAGGGTGTTTATTATCGATCCTGCTAAACAGCTAACAATTCAGCAGGATGATATCGATAATAGCGAACAAAAAACGATTTTACGCAATGTTCAACAACTGCAACAGCAATGGATAGCTGCTGATAGTAAAGATGGTGAAATTAATAATAAAGATACAACTATTGCAAGATTAAAAGATTTAGTCAATATCGCTAAAAATCTTTGTGCCGCTACATCCATAGAAGCAATTTTTTCGCAAGTGCAAGAAGTAGTATTTCGCTATTTAGATAGTATTGACCGCTTGGCATTATTAATTGATGTGAGTAGTAATGGTAATTTAGAATTAATGAATGCAGCTACGAGAAATGCTGCCCAACAACAATATTTAGCGCCTGATGGTAGTTGGATTAGTCGGAGTATTTGTCAAAAGGTATTTGACGAACAAGTTGTGATTCAATCGGCTGATACTCATAAAGATGAACGCTTTTCTTCCGAACACAGCGTTTTAGTTAAGGGAATTCGCAGCGTCATGGCTGTACCATTATGGGATGAAAATAAAGTTGTAGGTGTACTCTATGCAGATGCACATTTATCTTCTTATCATTGGGCAAATGAAGGTGAAGAAGAACTCAGCTTTTTTTCGGCTTTAGCTAATCTTGTCGCTTCGAGCGTGCAACGCTGGTTATTATTAGATAGATTGAAACAAGAAGAGGTAATTCGTCACCGACTCGAACGCTATCACTCTCCGGCTGTAGTGCAGCAGTTAATATCTGTAGGTAGGTTACCAGATGGACGTTTACCACCGGAAGAAAGTGAAATTAGCATTTTATTTGCAGATTTAGTGGGTTTTACGGCTATTTCTGAAAGGGTAACACCAACTGCGATCGCGCAATTACTCAATAATTTATTTGAAGAAATGTTGCAAGAAGTGTTTGCCTATGGTGGCACTTTAGATAAATATATCGGTGATTGTATTATGGCGTTTTTTGGCGCACCAGAACCACAAGCAGACCACGCCCAACGCGCCACAGCTGCTGCTAAAGGGATGCTAACTCGCCTAGAACGCTTGAATATGAATGGTTTTTGGCAAGAACCTTTACAACTACGCATTGCAATTAATAGCGGTAAAGCTGTTGTTGGCGATGTGGGAAGCTCCCAACGGGTTGAATATACAGCCTTAGGCGGTACGATTAACTTAGCTGCAAGGATGGAAGCAGTTTGTCCTCCTGGTGAATGTGTAATTAGTGAAGTGACTTACAATATGCTTTCACAACCCTCAGATTTTCAAGAAATGGGAAGCTATAGTTTTAAGGGTATTAATCGGTTGATTAAAGTTTATCAAACTACTATGCATCATTAAGCTAATCTGCTTTTAAGTTGCACAATCGATTGTGAGGGCTGTTGACGGTTGACGGTTGATGGTTGACTGTTGACTGTTGACTGCCCTTATTAGTTAAGGATAATTGTAGGTTGGGTTAAACGAAGTGAAACCCAACAAACCCTCCAAATGTTGGGTTACCCTGCGGGAAGCCGCTCCGCGTCTACGTTCCTCAACCCAACCTACGCACTACAATTAAACTAGAGCGATCGCACTCTGAATACCATGATTTAACCTCAAAATAAAAGCGATGTCTTCGACGGGCTACGCCTACGCACTATGAACGCCATCATTCCACCTCATACCAATTGGAAAAAAGAATGCGACAGATTGTAGGGGCACTGGCACTGCCATGCCCTCTAGAATATTTTGATGTGTCGCAGATTATTGAAATTGGTATCACAACAAAAGCGATGTCTTCGACGGGCTACGCCTACGCACTCTGAACACCATTATTTCACCTCAGAACAAAAGCGCTCGCACTGTGAACACCATGATTCCACCTCAGAACAAAAGCGATCGCACTGTGAACGCCATCATTCCACCTTAGAACAAAAGCGATGTCTTCGACGGGCTACGCCTACGCACTCTCAACACCATGATTTCAACTCAAAACAAAAGCGATCGCACTATGAACACCATTATCGTAAATAAAAGGGTTTAAGACCCCTACGTCTATACGTGGTATCATTTTCAGTCGGGGTTTAAAGCCCCGACTGAAAATGTCTTTAATTTTGAATTTTGAATTTTGAATTTTGAATTGTTAATAATAGTTTTCATCACATTTCATCCTTGCAATACTTCAGCAGCAGTTAACTGAAGATTAGTAAAAATTGAAGAAACAATCGCACTTTCTCCCTGATAAACTCGCTCATCATAAAATCCCTCAACCCATTCCAAAACTGTCACCTTTTGAGCGATAGGATCAACAATCCAATACTCTGCAATACCTCGCGCTGCATACTCAGAACGCTTGTAACGATAATCCCGATTTTCCTGATTCGGACTCACTACCTCAACCACCAACAACGGCGGCGGCATATCCATCAAAATTAGCGATCGCTTTTCCCCTTGCATTACCATCGCCAACTCTTCGGAAAACACCACCAAATCAGGAACACGCACCCCTACCCTCCGACTATTTACAGCAATTTCTGTTTTCATACTCAAGCGGTAATAGGGAATACCTAATTTAGAAAAATAGATTAATAAAAACGTCGCTATTCGCCGATTTAGCTCACTTTCAAAAGGCATAACAATTAATTGCCCATTCTCCAATTCATATAAAGTATCTGTACCATCATCAAATTGAAGAAATTCTTCAAAAGTCATTTTTTTAGTACTTGCAACTGTCATGACTATTTCTTCCATCAACCGCTTGTATTAACTATTTTAACAATGTCCCTAATTTCTCTATTCCTGCTGAATTTCCACCTCAAAACAAAAGCGATCGCACTGTGAACACCATGATTCCCCCTCAGAACAAAAGCGATCGCACTGTGAACACCATGATTCCTCCTCAAAACAAAAGCGATCGCACTATGAACACCATGATTCCCCCTCAAAACAAAAGCGATCGCACTCTGAACATCATCATTACCTCTCAGAGTTTTCTTCTGGGGATTGTTTACTATCTTTGTCTTGATATTCTTTGATTTTGGTGTATAAGCTGGCAACAGTTTCTTGAGCAAACAGTTGTTCTTTAATTTGCAAATAGTCGCCTTCACTTAGTTTACACGCTGCCCAAAATTTCATTACCTTGGATGGTTCTAAATGGGTGAGTAAAATCTGTATTACTTCTTGTAAATTTTCTTGTTCGTTGGTTACTTTAATTTTCATTTTCGACCTCAAAAATAAAATTATTGGGGTTGATGACTGTGAGTGATAAATTCTGACATCGGTTGATTAATCTCCTGTCACAAGTGATAAAATAATCACTTTGAGAAGCTTCTGCACAGGCTACATGAAGTGCATCAATAGATTTAATTCCTTGTTGTTCTAGTTGTTCTGCTCTGTTTTTAATACTTTCATCTACTAATACTCTCAAGGTTGCTATTTGTAAGTATCGCTCCATTGATTGCTAATTGATAACAAAAGGGTTACGACTATTTTCATAGTCTAGAACTGAAGAACTAACTAATTCTATTAATCTTGCTTCTACCATTTGTAAAATTAAGATGATAGCTTGTGTTTCTAAAAAGATTTTTGGCTGTGTTTGGTCGTCAAATGGACGATTATAAACACTGGTGTCTAGATAAACCCTGGTCATATAGCTGTTTATAACATTGTCTCTCAACAAAAGCGATCGCAATGACTCTTATCTCTCAATCCTCACAAGCGATCGCTCATCATTCTACAATTTACAGCAGTTTTCACCTATTTGAACCACATCTGTCGTAGGGGCACGGCACGAGTAAAATTATTGTATGTACCAAAAGATTATCGGTGCCGTGCCCCTACAGCGTGGTCTATTTACCTGAAAATAGCTGTAAGTCGAGCGATCGCACTCTCAACACCATGATTTCACCTCAGAATAAAAGCGATGTCTTCGACGGGCTACGCCTACGCACTCTCAACACCATGATCATAGGTGTCAACTTAACGCACAACCAGTTTACCGCAAGGAACTGAAGTTCCTTGCTAATAGCTAAAGTCATCTCAAGATGACTAAAATATGCGGCAAAATCTTCAGTCTACTTCAGTAGACTTGGACTATTAGCCTTGGAATTCATTCCAAGGCGGATGACGCTTGTACAGAGGCTATTTTTACCTTAAGTTGACACCAATGCACCATCATTCCCTCACAAAACAAAAGCGATCGCACTCTCAACACCATGATTTCACCTCAGAATAAAAGCGATCGCACTCTCAACACCATGATTTCACCTCACAACAAAAGCGATCGCACTTTGAACACCATGATTTCACCTTAGAACAAAAGCGATCGCTCATGATGTCAGCACCTCATCTAGAATCACAACGGGTAAGTTTGTTGCTGCCCTCAGTTGGCGATCGTTGGTGAGAAACTGAGTACAGCCAGATATTGTAGCAGTCGCAATATGAATGGCATCAGGTGTTCTCAACGAAGGCGTACTTGCCCGTAGTCTTGCTGCTTCACGCAAGATAGTCTGACTAATGGGAATCAACTGCATTTGAGGCGATCGCAGTAATCTATCATAAGCATCAACCAGAAATGTATCCGAGTTTCTCAGTGGCACAACTAAGGTTTCCATCAGAGTTAGTTCACTGCTAAAGACTTCAAGGGTTCTCGCCTGAAGACTATGCCATAAGGGATTTAGCAACACCCCATCAGTTGGAGTCTGTTCGACGGCGTAAATAACTGTTACGGTATCGAGGTATATACGAGCAGCATTTGGCAGAATTAATTGTCCCATGCATCTCGCTCTGCTTGGAGGTCTCGATGGATTTCTTCTAAACTTCTGCCAACAGGACGCTGTTTGTGGATTTCTTCAAGCAGGTGGATAATCGATTGTCCTTCTGGTGTCGTTTTTTGCTCTGGTATCAGGACAATTACCTCAATAGTTTGTCCTACAGAGGTTGAGAGTGTATCGTCAGGCAAAGTGATTTCAATTTTGTTGCCTGGTAACACTTTAGTTTCTATGCGTAATGCTGATTGCATCAAGCTTTCTCCTGATTTGGTTTCTTTTTAGCTATTGTTTGTTCTATGGACTCTGTATCGTTCATCCATTGTGGCTCAAAAAGCGATGGCGATCGCAATCATCTCTCAACTATCAAAGGCGATCGCACTCTGAATACCATCATTCCCTCACAAAACAAAAGCGATCGCACTATGAACACCATAATTATCCCTGAGAACAAAAGCGATCGCACTGTGAACACCATAATTATCCCTGAGAACAAAAGCGATCGCCTTCCGAACACCATCATTTCACCTTAGAACATCAAACTTCGAGTAAAAAGGTGGAGCGATCGCCCTCAAAAGGTCATCATTCGCCTTCAGAACACCATCATTCCACCTCAGAACAGGAACGTTCTCGTTTGGAACCTGAACATTCGTGTTTGGAACACGAAACTTTGAGTTCGGAACATGAAACTTCGAGTTCGGAACTCGGAACTTGGAGATAAAAGCTTGAATGATGAGGTTCGGAACTTGAATTTTACTGTTGTGATTTTATAGAATCGCGTAAATCTGCTAAATTTTTACGCACAATTACAGTATTGGGATGATTCACTCCTAATTGTCGCTCGGAAATATCTAAAGCTTGGATGTACAAAGGTTCGGCTTCGCTGTATCTACCTTGGGAACGGTAGAGTGCAGCTAGGTTGTTGAGGCTAGTAGCCACAGATGGATGTTCCTCACCCAAGCTTCGTCGTGTTAAATCCAAAGCTTGGATGAACAAAGGTTCGGCTTGGCTGTATTTTCCTTGGGAACGGTAGAGTGCTGCGAGGTTGTTGAGGCTAAATGCAACATCTGGATGTTCCTCACCCAAGCTTCGTCGCCTTAAAGCCAAAGTTTGGATGAACAAAGGTTCGGCTTGGCTGTATTTTCCTTGGGAACGGTAGAGTGCTGCGAGGTTGTTGAGGCTAAATGCAACATCTGGATGTTCCTCACCCAAGCTTCGTCGCATTAAATCCAAAGCTTGGATGAACAAAGGTTCGGCTTGGCTGTATTTTCCTTGGGAATCGTAGAGTAGAGCTAGGTTATTAAGGCTAGTTGCAACAGATGGATGTTCTTCACCGAGCAAGTGTCGTGTTAAATCCAAAGCTTGGATGAACAAAGGTTCGGCTTGGCTGTATTTTCCTTGGGAATCGTAGAGTAGAGCTAGGTTATTAAGGCTAGTTGCAACAGATGGATGTTCCTCACCGAGCAAGCGTCGCATTAAATCCAAAGCTTGGATGAACAAAGGTTCGGCTTGGCTGTATTTTCCTTGGGAAAAGTAGAGTCCTGCTAGGTGGTTGAGGCTAGTTGCAACAGATGGATGTTCCTCACCCAAGCTTCGTCGCATTAAATCCAAAGCTTGGATGAACAAAGGTTCGGCTTGGCTGTATTTTCCTTGGGAAAAGTAGAGTTCTGCTAGATTGCTGAGGCTAGTTGCAACAGATGGATGTTCTTCACCGAGCAAGTGTCGCATTAAATCTAAAGCTTGGATGAACAAAGGTTCGGCTTGGCTGTATTTTCCTTGGTAACGGTAGAGTGCGGCTAGGTTGTTGAGGCTAGTTGCAACATCTGGATGTTCCTCACCCAAGCGTTCTCTCGTAGCTTCTAAACACTGCTTATACCAAGGTTCTGCTTTATCATACAATCCTTGACCATCATAAAAAAAAGCGTTGCCAGTGAATACCCAAAATAAATCTTCATCGCTGACATACTGAATGAGATTGTCTGCTACTGCTACCAAGTGAGGTATGGCGGGGGCGACATTCTTAATTTGCTGAATTGTGGGTACTTGAGGAATATCTTTAGCAACTGCTACCATTACCCTGCAAAAACTTCGCTTAAATTCCTCTGCTTGTTCTAAACCTGTAAGCTTATCTTGGAAAAACTCCCGCAGTAGGGGATGTAGTTGATAAATTCCCTCACCTTTGGGCTGGAGTAAATGCAACTGTAACAAATCTCGTCTGGCTTTTTTCCAATCTTGAGCCGCATTATTTATTGTTATATCCTCCACCAACTCCCAAGGAATCGGCGCTAAGGCGAATAAACTCAGAAGACAGCCTAAACGTTGAGCATTTTCTCGCAACCGTCGCCAACTTAACTCAAAAGCAGCAGCGACACCCAATTTAACAGCCATTTCTTGGGGAACTTCTTCTAAAGCCTGATGCTGCAAACGCTCATTTTCCAAGTCTTGCAGCATTTGAGCTAGGGTTAATTCCTCATCACCTAACAAATAACGCCCGACTAATTCTAAACCCAAGGGTAAATATCCCAGCCATTTACAAAGTTTTCTTGCAACTAAAGCCTCACGCCGCAGTCGTTCTCTACCAACTATAGATTTTAATAACTGCATCGCCGCTAGTGGTGTCAGCACATCTAAATCTAATCGCACTATGGGCGGTTGTAATTTTTCCCGCGTGGTAATTAACTGCTTAAACCGCGAAGGAACAGACTCTAAATAACACCTAACTTCGTCTCGATAGTTAGTGACGTTATCAATTACCAGTAAAACCTCACCCTGATGCCATTTTTCTAGACAGTGTTGCACTCTCCCAACTAAATCTAAATCATCTGGGATGTTCAATTGCAGCTTATTAACAGCAAACTGCACCAATTGCACCCCCACATCCTGTAATGCAGACAACCAGCAAATTCCGCCTTGATAAGTTTCGCGGTGCAAATTTGCATATTGCAGTGCTAGTTCTGTTTTCCCGACTCCACCCATTCCTGCAATAGCCGCAATTATACTTCGACTACGCTCAGTAACCACCTGTTGATTCTTCTGCAACAGCCGATGGAGGTTTTGCAATTCCGTTTCTCGTCCGACAAACTTTGTTACCCCACTCCAGGGAATATTCTGGTAACGGGTAGGCGAAAGTTGAGCTTTTCTACCTTTCTCACGCTGTACACCGGGTAATTCTTCTCGTTTACTTTGCCATTCTGTATCAAATTTCTGCAAATTCCCGTGTTTGTCGCTTTTATCATGCCAAAGCTTCAGCCGAAAGTGCCAATCCTCTGAGCCTCGCTTATGTTCGCGCAAATCTTCGAGAATCCCTAAAAAACCTTTCAGCGTATTTAACGCTTCCCTGACTTGTTCTTTACTTAAACCGCTAAGTTCCCCTAAGACTCTTAGCTGTGTTCTGACTATTACTTGCTGCGGTGTTTCCCAGTTGTCGTCAATTTTGAAATGTTCACTGTTTTCTAACTCGTAATTAGCATAAGCCAAAAACCTTTCTAACAGTATTTTTACCCGCGCTTTGACATCATCACCATAGCTAACACGCGCCATCGCTGATTTTTACCCAAATTTGCGACAAAGTTTAGGGATTCCCTAAACTCAATCTAGCATCCCCAAACTCAAATCTTGGCAGATTCACGGATCGCAGCTAATATACAGCCGTTTTTGCTTCCCAGTATTACCCCAAATTTACCTTGGCTTCAAAGCTTGAGGTAAAACAAATGACAGCTAAAAAGTTAATCGCGGTTTTATTTTTTCTGATTCCCCTAATTGCTGATTTATTGTTCCCCGGTTCAGGAATTGCGATTGAATTAGCCATTTTAATTTGGGAATTGCTGGAACCAGATGAAACCCAAGAGGAATAAGGGAACTCCAGAAAATAAATTATCCCAAATTGTAGGGGCGGGGTAACCCCCATTGGTGTCAACTTAAGTCACAGATGGCTGATTGCAAGGCTTACCGGCTCGCCTTGGAATGAATTCCAAGGGCCAAAGGCAAAGTTTACTTTAGTAAACTGGGGATAAATGATAATTTTTAGTTAGCTTTAGCTTACTTTTGCTATGAGACTCAGAATTCATTCTGAGGCGGGCTATGGGTTTCACGTTAAGTTGACACGTATGGGTAACCCCGCCCCTACGAGGATACTGCTGGCAAATGGTGGGTCTGACCCATCAATTGATATAAACTGTTCTCTCGCTTACCCGACACACCGCCCACAGGCTATAAGCCACTGGCTCATGCTACAAAGCCTGCCTCCGCAGGCTAGAGAAATAGAGCCTGCGGAGGCAGGCTTTGTCCGGTTAGCCGCACCCTTCTAGGGTGACGGCGGGATTTCGGGATAAGCGAGGGGTCTTACCCCTAATTCACCAGATGTATCCTACGAGTTGCGGGCTTGGTAAGTTAATGATTGGGATGTTTTTTTGGAAGTCCCTAAGACGCTGGTTATTTGGGAAATTGTGCGATAGGGGCTAAAGGCTATTCATAGGTGTCAACTTAACGAGAAACCCGCTTGGTGACAAGGTTATGCCCTCACCCCCAGCCCCTCTCCCTGAGGGAGAGGGGAGCAAGAGATTTAATTCCCCTTCTCCTGGGGGAGAAGGGGTGAGGGGATGAGGGCGAGGGTTTTTGTACAACACGCGCCGTATATAGCTTTTAGCTTAAATTGACACCAATGAAAGGCTATTCGCCCCTACAGGTAAGCTAATAGGCGTCTAAATTGCATAACTACTAATCAAGACAGTCAACAGTCAACCGTCAACAGTCAACAGTCAACAGCCCTGAAAATAGATTGTGCAACTTAAAAACACAATAGCTGATTGTGATTTAAGCAGACTTACTCGCAGCCGCAAATCGCTGATTAATCTCATCCCAATTCAAGACATTCCACCAAGCTTCTAAGTAATCAGCGCGGCGATTTTGATAGTTGAGATAATATGCGTGTTCCCAAACATCATTACCCAAAATCGGATATAGTCCTTGACTTAAAGGGGTATCTTGGTTAGCTGTAGTCGTCACTTCTAGCTTGCCAGCTTTATTACGCACCAGCCAAACCCAACCACTACCAAATTGAGCTGCACCTGCAGCATTAAATTGTTTTTTGAAATCAGCAAAACTACCGAAATTTTCTTTAATTGCAGATGCGATCGCACCTGTGGGTTCCCCACCACCTTGGGGTTTCATAATTTGCCAAAACATTGAATGATTAACATGTCCGCCGCCATTATTGCGGACTGTTTTGCGGATATCTTCTGGTACTCGATCCAGTTGACGTAACAAATCTTCTACGGTTCTACCTTTCAGTTTTGGATATTTTTCTAAAGCAGCATTAAGATTTTTCACATAAGCAGCATGATGCTTATCGTGATGAAACTGCATTGTTCTCGCATCAATATGTGGTTCTAATGCGTCATAGGCATAGGGTAGCGGTGGTAATTGAATAGCACCAGTGGTATCTGGTTTTGGTTCGGGGCTAGTTTGGCTACCGCTAGGAGATTGTTCGGCAGAAGCACAAGCTTGTAAAGCTAAAGTCCCCGTACCTGTGGCAAGTAAAAACAAAAAATGGCGTCGATTAATAGTCATAAAAAATTTGCAGCCAAATCAATGGAAATATCTCGATAGCTTTTATTTTCGATGATTAAGGCTGCAAAAAGATAGGAATTTGGGTATGGGGCATTGGGCATGGGGCATTGGGCATTGGAAACAATTTTAGATTTTAGATTTGCGATTTTGGATTCCAATCTAAAATCTAAAATCCAAAATCTAAAATTCCTTGTCCTCCTAGCCCCTAACGCCTAGCCAAAATGCTTAATGATGGCGTCGGCGAATTCAGAACATTTTAAGGGTTCTACTGCTGGTTCTAGTAAGCGTGCTAAGTCGTAGGTGACTTGACGATTTGCGATCGCATCTCCTAAACCTTTCTTAACTAAGTCTGCGGCTTCTTGCCAACCCATATATTCCAGCATCATGACGCCAGATAAAATCACAGAACCGGGATTAATCCGATCTAAACCGGCGTGTTTGGGTGCTGTACCGTGGGTAGCTTCAAAAACTGCGCAAGCATCGCCAATATTCGCCCCTGGCCCCATTCCTAAGCCGCCGACAATCGCCGCAGCCGCATCGGAGAGGTAATCGCCGTTTAAGTTCATTGTCGCCAGAATTGAATATTCATCAGGTCTGGTTTGGATTTGTTGAAAAATACTATCAGCAATCCGGTCATTGACCATGATTTTATCTTTCCACTTGCCGTTGCCGTGGCTATCCCAAATTGCGTTAAGAACTGTTTCCACTTCCTTGACAATTTGCGCTTTTTTCTCTTGGGTTAGAGCATCAAATCCCGGATCTATTTGCCGCGCGTTGTCTTCTAAGGAAATATTCGGGTTTTTCTCCTTGTTGCTCAAAATCCAAGATTCCCGTTCAGTAACGCATTCAGCGCGGAATTCGCTGGTGGCGAGTTCATAACCCCAATCGCGGAAAGCGCCTTCGGTGTACTTCATGATGTTGCCTTTATGCACCAAAGTCACTTGCTGCTTGTCTTTGGGCAATGTTAAGGCATGTTTGATGGCACGACGTACCAAGCGCTGAGAACCCTTT
This sequence comes from Calothrix sp. FACHB-168, assembly GCF_963889195.1. Taxonomy (NCBI): domain Bacteria; kingdom Bacillati; phylum Cyanobacteriota; class Cyanophyceae; order Nostocales; family Calotrichaceae; genus Calothrix; species Calothrix sp. FACHB-168. Next base: position 566,676 of record NZ_CAWPNJ010000001.1, read on the forward strand.
TTACTGATGGGTTTAATGCCAATACCAGCATCTAGGGGAATTTGCTTTTTCCCGTGTTCTGGGGTCGCGGGAATCAAATCCTCATTGAGAATTTTAATTAAGCGATCGCCAATTTCGCTGCCTTGTCGCCACTCAATCCCCAAATAAATATCTTCTGTATTTTCCCGATACACAATTACATCAAGCTTTTCGGGGTTTTTGTGGGGGGAAGGCGTACCTGCATAATAGCGGCAAGGACGCACGCAAGCATACAAGTCAAAAATTTGTCTGAGCGCCACATTTAAAGAACGAATGCCACCGCCCACAGGAGTGGTTAACGGGCCTTTAATAGCAACACCATATTCTTCTATTGCGGTTAATGTATCCTGAGGTAAATACTGATAAGTACCGTATAAATCGCAAGCTTCATCACCAGCATAAACCTTAAACCAACTAATTTGCCGCTTACCGTTATATGCTTTTGCTACCGCCGCATCAAGTACCTTTTGGGCAGCTGGCCAAATATCTATGCCCGTTCCATCGCCCCGAATAAAGGGGATAATAGGGTTATCGGGTACAACCGGCTCACCATTCTTGAAGGTAATTTTTGCACCAGTTGTAGGGGGTTTAATCTTGTCGTACATAACTTACACACTCCTGATTGATTGGCTGTTGGGATTAGGGCTTCGGCTTCGCTCAGCCCAAGGGGTATGGGGCATTGGGCATTGGGCATTGGGGCAATAGGTATCTCCTGGGCTTCCTCTGCCCCCTCTGCCTCCTCTGCTCTCCTGCTTCTTCTGCCCCTACCTATTGAAGCGCAGATTATCCCCTGATAGGACTTCAAGTATGGGATGAAGTGAAACGATCGCAATTTTGTACGATCAAAAATAGTAAACTACATTTCGCTATCAGTGTTTCACTTTTGGTAAAACCTTATAGCGATCGCTTTTTCACGCACCCGCTAAAACGAGTAATTGGCATGACAGACCCAATGATTGTATCAGGCCCTGCTAATGACATCGACTCCCTCCGACAAACGTTAATCGCTGGGTCTATTCAAGTCCAACAACAAATTATCTCAAAGTTAGCTGACTTGGGTAATGAGGGATTGGATGTATTGATAGAATTCTTACGGAAACGTTCTGACACCCCGGCAACTTGGATTGATGGCAAAGCCTACCAAGTACTTTACAATTCTGATGCACCATTAGCCAAAGAATTTCTGCTTTCTTCTTTTCCTGAGGGCATTGTACCTCTAAAATCAGACTGCGGGATAGATTACCATCCCTTACAGCAGCTATTGGCTAGTCAAGACTTCCAAGCAGCAGATCGTCTCACCATCCAAAAGATGTGTGAATTAGCAGGCCCAGCAGCTTTACAAAGAAAATGGTTGTATTTTACCGAAATTGACAGTTTCCCCATTATTGACTTACAAACCATTAATCAGCTGTGGTTAGTCCACTCTGAAGGTAAATTTGGCTTTTCCGTACAGCGAGAAATTTGGTTAAGTTTGGGGAAAAATTGGGATAATTTTTGGCCGAAAATAGGCTGGAAAAATGGTAACAATTGGACACGCTATCCTCATGAATTTATTTGGGAATTAAGCGCCCCGAAAGGCCATTTACCTCTATCTAATCAATTACGTGGAGTGCGCGTCATTGCTGCTTTATTTGCTCATCCTGCTTGGAAGTAGTCATCATACCAATTTTGGATTTTAGATTTTGGATTTTAGATTTTAGATTTTAGACTGGGGATGAAACTTCTCAGCGTGAGAAAATCTAGAAATCTCCAACAATACTAAATAATCCAATTTGGTATCTTCATGAGTCCTGATTTCTCAAGGACAACTGACAACTGACAACTGACAACTGACAAATGACAACTGACAAATGACAAATGACAAATGTTCGTCTAGAAGACATTAAACGTAGATTCAACAACGTCACAGCCATCGAGGATATTTCCTTTGAAATTCCCGATGGTGAATTTTGGGTTTTGGTAGGGCCTTCAGGGTGCGGTAAATCGACCATTTTACGCACGATCGCCGGTTTAGAAACAGCTACATCTGGTAACCTGTTTATCGGCGATCGCTTAATGAATAACATCCCCGCCAGACAAAGGGATGTGGCGATGGTATTCCAAAACTATGCCCTATATCCGCACATGACGGTAGCTCAAAACATTGCTTTTGGCTTGCAGATGCGGAAAGTTGACGCGAAAATTATTCAGGAACGGGTGATTAATGTAGCGCGATCGCTTTCTTTAGAACACCTATTAGATCGCAAACCCAAACAACTGTCTGGGGGACAGCAACAACGGGTAGCCTTAGGGAGAGCGATCGCCCGTCAGCCCCAAGTATTCTTATTAGATGAACCCTTGTCTAATTTAGATGCCCAATTACGCGATGATACGAGAGCAGAGTTAAAACAACTGCATCAAAATCTAGCCATTACAACTATATATGTTACCCACGATCAAGTTGAGGCGATGACCTTGGCAGATAAAATTGTGGTGTTAAATCGCGGGCGAATTCAACAAATTGGCGATCCTCAAAGTATTTACGCTCTACCCGCTAATCAAATGGTGGCATCTTTTTTAGGCAATCCACCAATGAATATTTTACCAGCAATTTATCAATATTCAGGGTTTAATATTAGCGGGCAATTATTAGAAATTCCTCCAGATTTACAAGCAAGATTACCATTATCTCAAGGTCAAAGTGTAGATTTAGGAATTAGACCAGAGCATATTCACATTCACCAACCACAGCCACAAGTAAGCCCAGATGACACAGTTATTAACTCATCACAGTTGATGGTGGAAGTCAAGGTAGTAGAACCTTTGGGAAGGGAAACTTTGATTCGCGTCAGTTTACCCAATTCATCAGCATTATTGAACGTGCAGCTTGGTGGTGGCGTGCGGTTGCGTCCAGGCGATCGCTTAACTTTACAATTAGATTTAAATCAGTTGTTTGTCTTTGACTCTAATAGTGGTGAGAGAATTTTGCCTCAGAACTCCCTAACCCACAGTCCCTAGCCCCCATACCGTAGAAATGCCAAAATAAATTCAGATGTTTCCGGAGTCCTTATGTCTCTTACTGTCAAAGACCTGGAGAAAGTGCAGGCAAATTATCCTGAATATCGTATGGAATTAGTTGATGGCAATATAGTGATCATGAGTCCATCTGGTTATGAATCTGAGGAAGTAGGAACAGAGTTTTCCCGAATTTTGGGGAATTGGGTCAGACCACGTAAACTTGGGCGTGTAGTCGGTTCTAGCGCTGGCTTCAAATTACCCAACACAGATTTACGCGCACCAGATGTGTCTTTTGTACGTGCAGAAAGACTCAAACGTTCTACAGAAGACTACGCAGAGTTAGTTCCAGATTTAGTAGTTGAGGTTAAGTCTAAGACTGATTCCATCAATAAACTCCGCGAAAAAATTCAAGAATTTATTAGCTTGGGTACTCAAATTGGCATTTTAATTGACCCCAAAACTAGAACTTTGGAAGTTTACCGTTCTGGCGAACAAATCATCTTGGGAGATGGTGATGTATTAACTCTCCCTGATTTACTTCCTGGTTGGGAAGTAGTTGTTGCTGAAATTTGGTCACCAGTGTTTGATTAATTTACCGATAATTAAAAACCTAACTACATAAAATCACTGTCAATGGAGAGATTGCTCTACAATTCCTTTGTTGGTTAAAAAAGTTATGCTCAATTTATGACGAATCAAGCTCCTATCCCAGTAATTGTTAATGGTGCTGCTGGCAAAATGGGCCGTGAAGTGGTAAAAGCTATAGCGCAAGCACCAGACTTAAACCTAGTGGGTGCAATCGATCATAGCCCGGAACATCAAGATAAAGATGCTGGTGAATTGGCTGGTTTAAGCGAACCCTTAGAAATACCAATTACCAATCAATTAGAACCAATGCTGGGGTATGTAGCTGGGGACAGACAAGGGCCGCCAGGGGTAATGGTAGACTTTACTCATCCTGATTCAGTTTATGACAACGTTCGTAGCGCGATCGCTTACGGGATTCGTCCTGTAGTGGGAACTACTGGGTTAAGTCCAGCACAACTGCAAGATTTAGCAGACTTTGCCGATAAAGCCAGTACAGGCTGCTTAGTTATTCCCAACTTCTCCATTGGTATGGTACTGCTACAGCAAGCCGCGATCGCCGCTTCCCAATATTTCGATCATGTAGAAATTATCGAACTACATCACAATCAAAAAGCCGATGCGCCTAGCGGTACAGCAATTCAGACCGCACAATTACTAGGGGAAATGGGTAAAACTTTTAACCCTGCCGTTGTTGAAGAAACAGAAAAAATCGCTGGAGCTAGGGGTAGTTTAGCAGAAGAAGGCATTCGCATTCATAGCGTGCGCTTACCGGGATTAATTGCCCACCAGGAAGTAATTTTTGGCGCAGCTGGTCAAATTTACACTTTAAGACATGATACAAGCGATCGCGCTTGTTATATGCCAGGAGTCCTACTGGCAATTCGCAAGGTCATACAGCTAAAGTCATTAGTATATGGATTAGAAAAGCTACTATAAACTTCAAGGGTAATGGTCAGTTTTCAGAGTGAACAGGGAACAAGGAACAGGGAACACAGAAGAATTTTCAATTTTGAATTGTTTGTTCCCCATGCCCAATGCCCCTGTCCCGCCCAATGCCCCATGCCCAATGCCCCATGCCCCATGCCCCATGCCCATTAATCAACCAAAATGCTTGTCCCACTGACTCGACAAAAATTTGAACAAGTCATTCCTTTAATCGCCAGTGGCCCCCAGTATAAGTACTACTGGGGAAAATTTTCCAGCTTCATACAGCGACTATTAATTTCTGTAGTTGCTGTAGTTGTGATTTTACTAGTCAAAGTCTTATTCAAGTTTGAGTTTGATCTCATCGTATTTATCCTGGGGATAATTGGCGCATTTTTTTGGCTGTGGTATCCCGTGTTTCAGGCAAGTATCCGGAATTCCAAATGCCGTCGTTACAAGTACTGCGGTTTTTTCCGGGGTCGAATACTAGATTGGTGGATTACAGATCGGTTGATTGGTAAACAAGAAACTGTTAATAGTAAAGGGGAATTAGTAATTGTCGAAAACCGAGAAAAAAGAATTAACTTAGAAATCGGCGATGATACAGGATTTACAATTGAGTTTGACGCACCACTAAAACCTGCTTACAAAGTAATTAATCGGGGACTAGTTGCCGAAATGGTAGTCATGTCTAACCGCCCAGATTTAAGCAGAATTGAAGAATTCAGTGATGTTTATATTCCGAATCGCGATTTGTGGGTGAGCGATTACCCTTATGTGCGACAGGATTTTTTTAGCGAAGTTAGCATTCGCTTGCGTGAAGATGCAGACGAAGATAGGCCGCGTCGCCGTCGTCGTCCACAAAGACGGCGGGATGAAGATTATGAAGATGAATATTAATTCACAACTTTTTTCTCCCCTGCTCTCCTGCCTATAAAGCAATAGGATTTTTGAGTTAGAAGTCCCTTATTTCTGGTCTTGTCCGTAAGCTTGCCAAGCCAAGTCTATCAACCCATCCATAATTGCCGCCGCTACAACCGCATTTCCCTTGCGGCTGTCAATTGTAATATTTGGTACTAAGGATTCTTGTAAGCGTTCTTTAGCAACATCCACATCCACAAATCCTACGGGAGTTGCAATTACCAAAGCTGGTCTAATTTCTTCTGCTTCAATTAAATCCACGAGTGTAGTTAGCGCCGTTTGCGCCTGACCTACCACAAAAATACCTTCTGGATAACGTTGCGCTAAAGTTTCGATTCCCCCAGCTACGCGGCTTTTTTCTTTTTGCGGACGGATGGGAGTCTCCAGACTAGAATATACCGGATTGGCAAAGGTATTTTGAATATCGTAGCTAATGCCTACTTGTACTAGGGGCACATCTACAACAATACTGCTACGTGCCGCTAAGGCTGCTGCACCAGCCTGTAAAGCATGTTCAGAAAAGCGAATTAAAGACTTATACTCAAAATCGGCTGTGGCGTAAATTACTCGCCGGACAATTTCATACTCTGCTGGTGAAAATACATGATCGCCAATTTCACCATCAATAATTGCTAAACTTTGAGCATCAGTTACGTGCCATTCCATTATTATTTCGCTCTCTCAATTTCAGCTTTCAGCTTATCAGCTTCAAACCATTCCGAGAATAGTGCCCTTCAACTTCGCTCTCAGCACATGTTAAAGGGCACAGTGTTTAAGGGCACAATCACGTTTGATATAATATTTTCTGCTAATCTCCTTAAGATTCAGCGTTGGAAGAAGGACGATTGAAAACTGGTGAGAGATAAGCTACTAAAGCCCCGATGAGGAATCCAGCGATATTACGGAATAAAGGTAGCCAATCGCTAGTTCTGGTTACAACCGGGCCAATACCGAAGGCAATAAACAAAATCCCCCATAAAGGCGAAAAAATTAAAGCCCATTGCCATGAAAAAATTTGCCCTTCGCGCTGGGGTTGAGATGCAAATCCGCAGACTATACCGCCAATAACCGATGTAACCAGGGTGAGAATCCATTGTTCTCTCGGTAAACCGGGAACAACTTTACAACCACCGTTAACTAAACAACCTTTAACTGAATCTAAGGCTTGCAGAATAGCTTGGTCTTCACCTTGTTCGCGGACAAAATACAAATTACCAAAACGGGTTTGTAATTCTATCCAAAAAGTTCGCGGTAAAAGTTCGTAAACTGCGTCACCCACACTAAAGCTGAGAATGTTACCACCACGGGAATCAGCAACTAACAAAATACTTTTGTCATCTAATCCCCAAAAATTGATGACTGCTCGACCCGGAGTCCGGTCATATTGGGTTAATACTCGCAATTTCCAACCAGTTTCTGTTTCAAACTGCTCTAAATCGTGAACGAGCTTTTCTTCTTGTACATCAGTGAGCGATTTGGCTAAGTCTACAACTGGAGTTGGTGTACTGGGTAATAACTCAGGATTGTCATAAGCCAGTGCTGGGGGAGTATGCATCGCCCAAATTGACCCAGCCAAGAAAAATGCTGCAATAGATAGGATAATTCGTCGCCAAAAACAAGACTGCATGGACGTTTTTATACAAATATCAACAGTAGAAGTGAACAAGTTGTTTTAAAAGGTACGGGAAAAGTGATAGTTCTTTACACTTGTTTACTTTACTCTAATCTTGGGTAATTAATCTATAAGGTGTCAGTTGTCAGTTGTCAGTTGTCAGTTGTCAATAGTCAATAGTCAATAGTCAATAGTCAATAGTCAGTTGTTAAGTATCAATACTTTATCTCCCCTGCCCCCTGCTCCCTGCTCCCTGCTCCCTAGCCCCTAGTTACTCTTGGTCGTCAAAACTTTTTTCCCAGTCAGGATTGTCGCCATAACCGTCATTATTGGTGTATATTTCTGATTTAGAACGGCGATTTTCCGATCTGAGTGTTTCGCGATCGCGTAGATTTAAAGGTTTTTTCTCAGGAATCGGTAAGCGCTCAAAAGATGAGCGTCGAGAAGGTTTTGGGCGGGTGAAGGTTTTCCAGGCGGTTTTTACACCCACGAAAATACTGCGCGTGTTGACTTGAATATTCTGAGCTTGTTTTCTGGCACCATCTAAGCTTTGATCGACTTGTTTAACCACTTGACTGGCGCTTTTGACACCTTCGCTGACATCATCGGTTAAATCAGTAATTTCTGAGCCTGTAGTGCGAATCGCATTTAAAGTTGGCGGTAATTCCCGTGAAAGGGTATCAAAGAATTTTTCGGCACTGCGAGCGGCACGGGCGACTTCTTGCAATGCAGGAATAGCCGCTACTAAAACAGCCGTGAGACTAGCAGCGACTAAAAGTATGGAAAGTCCCAGCCAAAACAGGGGATCGGTCACGGTTATGCTATCTATTAACGTTCTAGATGCTGGGTAAGAGAATCGGAGTCTTCTTCTGTTTGCGCATCGCTGTGGTGAGTTTCAACAACGTTTTGCCGTTTTAAGACTTGGCTTTCTCTTTGAGAGGCAATAATACCAGCTGCGATCGCATCTCGCAGCCGGTCTAATGTTTCATCCCAGTTACGTAATGCATTGGCAGAAAGACGATCTGCCTGTAACTGTACGCTTGTTGATAAATCTTCTGCCAATTCTGGTAAAGCATCAGCAGATTTTTTTAATAGTTTACGTGTTTCGCGGCCTGTGCGTGGAGCGACAAGCAACCCGGTTAAGGCTCCGATAGTTGCTCCTAGCATCATACCGCCAATAAATACTCCAGAACGGTTGTTAGACATTTTTATATTGGTTTCTCTCCTTACACTCATTTTAGGTGGGTTTTCTTTCCTTGCAAGACTCCAGTGATTTTATTTATTAAAGGGCATGGGGCATGGGGCATGGGGCATTGGGCATGGGGCATGGGGCAAGAAGAGACGCGATTCATCGCGTCTGTACAATTGTCCTCTCAGCTTTAAGAATTGCGAATTTGCTGTAATGTTAATAGCTTGCTACTCAGATAACGCTGCCAGATTTGTCTTCCTAAAATCAACAGGCTCATAATTTGCCGTATTTGCTGAATTTGTAGCTCTAGGCGTTGATTTCCTTGTCTTAGATGATGAATATTCTGCTGCAAACAATAAATTTTTTCTGGGGCTGTATATAATAATGCATGACTACATTTTTCATAGTTAGTTAATGTATCTGATATCAGGCGCAATATTCGCTTAAACTTCCATACGCGCCAAGCAATATAAAATAATAGGAAAGAAATTAAAGTATTTATAACTACAACAAGTGTGACCATTTTGACTGGTGTGTTAATTATAGAAAGTAAGCATGTAAATAAACTGTTGGTGAACTATTGGCGATCGCTCAATTTTAAAAGTGTCAAAATCAAGGAGGCGACGCTAAAAAACATCATCTGGAGTTTAACTTGCCGAAATCCATTCAATCCATTCAACCACCACTAAAATTTATTCCTCCGCGCTTTAATGCAGTCATACTCCAGATTACTAGATGGTTGTTACCATTATTGCTGCGCTTGCGGTTGCGGCCTTGGTTACCTGCTGGTATCGTCCAAATTGAAGCTAAAAATGCTGAGGTATTAGTTCCGCTTTATCAACAATTCCAAGCTGGCAAAATTAGGTTTTTACTAGCTTTTCGCCATCCAGAGGTAGACGATCCATTATGTATGTTTTATCTACTATCGCGGATTGTGCCACAAGTTGCTCGTCAGCAGGGAATAAAATTAGCATATCCAGTTCATTCTCATTTTCTTTATGACCGAGGGATGACTTTGTGGGCTGGGGATTGGCTGGGGTGGTTTTTCTCTTGTTTAGGGGGTGTAGCCATTCGCCGGGGTAAGCGCTTAGATAGACAAGCGATCCAAACAGCTAGGGATTTATTTGCTAATAGTAATATGCCGATCGCAGTTGCACCAGAAGGCGGTACTAATGGTCATAGTGGCTTTGTTAGTCCTTTAGAACCCGGTGTTTCTCAATTGGGATTTTGGTGTGTCGAAGACTTAGCTAAAGCACAGCGTCCAGAAACAGTGTTGATTGTACCCGTTGCTATTCAGTATCGCTACGTTAACCCACCTTGGGCAAAGCTGGAATGGTTATTGCAAAAATTAGAAGCTAAAAGCGGGTTATCATTATCGCCAATTGATCATAGTATCAATGCACAACCAGAAATTTATTATCAACGCCTCTATCGATTGGCGGAACATGTAATTTCCGAAATGGAGGAATTTTACCGCCGTTTCTATCATAAAAATTTGACTGATATCCCAAATCAAGATATCAATTCCCGTCTCCATCGCCTCATGGATACAGCTTTACAAGTACCAGAGGAATATTTTAATGTTCAGGCTCAAGGCAATTTTATCGATCGCTGTCGTCGGTTAGAAGAAGCTGGTTGGAGTTACATTTACCGCGAAGATGTAGCGGATATCGCGGCTTTATCTCCCATGCGACGAGGTTTAGCAGACTGGATTGCAGAAGAAGCAGATTTACGAATGCGACACATGCGTTTAGTCGAAAGTTTTGTAGCTGTGACTACTAACTATCTGCAAGCGCAACCAACGGCGGAACGCTTCGCTGAAGTGACATTGATTATATTTGATATGCTGTCACGAATTAGCGATACAAAAACACCTGCGCGTCCGCGTTTAGGTTGGCGAACAGCCAAGCTTACCATAGGCGAACCAATTTCTGTGACAGAACGTGCTGCAAAAGCCCAAGGCGATCGCCAAGCCACTAGACGCGCTGCAAGTCAGTTAACACAAGATTTGCAAGTTACATTAGAACAATTAATTAATAGTTGATTAATTAAGTAGATCAATTTGAAAAAGAATGCAAAAGATGGTAGGGGCATGGCACTGCCATGCCCTCTAGATTATATTAATGTGTTGCGAGTATTTATCGCGTTACAGAAATAGCTTTTAACGCTGCATCTGCCAATATACGATGTGCGGCTGTTGTCGGATGAATAGCATCCCAAAATAGAAATTGGTCTGGATTATTACAGCTATTAACATTAGATAAACAAGAAGCAGTCACATTAGTAAATCCAAATTGTGCAGGTTGGGTAATTGCATCTCGATAGAGGCGATTAGTATCGAATTGGATGATATTTTTATTAGGGCCAAATTTTTGTTGCAAGGCATTAATCGATTTACTCAACTCTAAATTATGTTGATTGGTGACTGCACTTAAGCTGTTAGCTTTTGCAGTATTGTAAGTAGCGGGAATTTTTCCTAAATCTGGTAAATTAGCCACCAAAACTGTTTTCGCCCCGGCTGTTAATAAGGAATCAAGTGCATTTGATAAATTGGCGATCGCGCCATTAGTGCTAGTCGTACCGTAAAGATAATCATTGGCTCCAGCCCAAAGGATGTACAGGGCATTTGGGTTTATCTTTGGTTGAGATTTTGTATAACTATTAACTTGTGATAATGCTCCAGGAATACCGTTAGCAGTACCGTTAATAGTTGTCGCGCCACCAAGAGCAAAATTAATATTCTTGCTAGGATTCAAGCCTAATTTATTACCAAGATGTTCCACCCAAACTGGCCCGTTAGAATAACGTCCTTGAAAGTAAGGGGGACTAGGGGGATAAACTCCGTTTGTAGCTTTGAAGATATTACCTGTATCTGAAAGACTATCCCCGAATACATAGATTTCATTAATGTTTTCTTGAGAAAAGCTTTGAGAATTCTGGGTAGAAGCCGCAAATATAACCATAATAAATGTTAAAAAAGCCAGTGCTACTGCAAAAAGTTTCTTGTTCACGCCGAAAGTTTTTGTTTAAAAACTAGGGAAAAATTTAATCAATGACAAGAAATATATATAGGGTGGAAGCATCCTAATTTTGATGCAATAAGGGACTTCCAATAAAAAAAATACCCACGGGGGTAGGGGCACGGCACCGATAAAATATCGGTACTACCGAAAGTTTGTATATGCCGTGCCCCTACAAGTTGGATAATTTATTTTTTGGAGTTTAACCTTGAGGTTATTGCTATACAAACAAAGCCTGCTCTTGCAGGCTTCGTATTTATAGCCCCACCTTTGGGGGTGAGGGCATTTTCACTTATAGTTAAGGGAGCTTATATCTTAAATTTCTCCCAAATATAACTGCTTGATACCGCGATGGTATTGCTTTTCTTGGTTCTAGTTATCAGCTTACTGGCTGCTGACTTCTTAAATATAACAAGCTAAACTTCACTTCTTTGGAGTATTAACCGTACTTTGTTTGGATGGTTATACTAGGTTGAGAATGGGCATGGGGCATCCCTTCGACTTCGCTCAGGGCGAGTGGGCATGGGAAATACAAATTTTTTTCATATTTGGTTGTGATACCAATTTAAATAATGTTGGCAGTACATGACTATATTCTAGAGGGCATGGCAATGCCATGCCCCTACCGCCTGTTGCATTCTTTTTTCAAATTGGTATGAGATTTTTTCGTGAGAGACTAGGTTGAATTAGGTTACAGGTTTAATGTTCTGGTTGCTTGTTTTGGTAATCAATCAAGTTTTTTCACCAACAAAAAATAATGGCGATCGCATTTAATTGCTCGGTGATTACTTACCATGAATTTAAAGCCCGCAATTGGGGTGTTTTTTTCTGTTGATGGGCTTCCATTCTGGTTAAAACATCATCCAAAATTGTCACAGCTTCGGCAATAAAGGGGCCTTTATTTAACATGACACATTCCGCCCGTTCTGCCATTGCGGCGTCGGTAATCTCTGCGCGTGAGGGAATTCCTTTTTTCACGAGTTTTTCTAAAACCTGTGTCGCCCAAATTACAGGTACATGGGCTGCTTCACACAACCAAAGAATTTCTTCTTGAATTTCTGCTAACCGTTGATAGCCAATTTCAATCGCTAAATCTCCTCTGGCAATCATAATTCCAAATGATTGTTTACCTGCTGCTTGTACAATTAATTCGGGAAGATTACGTACAGCTTGCGGTGTTTCAATTTTAGCGACAATTGCGGGGGGTTGATTTGGCCTTCTGCGTTCTAACTCCCATTGCAAATGCTCAATATCTGCTGGTTGTTGGACGAAGGAATAGCCAATTATATCCGCATGAACTGCGACAAAATCTAAATCTTGCAAGTCTTTATCTGTTAAAGGATTGAGCTGCAAATCTGTATCTGGAAAGTTTAAACCCTTTTCGTGGGGAATTTTGTTACCTTTTAAGTCAGCATAAGTGATGCGTAACAAAACGCCATCGGGTGTGATGGATTCAACTTGGGCACCTATATTACCATCATCAATCCAAACAGTAGCACCAACTTTTAATTGTTCTAGAACTTCAGGAATAGAACAGTTAGCTTGAAAGCAGTCTGAGGAGATTGTGGTTGGTAAATTACCAGTGAGTAAGATACCGTCTCCTCTGTATAAACGCTTAGGAGAATTAGGCGCGATCGCCATGCCAATACGCGGTTTGGGGCCTGCTAAATCCATCAGCACTTTGCAAGGATATCCTCTTTCTCTCTCGGCTATGCGCACGTTAGCAATCATCGCTGACCATTCGGTAGCGCTATCATGGGCACAGTTGATGCGTACACAATCGCATCCACGTTGCAGCAAATTTCGCACGAATTCATAATTGCTAGCTGCTACGGTGGGTAAGGTAACCATAATTCTTACCCGACGATTATCAGGTTTGTTACCAAATAAGTCATCTGTATTTTCTTTGAGTAGGCGATCGCCTGCAAAAAATTCCTCTAATGATGGACGATGAGGTAATGAATTAGGATCGGCTTGGCAAATTGCACCCAAAGTTGCGATCGCTGCATCTAAATTTGGTAATACTCTCGATTCAATCCGTCCCAAGGAAGACAAACCCCAAGGTATCAAAGCTGCTTGCAACGGACGCAAATCGTGTCGCCGCAAGGCTAAATAATAGGCGAGATTTTTGCTACTGCTGATAAAAGTTGACCTTTGGATCTGCGATCGCCATTCCTGAAAAATTTTCTCCCCCTCTTGTATTACCATCTGACGCAATTGTTGTAGCGTATTTAGCAAATTCTCAGCATTCGATAATTCCATAGCTGAATAATTATGTCCAATTTGGCGATTTTTATCTAACTTAAACATCACGCTTTACCTTTAAAAGATATTTGCTCTTGTAACCAATAGAACATTGATTATCAATTAAATATTTAAGTCGATTGTGATAAGAATCACTATTTTACAAGGTTGTTTTAATATATTAAATACATGTTGTTTAATGTTGTATTAACCAATATTTAACCAATAATTAATATTAGAAAAGTATGTCAAGTCAGTATTTTTAAAAAATTCACAATCAAGGGTTAAATATTAATAAGTTTTTAATATTTTTTAATCTAAATATTAGATATGTACTCAAGACTGCGATCGCAAAAGTCAGGGTTTACTTACTATCTACCGACTTTTATTTTTTGATGAAAAAATAATATTATTATTGATTTAACGATGGTAATAACAATTTAAATAGTGTTGGCGGCACATCAATATATTCAAGAGGGCATGGCATTGCCCATTGGTGTCAACTTAAGCTAAAACGCTTACTCCATATGCCTTTTACCCCTCCCCTTAATCCCCTCCCCGTTTACGGGGAGGGGAGGTTTTGCGTCAGCAAAGCCGGGGTGGGGTGACAGCTAAATAACTACACCGAACAACTTAACTCACCGGCTTTTTGCGTAAAGCGGCGATTTTCGCGATAATCTACCGGACAATCAATCACCGCAGGTACATCTTGCGCTAAAGCTTCTTTAAGTACAGGAATTAAATCAGTCGCAGCTTCAACTCTGTAACCTTTTAACCCCATACTTTCAGCTAATTTGACAAAATCAGGATTACCAAACCGAACAAAAGCTGATTGTCCGGGGCCGAAATGATTTTCTTGTTTCCATTCAATTAACCCATAACCACCATCATTAAATATGAGGGTGACAAAGGGAGTCCCCACACGCAAAGCTGTTTCTAATTCCTGACAGTTCATCATAAAACCGCCATCGCCAGTGACAGCGACAACTTTGCGGTTCGGGTAGACAAGTTTTGCAGCTAAAGCACCGGGAATCGCAATTCCCATTGCCGCAAAACCATTAGAAATAATGCAAGTATTAGGGCTATGACAATGATAATGGCGAGCCATCCACATTTTATGCGCACCCACATCAGAGATGACAATATCATCTGGCCCCATGACTTGACGCAAATCATAAATTAATTTTTGCGGTTTAATGGGGAAGCCATCATCATGGGCGTGTTCTTCGTAATCAGCGCGAATATTTCCGCGTAAGCTAATAGCGTAGGGATTAGGTTTACCTTGTCTATCTGCTAATTTTAAAATTTCAAACACTGAATCAGAAATATCACCAATGACTTCAGCACAGGGTATATAACTGCTGTCAATTTCCGCCGCACTTAAACCGATATGAATAACGGGAATTTCCCCGTCAGGATTCCATTTTTTGGGAGAAAACTCGATTAAATCGTAGCCAATAGCAATTACTAAATCTGTGTTATCAAAGCCACAAGTAATGAAATCTCGTTGTTGCAATCCTACTGACCATAGGGCTAAGTTGTGGGTATAGGGAATGACACCTTTACCCATAAAAGTATTAGCTACAGGAATATTTAATTGGGTGGCAAATTGAGTAACAGCATCACTAGCTTGGGCACGAATCGCCCCATTCCCAACTAAAATTAAGGGATTTACGGCTTGAGAAATTGCGGCTGCGGCTGCACGAATACTCGCAAAAGATGCATAGGTTTTTTCAATTTTATCTTTACGTAATGGCTTGCCTTCTACAGACATAGCCGCAATATTTTCGGGTAAATCAATATGTACTGCCCCAGGTTTTTCTGATTGCGATCGCTTAAAGGCTTTGCGGACAACTTCTGGTGTAATACTAGGTCGGACAATTTGTTTATTCCACTTAGTAACCGGGGCAAACATTGCCACTAAATCTAAATATTGGTGGGATTCAATGTGCATTCTATCTGTTCCCACTTGTCCGGTAATGGCGACTAAAGGCGCACCATCGAGGTTAGCATCAGCAACGCCTGTCATTAAATTTGTCGCCCCAGGGCCAAGAGTAGAAAGACATACCCCAGCTTTCCCCGTCAAACGTCCATAGACATCAGCCATAAAAGCTGCACCTTGTTCGTGACGGGTAGTGATAAATTTAATGGAAGATTTTTTTAAGGCTTCTAAAACATGCAAATTTTCTTCACCAGGAAGACCAAAAACGTATTCTACACCTTCATTTTCTAAACATTGAACTAATAACTCTGCTGTATTCATTTGATTTCCTCTATTTTGTCAGTAGAGACGCGATAAATCGCGTCTGTACAATTGTCAGTTGTTGCTTGACTATTAACTATTGACTATTGACTATTGACCATTGACTATTTATTTGACCCACACTGTTTTAACATTGACAAACTCATGTATCCCCTGGATACTCAATTCTCTGCCATAGCCAGAACGTTTTATACCGCCGAAAGGTAGACGGGGGTCGGATTTGACCATACCGTTGATAAATACGGCACCGGCTTCGATTTCTTCGACTAAGCGATCGCATTCTTGTTCGTTGGTTGTCCAAGCGCTAGCGCCTAAGCCAAAGGGTACGGAATTAGCCAGTTTTATGGCTGCATCAATATCAGGGACGCGGAATAGTAACGCTACTGGCCCGAAAAATTCTTCTTGGGCGATCGCACTATCTTGGGGGATATCTGTGATAATCGTCGGTGCATAGTAATTACCAGGACGATCGGCTATTGCCTGTCCACCGGTGAGAACTTTTCCGCCACTTTTGACAGCAGCTTGTACTTGTTGGTCTAAATCCTCAAGAATACCAGGAGTTGCCAAGGGGCCTAAGTCAGTGTCTAGTTGCATAGGATCGCCAACTTTTAAGGCCAGGAATTTATCTAACAACAGTTTTTCAAATTTATCAGCGATCGCTTCTGCAACAATAAAACGTTTCGCTGCTATACAAGATTGCCCGTTATTTAACATTCTTGCTGTAGTTGCTGTGACAACTGCTGCTGTTAAATCAGCACTCTCTAACACGATGAAAGGATCGCTGCCACCTAATTCTAAAACTGTCTTTTTAATTTGCTTTGCCGCCGCTACTGCTAAAGATATGCCTGCGGGTTCGCTTCCCGTTAAGGTAGCAGCTTTAACTCTGTCATCAGTCATGATATCGGCAACTTGCGCCGCCCCAATTAACAGAGTTTGAAACACACCTTGGGGAAAACCTGCCCGTAAAAATATATCTTCAATTGCTAAGGCGCATTGAGGTACATTAGAAGCATGTTTGAGTAAACCTACATTACCCGCCATGAATGCCGGTGCAGCAAAGCGAAACACTTGCCAAAAGGGGAAATTCCACGGCATCACAGCCAGAATTACACCTAAAGGTTGGTAGCGGACAAAACTCTTACTTGCATCGGTTTCTACGGATACATCAGCTAAGAAAGTGGCAGCATGTTCGGCGTAGTAGCGACAGACAAGGGCGCATTTTTCAGCTTCCGCGATCGCAGCTTTCAAAGGCTTACCCATTTCCAGAGTCATCACTTGAGCAAATTCAGCCTTTTCTTGCTCGAGAATATCGGCAGCTTTTTGCAGCCATTGCGATCGCTCTTGAAAACTAGTTTTGCGGTAATGCTCAAAAGCCTGACCGGCTAAATCCAACTTAGCAGCGATTTCGGTATCATTCAGCGCCTCAAAGGTTTTGAGCGTCTCCCCAGTAGCGGGATTAATGGTGGCGATAGCCATTACCTGACCTCCCGTTTAAAAATAACTTGAGCAGCTTCTGAGTATTACACAGATAAATTGTGGAAGCTACCAACCAAATTGTAGTCTTTTAATAAAGAAGTCGTGGGTTAATATTACGATTTCAAAATAAAAATAGAAATAAACTATACAATATGTTCTGTATTTATACTTGAACCTATAGCAATCTTAAACAAGTCATAAATACTCATCAAAAAAGGGAATAGGGAACAGGGAACAGGGAACAGTTTTTCTTATTCCCTATTCCCTCCAGGAGTAAAAGACCCCTAATTCTACAAAGTAGCAAGTTTTAGGTGGGGTTTAAATCCACATACATTACATTCTGTTCCCTGTTACCCGTTAAGAGTTCCCTCTTTAACTTCCTTGTCCCCCTTGTCCTCCTTGTCCTCCTTGTCCCTTTTGTTTATATATCAAATATGATTGCTATATACAGTAGTTGAATCTCAAGTTTCCTCAATTCCCGCACCAGCAAAACTCACCGAATTTTATGTCACTTCCCGATAGTCCCAAAATTCCCAAATTTATGCAGCTATTGCAGTGGATTTATAATCCATTGCATCTCATGTCCGCATCTAAGAAAAGTTGTGGCGATTTATTTACCCTATGGCTAATCAACAAACAGCCAATGGTATTTCTTAGCCATCCCCAAGCTATTCAAGATATTTTTACCACTCATGCAGAAAAGCTAGACTCTCGAAGTACAGCCACAATTTTACAACCATTATTAGGGGATAATTCCTTATTACTCATCACAGGAAAAACTCATCAACGTCAAAGAAAATTATTAACACCGCCTTTTCATGGCGATCGCATGAAGGCTTATGGCGATTTAATTACAGGACTTACCAAAGATGCGATCGCTAAATGGCAAATTGGCGAACCTTTCTCTGCGGCTAAATCCATGCAAGAAATTACTTTGCAGGTAATTTTACAAGCGGTGTTTGGACTACAAAAAGGCGATCGCTACAATCAATTGCGAACAAGCTTATGCGCAATTTTGGGCTTATCATCTTCTTCCTTACGCTCTACATTATCTTTTTTCCCTGCGTTACGAATAAATTTAGGACGCTGGAGTCCTTGGGGAAATTTTCTCCATCTACGAGAAGAAATTGACAAATTAATCTATGCAGAAATTGAAGAACGCAGAAATCATCCAGATGCCAGCCGCAATGATATTCTTTCTTTGATGATGTCAGCCCGTGATGAAAATGGCGAAGCCATGACTGATGTAGAGTTACGCGATGAGTTAATGACTTTACTTCTCGCTGGGCATGATACTACAGCTTCGGCTTTAACATGGGCATTATACTGGGTTCACCATCTACCCGCAGTCCGCGAGAAACTATTAGCTGAATTGAATAGTTTTCACGATGCAGATTTCAATGAAATCGCCCGTCTTCCTTATTTAACAGCTGTATGTCAAGAGACACTGCGGATTTATCCTATTGCAATGATTACTATTCCCCGCATTGTCAAGTCACCTATAGAAATTATGGGTCATAAATTTGCACCAGGAACAAACTTAACTGGCTGTATTTATTTAATGCATCATCGTCCAGATTTATACCCTGAACCAGACAAATTTATCCCAGAAAGATTTTTAGATAAACAATATTCACTATATGAATATCTACCTTTTGGCGGTAGTAATCGGCGTTGTATAGGCATGGCTTTTGCATTATTTGAAATGAAACTAATTTTGGCGACAGTTGTAGCGAATATGGATTTAAAATTAGTCGAAAATTATCCAGTTAAACCTCAACGTCGCGGCGTAACTTTAGTACCTTCAAGTGGCAAATGGTTAATTCGTAATTCGTAATACCCTGCGGGAAGGCTTGCGCCTACGTAATTCGTAATTACAGCAGATTGCCAGTGAGGCACAGATTATCGTTGATTGTAGGGCACTGCATTGATGTCAACTTACAGGTATTTTCAGGTAAATAGACCACGCTGTAGGGGCACGGCATCGACAATCTTTTGGTACATACAATAATTTTACTGGTGCCATGCCCCTACGACAGATGTGCTTCAAATACGTGAAAACTGCTGTAAGTTCAAAAGCTTGCCCCACAAGTCTTTTACCCCTCCCCTAACCCCTCCCCGTTTACGGGGAGGGGAAGTTTTGGCTTTAGACAAAACAGGGGTGGGGTAACGCGGATATTGATGGTAGACGATTTGATGATACAGCGAATTGCCAGTTGCTGAGGTACAGATGATCGTTGATTGTAGGGGCACTGGCACTGCCATGCCCCGAAGCGCGTACCTCATTTACCTGAATTTTGAATTTTGAATTTTGAATTTTGAATTTTGAATTTTGAATTCATAATTACTTCCCCTTTTCTCGTCGCCATTTTCCCCTGACTAAGCGAATTTCATCATAACTATAATTCTCTCCCAACTGTTCGCGAATTGGGGTGAGTGCAATATCACCCAACACTTCTAAAACTTGCCAAATTTTCTTTTGCTTTTCTAAAGGAACTAATTGATTTATATCTACTGGTTGATTTTTGGCAATTAAATCTTCTAGATGTCTAATAATAGTTGTTGGGCGAAAATTTCTTTTTTGGGCTATTTCTTCAACGCTCAAACCCCGTTGATATAATAGTAATGTCGCTAATTCTGTATCAGAAGGTAAGGTATTTCTTCCCATCGGTTGAGAATTATCTGGCGGATCTATCAAACCTTGTTCTTGACGATAAGCGCGAATTTCTGCGAGAAATTTTTCGCCATATTGCGCGAGTTTATGACTACCTACACCAGAAAGTTTCGCAAACTCAGTTAAATTCCTTGGTTGTACCTGCGCCATTAATTTCAAGGTAGAATCTTGAAAAACTACGTAAGGCGCTACAGATTGTTCATCAGCGAGTTGTTTACGGAGCGATCGCAATCTTTGCATTAACAGTTCTGCATCCGCAGCTTTTTCGCTTCCTTCTTCCCAGGTAATCTTTTGCACTGTAGGAACAGCCAAGCTAACTGTGCGCTGTTTTCGCATGACTTCCCAACTCAAAGCGTTCAGCTTTAATACAGAATAGCCATCGGTAGTTTGTTCTAATAAACCTTGATGTAAAAGCGATCGCCCCAGCATTCGCCATTCATCCACAGTTCTATCTTTACCAATCCCGTATGTAGAAAGTTTATCATGTTCGTTTTGGATAATTTTCTGACTTTTTCCACCCCGCAACACATCAATAATGTGCAACATGCCAAATCTTTCTTTACAACGCGCCACGCAAGATAGAAATTTCATCGCTTCAATTGTCCAATCTTGCATTGGTTTGGGATAGCGACAATTATCACAGTTACCGCAATTTCCCGCAAAACGTTCGCCAAAATAACTTAACTGAATTGTCCGCCGACAATCTGTACCCTCGGCGTAATCTATCATTTGTCTTAATTGTTGTTTGGCGATTAATTGTTCTTGCGGATCGGTTTTTTGATCGATACTCCATTCAATAGTTTTAATATCACCAAAACTAAAAAAGATTGTACAGCGCGACGGTTCCCCATCTCGACCCGCCCGCCCTGATTCTTGATAGTAACTTTCTAAATTACGGGGGATATCAAAATGAACTACTAACCGCACATCTGGTTTATTAATTCCCATGCCAAAGGCGATAGTCGCCACCATGACGCGCACATCATCGCGAATAAATCGCGTTTGATTTTTACTGCGTTCCTCATCAGGTAAACCTGCATGATAAGATAAAGCAGAAATCTTATCTTTTTGCAGTTTAAATGTTAGTTCTTCTACTTTTTTGCGCGTTAAACAATAAACAATAACTGCACCAGAAGCTTCCCGAATTAATTCTAATAACTCTGCATAAGCATATTTAGTTTTCCCCCGGACTTCATAATAAAGATTTTGCCGATTAAAGCTAGCAATGTGAATACTCGGTTGCTTTAACCCTAATTGTTGAATGATATCACTACGGACGCGATCCGTAGCCGTAGCAGTCAACGCCACGGTGGGAACATTGGGGTAACGTTTGCGCACAGATCTTAACTGACGGTATTCTGGGCGGAAGTCGTGTCCCCATTCCGAGACACAATGCGCTTCATCAATTGCAAAGGTAGAAATCCCCATTTGGTGATTGATTAAATCGAGAAAGGGGAGAAATCTTTCACTCAGTAGCCTTTCTGGCGCGACGTAGAGTAATTTTACCTTACCTGCGAGGATCGCTTCTTCCCGCGATCGCACTTGATAAGCATTCAAACTACTATTCAAGAAGGTGGCAGAGATATTATTATTGCGCAACCCTTCCACCTGATCTTGCATCAAAGCAATCAACGGCGACACCACCACCGTTAAACCCTTCTTTAACAGCGCAGGTAGCTGAAAGCACAAAGACTTACCGCCACCCGTAGGCATCACCACCAACAAATCCCGATTTTGCAGCGCATCTTCGATAATTTGCCTTTGTCCCGGACGGAATCGGTCATAACCGAAGTGATATTTTAGCGCTTGTTCGAGGTTGGGATACTGAAGCATAGCGATCGCTTTTTTTAAACCCTGCTGCGTGAGTTGTTATGATAACAGGATTTTAGCAATCTCTATGGTGAAAAGCGATTAGGAGTTAGAAGAGAAGCGAAGGCTTCCCGACTCAGTCCAATGGTGCTAGCGCAGCGTCAAGGCTTTTCCTCAAATCGCTGCTGTTGCTAGCTTGCTTCAAATCAAATCGGATTTATATATTAGGGCGTGTCATCAATTACATAGAAACTTGCCACATACGGATCACCAGTCCCAAAAGACTGCGTATGTGTAAGACCACCAGACAAAACAGTTATATCTCCTTTTTTAAACTCAACGCTCTTGAAAGCTCCTAGTTGTAATTGTGGGAAAATACCTGATGCGAGATTGCGATCGTAGCTTGTATTAGAGATTGTTCTTTGATCAATCAAACCATCAGCATTGAAATCAAATTCAGACACCGAAAGAGTTAGGTTACCTTTCTTGTCATAAGTATTATTGGTGGTGGATCTGCTATCAATGATGCCATCACCATTGAAATCAGATTCAGACACCGAAAGAGTTAGGTTACCTTTCTTGTCATAAGTATTATTGGTGGTGGATCTGTTATCAATGATGCCATCACCATTGAAATCAGATTCAAACACCGAAAGAGTTAGGTTACCTTTTTTGTCATAAATATTATTGGTGGTGGATCTGCTATCAATGATGCCATCAACATTGTTATCAGATTCAGACACCGAAAGAGTTAGGTTACCTTTCTTGTCATAAATATTATTGGTGGTGAATCTGTTATCAATGATGCCATCAGCATTGTTATCAGATTCAGACACTGATTTGGTCAGGTTACCTTTGTTGTCATAAGTATTATTGTTGATGAATCTGCTATCAATGATGCCATCACCATTGTTATCAGATTCAGACACTGATTTGGTCAGGTTACCTTTGTTGTCATAAGTATTATTGTTGATGAATCTGCTATCAATGATGCCATCACCATTGTTATCAGATTCAGACACTGATTTGGTCAGGTTACCTTTGTTGTCATAAGTATTATTGTTGATGAATCTGCTATCAATGATGCCATCACCATTGTTATCAGATTCAGACACTGATTTGGTCAGGTTACCTTTGTTGTCATAGGTATTATTGGTGGTGAATTTGTTATCAATGATGCCATCACCATTGTTATCAGATTCAAACACTGATTTGGTCAGGTTACCTTTGTTGTCATAGGTATTATTGGTGGTGAATTTGTTATCAATGATGCCGTCAGCATTGAAATCATTTTCAAACACTGATTTGGTCAGGTTACCTTTGCTGTCATAGGTATTATTGGTGGTGGATCTGTTATCAATGATGCCATCAGCATTGAAATCAGATTCAGACAGCGATTTGGTGAGGTTACCTTTGCTGTCATAGGTATTATTGGTGGTGAATTTGCTATCAATGATGCCATCAGCATTGAAATCAGATTCAGACAGCGATTTGGTGAGGTTACCTTTGCTGTCATAAGTATTATTGCTGGTGGATCTGTTATCAATGATGCCATCACCATTGAAATCATCTTCAAAGACCGATTTGGTGAGGTTACCTTTGCTGTCATAAGTATTCTTGATGATGGATCTGCTATCAATGATGCCATCAGCATTGTTATCAAATTCAGACACTGAGCTAGTTAGGTTACCTTGGGTGTTATAAGTACTCTTGGTGGTGGATCTATAATCAATGATGCCATCACTATTGAAATCAGATTCAAAAGTAACAGATTCAGAAACAGGAGTATTTGAAGCCATAATTACATACCTCAAAAAAGATTGAACTCAAATTAAGTAGTGATGAACGTAGCGACTCTGCCATGACCAGCCTGGTATCTCCTAAAAGTGTTAATACTCGGTGGTCACTGGTGACAGATTGGCTAATGTTTTTGGTGAAATATAACTTCATGCGGTGTTGCATAAAATACGGATGATTCTTGTAAAGGAGTAACTAAGCCCTTGCGGGTTAAGAGTGTTGTCGCAAGTGGCGTTGGTCATCCTCTAAGCCTGGAAATACAAGGGACAGTCCATCCGGCTTACCCCACAAAACCAAGCATTTCATCCCGCAAATATACAATGCCCTTCATGCTTTAAACCGCTTCACCCCACGGGAATCTGGATGCAGAGATCCAAATTCCTGTAATTGGGCGATCGCTTTTTGCGTGACTTTCTTTGCAAGACTCATGACTTTTAGATAGTGATTTAGCATTGTTTGTGAAAACACATATATTTTCATGAGATTTTCATCATCTTATGCAAAATAAAAATCGAATTTATCTAGTCAGAGTGTAAGTTTAAGAAAGCAGTCCCAATGAAAAAATTTCATCACCATGCATGAAAGGGTGATGTGGTACCCTGCAGGAACGACTTCGCGGTAATCGAGTTTCGACTCCGCTCATGCCTTCTTTGGTCAATTATAAGTAATCAGTTTTAGACACTGAGTTACTTAGGTTACTTTTGCTGTCATAAGTATTATTGGCAATGTGTTAGCGATCAACGATGCCATCAGTATTATAACCATACTCAGCAATAAAATGTCTGAATTTTTGGAAAAATATCCTTATATTTGACGATATATAGAGGTTATGGGTTAAGTCCAATACACGCGACGATATAATTTTGTATTGCATCCAACCCAGAAGCGCTATATTTGACTGATATCATTCACGCTCTACTTGATGTGTTCGCAGGAAACAAGCCTATGATCACAGGATTTTATCAATCTCTCTGGGGAAAAGGGACAATGAGGACAAAGAGACACAAGACTCAGTATTAGCTTTACCTTGTGTTTTGTGTCTTCATATTTTCTAGGACTTACGCACTGTACAAATTGATGATCTTGTGAATTAACGAAAATAGGTCGTTTCAGGCTTTAATTAATCATCTTTGGATAAATAGCGATCGCTTAAAAAGTGTCGAAAAATCAAGGTTTAATGCCTGAAATCCATACCCCATATTTGGTTTTTCCTGTCAATGCGTAAGTCCTATTTTCCTAAGTCCAATAAATTTAGAGAATTGGGTTATCAACCATAATTCCCAACGAACTTCCTAATCTTGGCTGATCCTGCAACAACATTTGATCCAATGTAAATTTGTCTGATAGTGGATTTACTTGATTATGAGAATTCAAACCAAATACTTGTTGTAGTTCTAGTGACTGAGAAATATTTGAAGTATCTACTGCGATCGCATCAGCTAAGTAATCACTTCCTACGACTAAAGTTTGGCGATCGCCTGTACCGATGAGGTTATCTGTATAAGTGAAAGTAAAGGTTGTTTTTGTATCAAAGACGCCATTAGCATTGTAAGAAATTGCTTCCACTCCACTGATTATGTTACCTTGGTCATTATATAACTGAGCATCTATGTAATCAATAATACCATCAGCACCAAAATCTTCTTCAAATACCGAGCTGATTAAGATACCTTGACTGTTATAGGCTTTATTAAGAATGTCTCTAAAATCCACAATACCATTAGCCTTAAAATCATCTTCACGGACTGAGTTGATTAAGTTACCTTTTTTGTCATAACTTTTAGTAGTATTTTCTATTCTATCGATGATTCCATCATTATTGTAATCGCCTGTATACACTGATTTTATTAAGTTACCTTTTTTGTCATAACTTTTAGTAGTAATATCTTTTCTATCGATAGTGCCATCAACGCTGTCATCAATTTTCAACACTGATTTTATTAAGTTACCTTTTTTGTCATAACTATTAGTAGTAATCTCTTTATTATCGATGATGCCATCCTTGTTTTTATCAAGTTCAAATACTGATTCTGATTTTATTAATTCACCTTTTTTATCATAAGTATAATCAGTATTTCTTCGGAAATTAGAAATGTCATCAACTTTGCTATCAACTTGATTGAGTAAATTGATTAAGTTACCTTTTTTATCATAAGTATAATCAGTATTTCTTCGGAAATTAACCTCACCATTTTTATCTCTTAAATTGATAAAACTGATGAGGTTACCTTTTTTATCGTAGGTATTTTTCTCAATGGATCTTGAATCAATCTTGCCATCACCATTATTATCAATTTCCGAGACAAAACTGATGAGGTTACCTTTCTTGTCATAGGTCTTTTTCTCAATGGATCTTGAATCAATGATGCCATCTCCATTTTTATCAGATTCAGATATTGATCTGGTGAGGTTACCTTTCTTGTCATAAGTCTTTTTCACACTAGAACTTGAATCAATGATGCCATCTCCATCGTTATCAAATTTAGATTTAGATCTGGTGAGGTTACCTTTCTTGTCATAAGTCTTTTTCACACTAGAACTTGAATCAATGATGCCGTCATTATCGACATCAGACTCAGATATTGATTTGGTGAGGTTACCTTTTTTATCATAGGTATTTTTCTCATTAAATATTGAATCAATGATGCCATCATTATCGACATCAGACTCAGAAAACGAGCTTATTTTGTTACCTTTAGCATCATAGATATCAGTGGTTTTGTCTGTTGCATTAATATCAATAATGCCATCTAAATCTTCATCTACTTCGCTGGTTACAACTATAGAAACAGTAGTATTTGAAAGCATAATTATCAACCTCCGAAAATATTGGGAATAAGATAGGAACAAGTTAGGGTAAAAGTAATTACCCTGTGATGATTAGCCAGATATTTCCTAAAAGTTTTAATGTCAGTTTTAGCTCGTGAAAAATTAGTTAATTTTTTGTCGCAAAAAACAACTTCATGCTGAAAATTTTACTCACAGCACAGACATCTCAACGCAGAGTTATAGATTTTGATAATTCTGCGATCGCTTGTTAGGTGAATTTCTCTGTTAGCCTCATGGTTTTGTCTCAAACAGATATACTTATTTGGCTGTTCTCGTCATCTTTTTCAAAGTCATAGATGCCAATTCAGTATGTGCTTGTTGGATTAACCACTCGTGCAGATTTCACAGTAACTTAACTCTATCTCTACCATTTTTATAGTGGGTATGTGCCAGTCTTGTAACTGTAATCTGAATCAAATTAGATTATACTCATGAAAAGCTAGGCTATAAGCTTTGAATCATTTAAATATGCGCTTAATTGAGTGTTATTTCTAAAATATTACATTTTAATTAAGAGTAGTCTTTACTTTATAGTAAAAATACTTCTCTGTGTTCTCTGTGTCTCTGTGGTTAAATAAATTTTCTTAACCGCAGAATAAGCAGAGGGCGCAGAGAGAGAAAATTGACTTTTATTATTTGACTATAAATAACATAAGCAGTGTACTCTGCAATACACTGCTCTATAATAGACAAACAACACCCAACACCTTAGACTGTATCTCAATTCAATACAAAGATGCATATAATTTAGCCTGCTTGCGCAGGCTTTGTTTGTATAGCCCCAGGCTTCTAGCCTGAGGGCTTTAATATACAACTTCACAGAGAATAGGTATTAGATTTTGCTAGCTATAATTTCTTGACAATTTTTCAGAAACTTTTCCACCTCAGAATGTTGCGGAAAAAGACTTTTAACTAACTTAAATCGCTGCAATGCTTGTGAGTAATTTCCTTGATTGTAAAATTGCAGACCTTCCTGATATTGTCGATTAACTAAACTTTGTTCGTTAATAATACCAGCTTTTTGGAGGAACTCTTGAATAGTATTGCTAGTGAACAGAAAGATATAATTATTGCTGTCAGGTACACCAAAAGTTACCATACCAATAACTTCACCTTGTTCATTTAATACTGGCCCGCCTGAATTTCCAGGCGCAGCAGCAGCACTAATTTGAATCACAGGTATATCAGGATCGAGGGTTTTTTTGGCAGAAACTATTCCCTTAGTAAAAGTAGCTTCTTGAAAAGAATTTTCCTTCCAATCAACCGGAAGTCTTTCTACTACACCTGGATAACCAACTGCTATTACTTGATCCATCAGCTTGACTTGCTCAGAATCTGCTAGCTTAAGAGCAGGAGCATTTTTTAAATTAACCTGAATAATAGAAACATCCTTACCTTCACCAACAGGATCGCCAGAAATAATTATTTTAAAAGGAAGTTGCTCGCCATTAGGTAAATAAACTAAGTTGATTGGTTTATTTTCAATCCACTTCAAATCTTTTTCAACATCTTCTAAATTTTTGCCATCATCCTTTAATTGGTCAGACAATTCTGACTTTAAGATGTATTGACATTCCTCTGCACTGAACTGTGTTACATGAGCATTGCTAGCTATAGTGCCACTTCGATGCACAAAAAAACCAGAACCATGACTAATGATTTGGCTTAATTTATAAACTTTGCCATTTTTTGGCAAGTAAACTTTAGCTTCACAGCCTAAAACTACTCGCACAACTGATGGCTTAACAGTCTCCGCTAGTAAATTGTCTGGTGATAATTTAGCTGGATTATTCTTAATTGTTTTCGCCTGAATAGACTTTGTTGCTACTTGATATTGTCCAGTTTCAGTAGTTTGAGATTTAGCGGTATTAAAGGGAATTAGAGTAGTAAATAATGCAGATAACCACAGGAAGGTTTGAAATCGTAGTTGCGCTTTTGACAACATAATATTTACCCTGGATTCACGAATTATCAATGTAAGACTTGCTGATTGTCTTGTTATTTACTTCTGAAGTATTCTCTAACTTTTACGCAAAAGAACAGATTTTTTAGTTATTTGACTAGAGTAAATTTTTGTTAATTATACCAATTGGAAAAAAGAATGCGACAGATTGTAGGGGCACTGGCACTGCCATGCCCTCGATAATATTTTGATGTGTCGCAAAGATTATTGAAATTGGTATTACTCAACGTCAGTGTAAAATCGTCCTCCGAGAAAACTCATCAGCGATATTGAGAAAATAATGCTTGCTTACCCTCTCAATATTTAATTCCGAAAAACTTACCAGCTTTTACGCAAATTCCCTAAATTTTTACTAGCTAACTCGCAGAGAACAAACCAAATTATATGTTTGGCTCTGACACTACTTATAAGTGTCAACTTAATTATGGGAGAGACTTTTCCAGTTGATTGATTCGGGTAGCCGCGTAGGTTGGGTTGAGGAACGAAACCCAACATTATCGCGACTTTGGGGACATCCAATTTTTTAAATACCCAATCAATTTGTAGTGCGAGCGTCTCGCTCGCTTTAGAACAACAGCGAGCAAGATGCTCGCACTACGGAATATGGGTAATTTATTTTTTGTAAATCCCTTGTTGGGCTTGGTTCCCTTCTACCCATTTGTCACTGCTGTAGATAATTTGGTGTGAGTACTTTGTTACACCTCAACGCCAACAGCAGTGTAACTACATGCTCTCTGCCTAAATTTGTAAACTTATATTAAAAATTTAGGCTTTTGCGTTAAACCCTTCTACCTCTCCAGATTAAACATTAGAGGTTCAACCAACGTGGGTATACCTGAGTATATAAGGCATTAACACTTTTATCTGGCCCCGGATGATGACTATTATGACCTTTGATGAGCCAAAGCACTCTTTTAATGATGAATTAAAACTTCTCGCCCTAGAAGTTCAAAAACAACCACATCTAACTCCTAAAAGACAGCTGGCTTTGAATAAGCTGCTGCAAGCAATTCAACAACCATCAGAAACTACAAGACTTAAAATAAGTCTCAGAGCAATATATCCAAACTTACGAAATGAGCTTTTTCAAGACCTATTTGATGAAGCATTGCAAGAAACTTTAATTGCCATTAGCCGATATATTGACAATTATAACCCTCAACGGCAGCTATTTATTAGTTGGGTTATCGGTATTTTGAAGCATAAGTTTCATGATGTTTATAGAAAATACTCACGGACGACTTCAGTAAAAATACTATCTTTTGATGGATTAGAAGAATTTGTGGTTGATGCTGAATTAGAAAATTCACATTCTTATAAAGAAAAACTAGCAAAAGAAAAATTAGCATTTGATTGTGATTTTCTCAGAGAACTGCTAATAAAAGACCCAGATAATCAATTTCAAAAGCATATCAAGGGCAAACCAGAGCTAACTTTTCAATATATTGCTAAAGCTTTATATATAGAAGGTATCAAAATGACTTATCTTTCCAAAAAGTTAAACTTACCTAATACCACCCTTACTAGTTTTTTCTCTAGAGAATTGGCAAGATTAAAGCCATATTTTCAGGAAAAATTATAGGTGTCGATGTAATTTACAAAATCAATGAGAATTAACCGAGGATTAATCATGACTAACTCTGCTGGAATTTTAACTTTTACCGTACCTCTTTCTTTTAGCGCACATTCCTTAGCACAAGAGTATAGTAAACAACATCATCAACCAGAAAAAGCCAAACAAGTTTATCTTAATATTTTAGCTATATATGCAGTAGAACATTACTTTAAATGCATGGGTTTTGAAAGCGATTGGGAAAATAGCGATAGCCGTAATTTAATAGTGCAAAAATTTCTAGATATAGCGGATTTAAACATCAAGAATTTGGGTAAATTTGAATGTCGCCCTATATTAACAGATGCCGAAGTTTTCACAATACCCTCTGAAGCTTGGGAGAATCGCATAGGTTATGTAGCAGTACAGCTAAACTCATCTTTAAGACAAGCCACACTACTAGGATTTTTACCACAATTAGCACCAGAACAAGAAAATGTACCTTTAAAAAATTTGCATTCCCTAGAGGAATTTCCTGAGTATTTAAGCGAAAAAAGAAAACAATTACAGCAGATTGCAGAAATTCCCAAAATTGTGTATTTAGAAAATTGGTTAAATAATATTTTTGATGCAGGTTGGCTAGCTGTAGAAGAACTTATTCGCAATCAAACACCTAGTATGGCTTTTCGGTTTCGTAGCATAGCATCTGCAAGAGTTGATCCCAATGATACTCACAGTATTAGGCGTTTGATTGCACAGTTATACGCTAACCAGCCACAAAATATTTCTCTAGCTGAATTAGAACCCAGTACAGCCTTAAGCCAGCTTATACAAGCTACTCAAGATGAGCGGATTCGCTGGAAAGCAGCTGAACTTTTAAGACAAATAAACCCTCAACATCCTGATACTGGCGCAAGAAGAATAATTGATATAAGTATGCGTTTAGGAGGTATTCCAGTGGCGCTGATGGTTGCAGTTTTACCCACACCTGATGCTAGAAGATCCATTCTACTGCGAGTTTATCCAATGGGTAGCCAATCTTTTGTACCTGATGGGTTAAAATTACTGGGTTTAGATGAAGCTGGGAAGATTTTTTATCCGGTTACAGCTAAGAAAGAAGACAATTATATTCAGTTTATATTTAGTGCAGATTTAGGAGATAAATTTAGTGTCAATGTTACTTTAGCTGAGGCTAGTGTAACTGAGTTTTTTGTTGTTTAAAATTTGCAATGTAAATAACAATATGTTCAGATACCCGACTTCTTTAAGAAGTCGGGTATCTATAACCTTTAGCACAGATTTGGCGGATAAATTTAGTGTCAACGTTGCTTTGGCAGATTATATTTAACAAACTTACAGGAATTATTACTAGTACATTTAACTTTTACCAATACCCCAATTTCATCTGAATTCGTATCGTTACGTATACGTTCGCCATATTGAGTAAATATTACTGGTTTCGTAGCACCTTGGATTAAAAATTGATTGGTTTGTAAAAGTTTTTCTTTAAGCTGCTGGCGATATTGTTGAAGCTTCTGGGGATTGTATTGTAAGTTTATTTGCTTTAACCCTGCAATAATTGCTTGAGTTGCATCATACGCCATAGCATTTCGCCAGTCTAATTCTACATTATTACCCCAAAGATTATTAGCCTGTATATTGAAAGGTAATTGCTCGTCATCTGAGTGCCAAGGAACAGCAAACACCAGGTTACTTTTTTCTACATTTTTTTTCCTGGTTTTACTGTAGGATAGAGAATCTCCACCTATTAGTATCAGATTTGGATTTGGAATCTGAGAAACTTGCTCAATAATGGTTAATGCATTATCTAAAGTTGTACCTTTAGCAGAAGTAATCAGTAGTAAAACAGTCGGCTTATTGGTTTCTATTTGTTTTAGAATATCGGTTGGTTGTTGCGTCAACAGATCGAATTCTGCATCATACTGTGGTAACGCAAACGAATTTTGAAAAGTCTTTTTTAAAGAGTTGCTATAAAGATTACCTTTAGTATATGCAACAATAAATTTTGCATCTTGAGGCTCGCTTTGATTTAACAATCTCAATCTTTTCTGAACATAACTAGACAAAATTGTAGCGCTATAATTGTCATTAATAGTAGTGCGAAAAATTTGAAACTCATACTCATTTATGTCAGAAGAGGTACTGGTAGGAGAAATAACCACAATTTGATTGTTATATTCTTTTAAAGATGCAATGGTAGTTGAACTCGAATAGTGCCCGATAACTGCTAATATATTCCTCTCAGGTTTAATAATATTGTTTGCGAGTTTTGCTACATTGTCTGCATTATCCTGATCGTCTACTATTTCAACTACCAATGGTTGCTTCTTATTATTAATACCAATGCCGCCTGTGCAACTATTCAAAGCTGTAATGTTATTATTGTTAATAAAATTAATAATATTATCCACACTGCCGCAATTTAGTTCGCTTTGAGCATGGGCAACTCCACGTAAAATGTTTTCAGAACGTTCTTGATCACTAGTAATAGGAACAGTTACTGCTATTTTGAGATAGTTTTGTCCCTGGCTTTTTCTTAACTCGGCGATCGCATTATTTAGATAAATCAGCGTTTCTGGATCGTTTTTTGATGATTGTAAAGATTCTCTAAAATGATTAATAGCAGATTCCCATTGTTGTGCATGAAATGCATTTATTCCCTCTTTTTTTTTGGTTATTTGGGTGTTTGTATTCCTGTTAATTTCAGGTTGGTCATCCCGTAAAAGTTTGTCACCACGACTGAAGAATTTATCAAAATCAGTTTGAGTATTTGAGGGAGGGGTTGGTGAAAGTGCTGTTACTGTGGGGGTGGGAGGAGGATTTGTATTAAGGCAATTATTACTTAGTGTACATTCTATTTGAGGAAATAAGATAACTATAAAGCAGCATATCAAAAATAAAAAGATACATATCGCTAATTTGTACTCACGCCAAAGCTTTTTTATTCCATCTTTGAGCTTGTAAATGTTAATCAAGTGAGGCCAAACTGGCGACTTTGCTGCAGGGTTTTGATAAATAACAGGTAGCCAGGAAGCGCAAGGATATTGATTTTCTATACTCTGTAAATTCCCTTGTGCTTTGCGCACAGCTAGATAAAACAATTCACCTTGGGAAAATAACTGCAAGAATTCTTTTAAAAATTGATATGCGACTTCATCTGGTACCAGTTCCCGCATAATAATTACTTGGGGAATTTGAAATTGCATCAATTTATTTGCTAAACCTGAACCATCGCAAGAACTGAAAATCACTAATTTTAAGCCGTTTTGTATAGCGCCTTTAAATGCATTTCTTAACTCTCTCATAGATGGACTATCGCTAGGGTTGATCTGCAATTGTCCATCATTGTTTGTATTTATACTCCAACTGTGTCCTGAAAAACAGACAATATCCCAAGAGTCCTCATTTTGTAATTCTTGACAAAGTGCTTGGCGCGTTGGTGTTGGTAATTTTTTGACTTTTGCACCAGGTAAATTGTTGAATAAGTTTCCATCACGTTCAAAATTATTGGTATTTGGATCGGTATTTTGATCGCTACCCAAAATAGCTAAAATTCTTACAGGTCTTTTTAGTGGTTTAGAATGTGTATGTATATTAGGTTGATGTATATTCAAGGTCGTACTTAGGGAGAACCAAGCTTTAGGAAAAATTTCAAATAAATCCCATAAATGCCAAGGTAGCTTTTTTAGTATTTCATTGTCGGTATGGAAAATGACCTGAATAGGTTCGGTTC
The DNA here is from genome assembly GCF_963889195.1 of Calothrix sp. FACHB-168. Classification (NCBI taxonomy): domain Bacteria; kingdom Bacillati; phylum Cyanobacteriota; class Cyanophyceae; order Nostocales; family Calotrichaceae; genus Calothrix; species Calothrix sp. FACHB-168. The sequence goes on from NZ_CAWPNJ010000001.1 coordinate 600,306, forward strand.
TTCTTAGGTGTTGTTCTATGTAAAGACGCAATGTTTGAATAGAAGGATGATTGAACCACTCTTCGAGACGCATTTCCAATCTTTGAGCAGCTTCTATACACTCTGCTATGGTAGGAAATTCGTTGTTCTGATCTGGGGGAATTTGAAAGTTTAAAAAAGGCTGATCTAAATTCTTATAAATTTCTTGGAAATTCTGATAAAGCTCTGGAATATCAGGTGCAGGAGGAAGATTTGCTATTTTTGGATCAATGAGTCTACCTTTTTGACGAATTTCCACTTGGACTCTAAAACCTTGCGCAAAATCACCATTAATGATATTGAGTTTAACTACTTTAGCCATTAATATTTAGTTATTTTTTATAATTAAGTTTAATTATTACTGATTTAAGTTCTCTCATGATTAATTATTATTTTTCTTTGATTAAATAATTTATTTTAAAAAAATACTTTGTTTTAAATTTGGCAAATTTGCAGAAATATACATGATTATCATAATTAAGTAATCTATCTAAAGTAGTAGATTATCATGATTTACTCATTTTTGTGACTAGTCTGAAAGAATAACTTACAACCCTGATATATATTTGGCTGTAGGGGCACGGCACCAGTAAGATTATTGTATATGCGAGAAGATGATAGATGCCGTGCCCCTACAATGTGGTCTATTTACCTGAAAATTGCCGTATATTCATTTTTATATATAATTGGTATGACATAGATTTTGTATTTTCTCTTAATGTATAAATCCTATAAATTATTTTTGCACCGCAGAGGCACAGAGGGCGCAGAGAGAAAATTGGATTTTCATATCTTCGCCTAAGCATGGGATGATCTTTGTTCTGAGATTGTCTACATCATTATCGGCACTATGACTCAACAAGCAAATTCCCAATTTCGCATCGAACGGGATTCGATGGGCGATCGCCAAATTGCAAGTAATGTTTATTACGGTATCCAAACCCTACGGGCTATCGAAAACTTCCCTATTAGCGGACTTAAGCCGTTAACTACTTACGTGGATGCTGGTTTATTAATCAAAAAAGCTACTGCAATTGTTAACGGCGAACTGGGTTGCATTCCCCAAGATATTAGTCAGGCTATTGTGCAAGCATCAGATGAGATACTTGCAGGAAAGTTACGCGATCAATTTGTGGTGGATGTCTACCAAGCTGGTGCGGGTACTTCTCACCACATGAATGTAAATGAAGTGCTGGCGAATCGGGCTTTGGAAATTTTGGGGGATGAAAAGGGCAATTATAAAAGAGTCAGCCCCAATGACCATGTGAATTATGGACAGTCTACCAATGATGTAATTCCCACAGCAATCCGCATTGGTGGGTTATTGGCGCTGACGCATACATTACACCCAGCTTTGGATAATGCGATCGCATCTCTTGAAGCCAAAGCGGTAGAATTTCAAGATATCGTCAAATCTGGTAGAACTCATTTGCAAGATGCTGTACCTGTGCGGTTGGGTGAAAATTTCCGCGCTTGGGCTTACATCCTTGCAGAACATCAAAACCGGATTTACACTGCTTCTGGCGATTTGATGGTGTTGGGTTTGGGTGGAAGTGCTGCGGGTACAGGGATGAATACTCACCCCCATTATCGGGCGCGGGTGGTGGAAGTTCTCGCAGAATTGCTAAATACACCTTTGGAACCTGCACCCCATTTAATGGCGGCGATGCAAAGTATGGCACCATTTGTGAATGTTTCCGGTGCTGTACGCAACTTAGCTCAAGATTTAGTTAAAATTTCCCACGATTTGCGGTTGATGGATTCGGGACCAAAAACTGGCTTTAAGGAAATTCAACTACCGCCAGTACAGCCCGGTTCCTCAATTATGCCAGGGAAGTATAATCCGGTGATGGCAGAGATGACATCGATGGTATGTTTTCAAGTTATGGGTTACGACAATGCGATCGCACTTGCCGCCCAAGCTGGACAATTAGAATTAAATGTGATGATGCCTTTGATTGCCTATAATTTAATTCAGAGTATCGAAATTTTAGGTAATACCATCGCCGCCCTCACGGAACGTTGCATTAAAGGCATTACCGCGAATCAAGAACGCTGTTTAGCTTATGCTGAAGGTAGTTTAGCTTTAGTTACCGCCCTCAATCCCCACATTGGATATCTGAATGCAGCAGCTGTAGCCAAGGAATCCTTAGAAACTGGTAAATCCTTAAGACAGATTGTTTTGGAAAAAGGATTGATGAGTGAGGCGGAATTAGCCACCGTGTTAAATCTAGAACAGATGAGTGGTATCTTACCCCTCACACCAGAAGCAGACAATTTAGATTAGAAAGATAATAGGAAGATACAAGAAAGAAGAATTTCTTCTTTCTGTTATCTTTACTAATTTGAATTTATTATCCATGCAGACCCAAAAACCATCGGTCAGTTTAATTCGTGCTACTTCTTACGAACGCGAGTCTCTACGTGAATCGTTAACAACGCTGCTGGAACCTTTGGGGGGAATGGCGGCTTTTGTAAAAAAAGGCGATCGCGTTTTGCTCAAGCCTAATCTCCTGACTGGGGCGCGTCCAGGTAAAGATTGTACCACACGCCCCGAACTGGTTTATGCAGTTGCCCAGATGGTCATAGAAGCAGGCGGTAAGCCATTTTTAGGCGATAGTCCCGCTTTTGGTAGTGCTAAGGGTGTAGCGATCGCGAATGGCTATGAACCCATTTTAGAAGAACTCAACCTACCAATTGTAGAATTTCACGGACAGCGCTACGAAACTGTCAGCGAAAATTTCAACCATTTATTGTTATCCAAAGAAGCAATAGCGGCGGATGTGGTTATTAATTTACCCAAAGTCAAATCCCATGCCCAGTTAACATTAACTTTAGGCGTAAAAAACCTTTTTGGCTGTGTTCCTGGGAAAATGAAAGCTTGGTGGCACATGGAAGCCGGGAAAGACGCTAACCGCTTTGGCGAAATGCTGGTAGAAACAGCTAAGGCTATTAACCCCAACTTAACCATTTTAGATGGCATCATCGGTCATGATGGCAATGGCCCTAGTAATGGAGAACCTCATCCCTTGGGAATTTTAGCAGCAGCCACCAATGTTTTTGCTCTAGATCGGGCAATGGTGGAAATTCTCAATGTATCACCCTCTCAAGTTCCTACCGTTGACGCTTCCCAAAGATTAGGCTTATGTCCCGAATTGGCTGAGATTGATTTTCCTCACCTAGAACCCGATTTACTCAAAGTAGACAATTGGAAATTACCAGACAAGTTAATCCCCATCGATTTTGCTATGCCCCGCGTGATTAAATCTACCTTTAGACATCTATATATTCGGTTTATTAAAGAACCAATGACAGCCTACGGCAGACGGTAGTTTAATAATTGCAATCTTGACTACAAAAATCTTCAGTTGTTCAAGAGTAATCTATATCTACCCTCCGATTGCTTAACTAAACCGCCCTCGTTTTGCGGCGGTTTTCTCATTGAGAATTGTGTTATAAAATTATTTATGTAAAGTTTTTTATCTGCCGCACTTGGTTTTAATTGTTGTTCTATATCTTGAAGACAATATTCAGCAAAATTTTCTATACATCCAGCTAATTAGTAGATAAATCTACCTATATATAGATTTACAAAATAACAAAAGTAATATTTTCAATTGAGAACCTAAAGTTTAAATGGTTGTGAGTGCAATAACTGAATTAATACCTCTAACTAAGATAGATATATCTGTATTTATCCGGTGTCAATTCATAGAGCAAAAACCTACCTCAACAGCGAGAAGGAAAGCGAAAATTGATTTACGTATAACCACTGTTGAATTGTGCGTAAAACCAAGCCATAATCGGTACTTTTGCTGTATTAGCGTGAAGTAGCACAAATTCAGCAATTATCCTTATAACTACCTTAGACAAGGGTTTTAGAGATGTTATACTGATGCAATCAGGTTTCAATTCTGGAAAAAATCAGCAGCAAGAACTGTAATTTATAATGCATCATTACCAATCATGAAATACTCAACAATTCCTCCCTAGCGCAAGTATTAATTAATATTAATGAACGCCTGAATGGGGAAAATGTTTGTAGCGAACAATGTATTAAATTTTCCAGCCAATAAACAGAATTTATGCTAGTTACCAAAGTGGTTAAGATTCTGTATTAATTCAGGGTTCGCAGCTAAAAATTAGTTACAATAGTAGTAATACTCTCGTCAAGAGAGCATAACTTAAAGTGATTTGGTGAATTTCAATTTTTTTGTATGAATTCAAATAGCCAGTCTGCCAATACCGATACATATTCCCATAGGTTGGCAGACATTGTGGGAACTGCGATCGCTCTTTTAACTTTGACATTACCAGTTTTTGTCATTGCCCACTATTCTTCCACAAATTTACCCTATAATCAGCCATCTCTGACTTATAACTTGCCACGAATGGACGATTAAACAATCTCAACAAAAAAATATTCACAAAACAAGCATTGCAGAGTCATTCATACTAAAACATCAGCACGTACTCAGCACCAAAGAGAATGAAATAACTCTCTTTTGATGGTGTTAAGCATAACTCGGATGCTTTTGAAAATTGTGGCTAGCTATCTAGTTAACACTGGCGCAACTCCAGGTTCTTAAAAAGCCAAAAATCCCATTAATCACAGTCAATGGGACAAATAAACAAAAAAAGCGGCGATAATTTAGCGATCGCCGCTTTTTTGTCATTGGTCATTTGTCATTGGTCATTTGTCATTGGTCATTTGTCATTGGTCATTGGTTAAGAATTCTCGACAATGAACTGTTGACTGTTGACTGTTGACTGTTGACCATTGACCATTGACCATTGACTCTTGTACAGACAAGGGTTATTGCGTCTCTAACAAATGACTGTTGAGCGCCAATCGAAAGAATTCTTTAAGATTTGTCCATCTTGGCCATAAAATTCTACACGGGGAGCCTAAATAATTGCACCCAAAATCTACCTGTTATGAGAGGAACCTTGTTGTGGATTTATCCCTAATACCACCCCAACCAAAACCCGGTTTGCTGAATGTTCTCATTGAAATTCCCGGTGGGAGCAAAAATAAATACGAATACGATAAAGATCTTCAGGCTTTTGCCCTAGACCGAGTCCTGTATTCTTCGGTACAATATCCTTATGACTATGGCTTTGTACCCAATACTTTAGCTGATGACGGCGATCCTCTAGATGGTATTGTCATTGTCGATGAACCAACCTTTCCTGGCTGTATAATTGCTGCACGACCAATTGGTTTGTTAGAAATGATTGATGGCGGCGATCGCGATGAAAAAATCCTTTGCGTTCCTGACAAAGACCCACGCTACGCTCAAGTAAAATCATTAAAAGACATACCATCGCACCGTTTGGATGAAATTGCTGAATTTTTCCGCAGTTATAAAAATCTGGAAAAGAAAGTAACTGAAATTCTCGGATGGCAAGATGTTGAGCAAGTAACAGCATTAGTAGAAAAGTGTATCAAAGCTGCTCAAGCATAATCGGTTAAAGTAATGGGTAATATTTCAGTTGTCAGTAATTCAGAAACTAACTTTTGCATTGTTGACGATTGATTCATTACCCATTACTAATTTGCTAGAACGAGCAATTCTGAGTCGCTTTGCTAATTAATGAGCTAAAAGCTATATGTCGCCATCCCTAAAACAAAAGAAGAAGCACAGAACAAACCAATGAATAACTAATGACAAATGACAAATGACCAATGACCAATGACCAATGACCAATGACCAATGACTCTTTAACATCACCAGAGTCAAGCAATCATCAATATTAACAACTTTTGCTATTTGCAGAACGCAAAAATTGCTACATAAACCCAAATCAAATGCAGCGAACTCTCCTTTCGGCAAAAATTCATAACTGTACCCTGACAGGGGCAAATGTTAACTATGTGGGAAGTATTAGTATAGATAACATTCTGTTGCAAAAAGCGGGTATATTACCTTACGAACAGGTACAGGTAGTTAATAAGGCGAATGGCGAGCGCTTTGTTACCTATGCCATACCTGCGCCAGCTTATTCAGGAGTAATCGAGCTAAATGGGGCTGCTGCACGTCTAGGCATAATAGGCGATCGCCTGATTATAATGGCCTACGGGCAGTTTACTCCGGAAGAGTTACAAAATTACTCGCCTACGGTTGTCATTGTAGACGAAAAAAACCAACTGTTGGAAGTACGGCACTACGATGACCTGCTCAGTAAGGTCTAAAATGCGAGGACAATGTCAAATTTTGAACTGTCAGGTTCCCAGAGCTACTTAACTGAGACGGAAGCTACCCCCCTCAGTCATCCCCCCACAGAATTTTTGGTGCAATTGTGGGGTGTGAGAGGTTTGATTGCTACCCCAGGAAATAACACCAATCGCTACGGTGGAAATACTGCTTGTGTAGAAATGCGCGTAGCCGGAAAAGAACTGATTTTTGATGGGGGTACTGGCTTAAGAGTACTGGGTAAAACTTGGCAGCAAAGGGAACAGCCAATTGAAGCGCATATATTTTTTACTAACTCCCAATTAAATCGCATTCAAGGCTTTCCTTTTTTTGCGCCTGCATTTATCACCAAAAATAACTTCCACATCTACGGTACAGCAGCTTCCAATAGCGCTTCGATTAAGCAATGTCTGTACGATCAAATGCTTCAGCCGCACTTCCCCTATCCTTTACAGGTGATGCAATCACAATTGCATTTCCACAATCTGACTTCGGGGAGCAAGGTTAGCTTAGATGATGTAACGATTTATACGGCATTAATTAATCAACATCAGCGATCGCTTGGCTATCGTATCAGCTGGCAGAATTTGAGTGTTGCTTACATCACAGATTTGCCCAAAAATCCTGATGAAGTCGAACAAGAGCGGATTTTACAGCTAATTACAGGGGTAGATTTATTGATTGCTAACGGTACTTATAATCCCCCAACAGCACATAACCACGATCTAGCTGATTTGCAATGGCAAACTGCTGTAGATTTAGCCCATCATGCCTCAGTCAAAAGCTTAGTTATCTCTCATTATCATCCAGATGATGACGATGATTTTCTCGACAGCGTGCAATCTGAAGTTAAGTCTGTATTCCCCAAAGCATTATTAGCCCGTGAAGGGATGGTTTTATCACTTTAGGGCATTGGGCATTGGGCATGGGAAGATGAGGCGATAAGGAAGACAACCGACAATTGTACAGACGCGATTCATCGCGTCTCTGTCTCTGACTATTGCCCATTGACAACCGACAACTGACAACTGACTCTGGACAATTGACTGAGTTGTTTGAGTTTGTCTGCTACTGCGCCACTCATAAATAATTCTTTGGCTGTGGCTATACCCGATCGCATATCGGGAGAAATACCACTGCGCCATAGATAAAATCCACCATTCCATAAGGCGGTTTCCATTAATTCTGTGGCTGTACCTGCTAAAACCGCTTGCATTTCCGTCAGCAGTTCTTCTGTTGTGCCCAGGGGGACGTTTTTCGCTGGGATATCATAATCACGGGGTGCAAGGTGCAGTCTTTCTATTTCTCCTGTTGGGGATGATAAGCCGATAATCGCTGTGCGATCGCGTGGTAAGTCGCAGCTACCTTCCAATCCCTTAACCAAGGTATATTTTGTGATGTTGTGGAACCCAAGCGTGGATTGAAATAAGGCTTCTGTTGGTGGATGGACAAACCCAGGAATTATATGTACATCCCCGGCGTAAGGACACCAAATTAACTCCATTGTGGCGAAGGGCGGACGTTTGCCTAGCTGGTCGCGGTATTCCCAAAGACTGTTAATTAAGGGAAAATGCTGAGGCGTATAAACAAAGCCAATGCCAGTTTCTGCAAATACCTGCTGGGTTTTTTCTAATGACAAGCTTGTCCAATTGACTCCTAAACCCTGCCAAATTTCTGCTAAGGGTAAACCGTATTTTGTCGGTAAGCGATCGCCTCCATGCATCAACACAGGTTGACCTACAGCAGCTAATAATAAAGCTGTAATTGGGCTAATTGGCGCAGTGCGGGTTCTGCCATCATAAGGAATACCAAAAACGATGACTGGTTTCTCAGTAGCGATGGGTTGAAGTTTTGGCCCTAGTTCGTTGTAAGCATCTAACATTCCCGCTAACTCGTCTGCTGTAGGACGTTTGATGCGGTGAGCAATGAGAAACGCCCCAATTTGGGCTGGGGTCGCTTCACCTAGCAATATCATTTTGGTAGCTGTTGCAGCTTCAGTCCGAGTTAAATTTTCTCCTGTATGATTTCCACTACCAACCTTTTGCAGAAATTGCCTAAATAGATTGCTCATAGGAGTCAACAGTCAATGGTCAATAGTCAATAGTCAATGGTCAACGGTCATTAGTCAATAGTACTGAGACTTCGGACTTTTGATTTGGGACTTTTGACCCTCCGAATTTTAGATTTTAAATTTTGGATTTTGGATTGAGGTTTTTTGGTTCATGCCCCGCCCCTTGAGGGCGAAATAAATCTCAAATCGTCAATCTAAAATCTCCAAGCTCCGTACCCTTGTGGTCGGGGTCAATCTAAAATCTAAAATCCAAAATCTAAAATTGTTTGACTCATGATAGCTTTAAGAAGCCGATCGCTGTTGATTAATTTGTGGTGGGATATTGTCGCGTACTAGTTGCCAAAAGTGTTTGATTGGGGGAATTTGTAAGCGATCGCCAGTTGTTACCATGACTACCCGACGGGTTAAGCTAGAAGTGTCGGGTACAGTACCATTATTATTACTGGCTAAAGGGCGGACTGCTAAAGTCGGGTCAAGTTGGGCTTCCATTAATGCCGAATGGGGTAGCAAAGCTATGAGTTCGCCTTGACGCACTACTCCCCGGAAAGCATCTAGGGTGTTGACTTCTAAAGCCGCTTGCAGGTTGGCTTCTAGTCGCTCAAATCTATCTTGGATTAAGCGTTGCATCCCATAACCATCTTTAAAGACTACTTGGGGATAACGCACTAATTCCGACCAAGGAATACATTCATATTGGGCTAATGGATGTTTAGCTGAGGTAAGAACTTCTATCGGTTCTTCATAGAGTACTTCTACTACCATTTCCCGCCCTGTAGTTAAAAAGCGATTGTTCATCACAATTGCTAAATCTACCAAGCCGTCTTTAAGGACTTTTAAAGCGCGATCGCTACCTAAGGAGGTGACGCGCAATTGCACATCTGGATAGTCGCGGCAAAATTGCTGCAACACTGGTGGTAAGTAGGAGGCGCACAAAGAGTGAATTGCCGCAATGCACAATTCTGGCTGCTTCCCAGCAATTAAATCTGTTAATTCCTCAGTTGCAACTTGCCATTCTTGACAAATTTTGCGCACGCGAGGAAGTAATCGTTCACCTCCCAAGGTTAACTTGGCGTGAGTGCTGCGATGAAACAGTTCTATGCCCAAATCGGCTTCTAATGCCTGGATTTGGCGGCTGATGGTCGATTGGGTTACCCCACATTTACGTGCTGCTTGTTGAAAGCTGCCGGTGTCCGCGATCGCTATAAAAGCTTGCAACTGCTCTAGTCGCATTTTTTTGTAGCCTGAATTACATTTATGGCTTCCATTAACTTAACGGTTTTTTTACCTCAATTTGGTACAGTTTGTTACAAGTGGTGAGCTTTGCAATATTTTAATGTAAATTTTTCTCCAGTCATCCAGGAATTATTTACCATTCAGCTAAAGCGATCGCTACTCCTGTTTGTAAATCGGATGCGATCGCAGTATCGTTCGCTAGCTGCTGTAATTGTTGATGGGCGCTTTCTGGTGCAAGATTTTTCAAAGCCGCGATCGCATGAAGTCTCACGGCTGGTTCAGGATCGGCTAACAGTAAAATTAAGGGTTCAATCGCCTGGATATTACCTAAATGTCCTAAAGCCAGCGCGATCGCACTTTTAATATGGGCAATTTCTTTAGCTGGATGGTGAGATTGCAAGATTTCTAGTAAAATTTCTGTGGCTAGTGCAGTTAATTCTGGTTTTTGCACTCTCCCTAAAACTGTCACAATTTCTTGCCACAATCTTTCTGATTTCATTTGTGCAAATGCTTGTTGCAGATACTTTAACGCTGTAGCAGTCTCTAACCAACTTAAAGCGCGAATAATTTCTAATTGCAGCTTTACCGATGAGTAGGGTGATAGCAGTACTGGAAATAAGCAATCAGCAGCTTTGTCACTACCCATCCGCGATAAAGCTATGGCTGCTGCACAAGCTACATCTTCGCTTAAGTCATGGAGTTTAGGTTGCAGCTGAGTCACCAAATCTAATGTTTGACATAAATCAGCGCGAGAAGCTAAACCTTGCACGGCGGCGAGTCTTACGGGAGTAGAGAAATCATCTAAAGCTTTTAATAATACTGGCGGGATGCGTTCATCATGAAAGCTGCTGAGGGCTTCAATGGCTGCTAACCTGATTGTAGGTTGGGTGTCTTCCACCACAGTTAACAGAGGTGCAATCGTTTCTTTACGGCGGATGTAAGTAAGCGATCGCACTGCTAACAATCTGGTACTTTCCTCTGCCAATAGTTCAGTAAGTTCCGCAATTGCTAAAGTATCCATTTGACCCAAAGCAGTAGCAACCATTAACTTGAGTTCTTGATTATCGCTGGTTTTCAGCAATTGCACCAAAGAAACAATGGTATCCGGTTGCTGAAACTCGCCTAAAATTCGCGCTGCATACCAGCGTACTTCTTCTTCTGCATCTTCATCTTCTAAGATGGCAATTAATGGTGCGATCGCCATATCACCCAACTGGGTAAAAACTTTGGTAATCTCCCAGCGTTGCTGAAAATCTCCCTGTTCTAAAATCGCCATTGCTAATTCCAGCCATTGCTCGCGATTTTGCTCAATTTCTGGATTTTTAGAGTTTACTTTTAAAGTCAACTGTTGTAAATATAGAATCAGCGATGACCAATCAGCAGCGTCATGTGCTAACTGCGCCTGCATCAAAAGCTGGTTGATGTTATTCACAACTCTTCAAAACCCCTATACTGCTAATTTGCATACTCTCATACACTACTACCGACGGACATATTAAACCTGCTTGCTGCTTTTATGTTGTTTTAATTGTTCGCCAGTTCTAATATTTTATTTTATTGTTGAAACGATAGAATTTATTTACGGCGAAAATCCAAGGATATCAAAGCTAATTGAGCGCTACCACATCAAAGCAAGTATTTAGCAAGACAACACTTACAGCAGATTGCAGAGGCGTGAGGTACAGATTAAGGAAAAATCCTATAAATATCTTTACGATGTGCGACTCGTTGGCAAATTAATGTTTGTGTTTCTTTATCAACAGTAATACCTATTCTGTAATTGCCTACGCGAATCTTATATTTATCATCGTAGCCCTGCATTTTTTGTAAATAACCTAATTCAAAGGGATTTTCTGACTCTAGTTCTTGAAAGACAATTGGTTCTATCCTTTCTCGAACATCTTCTGGTAAATTCACCAAATCTTTTAAAAACCTTTTAGTATATTCAACTTTCCACATTCTGAGTTTTCAAATATTGGTAATATTTCAATGCTTCATCTTTAGAAAGGCGTTCATCATCTTCCGACTCTGCCATTAACTTTACCAAGCCGTAGTTTTCTAATATTTCTTCAATTTTTTCAAAGTCAGCAATAGGAATTTGTACAGCAATAGGTTGCTGATTTTCATCCATGACGTAATTTTTGGTTATTTCTAGCATTTTTTTGTTTTTGAATAAGTCAATACAAAAGATGATGTCGTATAAACACAATTACTCAGTATTTCTTGGATACAAATAGTAGAAGTTAACGCTATTACTTCACTACAACTGCATCGCCTTCAATTTTAGCGGCGTAGGTTTTTAGCGGTTTATCGGCAGGGCCTTTTAGAACTTTACCATCTGTGGCAAATTCTGAGTCATGACAAGGACAGGTAAATTTTTTCCCGGCTTCATTCCATGTAACGGGACAACCTTTATGAGTGCAGTTAGGGTTTACAGCAATCAAATTGGCTGCTTGCGATTTACCAATTACTAAGACAGCACCAACTGGAGAGTCTTTCGCCAATAACTGACCGCTTTTATCTAATTCTGCTACAGAGCCTACTTTTTGCCAACCACTATCGCCTGTAGATTTTGCTTCTGGTGTGGCTGTTTGCTCAGAACAAGCGGCGATGGCTACAGGTAAAGAACTCGCTAGTAAACCTAAACCTACCCAATTAATGAAATCACGACGTTTCATGAGAAATGTTACTTTTAAGAATTTTGAAGTTTGGCGGAATAGCGATCGCTTTCCATCAGCGATTATATTATGCAGAAAATGCATCTGACGATTACATTTTTGGCAATTACTTTAAATTTTCGTAGCGATTTATACGATTTTAGCGAAAATCCACCCTTAACCTTAATAGTATGTAAATCGTTACACTTTCAGTACCCGAACATTCCTTACACAACTACCAAATGAATACACGGAAACATTTTTCCTAAAGCAATCATTTCCGCACCAAATACCCATATATAGATTATCACTGCTTTTGCCCTAGTAGACAGAGGAATGGTCAAACTACGGGTTAATTCATGATGGGCAAAAACTCGCTTTGGTTGTCCGGGATTCAAAACTTGCAATGAGAGTCAGCTCATGACAGACACAGCAACTAGCACTACAGCCAGCCTCAATAAGTTCGAGAAATTCAAGGCTGAAAAAGATGGACTTACCGTCAAAGGTGAGATAGAAAAATTTGCTAACCTTGGCTGGGAAGCAATGGATGAAACAGATCGCGATCATCGCCTGAAGTGGGTGGGTGTATTTTTTCGCCCAGTCACCCCTGGTAAATTTATGATGCGGATGCGGATACCTAACGGTATTCTCACCAGCGATCAAATGCAGGTGTTAGCAGAAGTAGTGCAGCGTTACGGTGATGATGGTAGTGCTGATATTACCACCCGCCAGAATATCCAATTGCGGGGTATCAGAATTGAAGATTTACCCGAAATCTTCAATAAAATGCACACCGTTGGTTTAACCAGCATTCAATCGGGGATGGATAACATCCGCAACATCACAGGCGATCCGGTAGCGGGATTAGATGCGGATGAATTGTTTGATACGCGGGAATTGGTGCAACAAATTCAGGATATGTTGACCAACAAAGGTCAAGGCAATCCAGAGTTTACCAATCTTCCCCGTAAGTTTAATATTGCCATTACAGGTGGAAGAGATAACTCTGTCCATGCCGAAATTAACGATTTAGCTTTCGTTCCTGCGTTTAAAGAAGGTATATTAGGCTTTAATATCCTAGTAGGCGGATTTTTCTCAGCCAAGCGTTGTGAAGCAGCAATTCCCTTAAATGCTTGGGTTGCACCGACAGATGTGGTTGCAGTCTGTAGAGCGATCGTCGAAGTATTTCGTGACAACGGCTTCCGTGCTAATCGCCAAAAAGCGCGGCTGATGTGGTTAATTGACGAATGGGGTTTAGATAAATTCCGCTTGGAAGTCGAACACCGTTTAGGGAAAGCATTTTTACCCGCAGCACCAAAAGACGAAATCGACTGGGAAAAGCGCGATCATGTTGGTGTATACAAACAAAAGCAACCAGGATTAAATTACGTAGGCTTACATATTCCTGTCGGGCGGTTTTACGCTGGGGATATGTTTGAAATTGCCCGTTTAGCCTCAGTTTACGGCAACGGTGAAATCCGGTTGACGGTAGAACAGAACGTAATTATTCCCAACATTCCCGATTCGCGGTTAGCAACATTTTTAGCTGAACCACTACTAGAAAGATTTGCCATTAATCCAGGGTTATTAACGCGATCGCTAGTTTCTTGCACAGGCGCACAATTTTGCAACTTTGCCCTAATTGAAACCAAAAACCGCGCTTTAGCCACCATTCAAGCCTTGGAATCTGAGTTAATTCTCACCCGCCCTGTCCGCATTCACTGGACTGGCTGTCCTAACTCCTGCGGACAACCACAAGTAGCCGATATCGGCTTAATGGGAACGAAAACCCGTAAAAACGGCAAAACCTTAGAAGGGGTTGACATCTACATGGGCGGTAAAGTCGGCAAAGATGCCCATTTGGGAACATGCGTTACCAAAGGCATACCCTGCGAAGACTTACAGCCAGTATTACAAGATTTACTCATCCAGCATTTCGGCGCAAAGCTCAAAGCAGAAGCCTTAGTTACCCATTAGACAAGGACAAGGGAGACAAGGAATTTTAGATTTTAGATTTTAGATTTTAGATTCAAACCCAATCCAAAATCGCAAATCCAAAATTGAATTGCCCCATGCCCCATGCCCCATGCCCATTACCACTAACAACTAACCAATGACTAATCTCTCGCGTAGAAAATTTATTTTCGCTTCCACGGCTGCGGCTGCGGCTTCTATCTTGGCTCATGGTTGTTCTTCTAGTAATTCCAGTACAACGAGCGAACAATCTCCCTCAGCAGCGCCAGCCGCTAATGTTTCTACCTCAGCTAATGCGCCTAAAGTTGAAACAACCAAAGCCAAGTTAGGATTTATCCCCCTGACAGACGCCGCACCTCTGATTATTGCTAAAGAAAAGGGCTTCTTTGCTAAATACGGCATGACTGATGTTGAAGTCATCAAGCAAAAATCTTGGCCTGTCACCCGCGATAACTTAAAAATTGGTTCTTCAGGTGATGGTATCGATGGGGCGCATATCCTCAGCCCCATGCCTTACCTGATGACAATTAATGATAAAGTCCCCATGTATCTCTTGGCGCGGTTAAATACTAACGGGCAAGCTATTTCTGTTGCTAATAAATTGAAAGATTTTAAAGTCGGCTTAGAAAGTAAAGCTTTAAAAGAGGCTGCGGAAAAAGCTAAAGCTGATAAAAAATCCATGAAAATGGCGATAACATTTCCTGGTGGAACCCACGATTTATGGATGCGCTATTGGTTAGCTGCTGGCGGAATTAACCCCGATCAAGATGTAGTTTTGGAACCTGTACCACCACCACAAATGGTAGCCAATATGAAAGTTGGTACAGTTGATGCTTTTTGTGTAGGCGAACCTTGGAATGCTCAATTGGTAAGCCAAAAGTTAGGTTATACAGCTTTAGTTACAGGCGAATTATGGAAAGATCATCCAGAAAAAGCCTTCGCTATGCGCAAAGATTGGGTTGATAAAAATCCTAACGCCGCACAAGCATTATTAATGGCAGTTTTAGAAGCACAACAATGGTGCGATAAGGCAGAAAATAAAGAGGAAATGTGCAAAATCTGTGCCGATCGCAAATACTTTAATGTTGCCGCAGCAGATATTTTAGAAAGGTCTAAAGGTAATATTGACTACGGTGATGGACGTACAGAGAAAAATTTCGCCAATAGCATGAAATTCTGGGCTGATAATGCTTCTTATCCTTATAAGAGTCACGATACTTGGTTTTTAACAGAAGATATTCGCTGGGGCTATTTGCCAAAAGATACCAAAGTCAAAGAAATTGTCGATCAAGTAAATAGAGAAGACTTATGGAAAAAAGCCGCCCAAGCAATTAATGTACCTGCTGCGGAAATTCCTACTAGTAGTTCGCGGGGAGTTGAGACTTTCTTTGATGGTGTGAAATTCGATCCAGAGAAACCAGAAGAATATCTCAATAGTTTGAAGATTAAAAAAGTTTAATCATAACTGCGATCGCTGTTTGTTGAATCAACTAAAATTACACAGGAGAAAAGAAAAATGACAGCTATTGCGGGCATTCGGATTAGCAAAAAAAAGTCCCAAAAAGCTATTAGTAAATTATTCTGGCGAAAAATTGCGCCACCAATAGCAGCGCTAGCAGTTTTTCTGGTGATTTGGCAGCTACTTTGTTTAAATCCTAGCTTTAAGTTACCAGGCCCCATTGAAACAATACAAGAAACTTGGAATCCGTTTATTATTCAGCCATTTTTTGATAATGGTGAAAGTGATAAAGGTTTAGGTTGGCAAATCCTCAATAGTTTAGGTCGAGTCGGTTTAGGATTTTCTCTAGCAGCAATTGTTGGTATTAGTTTAGGAATTGTCATCGGTGCTAATCCCCTACTATTTAATGCTGTCGATCCCCTATTTCAAGTACTGCGCACTGTACCGCCGTTAGCTTGGTTACCTATCTCACTGGCAGCATTTCAACAAGCTAACCCCTCAGCAATTTTCGTCATTTTTATTACCTCGATTTGGCCGATTATTATTAACACTACAGTTGGCGTTCAACAAATTCCCCAAGACTACGTAAATGTAGCCAGAGTTTTACGACTCAAAGGTTTTAAGTATTTCTGGAAAATAGTTTTTCCTGCTACTGTTCCCTATATCTTCACAGGCTTACGTATCGGAATTGGCTTATCTTGGTTAGCAATTGTCGCGGCAGAAATGTTAGTTGGTGGCGTCGGGATTGGCTCATTTATTTGGGATGCCTATAACACAACGACAGAGACCAATTTAAGTGAAATTATCTTAGCCCTTATCTACGTTGGTTTAGTGGGCTTAATGTTAGATAGATTAGTAGGTTTTATCGCTAGCAAAGTTGTAGCAGATCAGAAGTAGTCAATAGTCCAAAGTCAATAGTCAAAAGTAGATTATTGACTCTTGATTCTTGACAAATGACCAATGACGAATGACTAAGGACTAATAACAATGACTACTTTTGTAGAAGTCGATCATGTGGATCGGGTGTTTGATTTACCCAATGGCAGCAAATATATTGCCCTGAAAAATATTGAATTAAAAATTAAACAAGGCGAGTTTGTTTCACTCATTGGGCATTCTGGTTGTGGTAAATCTACCTTGCTGAATATCATCGCAGGTTTAGATCAAGCCAGCATTGGCGGCGTAACTTTGGAAGGGCGAGAAGTTAGAGAACCCAGCCCAGATAGGATGGTAGTATTTCAAAATTACTCCCTGCTTCCCTGGTTGACAGTACGGGAAAACATCGCCCTAGCTGTGGATGAAGTTTATAAAGATAAGCCAAAAGGCGATCGCCGGGGGATTGTTGAAGAACATATCGATATGGTAGGGTTGCGCCTCGCCGCGAATAAACGCCCTAGCGAACTATCTGGAGGAATGAAACAGCGAGTTGCGATCGCGCGTGCTTTGGCTACCCGTCCTAAGTTGTTATTGCTAGATGAACCCTTTGGTGCTTTGGATGCCCTAACAAGGGGGAGTTTGCAACAACAACTAATGAAAATCTGCAACGAACACAACGTTACTTGCGTGATGGTGACACATGATGTCGATGAGGCGTTATTGTTGAGCGATCGCATCGTCATGCTCACCAATGGGCCAGAAGCCCACATTGGACAAATTCTCGAAGTCCCCATCCCCCGCCCCCGCCAGCGTTTAGAAGTCGTAAATCATCCCAGCTACTACAATCTGCGGAACGAAATGATTTACTTCCTCAATCAGCAAAAACAAGCAAAAAAACGCCAAGCTGCACAAACTCAAGCACCCGTCATCATCTCCCGCAACGGCTTAGAAAAGGTAAATCTAGACATCGGCTTTTTACCCCTCACCGATGCAGCACCATTAATTGTGGCTCAAGAAAAAGGTTTCTTTGCCCAATACGGCTTAGAACAAATCACCCTCAGCCGCGAAACCAGTTGGAAAGACATCGCCAAAGGCGTAGGTACTGGCAGATTAGACGCAGCCCAAATGGTAGCCGGTATGCCCCTCGCCCTCACTTTAGGCGCTGGTGGTAAAAAGTCCATTCCTATAGTCAACGCCTTAAACCTTTCCCGCAACGCTAACGCCATCACATTCAGCAAAAGATTATATAGCCAAGGCGTGAGAACCCTCGCTGACTTAAAAGCAGCAATTAACGCTTCTCCCGACCAAATTTTAACCTTGGGAATCGTCCACCCCACATCCATGCAGAACCTCATCCTGCGTTACTGGTTAGCAGCCGGGGGAATCGATCCCGACACAGACGTTAGCCTGACAGTCATCCCGCCCACAGAAATGGTTTCCCAACTCAAAGCCGGCAATATTGACGGTTACTGTGCTGGCGAACCTTGGAACTACCGTGCTGTTCATGAAGATGTCGGCTTTATCGCTGCTACCGCCTTAGAAATTTGGTCAGGACAGCCGAAAAAAGTCTTGGGAGTGCGGGAAGAATGGGCGCAGAAATATCCAGAAACTTATCTAGCTTTAGTCAAAGCCCTCTTAGAAGCTTGTAAATACTGCGACGACTTCCGCAACCGCGAAGAAATTGTCGAATTAATCTGTCGTCCTGAATACCTAAATACAAATCCTGCATACATCCGTCCTGGTTTTACCGATCCCTACGATCGCGGTGACGGTACAGCACCCCAAGAATTAGCCAGATATAACCAGTTTTACCTCAATCAAACCAACTATCCCAACCGCACCGAATTGTTATGGATGGTAACTCAGCTAGCACGTTGGGGTTTAGTCAGCTTCCCCAAAAACTGGGTAGAAGTAATTGACCGAGTTTGTCGCACAGACATATTCGGCGCAGCTGCACGCGATCTTGGCATTCTCGACATCGGTCAAGACGATCCCATTCATTTATTTGATGGTAAAGTTTTTAACCCATCAGAGCCACTAGAATACCTCAACAGCTTGGAAATCAAACGCCAAGTCCGTGTTGAAGAAGTATTTATTTAGTCAATGGTCAATGGTCAATAGTCAATAGCATTGATCTATTGCATGAATATTACTCGCTAAACTCATTTTCTCTTTCTCTTCTTATTTCTTTCTTCGTGTACTTCGTGTCTTCTCTGCGAGACGCTTCGCGAACGCGGTTCGTTTTTTAGCATTGCATAATTGCCAGATGATTTATCTCACGCAGAGACGCAGCGAAAAGTCTGAGCGGAGGTTTCCTCCGATCAGAACTTTTCAAGACAGAGGCGCAGAGAAGAGATTTTACAAATAACTAGCTTAAATATCAAATAACCATGCAAACAGCCAAAAAAACCACCAATACAACCCAAACCAACCACCTACAACCAAAGAAAGCCGAAAACTTTCTCGTAATCGAAGGCGTAAGCAAAATTTACCCCACCCCCGAAGGCCCTTACACCGTATTAGACGGAATTGACCTAAAAGTTCGTGAAGGTGAATTTGTTTGCATCATTGGTCATTCTGGCTGCGGTAAATCAACCTTACTCAACATGATATCCGGGTTCAACACCCCCACCGATGGCGTTGTTCTTTTGCAAGACCAACCCATCACCGAACCAGGCCCCGATAGAATGATGGTATTCCAAAACTATTGCCTTTTACCTTGGCTAAACGTCTTTGATAACGTTTACCTAGCGGTAGATTCAGTATTTCCGAAAAAACCCCAAGCCGAAAAAAGAGCAATTGTCAGAGAACATTTAGCGATGGTAGGGTTAACAGAAGCTGCTGATAAAAAACCCAGCCAAATTTCTGGGGGAATGAAACAGCGAGTTGCGATCGCTCGCGCTCTCTCCATTCGTCCCCAAGTTCTGATTCTCGATGAACCCTTTGGTGCATTAGACGCCATCACCAAAGAAGAATTACAAGAAGAACTACTGCAAATCTGGCGCGATCACCAAGTTACCGTCTTGATGATTACCCATGATATTGATGAAGCTCTATTCTTAGCCGACAGAGTAGTCATGATGACAAATGGCCCATCTGCGCAAATTGGGGAAATATTAGAGATTCCCTTCGCTCGTCCCCGCAATCGTCGCCGCATCATGGAAGACCCAGAATACTATAACTTGCGGAACTATGCTTTAGACTTCTTGTATCGCCGTTACGCTCACGATGATGAGTAATCAAAATTAGAAAAATTCTTTGGCAAAGGTATTGAATACCAATCCCAATACTGCTCGGTTAAGCTCAAAAACCTTAACCCGCGTAGGTTGGGTTTCGTTCCTCAACCGAGCAGTATTGATACCAATCCAATATGAAGATGCATATAATCTAGCCTGCGCAGGCAGGCTTTGTAATGATAGCCCCAGGCTTACAGCCTGAGGGCGTTAATTTTTAGCCTCACATAGAATTGGTAGAAGTATGATTTTTAACGCATAGCTCCGATGCCATTTTTACATTAATACTAACAAACTGTAATTGTAGATACAAATCAACCTGTTAGGTAAGCATAATTTAGTATTAACAACATCTTACGTACTCCCGAATATTCCACTAATCAGGGAGTAAGAATTTTAGATTTAAATCCAGCACCAATAAATAACGAAAAATATCTAAATTCATCAGGGTAATTAAACATTATCCCTGTATTGCTCCATGCAATTTTGTAATTGAGGAAACTTTGAATGCTCAAAGGATTATTTTCATTCAGGGATCGCTATCGTATCCTGCATCAGACTTGGTTTGCCTTTTTTCTCACCTTTGTCTGTTGGTTTAACTTTGCTCCCTTTGCCACAACTATCGGTAAGCAATTACATTTAGCACCTGAGCAAATTAAAACTTTGGGCATTTGTAACCTCGCTTTGACAATTCCAGCAAGGTTAATTATTGGAATGTTACTGGATCGTTTTGGCCCCAGAATTACCTATTCAATACTATTAATGTTTGCGGCTGTTCCTTGTTTAGCAACAGCATTATCACAGGATTTTAATCAATTAGTAATCAGTCGCTTACTAATGGGAATTGTGGGTTCTGGGTTCGTTGTCGGTATCCGCATGGTAGCTGAATGGTTCCCACCTAAAGAGATGGGAAGCGCTCAAGGTATTTATGGCGGTTGGGGTAATTTTGGTGCTTTTGGTGCAGAATTCGCTCTACCAATGATTGCTGTAGCGACAAGCTTTTTAGCTGGTGGCGCTTCTAACTGGCGATTTGCGATCGCACTTACAGGAATTGTTGCTGCTATCTACGGCGTAATTTATTACAACAGCGTTCAAGATACACCTACTGGTAAAGTTTACAAAAAACCGAAGAAAAATGGTGCTTTAGAAGTAACTAGCATTAAAAGCTTCTGGGCAATGATTATCTCCAATTTTGGGTTAATATTTGCCTTGGGTTTATTAGCTTGGCGTTTAGAACAAAAGAATATTCATTTTTTGACTTTAAGTCAAATGTATTTGGTTTGGTTTCTCTTAGCAGGATTATTCGCTTACCAAACCTATAAAGCTTATCAAGTTAACAAAGAATTGCTAATAGGAAAGAAAACTTACCCAGCTTTGCAACGCTATCATTTTAACCAAGTTGCATTACTTGAATTCACTTATGTAACTAACTTTGGTAGTGAATTAGCAGTAGTTTCTATGCTCCCAGCGTTCTTTGAAAAAACCTTTGCCTTAGAGCATGTAGTCGCAGGGATGATTGCTGCAACATATCCCTTTTTAAACTTAATTTCTCGTCCTAGTGGTGGCTTAATTTCTGATAAATTTGGCTCGCGCAAATGGACAATGACAATTATTAGCGCTGGTATTGGTGTCGGTTATTTAATGGCACATTTTATTAGTAGTAGCTGGCCAATTCCGTTAGCGATCGCAGTTACAATGTTCGCTGCTTACTTTGCTCAAGCTGGCTGCGGTGCTACCTACGGCATTGTACCTCTAATTAAAAAAGAAGCTACCGGACAAATTGCCGGGAATGTCGGTGCTTACGGGAATTTTGGTGGTGTAGTATACCTCACGATTTTCAGCCTCACCGATGCATCAACCCTCTTTACCACAATGGGTATAGCCGCTTTAATTTGCGCCTTTATGTGTGCTTTCTTCCTCAAAGAACCGCAAAATTCCTTCGCTGGTGCTTATGAAAGCAACTCATCAGAAACAATCGCACCACCTCCACAGATTTTAGCTGAAGAGTAATTTTAGGGCATTGGGCATGGGTGATTTTTCACCTGTTATGTGTATCCCTAATCCCTAGCCCCTAGTGGTCTGTCCCATTAAATATGATTGGTAAAAAACGAACCGCGTTCGCGAAGCGTCTCGCAGAGAAGACACGAAGTACTCAAAGAAAGAGGAAAAGAAGAGAACGAGAAAATGTGATGCACCTAGCATAGTTCCCTTGCCAGACTACTACTCCCTAGCCCCTAGTCCCTACTTAATTGCCATTATGAGTGAATTTACCAAAACCCTTTGTCCTTACTGCGGCGTTGGCTGTGGCTTAGAAGTTTCGCCCCCAGCGCAACATGGAAAAGCGACTAATCGGGATAGTCAAGGAACTCCAATTTGGCGCGTGCGAGGAGATAAAGCACACCCATCTAATCAGGGGATGGTTTGTGTTAAAGGTGCAACTATCGCTGAATCGTTGGATAAAAATAGGCTCCATTACCCAATGGTGCGAGACTCTTTAGATCAAGAATTTCGGCGCGTCAGTTGGGATGAAGCGTTTGATATCATTACCAAGCGCATTCAAACGGTGCGTTATACCCAAGGTTCAGAAGCTATCTGTATGTACGGTTCTGGACAATTTCAAACAGAGGATTATTACATCGCCCAAAAACTGATGAAAGGATGTCTGGGCAGTAATAATTTTGATGCTAATTCGCGTTTATGTATGTCCAGCGCTGTATCTGGCTATATTCAAAGCTTTGGCGCAGATGGCCCTCCTTGTTGTTACGACGATTTAGAGTTAACCGACTGTGCATTTTTAATTGGTACGAATGCTGCTGAATGTCATCCGATAGTCTTCAATCGCTTGGCGAAGTATCACAAGAAAAATCGCAAAGTCAAAATGATTGTTGTCGATCCTCGACGCACACCCACCGCAGAAGCAGCCGATTTACATTTAGCTATTCGTCCGGGTACAGATATTGACTTGTTAAATGGTATTGCTTACCTATTGATGCGTGGTAATGCTCTTGATGTTGGGTTTATTGACGACTGTACGAGTAACTTTCCGGCTTATGCAGAGGTTATTCGTCATTATGCTCCCGATATCGTGGCAGATCGTTGCGGTATTAGCGTTGCAGATTTGGAAACAGCCGCGCGTTATTGGAGTCAATCCGAGAGGGTGTTGTCTCTGTGGTCGATGGGTGTGAATCAATCCAGCGAAGGTACAGCGAAGGTCAGAACAATTATTAACCTGCACCTGATGACAGGACAAATTGGTAAACCGGGAGCCGGGCCTTTTTCTTTGACCGGTCAACCCAATGCAATGGGGGGAAGGGAAGCTGGCGGTTTAGCGCATTTATTACCCGGTTATCGTTTGGTGAAAAATCCCCAGCACCGCGCTGAGGTTGAGGATTTTTGGGGATTGCAGCGAGGACAAATTTCACCAAATCCCGGTTTAACGGCGTGGGATATGATTACTGGGTTAGAAGATGGCTCAGTGGGGTTACTCTGGATAGCGGCTACTAACCCAGCTGTGAGTATGCCAGATTTAGAACGGACTAAAAAGGCATTGTTGCGATCGCCTTTTACTATCTATCAAGATGCCTATTATCCGACGGAAACGGCTGCTTACGCTCACGTTCTGTTACCTGCGGCGCAATGGGGTGAAAAAACTGGGGTAATGACTAATTCCGAGCGCACAGTCACTCTCTGTCAAGCATTCCGCCAACCGCCGAGAGAAGCTAAAGCAGATTGGGAAATTTTTGCCGAAGTTGGACGGAGATTAGGTTTTATCAAAGAATTTAGCTATGCTAACTCCGCAGAAGTTTATGCAGAATTTGTCCGCTTAACTCGCGATCGCCCCTGTGAAATGACTGGTATTAGTCATGAAGGATTGCAACAGTTTGGCCCCACTCAATGGCCTCATCCAGAAGCAGCAGAAACGCCGAGACATGAAAGAAAGCGCCTCTACACAAATCTCCGCTTTCACACCCCTGATGGCAGGGCGCGGTTCGGAGCGTATCACTCACGGGGATTAGCGGAACCACCAGATCCTAATTATCCCTTTGTACTGACCACAGGACGCCTATACGGACATTGGCACACCCAAACCCGTACCGGACGGATTGAAAAAATTCGCCAAATGCACCCCGATCCGTTTATTGAGATTCATCCCCGTGATGCTGCTAAATTGGGGATTACAGATAACCAGTTGTTAGAAGTGCGATCGCGTCGCGGTAAAGCCAAATTTCCTGCTAAAGTTACAAAAGCGATCGCCCCTGGTACCGTATTTGTCCCGATGCACTGGGGCGTACTTTGGGCAAATGAGGCAGAAGCTAACGCCCTCACCCATCCCGAATCTTGCCCAGATTCATTACAACCAGAATTAAAAGCTTGTGCAGTACAATTAGTACCCATGTCTGTGGAAGTGACATTTAAAAATTATCAACTCCAGTCCTCACAATGGTAAGCTGCTAAATAGATTTCTCAATTTTGATTGAGAATATAACCCATAGTTAATATTCAATCGTTACGATTATTTTTTTTAATCCTCTAGATTTATCTATAGGATTTTTGTTTTATGTTTGAATATTTACTATGGATCAAAAAGAGTAATTTCACAAATAAGCCAATTATTCACTAGTAAGTTGGGCACTGCTTAACATCCACTCAAATCTTGAATGGGAAAGTTATCGGCAGTGCCTATCCTACAAGGATTTATTTGTATTTTTATTTTTGATAATTAAAGTTAGCTAAAAAATAGGGGCAGCAAATGAGGAGACTATTCAAAAATCTGGCAGAAAATACCAAAGATGAGAAATTTATGCACTTTATTGAAAATATCGAAGTGCTAGTTTCCAAGATTTTATCTTTATTAATGGTATTGGTAATTTTGGCAGCATTAGGAGATTTGGTGATCTTTCTGGCAAAAGAGTTATTTACTACCCCATACGGCAAATTTAATACTACCTTATTTAAGATATTTGGGTTATTTCTCAATATTTTGATTGCTTTAGAAATCTTAGAAAATATCACTGCCTACCTGCGCAAGCATGTAGTGCAGGTAGAATTAGTAATTGTCACATCTTTAATCGCTGTCGCCAGAAAAATTATTATTCTTGACCTAGAAAAAGTATCAGGCATTGATATCATTGGTTTAGGTATAGCAGTTTTAGCTCTATCAATTAGTTATCTCATAATTCGTTATAGCAATTCCCATTCTCGAAAAAATAAGGTAAACTCATCTCCTTTGGTGTATAAAGAACTTGATAAATCCAAGAAGATAATCAGAAAAGACCATTCTTGATTTCAAGATATATATCTTAGGGAAATAGAGACATAAATAATTCATACTGCTGCCATATCCCCTTTTGTCGATTGCAAATGACAAATGACTAATCATCAAACTTTCTTTGATTTTGAAGCAGATTTCGTTGAATCCCTCCGTTGCATCCCCATGCAAGTGCGCTACAAACTAGATACTTGTGGTATCAAGCTCAAGTTGTCTGATTGGCATCAAATGTCTCAAGCTGAACGAGAAGCTTTAGTTGAATTACCTTGCACTACAGAAACAGAAATTCAATCTTATCGCCATTATCTCGAACAGTTAATTGTCACTCGTACAGGTGTACCAGCTAAACAATTACCCATTGAACCCCATCCGGAGTGGATGGACTCTACTAATTTACCAGCTAGCGTTCAAGAAAAAGCTCAAGAAGTAGGTGTTGCGATCGCAACTCAACAATGGGAAGCTCTAACACCTTTACAGCGATTTGCGCTGATTAAACTCAGCCGTTCCGGACATGAGAACAAAAACTTTCCCAAAGCGGCGAGAGAATTTCATTTACTCTGAAACTAGAGGCTAGTACGCATCAACAGTCAACAGTCAACAGTCAACAGTCAACGATATTTTCAAACTAGGTACAAGAAAAGATTAATTTTCCTAACCTAGTGGTGTAATTCATCACATAAACTCTAGCATCAAGATAGTATTGGGGTTACACAATTGGGACAACATTTAATGTTAGGGTTGTCAACAGTCCACAATCCATAGTCTATAATTTGTTGACAATTGATCGTTAAGCATCTACAGCCTCAACTCAAAATCAACCAGAAATACAGCCTGAGTGCTTGGCAATCTACAGCTTGTCAGCGCGCGATCGCATAATTTTGGTTTTTACGTAGGAAAATTCGGATTCTAGAGCAGTGAGTGAAGCTATATTGTATTTAGCCATGCCGCAGTTACAGTAATCCAGTATGATGAACAAATTTAAATTCACAATTCAGGTACGGCAGATAATTTTTTTTGCAACATTTAAATGAGATTGCTGTAAATTGGTTAGGCTTAAGTTCTAATAACAAGTAATTTCCGAATTCTTTGAAAAAAGCAATCTAACTCGATGACAGGCAAAAACGCAAGACATAATGCATTTCTGCGGCTAGTGTCTGGTAATGGGGCACCTCTTAGGTCAGAATTCCGCTACTCGCTGCTCCCAAGTCAAGAGATGATCGTTGGACGCGACCCCAGCTGCCAAATTGTCTTGGATGCCATGATGTATCGGATGGTATCTCGTCGTCATGCTGTGGTTCGTCCGCTCTCTTCCCCAGATAACAAATTTAGCTGGCTCATTTGTGATTTAAATAGCGCTAACGGTACGTATTTAAACGGACAGCGCATCCAAGGTTGTCAAGAATTACAGCCAGGCGATCGCATTTCTTTAGGTGCTGACGGGCCGCAATTTGTGTTTGAGCATGATTATGTACCCCAAGCCACAATCATGACCAGGCCAGCCACACCCCTGCCATCACCAGGAAGTTACCCCGCACCCTTAAAATCTGATTCGGTGAGCTTTACTCAACTGTTTCCGATTATTTCCACTGGTAAAGATTTAACTCGTAAAGCTTATCTCATACCAGGAATTTTAACAGTAGTATTTGTGGTATTAATGTTTGCTACGGTAGGCAGACCACAAGCCAATCAAGTGATTGTTGCTAGTTATATAGCCTTTGCCGCTTATTACTTTGTATACCAACTCTGCGGTAAGCAAAAGCCTTGGTGGGTACTGGCATCTGTAGCTTTAGGTACCGCAGTAATATTGAAAAGTCCCCTATTGGATTTGTTTATTTTTGTATTTCGCGGTTTATTGCCTGGGAACTTACCTTCATCTCAGGATACACTAACCTTCACCGAATTGCTGATACGGATGTTTTTTGGTGCAGGTTTAATGGAAGAATTACTGAAAGCATTACCTGTATTAGCAGCCTTAGCTATTGGCCTGATATTGCCCTCACCTTGGCGAGAACGCATAGGTGTTTGGGAACCTTTAGATGGCATTCTCTTAGGAACTGCTTCGGCAGTGGGTTTTACTTTATTAGAAACTCTTGGTCAATATGTGCCTGTTATTACTCAAAATGTGGCGCAACAAGCGGGTGTAGGCACTGGTCAACTCGTAGGTTTACAATTACTCATTCCGCGAATTTTAGGTTCTGTAGCCGGACACATGGCTTACAGTGGCTATTTGGGCTATTTTATTGGTTTAGCTGTACTCAAACCCCGTCTAGTTTGGCAAATTCTCCCCATTGGCTATGTAAGCGCGGCTGCACTTCATGCCTTATGGAATGCTACTGGTTCAATCAATGCCTTGTTATTGGTAATTGTTGGGGTATTATCTTACGCCTTTTTGATGGCAGCAATTTTAAAAGCACGTGCCCTTTCACCCACGCGATCGCAAAATTTCGCTACTCGCTTCCTCGGCCCTAAATGAGAGAGGAGGGAGAAGAGGAGGACAAGGAGGACAAGGGAGACAAGGGGGACTATTGACCATTGACCATTGACCATTGACCATTGACCATTGACCATTGACCATTGACCATTGACCATTGACCATTGACCATTGACCATTGACTCTTTTCTACCTTGAGATAGATAGCTCTGCTTCCGCAATCAGCCTATAGTTGGAATTATGCTAGGGAAATTGTCTTTAAAAATAACGAGAAAAAAAGTATAAGACCCGCAATACAAGCGTCGAGTGCGGGCAAAAGCAAGAAGTCGCCTGAATTAACTGACCCCTAAAGGATAAAAGACAACTGATTTAGGATTCTGACTGAAAGCTGTGAAGTTGGGTCAGAGCATAGTAAGAAATCGCTAAACTAACCTTTGCTCGCTCGACATCGGATAAACTTTCCCATTCCTTATTTTCAAATTTACTCATCACAGATCCTGGGTTATGTGGTTCTCCGCTACGCATAGCATAGGCATAAGGACGGGCTAAAACTAAGAGATCTTCTGCTGCCCAAGTTGGTAACACTCCTTGAACACATTCCACTAATTGCTCGCCAAGAGATTGCTGGGAGGTAAACATCTCAGTGGCTTTTTGGGCAATGTTATTTAGCCATTCTTGGGGTATAGCTGCTGCAAAAGCTGCTTGGAGATTAGCGAATAAAGTCTGACTGCTATTAGCTTGTTCCGGGGAATCAGTCGCATCTTCTGGCCATAGTGTATCAAGTTGTTGGTAAAAACCATGCGATCGCGTATTTAGCTCTTGTTCATCCCATAACTCATCGCTGAGAAATTGCTGTTCTAAAGCGCAAAAATAAGCATCTGATTCGCTATCTGCTGGGTTCCAAGGATAAGTTGCATCTTCTACTTCCAGTAAAGCGGCGAGGAAATCTAATTCGACTTGAGATGGTGAAGAAGTGAAATTAGCTGAGTTGTTAATATTGTTAATCATTTGTCGCCTCCGAGTTGATGATTGAGTTGATTATTTAGCGGTATTGACAGCTACAACTGTCCTTATCCCATTTCCGCAAAAATCAAATGAAATTTGCTGAGGATGAAACTATTTTTTCAGGCTGTTATTTTTTGGATAATCATTGAAATGCGATTAGTAATTTGGATTTACACAAACTACATAAATCACTCCTGTCTTGACAAGAAATCAAAACACGTTAGGTGTATGAACTAATTAGGAGTCTTCAATAATAAACTCCCAAGTTTCACCTCTGGAACTCCCAAACTTTAACTGCATTCCTGAGGTTAAAGGTACTTCCTCGCGGAGGATTTGTTGCCAGCCATTAGAACTAGAAACCCAGGTTGTACCGTAGGTAGATAAATCTTGTAAATAATAAGTTCTAACTGGATTTGTCCCGCTAAAAGTATTCCGACATAAAATTTCCGCATGGCGTTTAGACACAGAAGGTTCGGGAATAACAAGATCGTTATCTTTAGTCCGACCAATGCGGGTGACACCAGAACGTAACAAGCAAGTTTTATCTGGTACTGCTAGCGATCGCAACGAAGCTGTAGGTACCGAAGCAATTATACTCGGAATTGTCGTATCTGGTAGCTCGGTAATTCCTTCATCAAAACTTTTAATGAGTTCGCCATCAAAATCAGGATGGAGATAGAGAACTGGTAAAGTCCAGGCTGGTTGATTAAACCGATATACTGTTAACAATTGTTGTCTAGCTTGGGCGACAGCTTCATCGATGGATTTACGCGATCGCAATGCTTCGGTAAAAGCTTGAATAAAACTGTGGCTTTCCGCATCCGCAATCTCATCTCGCATTCCCAAAACTGCCGGTACGCCATGACGAATTAACACTTCTGCCAAACTGCTAGAAGGTATGGCTTGTTGATTAACCGCCGCCGGTCTTGCTAACCAACAAGCATTAAACACCGCTAATTTCACACCATTGCGAGTCAATACCTGAGCTAATTCTATGCCATTGAGAGTCATCCCCGGTCGTAAAAATAGTAAACCCCCATCTGGATCTGGTAAACCATGACCGGCATAGAAAAAGACATTGTATGCTTTAGTTTCTAATTCTTGAATTAATTCCTGTGGTTGGGGTTGCAGCAATGTAGTTACCATACATGGTGCATATCCCTGAGAATAACTACCTAAAGGCCCTGCTTTAGTCAGAGTTTGTTTTAAAATTTCTGCTTCTTTTTCTAGTTGCAGATTTTTATTTTCATTTTCGCCTAATACCAAAAGAATTTTCAGCGTCTGTTCTATACGTAAAGGCGGTAATGATTCAACTTCACTCGTAGTTCGGCTAAAGAGTAAATCTTGTGACAGCGACATTACCGATTGACCGGCTTCACGCTGCATAATTTCCCAAGGTAAGGCAATTAAATCTGGATCGCGAATTTCCAAGCGAAAGCGCAACCGAGTATGCTGTCCCATAGCTATACCCCGACTGCGTTCTAAACTACCGAGAATTGGCCCGTCAAATAACCAGCGCCACAGACTCATTCCCAAGTATTGCATCAGACGACTGCTATAACCTGCTGTTTGCCCTGAAGGGGATGAATTCAAATTTATTGGTAATGGGGCTTTCTGTGGGAGGGCTGCACCAGAAGCAATATTTAAAGGGTTATCACCTCCGAACATTTCCTGCCATTCTTGCCAAACTTGAGAGAGTTCAACTGGCCATATACAGTCATGCAAAACATAACCACTAGGATAAGGCGCTTTAACTACCCAAATGGCAAAATTATCTGTGCCAGTGTTGGTCAAACGAGCGATCGCCAGGTTCAGGCATGGCAATGAAGTCATTAAACTTAAATGTGAAAACAATTATTTTCAATAACAGTTTTTCCAGGTAAAAGTCTTTACCTTGGCAGTTTTTGATTTTGGTTACTACCTGTATTATTTCAGGTTTTATCAGTTTATGGCGCAATTCCACTAAGTTGCATCACCTTCGGCTTGTGGTTTAGTTACAGGTGGCTGATTTGTTGGCTCTGGCTTTTGCGGAACGCATGGATTTGGTTTATCGGCTTGGAGAACAGTCACCCCTGATTTAAGTTGAGAAAGTTCAATTTTGACTGTTTTTTCTGGTATTTGTCCAGCAGCAATATTCTTGTCGGGATTGGCGGTGTCTTGATTATTCGGACACACCCGCAAAGTCACTACAAATTCTGAATTAGGAGATGGCGGATTTTTAGGTTTTTTGTCAATTACTTGAAAAAAAGTCCCGCTAGGAAATTTTTCCTTGCTATTAATTATTTCATTCTGAGCTTCAATCACCCAACCTGCCGCCAGATTATCAATGGTTCGCGCTGTTGGCGATGGATTGGGATTTTGCTGTGAATTAGGGCTGGCGCTAGTAGTAGCAATTTGCTGTTTCCCCTGGCGTAATTGCATTACTAAGTATCCCAAACTACCAACTATCGTCACCAACATTAAAGGTACAATCAACTGTAGCGGTAGTTGAGCAAAGCCGTTACGCCGCTTGTATTCATCAGGAATAACTTTGGTTTTATTGTTGGGATTGCTGACTAAATTCGGCTGTGCTGTTGTCGGATATGGCTCAGTAGAATTACCAGCAAATGAGCTTTCCGGGATGATGGCTGTTACACTTAAATCTGGTTCTGTATATTTCGCCTGATAATGTACTAAAGCAATAGTGACATTATCGTGACCATTTTTAGTATTGGCGATTTCGACTAATTTCTCGGCTACGCTAGCAATATCTGCTTCGGCTTTGAGAATGGGTAAGATTTCTGTTTCCCAATAATCTTCGATCCGGTCAAAATCACTTAAGCCATCGGATGTGAGTAAGAATACAGCATCTTCATCGAGAATAAACCTCTGGGCGGTGGGATGAAGTGATGTACTAGGACTCATCCCTAAGGCTTGGACTAAAGAACCAGAACCACTTTGTTGTATGGCTTCTCGATAGAGCGCATAGCCTAACCTAACTTCGCGGGAGGCCACATCATCATCTAGGGTAACTTGATAGCAACCTTGGCGGGTAATCCAATAGGCACGACTATCACCCACATGGGTAATATAAATTTCATGACCAATGGGTAATGCCATGACGATAGTTGTACCCATGCGTTGACGACCTTGGCGATTTTCGCTGTCGTTACGCTGGCTAATTTTATCATTGACGACTGCTACCGCCGATTCTAAGTCAGTTAGCAGCATTGAAGGATCTATATGATCTGCTGGAACTTGTGTGAGTCGCTGTACCTGCTGTTGAATTGTTTCAATGGCTAAATTTGAAGCCACATTACCACCTTCATGACCGCCTATTCCGTCACAGACAATGGCTAAGGCTGTAGATTGAGGCGGTTTGGTAACTAAAGTCCCACTGAGAGGATAACAAGCATCTTCATTGCGTTGGCGACTGGGGCCTGTATCGGTTTTGGTAAAAATTTTAATATTAGAGGTTTGCGATCGCCCTAATTGACCTAGTCCTAGATCTAATGCTGCAATTAATTGTTCGGCTGAATTTATTTCTTCTGCTATTAAAGAATTACTAATTTTGTGAATAAATTCCGCTATGGCTGGTTTTGCTGTCTGCTCTAACTGCTGCCAAAATTTCCCTAATTCCGATAAACTCGGCTGGATACCAGCGTCAGAATGCAAATCTAACAAGCGGACTAAAGTACCTTCTACTCTAATTAAATCTGGTTTAAGTATAGTTGTCGCCACACCCTCACTTAACAGTGGTTGCCACAGATTAGCTAATTGCCACAGCCAATGCAGTTGGCGTATAGAACTAGCATTACCCCAAGCGGCGATTAAATTCGGGTAGAGTTGGACTTGTTGCCCTGTACTATCGGTAAATATTGGTGGTTTTTCTAAAAGTAATATTTCTTGTTGAGAGCGTCCCTCAATGGGCGGTATAACTCCATACACTTGGGGCACTTGTACGCGATAAGGTATCAGCCGCAAATAAGGTCTAATGACAGACAAACTCTCTAATTCTGGTGTCTCAGGAACTAACCCCGGTCTGATATCTAAGACCACAGAGCGATCTATAACTAAATAGCGATCGCCTAATATTTCTCCTGGGGTGGCAAAACTCAAGCCTTCACCCTGCACCCAAAGATAGCGCTTAGGTATAGCTGTAGAACACCGCAAGCAAAACTTATGGGTCAGGGGATTGGGAGATTGACAAAGTTCATTTGGGCAGTAGAGCGTGGGAGCATCATTTTCCATAGTTTTTTCACCGATCGGCAATTGGCAATTTCTACAACAGCATTGGCAGCGACCGTCTAGACCGCTCGTGTTTTTTGAACCTGGTATATGCAACACTTTGGTTCAATGATTTTAGCTGGTGGATCGCAGTGCTAAAACTTAATGATTCTACGATCTACTTATTCAAACAACTTACTCCTCAGTCAAACCTACAGCCCCATCATAGCCTCTATCACCTCTATCACTTTCTTGTCTCCACAATCCGCACAATGAATTTTCACCCTGTCACCAAAGTTTAACCCCAGCATCACGCTATTGCTGACTATTGTTGAATGATTTGATTAACAATAGGCAGATCGTGCTGGTATTTCTTTAGTTTATAATTTACAAGCTAGGAATTAACTTTAATTAAGAATTAAGATAGCTAAATATATATATCAAATAATTAATCGCTGGCGGAATTTTAAGAAATATTGCAGCCATCGATCGCAAAAGGCAAAAAGCCGATTGAGCATTTTTACTGTCTGGCTTGGGCGTTATTAGCCTTGGCTGTCTGTAGGAAGTAAATTTTGGTAACGTTCTCACAGCCAAGTTGGCACAAGATTGGGCACTTTGTCATTGATTTTTGACTTTTCTGGCATCATTACAGGCTCTCACTAGTGATGTTTTGACGGTAAAATTTGCGACTTCAGAATTTTCTATCTTCATCAAGAATATTAGCAGATACAAGCCAGATATAAGATTAGGGCACTGTTAACCAATGCCCTAATGAATCAAGAAATACAAAAAATTACAAGTAAGTTGTTACGCACTTAGATCAAATATCTTCGCCTTAGGGCTGTCCAGGGTCAAGAGTCAAAAGTCCAAGCTAGCTTTTGACCCTGGAATCTGGACTTTTGACAACCTTAGTGCGAAATATCCACTGGAAATGCGTCACAGCTTAACTCTGGACTTGATTACTTATCGTCAACTGCTACTTGGGGAAGTCCCATGCTGTAGTTAGTGACGCGACTTTGCAGATTGTAGCTGATTTCGCCTTTTTGCAAGAGCGATCGCAAATAATGCTCTAGGTCGGAACCAACGCGACGTAAGTTGTAGTCCGTTAAATCAGCGCCACTAGATGCTTCTACTAGTTCATCAAACTTGCGATAAATCTTTTGTAGGGCATCTTCATTCCAGTTAAATTCATTATCTGGGTCAATATCTAAAGTTAAGACCTGATTACTGGGAAGTAGTTCGCCATCCTGGTCAAGTTCTGCCGCAAAAATGCGAATATGCCTAGTTGTAGACTTGAGCAGCGTCGGGTTGTCCATAAAAGGTGTAAGATTTTGGTTGACTACACTGAAATCATTGTAGACCTTATGCTAGAGCTTAAATGCCCGCTATCTAAAGCAATTCCTCTTGATTAGTCAGGCAGAAGCTCAAAATGCGTGCATCAACAGCATCTGCTGATAACTCCAGTAGGGGAGGTTTGTTGAACGAGAAATGGCAAACACAATTTCCGCCAACTTCATGATGGGTGGGTTGTTTTCATTTCTTGTGGAAATCTCAACTTATTGTAGCGGTCAAACAATCATATATTCAGATAAATGTCAATATGTTTGCCCTCAGAATTTATGCAGCATCAGGGTAGGGTAATTAGGGCAAACAGGCAAAAGGTTTATGGCTAATTTGACTGACTTGTTGCTGTTTTGAGAGTAGTTAGTTAACTTTGTCCTAATGGACATTTAATCCCTTCAGAAATCGCCAGCAGAAGCCACTGCGCTCAGGCGGTTTACCGGAGGCTAACTTCACAAACAGTAGCTTTCCCAAGATAGTGCGTCTCCTCAGGGTGGAACACAGCTTTAGCTAGCAAACTCAATTTTAATTTATGGATAAATATTCCATTGCTTTACATCTGCGACTTTTGCCGCAATTTTTTCATAGACTGTCATTAGTCTGTTGCAATGTTTATAATTCTGATTCAGAACACCAACAAAGCGGGATTTAGTTGGATGAAATAAATGTACATCTAGTAAATTTACGTACTTATGGTAAAACTACCTCTAGCTTTCATCAAAAAGCAAAAATTTAGTGATAACACGTAAGTAAAAACACTAAATTTTCAGTAAAATCACAAACTGTTGTTGACGTTCACATAAAGTTGATGTAAAAACCTTTAAAAAGCTCGAACAACTTCTTACAGAAACTTTATTGTATAGAATCTTAAAAACTGAATAATAGTTATGGCTTAACTTGTGCCACCTCTGGTACAGGAAAACAGTAGCCTAAGCAGAGTGAGGTCTGAATGAAAAAAACTCAAGGAGATGGCAATGGAAGACAAATGTGATGAATAAAGAATTATTCTTAATTCAAACAATTTGGATTCAAAAGAAAATATAAAGAATTAAAGAATTTTTGCTGGAGATTAACTCCTAAACCCGATGACCACCAAATAAAGGAATCCTGAAATCTATGAACTCCAAAGCCTTACCACGCCAGATAAATAATATTGAAGTAGGTGTTTATGAGTGCGAAATCCATCTCAAATTCCGGTTGATTGAGGAAAAAAGTCTCCTGAGCGATCGCGAACAGCTATTACAGGTATTGTTAGATGCTTTGACCGAAGGCTCTGATGACTTTTTAGAAACCTTGCAAGCATCAGTCAAAGCTCAGGAAATCTCTGAGTTTAAAGCTTCACCACAAATGCGTCGCCAGTTAATGCGGTTACGTAATTTTGCTGATAATAATCAATAATTATTGCTGTTAATTATCAGTAGTGGCAATTGGTTAATTGAGCCGCAAATGGTAAATTTGTGATAAATTTGTCATCCGCTCTCAACAATAACTGAGTTGGCTTGTGTAATTTTAAACTAAGGCTAAAAGCCGATTGGATTTACCAAACAGCTGTCAAAGCCTCGCAGTAGCCCTCACCCTTTGCACTACGGAAATACTTGGGTGCCTACTAATGTATGTAATACTTCCTCATGAGGGCGGGTTAGAGTTTTTCAAAAAATATATTCTGAGGAATTTAGGTTTAATCAGGGTGTTACTTCAAGTTGGCGAAATACTAGGAAGCGATCGCCTATCTGACATACTCAAAAAATTTTGCAGATTGCTGAATTTATAGCTCTATTTTTGAGCGATCGCTTGTATTCGCAATTTTTTCTCTGGTATTTTGCGAATTTGAAGTTGCATTCCGCCCAGATTGTTCAGTAGGGGCGGGTTTGTTCATATCATCTCTAATCAGCACCTAGAGACGCGATGAACCCTTGTCTGTACAATTGTGATTAATTGCTTCTACAATTGTCCGCAAAGCAATAGTTATTGATGATTCTTCCTTGTGTTCCTTATTTCTGGTTCGGTTGTCAGATATTTATTTAGCCAAACCATGTTCTAAGGCAAAACGGACTAACTCTGTACGGCTATTTGTACCAGTTTTACTAAACAAACGACTCACGTATTTTTCCACGTTCCTGACGCTGGTCTCTAAGCGTCTAGCAATTTCTTTATTCATTAATCCTTCAGCTACCAAATTTAAAACGCTTTGCTCTCTGGGTGTTAAGTCAATTTTAAAAGGTGCTGGTGATTGAGAAATAGCGTTTCTTTGGGTTAATAACGCCTTAATTTGGGCAATTTGATTTGCTAATTCAGCAATATCAGGTGTTTCATTTTCTTCACCTGTACTCTGAGGTTTAGCCATACGTCGATTTAATAAATTTTCTACGATGGCAATTAATTCATCCGGGTCAAAGGGTTTTGGTAAATAAGCATCAACACCAGCTTGATAACCTTGGATGCGATCGCCAGTCATCCCCTTAGCAGTCAAAAATACAACAGGTAAGGCTTGAAAACGCGGATCTTCACGTAGCTGTTTCAAGAACTGATAGCCATCCACCTGAGGCATCATGATATCCGAAATCACCAAATCAGGTGTATTTTGCTGCATCAAATCCCAACCTTCACGGGCGTTACTGGCGACTTGAACGCTGAAACCGCTTTCTTGCAAATAATCTTTCACGGCTTCCCGCAATCCCGGTTCATCATCTACCAATAACAATTGTGCTGACATTGAAAATTTCCTTGAATATACCTTGTTCCAATTTAGCGAAAGTTGGCAGGCATTGGAAGGAGAGTATGGCATGAGGGACAAGGAGGACAATTGTAGAGACGCGATTCATCGCGTCTATGCCCAATGCCCAATGCCCAATGCCCAATGCCCAATTCCTATAACCAATCGATAATTTTGGCGTTTTCTGGGAGTTTGGCTTCAGTTTGACCGCAGTAACGTGCTTTGGCTGTAAATAAACCAATGGGAGTTATCAGAAAGTCTATCAGGCTAGCTTTGCCTGCGATCGCTTTTAAGGTGTTTTTGGGAATTTCTTTGACTAACCAACGTCCTAAGCAATAGCCGTAGTCTTTGGATGTAAATTCTGACATTAGCTCCACACCATAAAGTTCATGTAGGTAGCGATTTGAACGCCCGTAACGTCGCCATTGACTTTCCAATTCCTTAAGCGTAGTGCGGTGGCGATGTTGAACTATGGCATCTGGGACAAATTTTAAATTCCCTATCTTTTCCTTGAGAATGCGCCAACAGATGTCTGCGTCGCCTCCAGTGGTGAGATAAGGACGGAATAATCCTACTTTTTCTAAAATAATCCGGCGAATGGCTAAATTAGCAGTTTGACCGTAAGGGCAGAAGGGATGAGAAAGGGTATGCTTTTGGGAGAGAGTTTGTTGACAATCTGCGTATTTTTCTAAAATATTTTTACCTGGTAGTGCAGTAATTTCACCTGCAACAATTACTATATTTTGTTGATTAAAAGGTTGAATTAATGATTCTAGCCATTGTGGTTGCGGACGACAATCAGCATCAGTAAAAACAATTATTTCACCTTGAGCAGCACGAATACCAGCGTTACGGGCTGCATAGGAGCTTTGAATTTGATTTTCGCTTAAGGGATGAATATTGAGGGGACTAAGTTCTGCGGTGGTTTTGAGTAAATTTAAAGTGCGATCGCTACTGTTATTATCTACTAGCAAATACTCTACCTGCTCTTGCGGGTAAGTTTGAGCTAAAAAACAAGAAATTAAATCTGGTAAATCAGCCTCACCATTATAAATAGGCACAACCACCGACACATAAGGCAAAAAGCTGTGGTCGGTGGTTGCATCAACTGGGGAATTATTCATAAAAAAGTTAATGGTTGATTGGGATTACTTGCTATTATTCCCAATCAACGCACTTAGTTTGCTGGAATACCCAGATTTTTATCCTGATTACGCAAGCTAAACTCTAAAATTTCAAGTCTCTAGCACTGCTACTCATAGCGCCAGTAGGTTGAGTTGCTGGTGGTTGAGCAAAGTTAGTGTTAGATAGCGCACTAATTGCTCGTGCATATTGTGGGTCGTTTTGAGTACCAATTAAATTTGGATTAGATGCTAACTGACGCTCTTGTGCTTCCGTCAAATCTAATTTGATATCTGGTGTAATACCTGTATGGTTAATATCTGTACCTTTAGGAGTGTAATAGTGAGCGATGGTGACTGCTAAACCAGAACCATCAGACAGTTCATGAACCGACTGCACTAAAGCTTTACCAAAGGTTTGACTACCAACAACTACAGCCCGTTTATTATCTTTGAGTGCGCCTGTGAGGATTTCGCTAGCACTAGCTGAATTACCATCTACCAATACTGCTAAGGGAAGATTGGTTAAAGCTGTGCGATTCGCTTTGGTATCTTCAGTTCCGCCTACACGGTCTACTGTGCGGACAATACCACCTTGATCGAGCCACATGCGGGCAATTTCAATGCTGGCTTGCAACAAACCGCCAGGATTTCCGCGTAAATCCAAAACATAAGCATTAACTTGCTGAGAGTTCAAATCGCGGATAGCGCGGCGCATTTGGTCTGCAGCATGGGAACTAAACTCGCGTAGGCGAATATAGCCAACTCGGCGGTTACCTTCTTGCTTGACGGTATAACGGACAGTTGGTACTTCAATTGTCGCGCGGGTGAGCTTCAAATCGAAAGCACTTTGTCCTGAGCGTCCCAAGCGCAAAGTTAGCATGGTACCAGCTTTACCACGGATCAGTTTGGAAGCATCATCCACTTTCATTTCTTGGGTGGATTTGCCATTAATCGCTAAAATTTCATCGCCTGCTTTAATTCCAGCTCTCAGTGCTGGAGAATTTTCTATAGCTTCGACAACTGTGAGCCGCTTAGTTTTTTCGTTTAATTCCATGCGAATACCAATCCCAGAGACTTCCCCTGAGGTTTGGCTGGTTAAAGCTTCATACTGTTTAGGGTCCATAAATCTGGTGTATGGATCGCCCAAAATTTTTAAAGCTTCACGAATAGCAACATAAGCCTCTTCCCGAGAAGCATAGTTTTTACTTAAAAGGCTTTGTCTAGTAGCTTGCCAATCTTGTTGATTAAATTTTCCATCAACGTATTCACGATTCACCAATTGCCATACTTGGTCTACTATTGCTTTCGGACTATCTTGTAGAGCAGCACGAACGCAGCGAGTCCAAGCAGGGCCAAATACGGATGCGGTGGCTGTCGTGGCGATCGCTCCACCAATCAAGGCTACTTGGAGCGGTGAGTAACGTTTCGCAGATTGGTTCATGTATATCAGCTGGAATAATTGTGTTGTTGACAGTTTAGCAATCAGGATTTCCAGAATTTTTTAAGTTTTCATACTCAAACTAAGCTTTTCTTTGTGATTATTTCATGGAGAAACGATCCTAAAAATACAGCTTAAGTTTTAACCATCATTTCTCTGTTTGCTAGCTTTCTCTGGGACGAGCATCGAGAGAGATGATGGCACTTTTATATATGTCATCTTTGTCTCTTCGATTATTTTTATAAGATAGCACTTCGCTAACTTAGTTGCTGGCATTTTAAACACCGACTGACTAAGCTTTTCTTAATTGTGTAATGAAACGTAATGGTTCCATTAATTCAACAAATTCCCGTAGAACAAAATCGAGGGAATTGTGGCTTTGGATACAAAAATCTTTTCTGTGGTATGTGGCTTATATTTGGCTTCTGGCTGATCTGTACTACTATAACCTGAGTTTCCGTATCTTCCCAGCCAGTAGATGCTCTGCTAGTGCTGGGCGGCAGTATTTGCCGTGAAATTTACGTAGCAAAGGAAGCTAAAAAATACCCTGATATTTCTATATTAATCTTTCATGGCTCTTTAGAAACTTGAATGTGGTTAATTTTCGATGAAGAAAATACTGAGTTACAAAAAGTTTGGTTATCAAACTGCACCAATTCGATTTGGGAAAATCCCTACTATAGTATTCCCATTTTGCGACGCTGAGTAACACATAAGGTCAAACTAATTACTTCTACACTTATGTACCCCGTGCTAAGGGACTTAGAACTAAATAAAGGGAAGGAAGACAATTGTACAGACGCGATTCATCGCGTCTCTAACAACTGACTAATGACTATTTCCCAATAAACTGGGAACCGAGAATCATTGTGCCAATACCAACATCGGTGAAAATTTCTAAAAGTAAGGCGTGGGGAATGCGACCATCAATAATATGTGCGGCTTTGACTCCTTGAGCAAGCGATCGCACGCAACAATTGACTTTAGGAATCATTCCACCGCTAACTACGCCAGAATTAATCAATTCGCGAGCTTCGGGAATATCGACTTTGGGGATTAAGGTTGAGGGATCTTTGTAATCTTTTAAAATCCCTCTGGTATCAGTCAATAAAATTAATTTTTCGGCACCCAAGGCGGCGGCTATTTCTCCGGCTACAGTATCTGCATTAATGTTGTAAGCTTGTCCTGTTTCGTCGGCGGCGACACTGGAAACTACGGGAATATAGCCGTTACTGGCTAATGTATCCAAAATCTTGATATTTACGTTGCTGACTTCCCCAACAAAACCAATGCCTTCTTGACCTTGGGGACGGGCTGTAATTAAGTTACCATCTTTACCACAGAGTCCAACTGCCAAACCGCCGGCTTGGTTAATTAGTTCGACAATTTCTTTATTGACTCGACCGACTAACACCATTTCTACCACATCCATTGTGGGAGCATCGGTGACGCGCAGACCATTTTTAAATTGAGCTTCAATTCCCAGTTTATCTAGCCAACTGTTAATTTCTGGCCCGCCACCGTGGACGAGAATGGGACGCAAGCCGACGCAGGATAAAAAGACAATATCGCGGATAACTTGATCTTTGAGGGTACTATCTTTCATGGCTGCGCCGCCATATTTTACCACCACAGTGCGCCCAGTAAATTGTTGAATGTAAGGCAGCGCTTCACTTAGCACTTGTACACGAGTGGCTTCGGTTTGCCTGATGTACTCAGTATCGTTGACCATTATGAGGAGCTTTTAAGACTTAAATACCTATCAAGTCAGTTTACAAGACTTTGTCAATAGTCAATAGTCAATGGTCAATAGTCAATAGTCATTGGTCATTGGTCATTGGTCATTGGTCATTGGTCAGAGACGCGATGAATCGCGTCTGTACAATTGCGATGAACCCTTGTCTGTACAATTGTCTTTCTTGTCTGCTCTGCTCCTCGATCGCGCTAATCTGTTATTAAGTTAGTGCGATTTTTGCGAACAGCAAGGTATGTATTAATTCTGGTTTAAAATGTATTAATTTATATATGAATTCTCAAAAAGAAACCAAGCTACTAGTTTTATCTCTGCTGTTAACTACTGTTTTACTTGGTTTGGGCTTTTGGCTGTTGAGTAGAGTTTCTGGTAATAATTTTAATTCTTTACTATCAGATAATAATTCACCTGCACCTTCTGGTTCTACGTCAACTAAGGTCAGTATGGGTGAGAAAATTTTAGTAACTGCTGATACTAGTCCTGATAAAGAAGCGGGAGTACAAGCTTTTGCTAAGGGCGATTTTGTTACGGCTACTGCTAAGTTAAAAGCATCTTTGGCAAAAAATCGTAACGATCCAGAATCCTTAATTTATTTGAATAACTTGCAAGCGCAAAATAGTAAATTTTGGAAAATTGCTGTTAGTGTTCCTATTGGCGGTAACTTAGATGTCGCTAAGGAGATTTTACGGGGTGTCGCCCAAGCTCAAGATGAAGTAAATCGTGGGGGTGGGATAAATGGTAAACTGTTGCAGATTGCGATCGCGAGTGATGATAACGATCCAAATCAAGGGCAACAGGTAGCTACACAGTTTGTCAAAGACAGCAGTATTTTGGCTGTAGTCGGACATAATTCGAGTAATACTTCCATCGCAGCTGCACCAATTTACCAACAGGGAGGATTAGTCATGATTTCTCCTAGCAGTACAGCGCAAAATCTTTCGGGAATTGGTAGCTATATCTTTCGTACTGTTCCTAGTAATGGCGCTTTTGCGGAACGTCTAGCTAATTACACTGTGAAAACGGCGCGGAAAACTAATATTGCTATTTGTACTGATTCTAAATCGATTGATACTCAATCTTTTAGGGATGAGTTTATCAAAGGGTTAGTAGCTGGCGGTGGAAAGGTTAACTCTACAACTTGCGATATTGCTAGCGCAAATTTCGATCCAAATACCTTAATTTCCCAGTTTATTAGCAGTGGTGCCGATGCTTTAGTTTTAGCGCCCAATGTGGATAGAATTAACAAGGCTTTAGAATTAGCAGCTGCTAATAACGGCAAATTAACAATTTTTGCGAATCCGACACTTTACACATTTAAAACCTTACAGGTAGGAAAAGCCGATGTTAACTCAATGGTGTTACCTGTACCTTGGCATCCTACAGCAATTCCCGGCAATCCTTTTCCACAGAATGCGGTAAAACTTTGGGGTGGAACTGTGAATTGGCGAACAGCTACAGCTTATGATGCAACTATAGCGATCGCTAAAGGTTTACAACAAGCTAGTACTCGCGATGGTTTACAGCAAGTGCTGCATAGTTCGAGTTTTACCGCCAAGGGTGCTACAGGTACGATTCAATTTTTGCCTTCAGGCGATCGCAGTGGCACGGCTATATTAGTTAAAGTGCAGCCTAGTAGTAAATCTGCCACTGGCTATGATTTTGTACCTTTATTGGTAGGCATTTAATCTTAAAATTGTAGATAAAAATCATGACAGAAAAAATATCAACACTGCAACAAGCAATTGATGTTGTAGAAGCACTCGATCCAGAGGAACAAGCGATACTGGTAGATATCATTAGCAAGCGTTTAAGCCAACAACGTAGAAATGAACTGTTAACAGAAGTTGCACAAGCTAGACGCGACTACCAACAGGGGAATATCAAACAAGGCTCTGTTGCTGATTTGATGGCGGAGTTAGATGAGTGAGAAATTTAGTTTGGAGTGCGGGATTTGTACGTAAATTCAAGCGTCTAATCAAGAAAAATCCACAGATGCGATCGCAGGTTGAAAAGGTACTACACTTATGATTCAGCGATAATTGCGAATATTATGGCATTATTGTCATAATTACGCCGCAATTACACTTAATAATTTGTTAGCAGATTTTCTACTCAATGAGAAACAGTCTTTTTCAAAACGCTGGGTATAGCTGCTATGACTCTGTTTGCAATGTCTTCTGGTGTTTCTTCGGCGCTGATGGTGATTTGCAAATCTGCTTGGGAATATAGGGGTTGTCGTTGTTCGAGAAGCGATCGCAATTTGCCTAAAGGATCGACATCTTTTAATAATGGTCTTGTGGTATCCTCTTGCAAGCGGCTATAAAGTAACTCTACTGGCACATCTAACCAGACAATTAAACCATGATGTAGATAACTCCAGTTTTCTTGGCGCGTGACAATACCGCCACCTGTAGCTATGGTTAATTTGGTGAAAGCACAAACCTGTGCTAGCACATCGCTTTCTAATTGACGAAACGCTGCTTCTCCAGACTCAGCAAACAGCTGATTGATAGATTTTCCTGCTGCTTGGACAATGACATCATCGGTATCGACAAATCCAT
The DNA here is from genome assembly GCF_963889195.1 of Calothrix sp. FACHB-168. Classification (NCBI taxonomy): domain Bacteria; kingdom Bacillati; phylum Cyanobacteriota; class Cyanophyceae; order Nostocales; family Calotrichaceae; genus Calothrix; species Calothrix sp. FACHB-168. The sequence continues at coordinate 643,865 of NZ_CAWPNJ010000001.1, forward strand.
AACCGAGATGCTTGGCTAGTAAGCGTCCTACTGTAGTCTTACCGCTACCCATCATCCCAATTAAATACAGATTCACCCCTTGCAATAAGCTATTCACTGAACTACCGTTCTCTCTCTGACTTCAACATTTATCAGCTATTATACCAACTGAAAAAACATTAGAATATGTCAAAGTAGTTAAAAATTACATCTGTGTCTTAGGGTGCTGATTTTGCAGATATTGTTTGAAGTATTCTGTAAAAATTGTATTACTTAGGAGTAAGTTATAATCTTTATCTGCTTGCCATTGGGCGTTTTCTTCTATTAATCGTTCAAGAATATACTTTCGTAAAACTGGATTTAGAGACAAGCCAGATGCTTGTTTATCAAGGAGAGAGCGTCGTTGTAATAATTCCATAGCTTCCAAGATTAATCTTTGAGACATTGGCAGTGATAATCCTGGTAAGCGTAGATTTTGCTGTAACTCTCTGATTGACTGCAAATTATCTTGCAGTGATAAAAAGTATAATAGCTGTTTTTCTAACTGAGATAAGCGATTAAACTGTTGCTCAATAATTATTCTAATATTACCAAAAATTCTGGTTTCTTGGGCGATAAACTCAGCTATATTTCCCGCAAATAATTCTTGAATTGTTGTCGCAATTAATTTAATAAATAAAGGATTACCAGCATACTGCTCAATCAGTATTTGACAATCTGATTGTGAAGATTGATTAACTAAACCTTTATCTTTAAGCAGAAAAATGCTTTCTTGTTGATTTAAACCATTTAATTTTAAAGAATGGACTGGTAATTCTATACCTTCTAAAGCCGCAATTTCCTGAGTTTTTTCTCGACTAGTCAATATGACACAGCTTTGATGCTCAATATCTCCGATGCGGTTGATTAACTCAGCGTAACCCTCATATCCTTGACGATAGGAGATTTGGTTAATCGTTGGTGTATTGGTTGTAGAATTGCGATCGCTATATTCTAAAATCCCATCTAGGCGATCTAACACCAGTAAACACCGATGAGAACGCAGAAAATCAATCAGTTGGGCGATTTTTTGGTCTATTATTCCAGGAAGAGTGGCGGGGGAAGCTGGCGATAGCTGTTGAATGAGTTGATCTAAGAATAACTCTAGGGGTGGTGCAAATTGAAGCGATCGCCAAATCACATGCTCAAACTGTGGTTTTATGTCTTCTATCAGCTTGAGTGAAAAAGCTGTTTTACCAATCCCAGCCATACCCAAGATTACCACTAACCGACAGCGTTGTTGAAGAATCCATTCTTTAACTTGAGTCAGTTCTAATTGGCGTCCGTGAAAGACATTACCATGAATTAATTGATCGCTACTATCTTTGAGTATTGATTTATCAGCAAGTAAATCTAACTCCATATCTTTATTGTCGATGATGGGATTAATTGGTTGTAAATTAAACCAACCTTTTTTGTAGCCAGCCTTTTCTAGCAACTGAGTTACTCGGCTCCAAGTTTTGACTTTGACTGAGTCTCCCACTTGATTACTCAGCATTTCCTCTATATATTTATATAATCCATTTGATAGATATACTCTCACAGTACTGCTACTGCCACTTTGATATACTACCTTGGCAATCTCAGCAGGACTACAACCACAAAGCAAACCCCGCAGAAATTTTTTCTCTACTGGTGTCAAAGCTTTTCCCTTGGCTGATGCCAAATCCACGTATAATTTTTCTAACTCCCAATTATTTTTAGCTTCTATAAAGTCTGCTTCTAAGCGATAAGAATCATCGGCTGCCATTAGCTTCATTAATGTAATTAAAGTAACTTAGGCAATATACTAACGATTCTTATATCAAAGAAGAGTAAATTAACGATGAAATTCTAACGAATTTAATAACTGGCGTTAGGTGACTAAGGGCTTGTCACTTGGTTATCTTGGGCTTAATTGAAATTTAATAAAAATTGTTTGAAACTTTAAGTGGAAAAATTCGGTCAATCTCAATAGCTAAGACTTTCTTTGCTGGAACGATTTTAGGTTTACACAATACTGTGTTTCTACTAATACAATGCTAGCGATGTAAGATTCAGTTCTCGTAAGCTTTTGTTCCCTAATCTGGTAGATACAAGGTGTAAAAAATAACTATTTTTTAACTAAAATTGTACAAAAAATATTTGTCAATTTAACAATTTAGTTAAAGAAACTACGGAAAATTTCACCTGAGTCAGTCCAGATCAATAAATGTGGTATGTATGAGGTGCCGGCCATGACTCGAATTCGTGATGTTGTGAAAAAAGCTTTAGCATGTGGCTATTTAACCGTAGAGGCAGAAAACCAATTAAGACATTTATTAACCACTAGATATGATTTAGAAGATTTCAACGCTTTTATGAGTTTGCAAGAAGCAGCAATGAATGGTAACGTCAGGCAAGAATCACGGGAGCGTTGTGGAATTAAGTATTAGTCAGTTGTCAGTTGTCAGTTGTCAGTTGTCATTGGTCATTTGTCATTGGTCATTTATTTTTTTCTAGTCTCTAGTACAGCACGGCGTAAATAAACAGACCATTTGCAATCGTTAAAAAGCTGGCTCCATATTACTTTTGACTTTTGACTTTTGACTTTTGACTTCCGCCCTGCGGTACTAGCCCCTAGCCCCTAGCTTTAGCGACGAGGTTTGTCATCCTCAAAGTCTTCGTCGTCATCAAAAAAGCTCCAATCATCCTCATCATCATTAGCTTGATTGGTAGTCGGGGGTTGATAGGGGGGAACGATTACTCGGTAATCAGCATCGTAAACAGATTCGGTTTTACCAACGGCTGTATTTTTTGGCTCGCGGTAGTTGTAGGAGTACACAGAACCAGATTGAGAAGAACTTTTAGGTTCTTGTTGACGCTCATAGGTTTGAGGCTCGGAAAACTCTGAAGTTTGCTGTCTAGATGCTGATTTCTCCTGGGGATTATCATCAAAGTTCCAGTCATCATCTTGATTATTTGTATTCCAATCATCAAATGTATCGCTGGCACGTTTTTCTGTTTGATTAGTTGGTGCTGGTTCAGGTGTTGGTTGTTTATAGGCTGTTTGATTACGCGGTCTGGTTGCTGATTTATAGCGAGTTTGGCGTTGTTCTGGGACAAAGTAAGTTGATACTTTGATCAAACTCATGATAAATAAAGTTGTCAAACCACCTGCGGTAGTAGCAAGTAACATCCACATTGCTAATGGTAATGGTTGAGTCCGCATACCGAGAAATACTAACGGTATTTCAGGCGACCAATTTTGGGTTAACAAAAGCGTTAGCCCTCCCAATATCACTACCAACAGAATTAAGCGAATTACACTCATAAAATTGTTAAAAAATAAAAGATAAAGAATGAAGAATAAAGACCAAAGATGAAGGTTAAAGGAGGTTTCTCCAGGGTAGGTTTAAATTTTATCCTTCAAACTTCAGACTTCAAACTTCATACTTCATGCTTCATACTTCCTACTTTAACGGTGACCTTGCCATCGCTGAATGGGGATGCAGTCAATATCCAGTTGATCTAAAGCACGAGCAACTACAAAATCAACTAAATCCTCAATGCTTTGAGGATTGTGATACCAAGCAGGAATTGCTGGTACAATTCGGACGCCAGCTTCGGCTAAAACGGTTAAGTTACGCAGGTGAATCAGGCTAAAAGGAGTTTCCCTGGGAACAATGACTAATTTGCGACCTTCTTTCATCTGCACATCAGCAGCGCGTTCGAGTAAATCGGAACTTAAGCCCACTGCTAATTTAGCTACGGTACTCATGCTGCATGGCATGACAATCATGCCCAAAGTGCGAAAGGAGCCGCTAGCAATCCCCGCACCCACATCGCTCCAAGGATGACAACGTAGTTTACCAGAATTGCTAACTCCTGCTTGTTCGCGCCAAAATTGCTCTTGCGCGGCGGCTTCCGATGGCATTTTGATATCTTGCTCGGCTTGCCAAACCATGTAGGTTGATTTGGAAGCTACTAGTTCAACTTGATAATCTGCTGCTAGCAGGTATTTTAGAGCACGAACGGCGTAAATCAAGCCAGATGCACCTGATACGCCGAGAATTAAAGGATATGTGTGATTAGACACTCGATTACTAGTAGATTTACTCATCCTCCTCGTAAGGTTCTAAGTCAGCCGGATCGAGATGGGCTGAGAGATAAATTTCTGATAAATCGTCATTCTGGCTGTTGAGATCTAAGCCTTTAGCGACGCCATCACTACCTACTGTCACGAGGTCGATTTGCTGACGGTAGTAATCAACACTCTTAACTTGGACAGAAACGCGATCGCCTAATCGATAAGAAGCACGATTTTTCCGCCCAAATAAGGCTTGTTGTCTGGCGCGGTATTCATACCAGTCATCTTTGAGAGAACTAACATGTACCAACCCTTCAACCCGCAAAGGTACACCAAGATGTCTACTAACTTCCACTTCGCCGGCGGGAACTTCAATTTCTACAAAGAAACCGTAGGATTGCACGCCTGTAATTACGCCTTGAAATACTTGGCCGATGCGCTGTTTCATTAGTTGGGCTTTTTGCAGTCCGGCTAAATCGGCTTCGGCTTCTTGAACTTCTTTTTCCCGGTCGTTAATTTGGATAATTACCCGCGTTAAATCGCTTTGCAGTTCTTGTTGCAATTCGGGGGGTAGGACGTTCCAGTTAATTTCGATGTGGGAAGAAGAATGGCGCAGATTGACACGTTCTTTCACGCGGGTATTGCGGCGATCGCGTCCGTGTTCGAGTAATGTGTAATATACGCGCTGCAAGAGTAAATCAGGATACCGTCGTAAGGGAGCTGTAAAGTGGACATATTCCGCTAAAGCCAGCCCAAAGTGCGGTGCTTTGGTGGTGCTGTAACTTGATGGCTTGAGTGTATCTTGTAACAAATATGTCAATACTTGCTCAGAAGCAGATTCCACAAACGCCCTAGTTAAATGTTGATAATCTAGGGGTTGAATATCTACTTCTGGTTCTAGAGACAGTTCCACACCTAAGTTAATTGCCAATTTCAGCATTTCTTGGACATCTTCGGCGTCGGGTGTACCTTGAACGCGCCAAATGGCGGGGACTCCCAAAGCGCTGAAATGGCTGGATATGAGTTGATTGACTAACAGGACTAACTCTGTAATTAGAGAATGAACTGGTAAATCATTGACGACTACCGCACCGAGAATTCCCTCATCGTAGTAAGGATTTTGACTAGGCGGTAAATTTAACTGTAAGCTACCGCGATCTAAACGCACCTGTTTCAGGATGTTCCGTAATCCTTCCAGGTTTTGCAAAGTTTGCACCACCTGTTCTGATTGTTTGTGCGGTTCGCCTGCGAGGATAGCTTCGGCTTGTGGCTTGGTGAGACTGTTATCGACGTTAACAATGCTGGGTTGAATTTCCCATTCTTCAATTTCTCCCGATTTGGGATCGATAGTTATTAAAAATGATAAAGCGAGGCGATCGCTCCCAGCAACTAAAGAACAGCGATCGGCTACGGTTTCCGGGAGCATCGGTAATACTAATTCTCCCAGATACACCGACCGCCCGCGCTTGAGTGCTTCCCGATCTAAGATTTCATCTGGCTGGATAAAGTGGGAAACATCGGTGACATGAAATCCTAAACGCCAATAGCCATTGGCAGTTTTTTCCAAACTAAAGGCATTTTCTATTACTTTCGGGTCACCGTTGACCCCGGTAATGGTGAAGGTAAATAAATTGCGTAAATCCAGGCGATTTTTCAGATCGGCTTTCAGTAGTCTTTTGGGTAACTTAGTAGCTGCTTCTAGCACTGCTTCCGTAAAATTACGATTTAAATCATGCTTACAGGTGACCAAATCTATATCAGCAGCAGCTTCCGCATCGCTTCCCAAAATTTGCACTACTCGACCCAATGGGGGATATTGTGCTAAGGGATACCTTAATACTTCCACATGGGCCAGGTGGTCGAGTGCTTCATCTAACTTCATCCCGTTGGTTTGTAATTTGAGTTCAAACAACAGGCGATCGTCTAGAGGAACCGCACGGAAGCCGCTTTCTACTTGCTTAATCCGCGCCAGTAAAGTGTGATTAGAGCGTTCGAGAATCAGCTTGACTTCGCCTTCTGGAGAACGCCGACGACTACCTTCTTTGAGGACTCTGACTAAAACGCGATCGCCATTCCAAGCATTACTCAGATGGCTTTCGCGAATGTAAATATCCTCAGCGCCTTCCACATCTTGAATCGCGAAGCAAAATCCTTTGCTAGAACAGCGGAGTTTAGCTTCAATTAAGCCTTCTTCCACCACCCGGCGATATTTACCGCGTTCTTTGACAAGAATGCCAATTTTCTCTAAAATCTCCAGGGCAATGTGAAGTTTTTCTAAACTAAGTTCATCCTCGCAGCCAAGTTTTTTTTCCAAAACCTTACGAGCTACCAATTTATCATCGGTGAAATTGGCAAGGAGTGTAGCGATTGAAAATTCCATGCAGTGAACCGACCTTTGGTCAAAACATCATTTTTCTTTTAATCTGGTTGTTTCCTGTATACCCTTAAAGACTACAGACTCTAGCTAGAAACTAAATACCCTCAAGCAGGGATTCTGAAGTTCCAAGGGATATTGCTGACTCAACTGGCGAAAATTCGCAGTAGCGTCTACAAGCTTCTCACTGCACGATAATCTCAGAGTTCGCTTGGGTTTGAGTTCCTTCATCCAGTCCAACCGACAAAGCACGCCTGATAAGATTTTGCCCCACAAGGTAGTTACGCGACTAGTTTTTAGATGCTGGGCTGGTAGAAATACCCATGCGACCCAAAAACGTTATACAGGGAAACAGGTGTTTAATTGTCTAGACTCAAGGTACTTTTACGCCATTAGAATCTGATTTTTACTAGGAGAAACTGCCGATCGACCTAACTTTCCCATCTGTAGAATCGGTAACAATTAGGTAAGCAGCTTAACGGGCAGTGAGGGCGAACCTTACCTTCATTATTGTAGATTTAGAGCGCATTTCCAACAAAGAGTTCTGCATATCGAATTGGGTAATTAGTATAGCATTGCCTGCACTCCTACTCAGATTTGATGATTAGTAGCCAAAAATGTTCTCGCAAAAGAGCTACTGCTACAATCGGGACACAGGAGTGAGGAGCGAAAATTACTTCGATCCATGAGAGCATGGCAAAGTTTGTGACATCTGGTTACAGTTTCCTCTCCAGCCAAGCTGCTATGAAAGTGAGGAGGGGAGAAAATTTGATTTCGTAGTACGTCATGCCGGAAATCAACATATCATTTGACAAAGTATCCAGCGCAAAAGAATACAATTCTTTTGATATTGCCGATGAGGGATTTTTTGGCTTGATCCCGCGCCACTGCTGGGGAGAACAAATCCAAAATCCAGGGAAAATCCTCTAACCTTCTTTCTGGGGTGCTTAGGTTCAATCCCACATTTCAAATCCCACAGCCAAAATTAACTTTTGGTTTATTCGGCAGAGGTACTAGCTTGTATACATAGTTAGTATCACCCCCTTTATTCAACAGAATTAAAATTGGTGGCAGTATTATGTTGGCTCAATTCCAGAGCTTGTATCCCAAAGGTAGTCTTATTTCTGAGTTAGTGCAAATTTTTCAAGGAAAATATATAGTTCGCGCTAGCATACAAATTGATGGCGTTACCCGCGCCACAGGTTTAGCCGCAGCAGATACCGTAGAAGCAGCAGAAGATCAAGCGAGAATGAGAGCGCTAATGGTTTTGGGAATGGAAAAAGCACCCCAAGCAACGGTGACAGATGCTCCCCAGACTCCAGCACAGGTACAGCCTAAACCAGCTAGCTTGACGAGTGGATTTAATGAACCTGCTTATTCACCAATCAAGGAACGGGATTTTGTGAGTAGTCAAGAACCTGCTGTACCATCCTTTGCGGGACAAAGTATAACTGGGGATAATGTAAAGAGCGATCGCGAATTGTTCGCTACTGATACAGCTACCACTAGTAAAATCCCTAATTACAGTCAGGAATTAAATCATAACTTCTCTACAACTAATGAAATTTCCAGCGAAATTTCCAGCCAATTCGATGCGCCTAGCGATAACTTAGGCAGTATCTTTGGGAAAAATTCTGAAAATCAACCCTTATCTGGGATGACTCCTAGTAATGTCACACCCTTTACACCCCGTAACCATAGTTCATCAGAAGACGTTGCGACACCAACAACAGCCAGTAAGAGAAAAAAGAAAAGCGAACCTGTAGATTTATCTGATGTCATAGCCAAAACAGATGTCGAACTACAGCGTTTAGGCTGGACACCAGAACAAGGAAGGGAGTATTTAATTAAAACCTACGGTAAGCGCGGACGGACTTTACTTACCGAAGACGAGTTATATACCTTTCTGCAATATCTACAATCTCAGCCAGATCCCATTGCAGGATTTTAAGGAGTTAGTCAATAGTCAATGGTCAATGGTCAATGGTCAATAGTCAATAGCCTCTTGCAAAAGTCCTAAATTTTCGCATTCTCCTCTGCGGCTCTGCGGCTCTGCGTGAGCTTTTCAAACTCTAGTCAACACAGCGACAATATTTATGCAAGAAGTCTATTAGTCAGTTGTCATTAGCAAAAAACCCCGTTCAACTTTCCTCATGAGTCAGGATTGTTGAATGGGGTTTAATTAAATGGTGTAAATGACCATTGACTATTGTACAGACGCGATTAATCGCGTCTCTAACAATTGACTAAACAACAGCCATTGGACGGCTACCAGCAGAATGACGGTCAATTACTTGGTCAATTAAGCCATATTCTCTGGCTTCTTCTGGCGACATGAAAAAGTCGCGTTCAGTATCGTCTGCGATGCGTTCCAGGGGTTGACCTGTATGTTCGGCTAGATAGTCATTTAGCCGCCGCTTGTGATACAAAATTTCTCGCGCTTGAATTTCAATATCAGTTGCTTGTCCTTGCGCGCCACCTAGAGGTTGGTGAATCATAATCCGAGAATGGGGTAGACTCATCCGCTTACCTTTAGTACCAGCACTGAGGAGGAAAGCACCCATACTCGCCGCTAATCCGGTACAAATGGTACAGACATCTGGGCGGATATGCTTCATAGTGTCAAATATGCCCATACCGGCTGTCACCGAACCACCGGGAGAATTGATGTATAAATAAATATCTTTCTCCGGGTCTTCAGCATCTAAAAATAGTAGTTGGGCAACAATCAAGTTCGCTATGGAGTTATCAACCTGTTGTCCTAAAAAGATGATCCGCTCACGCAACAGCCGTGAGTAGATATCAAAGGCGCGTTCGCCGCGACCCGATTGTTCAATGACTATAGGAATCATGCAGCCTGCTTGTAGCTATTTCAATCCATTTTATCGTTTGTTTTTGGGTATTGGGTATTGGGCATTGGGCATTGGGCATTGGGCATTGGGTATGGGGCATTGGGCATGGGGCGAAGGCAAAGACGCGATGAATCGCGTCTCTACAATTGTCATTTGTCTGCCTTTCGGCTTCGGGAACTTTTTATCCGTAGTCTGTGTCTTAATCGATATCCGCAAGTCGTGGTCACTAATCTAGATGTTTGTGGGTTGGCTGCAAAATTTTTGTAGCGTGATGACTAAATTTACTAACATCTGCACCAACCAGGTGCTTTTTTGTCAGGTGTTGGTAACTTTTTCAACAATTCTTCAAGATTGTTATGGGCAATTATCCGGAATATTAAACAATTTTCGGTAATGCAATAGTACAGGGTGTAGTTAGAGTAGCTCGTCAATGTAAAAACGCTGTCCACTGAGAAGGAGACCTGCCATGCCAGAAAAACTGGTGCAAGCCGCCATTATCACTTTCTTACTTCATTTAATAGTCGGTCTTAGCCCAAATACTAGAGTTCAGACAAAGTCTTCAGTGTCTTTGCCAGAAACACCAGCCACAATTGTTAACTCGCTGTTTGCTTCTATGCGGTAACATACATGGGTTGTTGGTTCGCTACTTTTGTGGTTTATTGACCTAAATTCAATATTATGGCTGCATTAAATAGCCCCTTTAACTAATCTTGCTCATGCTTGATGTTGTTAAAGGGGCAACTCGTTTTTATTGACTATTGATGAAACGGGAAAAATCCCCATCTGCAAGCCAAATCACAAATAATGTTTCTTTGCTTAGGTGTGTATCTCACCAGACTCCATTTTGTAAATATTTTGTTATAGTATTTAATATAACTACACAAAACTGTCGCTCTCATGTGGTGAACCACTAAACAAGCGAATGCCGAATACCTAAATGAGTGCATGAGTTACCGACATCAGCGAGTTAATTAGCCAGACGAATATTAGTCAGCATTCAACCTCTAGTTGTCGCCCAATTTGGGCATAGGAGCCAGAAATGAATCAGCCCATTAAATTATCTTTAGAACAAGAATTTAGCCTGAGAAGCTTTGCTAACCAAGTGCAATATATGTCTCTTGAACAAGCCCAGGAATTTTTGCTCAAACTGTATGAGCAGATGTTGATTCAGGAAACAACTTACAAAGAATTGTTGAAGCAGGAGTGGGAAATAGATTCAGGTGCATTCTCTGGCTAAAGCTAGAAAGCAAATATAGGAATCTGGTTTGACTTTTGAAAAATTGCCTAGACTTGAAGTTTAATTGTAGGCAATTCCCACTAAAACCCTGATAAGCTGGGGAGTTGCCCACCTAAGTGTATTCTGTACAAGAAGATAAAATGAGGTAGGAGCTTGCTAGCGTGACTCCTAGAGTATGTCTTCAACTAGCTCAGAGGCATTGAGTAGTAGTTCACCACATTAATTTTATGGCTACGTAGTCAGTACAGATTGTGCTGAAGATAAGGAATCAAGTCCTTACTACGTAATAATTTTTCCATCATTATTAATGTGCCAAAGTACTAGTAAAACATGGTGTAAAAGCCCAAAATACAATTCTTTTGACTTTTAACTTCCACATAGGGGTGCTAATCCAAGAAAAACTTTCTAGAGGTGGGATTTTCTTTGAGGGATTGAATAAAATCCTTCAAACTCAATAATTTACCTGTGAAGGTGAACTTAGGGGTTCCATTTTTAGAAATGATTTTCAGATCACCATCTTGGATTTGAATTTGATTTTTAATAGTTTCCCATAGAGTATCGAAGCTATCGTCATCCTGACAACCATTTGCTTCGAGGAACTTTTGTCGTACTTCGGTTTTGAGCGCTCTTACTTCTGCTGCTTGGGTGCGCGTCTCAAAGTGTTTAATTACATCTTCATAGGTGCTTTCTCTAAGAATTTTATTTTCAGCTTGAACTTGCTCTAACTGATTTTTGATAGCTTCCAATTGTGATGCTAAAGCGGCTGACTTCTGGTATTGAACTTTTAAGGCCTGCTTTGCATTAGTTAACAAGACTTTGTAATCTAGCTGGTCTTCGTTTTGAATTGGATTCGATTCTTGGCTATTCATAAGAAAATACAATCTATTATTTTTGTAACATTAACTAAATTTTATCTTTTATTTAGAAAGTTGATTAATAATAAATACAAATTTTATCAATAAAATAAATTGCTTTTAAATAAGGTATATCTAGTCATTATTTGATATCTTTTTGATTAAAAAAATGGATATAGCATCGTGTTTATCATGCCAATTTAACCAAAATTTATAAGCTCTACTTCTTCAATAATCAATCATTTTTTTGTATCCAAAACTCTGGATTAAACATCCTAGATAGAAATCGGCTAAAATACTCTCGATTGTTTAATATGTTTATCGCATAATTTGGAATACCATCATATATAGGATGTTTAAATCCTGGTGTTTTTGCTGTAGCTTCATAATCTATACTTGTTACATCGCAATATATTTCTCTGACTAATCCTGTTGTTATAATATCAAAATTCTTACAATAACTATCTTCCATCAAACTTTTCTGATAACTTTCCCATGTCATACAAGCATGATTAATTGAAATTTTTGAACCTTTGTAATCTTGATTAACTCGTTTAACTACATTTAGACCAATTCTAAATAGATGTGAGTTCCAGAGGTCATACAAATTAGAAAGATAGTTATATTCTTTATGAATATTTTTTGCACTTTTATTCAGACCAGGTAAAATATTGGTAATTTGAAAATTTTTTCTATTTAGCATTTGTGAAATGTTATTTTCTAAATAATTATTTTCCTTTATGTACCAGTAAGTATTGCCTATAATGTAGGGATTTAAAGCTGCTATTATCATTGAGTTAGGGAAAGGGAAAGCTTTATAAAGTTCTGGCCATACTTGAGAGCAATAGACAAAACCATGAAGTCCTTGAGCTTCCATTATTTGTGCTGTCAAAACAGAAACTCGATTAAAATTTGCAATTACCCAATCTGAAGGATCTTTATTAGGTTCATTCCAAAATTCTGGAATATATTCCCAAGCTATTTTTACCAAGCTAAAGTTTTTATGATCAAAAGCAACTCCTGTAATTTTTGATAAATCTTCTGAGGAAGGAATCCAAGGTTTTAGGCGTAAAGTTTCAATATTATCTTCGTCCGTAAAGTAAGGAATTAATGCATAAATAGGTCTTCTATCAAAAACAAGAGTATGTATTACAGACTCTCTAGTTATTCTTGCTTCCATTGGAGCAATGAGAACAGAATAAATATCTTCTTTGCACGTAGTAGGAAAAGCTGTAGTTATATGGTTGGAATATGCCAAAAGTTCGCTAAATGCTTGCCTTTCTGTTTGAACATTTTTCTTTAGCTCAATAATGGCGAATATTGGTTCATCTATGGATGCCCCTAAAAAATCTGCTCTTAATGTAGAATCTAGTTCCTTATCTAAAGGTACTTCACAACCAATTAACTCTATTGTACGAACATTTTTATCAATTCTTGAAAGACGATTATATATATGATTCTGAATCACAGAATTTGGAGTAATATCAGATAGATCATCAGCAAATAAATATGGCTCAGAAATTTCTGCTATATCAATCAATTCTGTCCATGTATCTCGCTGTTTCCATATATGTTCTTGAATTTGTTTTTCAGAAAGCATTAGTTAAAAATTTCCTCCAAATTTTATATGTTTAGTTATATCAGCTTGGCGGTTCGATAAATTAAGCTTTTTGGTAATTTTTGCGTAAGTTCTATATCATTAGGAGTCTAAAAAGTGGGGCAAATGCAAATTGATAAGAGAAACTAAATCTCGTCTATCCTTAAGAACTTGAGTTTTTTACCAAAGTTTGGCGATTGCTTATTTCGTTGTAAAGGGATTTTACATGACGGTTATGAATCAACGTTCTGCTTTGCTTAATTTTACGATGATTACAGGAACAATTCAGTTCGTCAGGTTTTGCTGGTAAATATTGACTGCTGCACTCAGGCTGTGGAGCGATAGACTGGGCAAAGAAGGTAACTAACTCCCATCAGATCATGACTAACCGTCTTGTTGAAGCAAAAAGTCTCTATCTGCGCAAACACGCTGAAAATCCTATTGATTGGTGGCCTTGGTGTGATGAAGCACTGGGGACTGCAAAGGAAAAAAATCTGCCGATATTTCTTTCTATTGGCTACTCTAGTTGTCACTGGTGTACTGTCATGGAAGGTGAGGCTTTTTCTGACTTGACTATTGCTGAGTACATGAATGCTAATTTCTTACCCATCAAAGTAGATAGGGAAGAAAGACCGGATATTGATAGCATTTACATGCAAGCTTTGCAAATGATGAGCGGTCAAGGGGGATGGCCGTTAAATGTGTTTCTTTCTCCAGACGATTTAGTACCATTTTACGCTGGTACTTATTTCCCATTGGAGCCGCGTTATGGTCGTCCAGGGTTTTTACAAGTGCTGCAAGCGCTACGGCGTTATTACGATACAGAAAAAGATGATTTGCAGCAACGCAAAGCTGCAATGGTGGAAGCATTACTGACATCGGCTGTATTAAAAGATGGTACGGCGGCTAATGTTGCAGAACAGGAATTACTCCGCAAAGCTTGGGAAACTTGCACAGCGATACTGACACCTAATCAATCTGGTAATAGTTTCCCAATGATTCCCTATGGGGAATTGGTATCGCGTTTAAATCGGTTTAATTTTTCTTCTCGCTATGATGGTACACAAGTTGTTACTCAGCGAGGACTAGATTTAGCGTTGGGTGGAATTTACGATCATGTGGGTGGTGGTTTTCACCGTTATACTGTTGACCCGACTTGGACAGTACCCCATTTTGAGAAAATGCTTTACGATAACGGGCAAATTGTCGAGTATTTGGCGAATTTATGGAGTGTGGGACTACAGGAACCAGCTTTTGAAAGAGCGATCGCCAAAACTGTACAATGGCTCAAAAGAGAAATGACTGCACCTGAAGGTTATTTCTATGCAGCTCAAGATGCTGATAGTTTCATTGACCCCTCAGCCGCAGAACCAGAAGAAGGTGCTTTTTACGTTTGGAGTTACAGCGAACTCTCACAAATACTTGCACATACAGAACTCACTGAATTACAAAAGCAATTTACTATCACTCTTAGCGGTAATTTTGAAAGTCAGAATGTGTTGCAACGGCTACAAGCTGGACAACTCAGTGAAAGTGTAGAAGTTGCTCTAGATAAGCTATTTGCAGAACGCTACGGAAATACGCCTGAATCTTTAGAGACTTTCCCACCAGCGCGTGATAATCAAGAAGCGAAAACTTATAACTGGCCGGGACGCATTCCTTCAGTCACAGATACAAAGATGATTGTAGCTTGGAATAGCTTGATGATTTCTGGTTTAGCTAGGGCGGCGGTTGTCTTTCAACAATTATCATATTTAGAACTTGCAGCCAAAGCGGCAAACTTTATTTTGGCGCATCAATTTGTCGATGGGCGTTTTCACCGACTCAATTATGATAAACAACCCCATATTTTAGCCCAGTCTGAAGATTACGCCTTTTTTATTAAGGCGCTGCTAGATTTACACCAAGCTTCCCTGGGGATGGGAGATGTAGCTTCTGCTTCATTGTGGCAAGAAAAAGCGATCGCGCTGCAAGATGAATTTAACGAATTTCTGTGGAGTGTAGAATTAGGTGGCTACTACAACGCCGCAATTGACGCTAGCCAAGATTTAATCGTCCGCGAACGCAGCTATGTAGATAATGCTACACCCTCAGCTAACGGAATTGCGATCGCTAATCTTGTCCGTCTTACCTTACTCACCGACAATCTGCATTACCTAAATTTAGCCGAGCAAGGTTTAAAAGCCTTTAAGACTGTCATGGCTCGTTCGCCCCAAGCTTGTCCCAGTTTATTTACGGCTTTAGATTGGTATCGAAACTCAACGATTATTCGTAGTAATACTGAACAAATTAAGTCCCTAATGCCCAAATACTTGCCGACTGTAGTATTTGCAGCAGTATCAAATTTACCAGAAAACACCATAGGCTTAGTTTGCCAAGGTTTAAAATGCCTTGCACCAGCACAAAGCATTGAACAATTATGGCAACAAGTACAGCAAAGCCAGAGTAGGGGATGAGGGGGATATAGGGGACGGAGGACAAATGAAAATTGTACAGACGCGATTCATCGCGTCTCTAAATAACCAACTAACAGCCATCGTTTTAGCAGGTGGACAAAGTTCGCGGATGGGTGAAGATAAAGCCCTGATTCCCATACAAGGAATACCAATGCTACAGCGCGTTTGTAGCATTGCTCAAGCTTGTGCTGATACCGTTTATGTAGTCACTCCCTGGCCGGAACGCTATCAACACCTACTTTTACCAGGTTGTCAATTTATCCCAGAAACCCCCATATCCCCCTTCCCCTTGTCTCCCTTGTCCCCCTTGTCCCCCTCATCCCCCTCTCACGGGCCACTAGTGGGATTCTCTCAAGGACTGGCGCAGGTACAAACCGACTGGGTGCTGTTGCTGGCTTGCGATTTGCCTAAGTTAAAGGCTGAGGTGTTGCAAGAATGGATGGCTAGACTTGATACTGTGGGAGATGATGCGATCGCAGCTTTGGCTCATCATGCTAAAGGCTGGGAACCTTTGTGTGGTTTTTATCGCAGTCGCTGTTTACCCCAACTTTTAGAGTTTATCAATCAAGGGGGGCGATCGTTTCAACAATGGCTGAAACAACATTCTGTACAAGTTTTACCTGTCCTTGAACCAGAAATGTTATTTAACTGTAATACACCAGAAGATTTAGCTGATAATGAATAAACTTTATCCCAACCTTATACAAAGGTTAAAGAAATCAATGCACTTACTTTGGTAACTTTAAGGTTACTTAATAAATCCCCGATATGCTTTTGTACAAAGACTTATACCAATTTGAAGAATAATCGCTACAAATGTAGGTTGGGTTGAGGAACGAAACCCAACACCCCAAAGCCTTGTATATGTTGGGTTTCACTTCGTTCAACCCAACCTACGTATCTGTCTTAATAAATCCCCAAGATGCCTTTGTACAAAGACTCTTATTTCTGTCTAAGAAATAACACTTTTCAACACAATGTCAATAGAAAATTAAAAATTCAGTGAATTATTGATAAAGGAGAAAATATCGCAAAAAATCTTATAAGTTTTCAAAAAAATATTTTTTGGCTGTAATATTTTAGGAATTATTACTATATATTAAATATAGGATTTCTCAATAAGCCTTGTATAGTTCCGAGCGAGTAACGCAGTCATCATCTGATTCATAGGTTTTGACTAGTGATTCTACTCGCTTTTTTCTTGTAAAGAATTGTATAATATATAAATTTGCCAAAAATCCTCTCAGTTTGTGCAGATTTGATCCCCTATACAATTCATCAAGGATTTTGATATGCTGCGTCGTTGGCTATTACCTATTTTCGGAGTTTTATTAACTATATTAATTGCTGCTTGTAACAACGCAACTATTCAGCAGCCATTAACAAATTCACCGATAAATCCCAATTCTCAGGAAGTAGCAAAAGCACCTGCGAAAAGAGTTGTGGCTTTATCTTCTCTAGCAGCTGATATTATTTACCAACTCGATGCAACAAAGCTAGTAGGGATTACTGGAAGTAGATTATTTAAAGATGATGCAAGATTCGCTAATATTCCGCGTGTGAGTGAAGGACAAACTCCACCTAATTTGGAAAAAATTATTGCTTTAAAGCCAGATTTAGTGATTGGTGCAGAAGGTTTTTCTAATCAACCTATTCAAAAACTCAAGGATTTAAAAATTGCTACTCTTCTTACCCAAGTTAAAAATTGGGAATCTCTAGAAAAATTAACTCAACAATTAGCCGAGTTAATTAATGCCGATCCTCAACCTTTATTAAACCGCTACAAAGGTTTTTTAGCAACTAAATCAAATCAAAGTCCTTCGACTTTAGTATTGGTAAGTCGTCAACCAATATTAGCACCGAATAAAAATAGTTGGGCTGGGGATTTATTAGCAAAGTTTCAAGCGAAAAACTTGGTAGCTGAACTCCAAGGAACAAGCCCCATAGGTGGTTATGTAACCCTATCAGCCGAGAAGGTTTTAGAAGCGAATCCAGAAGTTTTAATAATTGTTAATAATGCAGATCCGCAACTTTTAGATTCTTTAAAAAAGGAAGCGTTTTGGCAAAAACTTCAAGCTACTCAAAATAACCGAGTTTATACTTTTGATTATTATGGGCTAGTGAATCCAGGTAGTATTAATGCAATAGAAAAAACTTGTCAGCAATTAACGCAAGTTTTATCGACAAAAGCATAAATTGAGAGCTTTTTCAGTCCTTGTATAATCCAAAATCCAAAATCTAAAATATTAATGGTGCGTTAGCCTGCGGCGTAACACACCCTACTGGCGTGGCAAGGCTAAAATAGTGCATTAATAAACCGCAGAGGCGCAGAGGAAGCAGAGAAAAAAGAAGAGATTTATTGCAACATTTTAGGCTTGTCAGTCCACTACTCATGCTACTTATGCTTATTTTAAAATTTAAGCAATGGGTTTGATATTTTTTGTTTGTGCAGAAGAGCCAGCAGTAATACTGCGGAAATAAGCACCGCCAACTGTTAGTAAAAATGTTAAGTAACCTACTGCTTGTACCACATAAAGATGTTCTCTGTAGCCAAACAAAGTTTTGAAAATCACACCAGGGAATTGTTCATCGGGTAAGATTTTATCTGTATTCCAAACCATTGGGCCTAAAATACAAGAATGAATTTTAGTAAAGCGCTCGTAATAAAAACACAGACTTTCAGTAGCGCGACTACTTAAAGCTAAGTTGGCGACAGCTTCGTCAAAATGTTTTAACGCCGAAACTACTAAACCAGCTACGATCAAAACTAATAAAATACCCATTACTTGAAAGAATTGGCGAATATTAATTTTGATACCCCATTTAAATAACATAACGCCAATGGCGATCGCAGTTACTAAACCACCAATAGCACCTAAAGCTGGCATAAATCCTTGTTGAAAATTAGCCGCAATAAATAAAACCGTTTCAAATCCTTCGCGAACTACTGCAATTAAAATTAAGCTAAAAACACCCCAACCTGCATTTGATTTTTGTGTCAGTGCTTCTGTAACTGCTCCCTCAACAGTGGCTTTCATCGATTTCGCTTGTTGAGTCATCCAGATTAACATCCAGCTGAGCATGATAATCGCTAATACGCTAAATACACCTTCGAGCATCGGCTCAACTACAGAGGTGTATTGAGGATTAATTTTACCTAAGGCTTGAATTATCCAGCCGAAAAGTACGCCAATGAGCGCGCTAATAGCAATCCCAACACCAACACCAGCATATACCCAAGAATTGAGTCGAGATTGTTTGCCTTTTTTGAGTAAAGCCAGCACAATCCCAACCACAAGGGCTGCTTCTACTCCTTCTCGGAGTGTAATTACAAATGTAGGTAAAGCAGTACTAAAATCCATTGTTAATTATCCAAAGTCAACAGTCTCAAGTCAACAGTCTCAAGTCAACAGTCCAAAGTCAACAGTCCAAAGTCAAAATTTTGACAATTGACTATTGACCATTGACAATTGACCGTTGACTAATGACTATTAACTAAAATCACGTAACATTTTTTTCAATTCAAGATTATGCATCTCTTCTTGACCAATCATGCCACGGGCGAACTCTTCTAAATAGATACTGGCATTGGTGACAGTTTCTAGCAGAGCTTTATACAAATCCAACGCCTTTTTTTCATGAGATAAACTTTCAGCCAAAATATCTTTGACTGAATGTTGGTAACTTTCCTCCATTGGCGCAATTCTCAGGGAAGGATGACCCTCTAAACCAGTTAAAATCTCTCCTACTTGTTGAGCGTGGAGTAAAGATTCACTAGCTTGGGCTTTAAAAAAAGCCACGATGGGAATGCGGTTAGGGCCAGTCACCATCAAGGAATAATGGGTATAGCGGACTACACCTGCTAGTTCAAATTCCATGATGGCGTTTAATAAATCGACAGTCTTTTTGTGGTCAAGCTCTTGCATCAGTTGTTAAGTTTAGCAAAGGTTAGGAATGTAGAGTAATGAGAAATAAGTTAAGGATGATACTTGTTTGAAGTGTTAAAAGTTACGAAGATTTTAACTTTTAGCTCCTAACTGTTTTCTCATTATTAACTTATTTTAAACTCCTGTTTCCATCTCTAGTCCAGTCCAATTATTATTGTTGTGCTTGGGTGCTAGTTTTATCGATAATTTTTTGAGAGTTTTGCTCAATAGTTTTTACCAGTTTGGTGACTTCTTCTGGGGTTTTGACTGGTGTAGCAGGTGGAATAGCTGCAGGCCAAACTTTCAGTAAGTCAGCAAAACTGGCTTCAATGGCTTTATTCGCTTCGGGACTGGTTTGTGCTATTTGGCTAGCAATTCCTTTGTACAAGTCGTTAGCGTAGACAACAAAGCCACGGGAGTCTTGATATTCAATTGCAGCAGCTATTTTACCATTAGCGATCGCAGCTCCATATTCTGAGTTAGCTGCATCTAATAAGCCGTTAATCACTTGCAGCACAAATCCGGGTTTTTTACGTTGCGCTTCTGGTAAAGCCGCGATCGCGCCGTCAACTGATTGCACTGAAGCGGTAAAATCAGTTTTAACTTTGGCATTCTTGGGATTAGATTTGACCAAATCTTGCAAACTCACTAAAGTAGTCTTAAATTCTTTGACTTTGCGCTCGTTGAGTTGCTCTTCCACATCTACATAAATCTCTTCTACCGGATGTCCAATATGGGGTTCGGCTTGTTTAGGCTGATTTTGATCCAAAAGTTCTTGTGCAACTAAAAGATGTCCTTTCATTAAGCCCAACTTTGTCATGTAATCAACATCTTTAGCTTCACCGGTAAGCACAACCTCTTGCACAGTTACTGCATCTTTGATTTTGTCAAACTCTTCTTGAGTAATAACTTTCTTGCTAACTAAATCTTCTGGGCTAGCGTATGGTCGATTAGCCTGAATTTTATTGGATAATGCGGGAACGCCTAACTGTGCCTCAAATTTATCCAACTCCGACAAAATCGCACTATTGATGTTAATTTTCGCTTTCCCACCGTGATTACTGTGAGTTGTTGTTTCAGCCACCTGAGCGCTAGAGTTAGCAGATGGTGTAGCTGGATTTTCTGCTGTGGGTGTACTGTTACAGGAACTTAAACTAACGATGGCAGCAGCAGCAACAGTGAGACAGATATAGCGATATTTTATCATTTGTGCGTTGGTGATGATTTTGGTGGATAGCAATTGCCACATCTCAAACTACAAGCAGTAGTTTCCTTCGACAATTTGTCATAGATTGTACTTTCACATATAATGCGACTATTTATCAACTAGGTACAAAATATTAACTAGAATTTAATAATTTTTCTAATTTATTGACTTGACTTAATTGAACTTTATCAGCCAATAACTTTGATTTAAAAGGACTAATTAGCCATTGCTAGGGATAAAATCTTTATTAAAGCAGTTTAAAATATTGAGATTTAATGGCAAAAGCTGTATGGGCAGTCTTGTCAGTAGTCAAGAGTCCATAGTCAATAGATTCTAGACATTGACTATGGACTTTTGACCATTAACGATTGATAATCCTGGAGTCAGCGAGAAAAGAAGACTTTACTTCACAGATTGAGAATTTTGATTTTTGGCTGGCACCAATGAGGTATAGGAAGTTACAGGTCGTTGCGGTTCATCCCAGGATAGGGATTTTAAAGCTGCATTACCATACTTATGGCTTTGACTGACTCGCAAGCAAGCAATGGGAAAAGTCAAAGCAAATAACACCAAAACACTCACCATCGCCAAAACATAATGGTGTAATTGGCGAATTTGTTGGTTGTATTTTTGTGTTTGCATATTTTCATTCCTCCGAGAGTTTGATGAATTAACTAATCAAAAAATCTTGCGAAAATTCACAAAATTTTGCTTATGTTGGCATTAAAGGTAAATAGGGAAATAAAGGATGCCAATTCATGACGGTTGCAGCTACCAAAAAGCAAAATAAGCAGAAAAATATAGTTCTCGCTTTAATCTGTTTATCTTGCCAAAGTTTACTGAGGATTAACCAGCTAACTAACCAGCCAATTAACATCACAGTTTCTTTACCAGAGTAGCTGCCAATTTCACCATATAACGGATTAGGATTGTGGCTACCTGGTATCCAATCCCCCAAGCTCCAAATAATTTTTTCCCAAGGTTTGAAAGCCGATGTCAGGTGTTGGTTCACCATTAAGATAAAGCAACCAAATGCCGCGCTAATTAATGCAGCAGCAGCCGGGCCGGAAACAGTGGGAGATGTTTGAGAACCTTCTGCTAATCCTTTAGGAAAGGTTTTTAAGCGGTTCCAAAACTTGACATATAAGGGCAATGTTTGAGAATCTCGCGATAATTTCTGAACCATTAGTTATAACCTCCTAATGGATAATTTTTATTTACCAATTGTCTAAACAAGTACTTACAGAGTATGGATTCTGGCGACGTTTAATCCACTCACAAAACCGCCAATTGCAAAGAACATCATTGCCATTAAAGCAACGCAAGTGGCATTGAGGACTACACGATTCTTTTTATCTAAAATTGAGTCGCCATACTTCCACAAAATCCAGGTACAAGCTACTCCCAAAGGAAATGTAAATAACACTGTAAATTCATGGTATTCCATGAACAGGTAATGCACTAAAGGTGTATTTTTGGTTAACCAAGCACGGGCACCACCCATAGGTGCGCGGTAACGCATATACACCCAATTACCTGAAGCAATTGCCATAAAAGATAGGCAGGTAGCCCAAAAAGTTAGAGTGCGCATTTGGGGTAAGATTTTGCCTACTCCTCGCAGTAAAGGAAATGCCATATGTCCGGCATAAGCAATGACAACTACTGCTAATAAGGCTGCTGTTCCATGTATCGCGCCCATATAACGTTGCCAAGGGCTAGGGCTAAGTAAATTGACTAACGGTAAAAACAGGAATAAACCCGCAGATAAGATACTCAACCCGTAAATACAAATTGTGGCGATATCTAATTGTTTAGGTAAATCGCCAGTAACGGAATCAGCGTTTGTGTTGAATGTCATCAGGAAACCTCAACGTAGAAATATTCGCAGGAATTTTTAGCGATCGCATCGATATCGCCAAAAAAGCTAAACTTATAACACTAAATATTTAGTGCCTAAATTTTTATGTCCTAAATACTTGGGAATATGTATTATCAGACACTTTCATTGCATGAAAAATTGTGGAAATAGATAGTTAAATAAATAACTACCTTTCCTCAACAGAGTGACTATGCCTAAATAAGTTGATTGCTGGCAGATATCCTAGCAATCGCGGCAAATTCTCAACAGAATGATTCTGCGATCGCATATTTGCTAAGGGCGTGCAAATTAGCTGAGAATTTTGAGATACCCTGTTTCAAGCTTCTATATTCTTTGCTTGATTGGGAATTTAGGCTGCACCAAAAACTTGTGGTAGGTTAGCTGTCTAGCTTTACCTAAACCTTATATTTATTGACTAATGTGAAGTCTTTATAAAGGATACCATACAAGATTCAGATTTTAATGTCAAATTTTATTCCTGAATTTGCGGAAAGCCTTGTGGCTACAACATTAAAGCCTGCAAAATTTATCTCATAAAGTATCATTTAGAGAAAATTTTTAAACATTAATCAAATTAAGTTGAGTTTTTTTACGACCTGTAAATTAAGTAACGCAAAATTGCGATTTCAGGTAGAAATTGCGCATTTTTTGCCATTTTCAAAGCTATCAACCAAGGTAACATCTCTGCAATGTGTTATGAATTAATGACTTCAAAGGCACCCATGCAACCGTTTTCTGCGATCGCATCTTGATGGGGATGGAACATATACTTACCTGGATAGCGAAAGCTAAATTCCAGAATATGTCTTTCTGCCACACCCATCGTAATGACATCTGTTTTCTCGCTCGGAGTCATAGTCATACCTGAACGATAAACATTAAAGAAGTTGGCATGAAGGTGAAAAGTAACTGCTGGATCGTATTCAATAATATTCAGCACATACAGCCGAATTAACTGATCCTTGTAAATGCGGATGGGATTGTCCATATAGTGATGGGGCAATCCATTGAATGCATAATACTCATTGTGGCTATCATCATTTACGTCATACCCAGCCATAACTAGGACAATTTCATCAGCTGGCGGGCGTGGCTTGGGTGGATCGATGATGAACATCCCATATAGCCCTTTAGCAATGTGACGAGTAACAGGCTCAATATGACAATGATACAAATGAACCCCGTAAGGTTCAGCATCAAATTCATAAATTGTGGCACTACCGTTACTGACTGGGCGAATTCCATCCATATCGGCTGAATGCACCCCATGAAAATGTAAAGAGTGAGAATGTCCAGCTTTATTGAGAAAAAGTATCCTTACCCGTTCACCTTGTTTAACCCTGAGTGTGGGCCCTGGGATATGCCCGTTTAAATCCCAGATATTGTAGGAAACAGCACTATTTAGTTGAATGACGGAAGTGCCCGCAGTCAGCCTAAATTCGCGGATGGTACGTCCATTTTCATGCTTGAGCGTCCCATAATCGAAATTTCTCAGCATCTTCATCGGTTGAGTTACGCCTTCAGATGCTGCAATTTCTGTGGGTGGAACTTTGACAATAGACTGGCTGTGATTTGCCATTTGCCAAAGCGCTGCTGCTCCGACTACGCCAGTGCCACCTAAACCCAGCTTCAGTAATTGACGACGGCTTAAAAGTTGTTCTTTTCCCAAAGCTAAGTTATTGGGCATGACATTAAACTGCTGTTAGCGCTAGAATGTAATGTTGCAAACAATTTGCAATTACTTCTGTGTATATTAGTTGAATTAAGAATCATTGTCAATTATTCTGGCAGAGATTCGAGTTATAGGATGTTGCTGGGCATTGGGCATTGGGCATCGGGCATTGGGTGGCTTTGGGGACATCCAAATACCCAATCAATTTGTAGTGCGTTCGCGTAGCGTGTCCGAAGGACAAACGTCTCGCTCGCTGGTGTTCAAAAGCGAGCAAGACTTCGGCGTGAGCGCTCAGTCGAACGCTGCTCGCACTACGGAATATGGGTAATTTATTTTTTGACAACTGTACGGGCGGGTTCACAAATATCCTCACCGATTAACGATAATTCTCAATAAACCCGCCCCTACTGACTGTTGACTATTGACTAATAAGAATTTTTATAAAGCTTAGTTGTGATCCAAATTACATTTGCACTATTTGGTAATTAGCAGGTAAGTCTTGCCTAAAAATGTGGAACAGGGGAAAAATTATGTTTCCCCATAGATGATGATTTGTCTGGCGAATAGCTATTTTGTTAAGCAGGTTTTATATTGTCTAATTGATCGGTAAATATTTGGTTAACTTGCTGGCAAAATAGATAAATATCAAATGGATATGCTGCTAAAGATAGATAAATATAAATATTTACAACTAGTTCTCAACTATTTATCTACTATATTGTGTATTAAATCATCTACATAACATCAATCAATAGAGTGTTTTTGGCAGATTTGATTACTGAATTTAACAACAAATTAATAAAACTATACATATTAAAAAATAACTATATTATTTATGCAATATTTTATTGTCAATCTACCGGAAGTATCACTATAAAATCCCCCAATAGGGCATTGTATAAAAGGTGGTTTTTCTGCTTTTTATTAATTTAATGCCGCAGATAAATTGAGAAATTTGTGTGAAGCAAAACATGACACACGGGGCACATCATGCATATTCCTGATGGATTTGTTTCTTTACCAGTTGCAGGAGCTACTGGTTTAGCGAGTACGGCAGCACTCTTTGTGGCTTTAGGGCGATCGCAAGATGCTTTTGGCATTCGTCGCGCTCCTATACTGGGTTTAACCACAGCCTTTATTTTTGCTGCCCAGATGGTGAATTTCCCTGTAGCAGGGGGTACAAGTGGTCACTTGTTAGGGGGAACCTTAGCCGCAGTAGTTTTAGGCAGCCCTTGGGCAGGGGCATTGTGTATTGCTACAGTCTTAATTATCCAAGCTGTGCTATTTGCCGATGGTGGAATTACAGCCTTAGGCGCAAATATTTTAAACATGGCCTTTATTGGCGTTTGGGTTGGTTGGGGGTTAACTAACACTCTGCAACGGCTATTTGGCGGTTCTAAAGGGCGTTTACCTTTAGCTGCGGGGATTGCTGCTGGTGTAAGTGTGGTAGTTGCAGCTTTAGCCTGCGCTCTTGAGCTAGCCCTTTCAGGAACAGCACCAGCCGCCATAGTTTTAGGAGCCATGACAGGAACTCATATTCTCATTGGTATTGGTGAAGGATTAATTACTGGAGGTGTATTAATTTACCTTGCCAAGCAAAGGCCAGATTTGTTACCGGGGGAACAACAGCAATTTCGCGGCTGGGTAGTGCCAGTTGTAAGCATTGTTCTCGTGGCGGGTGTATTATCACTATTTGCCTCAGCTTGGCCTGATGGTTTGGAAAGGGTAGCCGAAAATTTAGGCTTTATCGACTTAAGCGAAAAAGTACGAGTAATTGTACCCACACCTTTAGCTGACTATGGCATTCAGGGGTTGGGAACAATTGGTACGAGTATTGCGGGTTTGGTAGGTGCGGCTGTTTGCTTTGCTGTCGCCTTTGGGATTGCTAAGGTAGTGAAACCGAATAATGCTTAGAATTTCCTTAACCTTACGCTTACAACTAGCGCTGATTATTGTGATTGGGGCAGCTTTATTAAAGCATCATGCTTGGTATAACTTGGGTGCTTATGGAGCGATCGCTCTTTTATGGGCTTGGGTGTTACAGGTAAAGCTTCCCCAGCTAGGAAAATTACTCGGTACAGAGTTAATCTTCCTCTCATTTTTAGCTTTGCCCTTGGGATGGGAACGAGCTAGTTTTCTGCTAGTACGTTCTTTTATCTGTTTAATTGTGATGAATAGTTTTTTGTTAACCTTACCGCCCCATAGTTTTGGTATAGCTCTCAAAAGCTTACCCGTACCGCTAGCGTTAAAGGAAAATTTGCTCTTAGCAGGTCAATATCTAGAAATTTTGCTATCAGAAGTCACGAGAATGCAGCGTAGTGCCCAATTACGGGGTTTAAATGGCACAACTGGCTGGTTGCGCTACACCAGTGCAGCCACCATTGGCGCTTTATATCTCCGTAGTTTAGATAGAGCCGAGCGCGTTTATACCGCAATGGTAGTTCGGGGTTACAACGGACAATTACCAATAGACTCAACATTAAAACCAAAAGAGCGTATGGCTGTATTAATAGCAGGTGCGATCGCGGCTTGTTTAACCATCAGTTCTTACCATTTCACTCAGTAAGAACGCAGTTGTGCATTTTGAGTTGTAAATTTTGAAATCATTAACATCTAATCCCCAATCTTCAATTCATCATCCCCACGCTGCTGTGGTGGAGGTGCAAAACTTGGTGTACGCCTATGGCAATCAAGAGCCTGTATTGCGAGAAATTTCGTTTACATTACAACCAGGCGATCGCGTGGCGTTAATGGGTGCAACTGGTTCTGGTAAAAGCACCTTACTAGAAAATCTCATCGGCTTAAAACAACCACAAAGCGGTAAAATTTCCATTAATGGCATTCTCGTAGAATCTCAAACCCTGTCTCAAGTCAGGCGTCATATTGGTTTTACCTTCCAAGATGCCAACGATCAATTATTTATGCCGACTATCTTAGAAGATATTACCTTCGGCCCGCGCAATTATGGTGTACCGCCAGCTTTAGCCATAGATAGAGCCAGAGAATTATTAGCTGATTTTGGACTAGAAGCCTACGCCAACCGTTCAGCCCATGAACTTTCCGGAGGACAAAGACGCCTAGCAGCTTTAGCGTCAATTTTAGCTTTAGAGCCTAGCATTTTGATTTTAGATGAGCCAACTAACGGTTTAGATCCTTATTGGCGGCGGCATTTGGCGCAGGTATTATTAAATTTGCCCGTGCAAGTAATGTTAATTGCTTCCCATGACCTCAATTGGTTAGGTAA
The DNA here is from genome assembly GCF_963889195.1 of Calothrix sp. FACHB-168. Lineage (NCBI taxonomy): Bacteria > Bacillati > Cyanobacteriota > Cyanophyceae > Nostocales > Calotrichaceae > Calothrix > Calothrix sp. FACHB-168. The sequence goes on from NZ_CAWPNJ010000001.1 coordinate 671,229, forward strand.
AGTAACTCAACGTGCATTGGTACTTTCCGGAGGACGAATTCCCATAGATCGAGACATCCAGCCACTTTTACAAGAAGAAGAAACTTTAGAAAAGCTAGGCTTACCAGTAGGCTGGTAGGGAGACAAACGACAATTGTAGAGACGCGATTCATCGCGTCTTTGCCTTTACCCAATGCCCCATGCCCCATGCCCAATGCCCAATGCCCAATGCCCAATACCCAAACTCACTACAAAATTCCAGAATTGTTAGATACTATGGTTGGAATTTTCATACTGGTGAGTTTTCATGTCTGTTGCGCGGAAAAATAATATTATTGCTGTGATTAGCCTGAGTATTGCTTTATTACTTGGTGGTTGCAACGAAAATAAAGCCTCTCAATGTCAGCGATTGGTTCAGGCTGTGAATGAAGGTAATTCTCTGATTGACAAAAATAAAGGGCAGCAGGTGACTACAAGCATACAACTATCTAAAGATTTAGAAGTTGTTACCAAGTCCATAGAAGAAATGAACCTCAAAGATCCGAAGTTACAAGAATACCAAAGTCGGTTTGCCAAGAATTTTAAGAGTGTGAGTCAAGCGATCGCCAAAGCTGCTAGAGCTTTAAACACAGCTAAAACGGCTGAAGCTACACAATCAGGTAGACAAAAACTGGAAAAGGCTAGAGCCGAGATTGATACAGCACTCACAGCAGTAAGCAAAACCGCCGGTAAGGATGCTGATAAGTTAGTTGGCGAGCTAAATAAGTACTGTAGCGAACCAGAGTAAGTATTTGGTCAGTAATATTTATTACTCAATTCTGCCTTGAAATTTCACAGATTTGCCCGCCAAGATTTTCTCGCTATACTAGTAGATTAGGCTGTTGAAGTAACAAATGAGAGAGTAGCAATTATCTCTTTCGGGTAGGAACGTCAAAATCTTGTATCAAGTCTAGGAAAATACATTTTATTGAAAAGTAGCAAACATAGCAGTTCATGAAAACTTGATTGTTAGCTATTCAATAAAATTACTTAGAAGCATAGAGCAAACCTAAATAAATCACACCATTGTGAGTCAGCTTATGAAAGCGGAATTGATTGAATTAATTAACAGATTGTTCCAAGTCTTACACATCAATATGAGATGGATGACTTGGAACCTTTTTCTAGCTTTTATACCTTTAGCTTTAAGTGTTTGGCTGTTTCGTAAAAATCGCCGCAGGTCTTGGGTTTGGTGGCTAGGATTAATAGTTTTTTATGCCTTTTTACCGAATGCACCCTATCTACTTACCGATGTAATTCATCTGATAGATGATATTCGCACAATTCAATCAATATGGGTTATTACTTTAATATTAATTCCCCTTTATCTATTAGTAATTCTAGCGGGTTTTCAGGCTTACGTTATATCTTTAATTAATTTAGGTCATTATTTACACTTAATTGGTAAAAGCCAATGGATTTTTAGAATTGAGTTAATTACTCATATCCTCTCAGCTATAGGTATTTACTGGGGGCGATTTTTACGTTTCAATAGCTGGGATTTCATCACCCAGCCAGATGCGGTATTAACTAAGGGAGTAGAAGAACTTCTAGGAAAACAGCCTTTAGTAATTATTGCTATTACCTTTATTATCCTGACAGCGTTACACGCGATTATGAAACGTGTAACTTTAGGATGGGTTCGCAAACCCCAACCAGAAGCACCCATCAATTCTCAACAAGCAAAAAATGGATCGTAGATAGTTGACTGTTGACTGTTGACTGTTGACTGTTGACCATTGACTAATGACTATTGACTATTAACTAGTAAGTCCAAAGAAAGATGAAACTTTACCCTCCTTGACGTGAAATAAATCCAGATTCATCGTTTTTGGTGTTCAATTCCACATCAAAAAACATCTCATCAGAACTTTAAATATTTTGTGTTGATTCTGATGTTTCTGGTCGCGTTGCTAGGAGGGATATTTTATGCAAATAATTTCTAGAGAAGAAATCAAGCCACTTTTACAACAGCCAAAGGGTAATTGTGTGTCAATTTATATGCCAATTCACCCTGCTGGCCCAGAAGTGCGACAAGACCCGATTCGCTTTAAGAATTTAATTAAGCAAGCAGAAGCACAGTTAATTGACGCAGGTTTGGAACCACAAGAAGCAACCGCATTATTGCAGCCAGCAATTAATCTTGATAACCAAGAATTTTGGGAACAAATGGGAGAATTAGGTCTAGCAATCTTTATTTCTCAAGAATTTTTTCGTTACTATTCTTTGCCATTTAATTTTCAAGAGTTGGTTGTCGTCACAGATAGATTTCACATCAAACCATTGCTACCGATTTTAAATGGTAATGGACGTTTCTACATTTTGGCTTTAAGTCAACAAGATGTGAGGTTTTTTGAGGGAACTCACTATACGATTAATGAGGTAGACGTAGAAAATTTACCAAAAAGTTTAGCAGATGCTCTCAATCAAGATGAAACTGCTAAAGAGGGTCAGTTTCGCATTGCTACATCTAAAGGTGGAACTGCGAATTCTTTTGTCCAACCAGGTGCATTTCACGGACAGGGAAGTCCAGATAGAGACCAGCATCAAGAAGAAATTCGCCAATTCTTTTACATAATTGATCGAGCATTGCAGGAAAAGCTGCGAGAAGAAACAGCGCCTTTGGTATTGGCTGGAGTAGAGTATCTTTTACCTTTATACAAACAGGCGAATACTTATCAGCATTTAATGGCAGAAGGTATCACTGGAAATCCAGAAATTCTCAGCGCTCAAGATTTACACGATCGCGCTTGGCCAATTGTTGAGGCTGATTTTTACAAATCACAGCAAGAATTTCTGGAGCGATTCCATCAACTCTTTAGTGGCGATACAGGTAAAGCTACCAATGACCTCAAACAAATCATCCCGGCTGCTTATTTTCAACGAATAGATTCGTTGCTAGTGGCTGTCGGACAACAGCAATGGGGTTTGTTTGACCCCGGTTCGGAAGCAGTGTATTTGCATGAAGATAAAGAAACTGGCGATGAGGATTTGTTAGATTTAGCCGCAACTCATACCTTATTAAATGGCGGTACTGTTTACGCTGTTCCACCTGAGCAAATACCTTTTAGCACACCAGTTGCCGCAATTTTCCGATATTGATGACTATGATGGTGTTGTAAAAATCAGTCTGAATATATACAACACCCATAATGAATTTTATTCGTCAGTTTCGGAATCCATCTTTAATCGGTTTAGCTTTTATGAGTGCTGTAGCGCTATTTACTCAAGCTGCTACAGCCGAAACACTTACTGGTAAGTCAGGAAATGTACAGGCACAAATTTCCTATGACAAACCGGAAGAACATCAGTATAAAAATGTGCGGTTACAAATTACTCGTGCAGGTCAAAGGATTTTAGAGCAAAATTTAGCTCAAGATAGTGAATACGATCGCCCTATTGGGGAGTTAGACGGACAAAAAAATCAAATACCAGTGCAAGATTTAGATGGTAATAAAGAACCGGAAGTAATTGCCGATTTCTTTACAGGGGGAGCGCATTGCTGTCTTTATTCCTTAATTTACCGTTATGACAGTAAATCTCAGCAATACAAACAAATTCGTCATGAATGGGGTAATGCTGGCTACCAACTTAAAGATGTAGACAAAGACGGAATCCCAGAATTTAACAGCCGCGACGATCGCTTTGCTTACGCTTTCAGTTCCTACGCTGCTTCTGGCTACCCACTGCAAATTTGGCAATATCGCCAAGGCAAGATGGTTGATGTTACCCGCCGCTATCCCAAGTTAATCGCCAGCAATACTAAAGAACTATGGCAAACTTACCAAGAAATTCGCCAACAAGGCGACGACGGTAAAGGATTTTTGGCGGCTTATTTAGCCAGTAAATATATGCTAGGTCAAGGACAAGACGGTTGGCGACAAGTACAACAGGCTTATAAAAAAAGCGATCGCGCTCAATTTTTCACCGACCTCCGCAAGTTTTTACGAGAAACGGGGTATATAAAGTAGTGGGCATGGGGCATCCTTTCGACTTCGCTCAAGGCGAGTGGGCATTGGGCTAAAATCCAAAATCCAAAATCCAAAATCTAAAATTCCTTACCCTCCTCTCAACTGTCGTCTTGCGGCTTCTAAAATCAGGCGATGTTCTGCACGAGCGATCGCGTGATATGTTCGCTCTACTGCTTCAGGTTCTACGGAAATGGCTGTAATTCCCCATTGCACTAAGCGATCGATGATTTCAGGATACAATACTGGCGCTTGACCGCAAATTGTACAGGGAATACCGGCATCTTTGGACATTTCGATTAGTTGCGCGATCGCACTCATTACTGCTGGCTGAAGTTCATTAAATCTTCTGGCTAGTTGTTCTTGCTCTCGATCTACTCCTAAAAGCAGTTGGGTGAGATCGTTACTACCAATAGAAATACCAGCCACGCCTGCTTTCACATATTCTGGTAGCAAGAAAAGCACGCTGGGAACTTCTGCCATAATCCAGAGTTGAAACTGGGGTAATTGAGTTAATCCAGCTTGCACAACTTTTTGCTGACATAAAGAAAATTCTTCGACGCTGCGGACAAAGGGTAACATCAGGTTGACGTTGCTGTACCCGGCTTTTTGCACATTAGCTAAGGCGGCTAATTCTAACTCGAAAATTGCCGGATTCAGTAAATAGCTAAATATTCCGCGATCGCCTAAGACTGCTTGTGATGTAGATTGAGGTTCTTGGGTAGCAGATGGTAATTCGTGCGATCGCCAATCTAAGGAGCGATACAATACTGTTCGCGGTGCAAAGCCACAAGCAAATTGCATAATCTCCTCAGTCCAGCGTTCTAATAATTCTGCTTTTCTGCCATCGGCTAGCCAGCTATTAGGGTGTTGTCCTTCTAGGACGGTTAACATCATCAGTTCGGAACGCAGTAACCCGACTCCATCCACAGGTAAACTTTTGACTTGCTCTATTAAGCTGCTTTGACTGAGGTTTAATAGTAACTGAGTACCAATTAGCGGTTGAGAAGGTATCCCAGAACTACGTAATGGTGGGGATTGCCAAGGATTAGAGATGGCATGATTATCATCGAAATCGATATTTTCTGCTGAACCGCTTTTTGCTACGATCCTTTCTAAAGTTATGTCTTCTCGCACTCGCGAAACTTCGCCGCGATCGCCATCTACTAATAATCTTTCACCTGGTTGAATTAAGGCTGTAACATCTGTAGCGCTGACTACTGCGGGAATACCCAATTCTCTCGCGAGGATTGCTGCATGGCTAGTTAAGCCGCCATTCTCTGTAATAATACCGATAACTTTCTGTAATATTGGTAACCAATCTGGCGTGATAGCTTTGGCAACTAAAATCACGCCTTGGGGTAGCTGTTCTGGTTTTAATTGGGAATTGGCAATTACATAGGCATTAGCTGTAACTCTTCCTCTAGCGGCTCCTATCCCCTTAATAATCTGGACGTTGGGAATGGCTGATTGGGGAGCGCTAACTTGGGTGAGGTAGAGTTTGGGTACTGGGCTAACCTGAGAAATTGTCCATTCAATGTCAAATTCGCTACCTAGTTCGCTAACTAGCTGATTGCCCAACATAATGACTTGTTGTAGATATTCAGCTTGTAAAGCGTACTGTTTTTGTTTGCTTTCTTCGAGTAAATAGGCGACGAGACAATGATTATCTAATGTCAGTACTGATGGCGTAACTGATTGCAAACTATCTTTATTTGCGGGATTTTCAATTCGATAAGCGAGGATTTTACTACCTAGCTGCTGCTCAATTAACTGTCCGGTTTCTGGGTGAATATAGTAAACATCGGGTAAAACTTCACCATTAGCGATCGCTACTCCTAATCCCCAAGTAGCGCTAATTTCCCAGCCAGAGGTATTTGCATGAAATAAACCGCTAGCGATCGCATTGCGCACCGGCTGGATTAAAACTGCAAAATTGACTCTTTTTAGCTCAATTCCGGCTCGTTGCCAATATAGTAAACTTTTAGCGCGAAATAATTGACTCCAAGTGCGCTTTAACCCAGATGCGATCGCGTCTGGATTACAAGGACAAAAAACCGACTCTAGTAATCCTGAGATATTTCCCGCCTTAGTAGTGCTTGGTACCATTACCGTAGGGCGAAAAATTAAATAATCGCTGTCCCATTCTCTCGCTGCTGAGAGAATTTTTCCCACCCAAGATAGTGGTACAGTAGCAGTAACAATTTCTTGACGCAAACGACCGGCTACTTGTTGCAGCTGACGCCAATTATTCACATCCAAATACAACGAAGAATGGGGTAAGTCAGCAACTAATGATTCCGAGCTATTAAGATTTTCTAAAAATTGTTGCAAGACTTCTGCACCTACAACAAAACCAGGTACTACAGGATAGCCACGCTGCATGATTCGGCTCAAGTAAAACGCTTTATCACCTACCTTGGCGCGGTCTTGGAGTTTAATTTGGTCAAGCCAGTAGAGTTTGTCCACTCAATTTTGTTGTTCTCTGTTGTAATTCATTGGTTATGGTCACAGTAGTAACCATTTGTGCAAGAGTGAAAAAAGTTAATAATTTAGTAGCCAAACAGCCAATAGTACTACAAGCAGAAATTTATATTTACTTTGTACCAGAGTTTCAGATATTGCCAATAAACGCTTTATTGACGCATCATTCTGTGCTTATTAAGCTAATGCCTATCTAAATTGCATAACTACTAATAAGGGCAGTCAACAGTCAACAGTCAACAATCAACAGTCAACAGCCTTCACAATGGATTGTGCAACTTAAAAGCAGATTAGCTTACCTACCCTTATGTTTCCCTGACTGTGCGCCTGTGAAACTTGTAAACCACTAGTTGTGCTGTACTTGTCTATTTTTAACCTATTTCGGTCACAACTGAATATTTATAGCTCTAGACAGCGAGCCGAAAAACCATACCAGGATTAGCTTAATGCTGAAATTGCTACCTCAGGTTAGTTCCTGAGTCTAATTAGCTGGCAAATGCATATTTTTATTTGATTCACGCCAGATATACTCCCTAAATAGCGATCGTTGCTGCAAATCTTGACTGTATGCTTAAATATAGCAATTTACAGTAGAATATAATGTTTAAATTATTTATCGCCATTAAATAATCACAGCTACAGCTTTAAATTACTACATTTAACCAATATCATAAATAGTAGTACTAGCAGAATTAAAATTATTTATCTGCCATATCCTCAAAGGTAATTCATAATTGGTAATTACCTGGTTAAGGATTGCTTATTAAGAGTTGCTGAGTTCTACTTTATCAGTTTAATAATCAAATTCAATAGCTATAGGACTTACGCACACTCTAAGAATACTTGGCGTACTTGGCGTCTTGGCGGTTCATAAAATTAAGGTTTTTGATAATTTTTGCGTAATTCCTGAGCTATATATAATTTAATTATTAATTATGCAAATATTTTTCATCACTAACTATTTTGATGCTGCATGAACCTTAATTTGCAAAATATTCTCTTTAGATTGTGCATAGCGCTACTCTGTGGCGCAATTATCGGTTTAGAACGACAACTAAGACACAAACCTGCTGGGTTGAGAACTCACATGTTAGTCAGTCTGGGTTCAGCTATTTTTACTCTTATCCCTTTATCTACACCCGGAATTAATCTCAGTGCTGACGCTTTAAGTCGAGTCATCCAAGGTATAGCTGCTGGTGTTGGTTTTCTGGGTGCGGGAGAGATTTTACGTCAATCATCTAATGAATCACAAAGAACTGAAATTCATGGATTAACCTCAGCTGCGGCGGTTTGGGTTTCAGCCGCCTTGGGAATAGCCGCAGGTTGTGGTTTATGGCAATTAGGATTAATCGGTGCTTTGCTAACTGTGATAGTACTTAATTTTTTCAAAACATTAGAAAGAATGAATTAGTTATTGTTTATTTGAGCAATTAAATAACTCTAAAGCTTTGGCAAAAATAGTTTCATCGGCTCTGGTTTGCAGAATCAATTTGGCTAAATTAACAAATTCCCAATCTGTCTGCATATCATTTTCAATTGTCTTACTCGCTGCATAAAAGCTGACATCGTTGTCATGCAGTTCATTAGTAGTACCAGTTTGGAATTTTGATTTTTTACTATCCCAAGAGATAGCTTTACCGCGTAGTGTTAATTGAAACCATAATATTTCATCGTTTTTTAATTCAAAGAACACATCAAAATATGGTTCTTCTCCTTGAAACCACATTCTCGTGATTCCTGTATTTTGGGATTGCTTGAGTAACTTCTGTTCAATTTCTCGCAATGATGCCCCTAAAACTGCAATTTCATCTTTGTGGGCAATTTCGTTTTGTGAATACATATCTAAAATTTCCAGAGATTTACTCATGTTTATTAGTTTTGGGCAATAGAATTTACTCAATAAGACTCAATAAGTAAAGAAAATTACTGCTTTAAAATAAGCAGTAATATCAGGAGAAAGCAAGGGTGAAAATATTAAATCTAATAAATAAAACAGTGAAAGTTATTAAAAATTGGTAGTAAAGACTAAATTCCTCAGTAAAAAATCAATTCCTAAATTTTTACATTGCTTAATATAGTTAGTTTTTTTACACCGCTTTACTTAATAGATAAGTAGGTTTATTAATTAGTAACGATTATCTTGAGAGAATAAAATTTTTATTTAACTTTCTCAATTAATATTCACAAAAATTACCCGCAATCCGGAAAAATATCCTGACTGCTAGTTGTGCGAGCCATAAAGTTTAGATAATCCGATTTTTTTATAGCAAACTGCAATCTAAAACATACAGCAGATTGCCAGTTGCTGAGGTACCAATGATCGTTGATTGTAGGGGCACTGGCACTGCCATGCCCCGAAGCGCTCTCACTAGGGCGGGGAAACCCTCGCAAGGGCGGGGAAACCCTCGCAAGGGGGGGGAAACTCTCGCAAGGGCGGGGAAACCCTCGCAAGGGCGGGGAAACCCTCGCAAGGGCGGGGAAACCCTCGCAAGGGCGGGGAAACCCTCGCAAGGGCGGGGAAACTCTCGCAAGGGCGGGGAAACCCTCGCAAGGGCGGGGTTTCCCCGCCCCTACGAGTACACCTGATTGTTTCATCGCTTTAATAAATAGCGTTGGTTAATGATATTTCTCCTGCTTTTACATGGAGAATTTGCGATGAATCTAACCATTGTGAGTCAAATGAACCGAGATGAGTTGTGGTAATTAAAGTTTGAAATCTATCTTGAATGGCATCAAGTAATTGATTTTGGCGATATGGATCTAATTCTGCCAAAACATCATCTAATAAGAGCAGGGGTGGTTCGCCAACAACTTCTTCAATTAATTGTAATTCGGCTAATTTAAGAGCTAATACTAAAGTGCGCTGTTGACCTTGAGAACCATATTGACGGGCTGGTGTTTGGTTAATAATTAATTCTATTTCGTCGCGATGAGGCCCTACTAAGGTAGTACCTTGGCGGAGTTCGGCTACAGCGCGTTGCTGGATTTTATCTAAAAAGGCTTGTTGTACTTGTTGTGGATAGTTTTCCCCTAAAGGGACACTCGGCGCATATTTGATTTGGAGATTTTCTGTACTTCCACTAATACTTGAGTGCCAATTAATTGCAATGGGCGCTAATCTTTGTAAAGCTCGTTCGCGCCTTCTAATTACTCTTGTACCTGTGGTAGCTAATTGGGCATCCCAAACAGCTAATTGTTCTGATTGTTGGCTGGTAAATGCTATGTCTTGGGTATGTTTTAAAAAGGCATTACGCTGGCGTAAAACTTGATTATATTGCTGTAAAATATGGGCATATACAGGTTCAAGTTGGATTAATAAAGTATCTAACCAACTACGCCGACCTTCTGGCCCGCCACGTACTAAGTCTAAATCTAAGCTGGAAAATTCTACCGCATTGAGAACTCCCAAAAAATCCATTTGACGCCGCACAGCTTCGCCATTCAGTGCAACAGTGCGCCTTGCTTGACGGCGAAGAGTTAAGGTGAGATCGCTAATACCTGTTTTTCTTTCTAGAGAGGCGCTAATTTGGGCGATCGCTTCTCCATCTTGGACTAAATCGCGATCGCGCGCTAACCGATGCGATCGCAATGTCGCTAATAACTCCACAGCTTCCAACAAATTAGATTTTCCCTGAGCATTATTACCTACCAAAATTGTTTTGGCGGCTTTAAACTCCACTTTTTGATCTGTGTAGTTACGAAATTGTCTCAGGTGAATTGATTTGAGGTACATAAGTGGAGAAATGAGGAAGATGAGGGTGAGGGGGGAGATGAGGGAGAGATTGTGGGGGGTGTGGGAGGTTGGGGAGAATATAACTATTGCTTCCCATGCCCAATGCCCCATGCCCAATGCCCCATGCCCCATGCCCCATGCCCATCACACAGCTTTTTTACCCATAACGCGGAAGAATATCTTCTCCAATTCCACCCAGACAAACATTAAGGCACTAAAACCAATACAGATAGCTAATTCTGTACCATTTATGAAGTGAGTACCAAAGAAAGCTCGTAGGGGTGGAACATAAACTAGCATGAGTTGCAAAATTGTGGTGACAACCACAGCACCCAAAACGAACTTATTCGATAAGGGATTCATTTCTATGGTTAGCTGGTTATTTGAGCGAATAGCTATAGCATGACCCATTTGGGCAATACACAGGGTAGTGAATACCATTGTTTTCCAAGAGTCTGGATCGCCTTGATAACCTGGTGTATGGGTATGGTTGTAAGCCCAAGCCATTAAAGCAATGGAAATGATCGCAAAGACAATCCCAATCCGCACCATGTAAGCACCCAATCCCCTAGCAAAGATACTTTCGCGGGGGCTGAAGGGGGGACGTTTCATCACATCTGGTTCTGGGGGTTCTACAGCTAAAGCTAAGGCTGGTAAACCGTCTGTAACCAAGTTCATCCAGAGAATTTGTAAGGGGCTGAGGGGAACGCCGCCCAAACCGATTAATGGTGCAGCCGCAATGGTTAAGACTTCGCCAATATTACTACCGAGAATATACTTAATAAAACGGCGGATATTGGTATAAACTACTCTACCTTCTTTAGTAGCTGAGACAATGGTGGCAAAGTTGTCATCTAGCAGTACCATGTCGCTAGCTTCTTTACTCACATCTGTACCAGTAATCCCCATTGCAATGCCGATATCGGCTTGTTTTAAGGCGGGAGCATCGTTAACACCATCCCCGGTCATGGCAACAAATCTACCACGGCGTTGCAGGGCTTTGACAATTCGCAGTTTGTGTTCTGGGGAAACTCGCGCATAAATGCTGACTAAGTCTACATGTTGCTCTAATTCCTCGTCGCTCATGCGCTGTAATTCTTGTCCGGTAAGGACACGCGCACCTTCTTCGGCTATCCCTAAATCAGATGCGATCGCTTTTGCTGTTAACTGGTGATCGCCTGTAATCATCACTGGGCGAATCCCCGCTTCTCGACATTCTTGCACAGCCGCCCTGACTTCTGGGCGTGGCGCATCGAGCATTCCCACTAATCCCAGCCAGACTAACTCTTGTTCTGAGGTTTCATCTGAGCCTTCTGGGGGAACTTCTGCAAAGGGTTTATAAGCGAAACCTAGTACCCGTAACCCTTTACTCGCCATTTGGTCATTTTCTGCCAAAATTTGCTGGCGTAGTGCTTCGGTTAAGGGGGCAGCATGTCTACCTAAGTAAAGTTGGCTACAACGCGCCAAAATTAACTCTGGGGAACCCTTGGTAAACATTAAATACTGTTCCGATTGTAGAAAACCAGCGATCGCGGGGTCAATATCTGTGCCGGAAGCATCACCAGTAGCCACCGCCTTAACCTGAGAAATGACGCTCATGCGCTTACGTTCTGAGGAAAAGGGAAATTCCGCTACTCTGGGTAATTTACTCTCCCATTGGTCTTTTTCAATACCAGCTTTCCCTGCCAGGGTCATTAATGCGCCTTCGGTGGGGTCGCCTAAAATCGCCCATTCCCCTGCTTCTTTTTGCAGTACGGAATCATTACAAACAGCACAAGCAACTAGTAAAGCGGAGATTTCCGGATATTCTTCTACAGCTATTTTTTGTTCATTTAATTGAAAATCACCTGTAGGCGCGTAACCTTGTCCTGTGACTCGGAATGTAGAATTATTTGTATAAACTGATTGCACGACCATTTTGTTCTGAGTCAGAGTACCAGTTTTATCAGAACAGATGGTAGTGACAGAACCTAAGGTTTCTACGGCGGGAAGTTTGCGAATCAAGGCGTTTTGCTTGACCATGCGCTGAGTTCCCAAAGCCAAGGTAACGGTGATGACGGCGGGTAAACCTTCGGGAACCACAGCCACCGCCATACTTAAGGAAACTTCTAGCAGTTCTTGTAAGTTGCTAAATCCCCTGGCTTGGATGACACCGCCGATGACGACAATGGCGACAAGTACCAAAGAACCGCTAACCAGGACGTTACCAAGTTGGGTCATCCGTTGCTGTAAAGGCGTTGGTTCGCTCTCTACTGATTGCAACAAGGTAGCAATTTTGCCTAACTCTGTTTTCATTCCAGTGTTAGTAACTAAAACCTTGCCGCGTCCTTGAACAACTTCTGTTCCTTGGTAAACGACATTAATGCGATCGCCTAATGATGTATCTTCTGGTAGTTGTAAAGTAGCTTGCTTATTGACAGCTTCCGCTTCGCCAGTCAGCGCCGATTCTCGGACTTGTAAATTCGATTGTTCAATCAAGCGTCCATCGGCGGCTATTTGTACCCCCGCTTCTAGCAGCATCACATCCCCAGGAACTATTTCCTTGGCGGCGACATCCAAGAGTTTGCGATCGCGAATAACGCGCACTAGGGGCGAAGATAATTTTTTCAAAGCTGCCAGGGCTTGTTCCGCACGGCTTTCTTGCACATAGCCCAGGATACCATTGAGAATGACAATCGCCATAATCGCGATCGTATCTTTAAATGGCACTTCCCCAGGTTTCAGGCTACCGCCTTGCCATGCCACCAAATCTAAACCCCCAGAAATGATAGCTACCGCGATCAGCATCAACAACATAATGTTCTTGAACTGATCTAACAAAATCTCCCAAGCGCTGCGGCCACCCTGTTCTTCAAGTTCGTTGGGGCCGTACTTTTGCAGCCGTTGTTCAACTTCTTGGGGTGTTAAACCATTGTCTGCATTGCTATCAAGCAGGTCTAGCGCTTTATCAACTTCTAAACTATGCCAAACAGTGGCACCTTCAGGCAGAGAATTAGCAGACATCGTGTAAGTCACAGGAAAAGGTTACAGAATTCGATCATAATTTAGTGATGGCTGGAAAAACCATCCACTAAAGTTACATACAGGCTCTCGCCAAATTGTAATAGTGTAGATGTGATTCCTGGTATTTGTCACTTTCTCATCCGGGGATTAGTATGTGTTATTTCCTGGGTCAGAGTTGTTTTAGAACACATTGCACTCATAATAGTAAGCAAGACAAATCTGCAACTTGGTCACATGGGACGTACTACCACCAATTATTTTAGGCGTGCTAACCGATTAAATGAATATGCTTAATACGAGTTTCCCACTTCCCAGTATGACCGTTAGCCAGATGTTTGGGCAAAGAACAATTCGACCGCTAACTGCTGCCGCCTTGGGTGGTATTGCTTTCATTAAAGATAGACTTATTGCTATTGATACTATTAAAGGACATCTGCTAGAAATTGACCCCATTACAGACAACAGTAAAATTCTCAATCCCCACCAAGTTAAGGAATTTACTGAAGTCACTGGTATAGCAGTATGGGAAGATACCCTTTGGGTCACCCGTGGTAACAGTGTCTATCGCTGTCAAATCAATTCTTTAGGTCTAGAGCATTTTGTTACCTTGCCTTATCCGGCTGATGGCGTGGCTGTTTGGGAGTCAACAGTTTATGTTAGCTGCCACAAGTTAAGCTCTATCTTGATTTATGAGTCTGAAACTCGCAAAGAAATTACCAGATTTTACGCGCCTGGGGTCGGTGTTGAGAATTTGGTGGTAACTCAAGATACTCTGTGGGTGAGCGATCGCACAGAACAAACGGTCTTTTCTTTAGATCGGGGTACGGGAGAAATTCAATTTACTGTCCTCACGCCTTTTGACTCGCCTACAGGAATTGCTGTCCATAAAGATGGGGAAACAGGCAAAGAAACCCTATATGTCGCTTATGCTTCCGAAGAGCCTTATATTCGCGATAATCCTAATGCTGACCCCAATCACGAGCTAACATACCGCGATCGCACTTTCATTCATCCCCTGTATTATCATTACGAGCCAGAAAAGCGCTACGCCCTTTCTAATGGCTATCTGATTGAAATGTCCTACGCTGAGGAGATAGCGCCGTTAGAAGAGGTGTATTTAACCAATTTAGAATGGCGCATCGCTTTACCATCGGAAACAGAACGTCAAAAAATTAAACATGTTGAACCCATCGGTTTACCTTTTACAGAAGAAGTAATTGATGGACAACGGGTAGCAGTATTTAAATTTGATACCCTCACCCCCGGCGAACGCCATATTTTTGGCTGGAAAGCGACTTTAGAAGTCCGGGGAATTAAATATCGCATTACCCCCAAAGACGTAGAAGATATTCCCGCACTCTCATCAGAATTTGAAAGCCGCTACCTCGTGGATGATGACGATTTAGCAATGGACTCTACCATTGTCCGCCGCGCCGCTAGAGATGCCGCAGGTTCGGAAAGCAATTTATTGCGGAAAATGTATAGCATCCGTAATTATGTTTACGATGAATTATCGTATGGTATTAAACCATACATTGATACTCCCGATGTAGTTTTAGAACGGGGAGTAGGTTCTTGTGGTGAATACGTCGGCGTTTTACTCGCCCTGTGTCGTTTGAATGGTATTCCCTGCCGCACAGTAGGCAGGTATAAATGTCCACCAAACGGGGAACTAAAAGGTATACCCTTACAGCCAGACTTTAACCATGTTTGGTTAGAATTTTACATTCCCAATATTGGCTGGCTGCCTATGGAATCTAACCCCGATGACATAGGCGATTCCGGGCCATATCCCACCAGATTTTTTATGGGTTTATGCTGGTATCACATCGAAATTGGCAAAGGAGTCTCCTTTGAAACCATATCCAGCCAAGGCGAACGCTTAACCAAAGAAGACATTGCCATTGGCGACCTAGCAATCAATCATATTCGCTTTACAATTCTTAAAGAATTGCCACCATTTTAAATTGGGCATTGGGCATTAAAAATAATTTTAGATTTTGGATTTGCGATTTTGGATTGTATTTGAATCTAAAATCCAAAATCTAAAATCTAAAATTCCTAGCCCCTAGCCCCTAGCCCCTTTAAAATCGGCATAGAATGACCTTGAGGCTGTTTCAAATCCGCAAAATCACAGATGGTACGGAATGGGCAGAAGCGACAGTGAGAACCGGGATTTGGGGGGAAGATTTTACTAAAATCCCCGGTTCCTTGATGATATTTTTGTAAATCTCGCTGATGTTGCTGGGCTATGTGAGCTAATTCAAATTCTAAGGATGCTAACTCGTGATGATTAATGCGGATTAATTCGGACTTTTTACAAAGTTCCAAATTATAGAACGATGCCACAGCTTCCCGTCCTGGGTAGAGATAACGCGCCGCGAGGAGATAAACTAAGGCCTGACGCTGATCGAAGGCAGCTTTACCCGTTTTAAAATCAAGGATATGTAAAGTGCGATCGCTATCAATAAAGACACAATCCATAGCCGCATATAAACGGAAGCAATAATCATCCTGGTCAATTAAAATTGGTTTCGGGAAGCCTTCATCCCCTGGTGTTAATTGGAGGATGTTTTTATTCAACAGCAAAGGCGCGTTATGGTATTTTTGCAAAATTTGCCGCACTCGCTGTTGCACTTCACGATCGGTATGGCTTAATTGCAGTAGTTTGGCGACTTGATCTACACCATCCGATTGCTTTAATAAATGGCGGTGATGGTGAAATTCATAAACCCCCTTTTGGGCGAGGATACCAATGCGTTGCGGTGGAGTTGCTTTACCTAGCAGTGCCTTCACTTGTGGTTCATGCTGACGCGCTTTGACAAACCCCCGTCTCATCTGGCAATGCCAGCGTTCTTGCCCTGTCGCTGGGGCAACTAAAGACCAAAGGTGGTAACTGGCAAAAGGTCGATCGGGGATTGACATCGCTAACAAGCAGTGTGAAAAAAAAATAACGATGAAGATACTTGCGGCTACGCACGCTTTGCGCGAAGCTTCCTATAGTAACGAAGTTGGAAGGGAGTCTGTGGCATCCATGAGCGCTAGTAGCAAATCCAGCAAGATTCAATTTGGTACTGATGGTTGGCGAGGAATCATCGCCGACGATTTTACTTTCCCCAATGTGCGGAAAGTAACAAGAGCGATCGCTAGCTACCTCGAAACGGCCTATAGCAAAGACAGACCGGTTTTGGTTGCCTACGATACTCGGTTTTTAGCTGATAAGTTTGCCCAAACAGCCGCCGAAGTCCTAGCAGACTTAGGCTGGACGGTAAAAGTTACCGATCGGGATTGCCCCACACCAGTAATTGCTTACAACGCCCGTCACCTAAACTCAGCAGGGGCGCTAATGTTTACGGCAAGCCATAATCCTGCACCCTATTGTGGGATTAAATATATCCCTGACTATGCTGGCCCTGCCACACCAGAGATAACTGATACTATTGTGGCAAATATCGAAAGTGCATCAGATGTGCCACCTAGTGATAGCCCATCGGGTTCTATCTCTATTTTCGATCCGAAACCAGATTATCTGCAATTTATCTACACCTTAATTGATGTTGAAACTATCAAAAAAGCCCAATTAAAGGTAAAATACGACGCTTTGTATTCTACTTCTCGCGGCTATTTAGATGAAGTTTTGCAACAAAGTGGCGTACAGCTAGAAAGTTTCCACACTTGGCGAGATGTTTTGTTTGGTGGCGGAATGCCAGAACCTAAAGGCGAACAACTCGTTGAGTTAGTCGAAGCTGTACGCGCCGATAAAGCAGATTTAGGTTTAGCCACCGATGGCGATAGCGATCGCTTTGGGATTGTCGATGAACAAGGTAACGTCCTTACCCCTAATACTGTGCTGCTGTTGTTAGCACGCCATTTAATCAAAAATAAAGGCAAAACAGGCGCAATTGTCCGCACTGTCGCCACAACCCACCTTTTAGATAATTTTGCAGCGAAATACGGGCTACCAATTTATGAAACAGCAGTAGGCTTTAAATACATTGGTGAAAAAATGCGGGAAACCACCGTATTAATTGGTGGTGAAGAATCCGGCGGTTTAAGCGTAATCGGGCATATTCCCGAAAAAGATGGCGTTTTAGCCGATATGCTAGTCGCCGAAGCGATCGCCTATGAAGGTAAGCCTTTAAGTCAACTAGTCAAAGAAGCGATCGCCGAAGCCGACGGACCGCTTTACAATAATCGTCTGGACTTACACCTCACCGAAGCCCATAAAACCGCAGTTATCGACTCCTTCACCAAAAACCCACCTACAGAAGTAGCGGGAATTAAAGTTAAAGAAGTCGGTCGCAAAGACGGCATTAAACTTTACTTAGAAGAAGGAAGCTGGGTATTACTGCGTCCCTCCGGTACAGAACCCCTGGTACGGGTTTATTTAGAAACCAACTCACCGGAAAAACTCAAAACCATCGCTCAAGAAATGGAAAGTGCGATCGCTAAACTGAAATAGAACCTCATCTTTAACCCCCTCTTCTACAATGGAGAGGGGTGTAAATAATTATGAAAAGTATTAGTAAATTTTTGATATCTGTAGTAATAGCTGTATGGGTAATAGCGATCGCGCTCATCTCAGTACAAAATGCTACACCAGTAAGATTAAAATTTTTATCTTTCCAATCAATTCAAATACCAGTAGGTTTAGTACTAGCTTTTTGTGTAGGTGTAGGATTAGTTGGCGTTACAGTCCTACAACCTTTATGGGGTATTGCTGATTCAAGAAAAGGTAATTCTCGGTTTGATGAAGATGCCGAGTTTTTTGTCGATGATGAAGATTTTTGAGGCGTAAAATTAATTTGTACGGGTGAGTTTTGCAAAAGTGGCTTCTACTTCCTCATCAGTTGCAAAATCTACTATTTCAGCTTCAGCAATTCCCTTTTGAATCTCTTTGAGTTGCCACTGATGCATCTCTAAATAAGCGTCTATTGCCTGATTCAATACGTAACTGCGATCGCGGTTTATGCCTGCGGCAATGGCATCTAGTGTAGCCTTCTTCTCGCTATCTATCCGAAAGGTTATGTTTTCTTTGCTCATTGTCCTATCAGATCAATTTGTATTTAATAATATAGTAGGTGTAGGGTGGGCGCTGCCTACCAAAACCACTCACGGTGTTTCAATAAAAATTACGAATTAGGAATTAGGGAACTCCAACAATTAAATTATCCGACAAGTAGGGGCACGGCATCCACAGACTTTCGGTAATAGCGATATTTTATCGATGCCGTGCCCCTACAATTGGGATATCTTTAGTTAGAAATCCTTAAAAAGCCCCCTGGAAGCCTGGGGCTATAAGAACGAAGCCTGCAACTCAAAAATTTTAAGTATTTTTACTGGGTAAATAGTATCTTTTTAGATTTAGACTGGATAATTGTATTAGGACTTACGCAAAACCGGATTATTAAATATTAAAGAGAATTTTAACAAATGCAAGCCTCAGAAACTAAATTGGAACAGATTATTGAAGGAATAAAGCAGTATGTTGTACCTTTATTTCAGCGCCCTTACAGTTGGACAAAAACTCAATGGCAAGCTTTGTGGAGTGACCTTTTGGAACTCTGTACAACAGATAATCCTCGCCCTCATTTCATGGGTTCTATTGTAACGATGCCAACTGTATCTGTTCCTGAAGGAGTCACTAAATATCTTCTGATTGATGGTCAACAACGGTTAACGACGGTTTTTATTCTTCTTGCTGTTTTACGTGATATAGCCAAGCCATCGGAACCAGAACTAGCAGCAGAACTAGACAACACTTTTCTAGTAAACCCCTATAAGAAAGGTTTAGACTACTATAAGTTGCAGCCAACACAAATAGACCGTGAATCCTTTCATAGGATCATCCATTCGCAATCGCAGATTAATGGAAATGGAATTTCCGAGTGTTATTTATTTTTTGAAAAAAAAATTAGGCAGAGTAGATTAGATTTTCAAAAAATCAAACAAGTTATCTGTAGACATCTATCACTTGTAAGCGTAGTACTTAGTACTGATGACGATCCATACTTAGTCTTTGAAAGTCTAAATGCTAAGGGAAGACCGTTGAACCAGGCAGATCTTATTCGCAACTATTTCTTCATGAAAATTCATGCAGATAGCCAGGAATCTGTTTATGCTCAATACTGGCAACCTATGCAGGATCTTTTAAAAGATAAGTTGACAGAATTTATTCGTCACTATCTGACAAAAAGCGGTGTAGAAGTCAAGCAGAATGAGATTTATTTTGAAATAAAAGAGCGAATTAATAAGGATGATGCGCTATCTTATTTAAAGAGTTTATCTGTATTCGCTGAATACTATGCAAGGCTTTTGAATCCAGAACGAGAAGTTAATGCTAAAGCACGTAAGTATCTTCAACGCCTCAATCGCTTGGAAGTTGCCACTGTGTATCCATTTCTTCTTAACTGCTATGATGATTGGATGCAAAATAGAATCACAGAAGAAGAATATATTTCGGTTTTAAAAATTATTGAAAACTTTATTCTTAGGCGCTTTGTTTGTAATATTCAAACAAGAGGATTAAATAGAATATTTGCACTACTATACTCACAAGTGATTAAAGATATTAGTCTAGGTGATGATAACTTTATTGGGCGATTGAAGTTAGCCCTTCAGAATCGAGACTATCCAAAAAATACAGAGTTTAGAGCTAGGTTGATGGATGTAGACCTATACACAGGCGATCGTTCTCACAAGGGAAAACTTATTCTTGAATCCATAGAAGAATCTTTCAATCATAAAGAACAAGTATCTTTTGAGAAGCTGTCAATTGAACACATCATGCCACAGACCACAAGCGACTGGTGGAAAGAACATTTAGGAAAAGATTGGGCAGTAACCCACGAATTACTGATTGATACTTTAGGAAATTTGACACTGACAGCATCAGAGTATAATTCAGCAATGTCTAATAGTGACTTTTTGACTAAGCGAAATCTATTTCAGAATAGCCATTTAGAATTGAATAAGTATTTCGATAATGAAGAGTACTGGTGCAGAGAAAATATTGAAGCAAGAGCAGAATATCTTGCTGATATTGCTTTACAAATTTGGAGCTACTTTGGCAATGAGTTAGCACAATCTTCTCAAACCAGTAGTTTAACAGGTAGCAGACCAAAACAACTATATATCTTTGGTCAAAAGCATTCTGTGAAAAGTTGGCGTGAGGTTTTGACAATTACATTGAATGTAATCGCCAATCTGGAACCTGAAAAATTTCAAGACATAATGAAAAAATTTCCTCGTTTTGTAGGATGGGATGAACAATATTTTCATGAGAGCAGAAAAATTGATAATGGAGCATTTATTGAAGTCAACTTATCTGCAAAAGACATTCACACATTTTGTCGAAAAGCTATAGAAACTGCTGAACTATCGGTTGAAGATTGGCACGTTGAAACAACAAATTAGTGATTTGAGATGCAAATTTGATGAGGAAGATCAGCTTGATTTAACATCTTTCTCATTACAGTATGCATGTGCCATTTTTCCTGACAGTGAGGAAGCTGAGTTTTAAGATGCATTTGTAGGGGCGGGGTTTTCCCGCCCTTAACAACATCCACGGTCAAAGAAAACCATTACTTAAGTTAATTGTAGCCTCAAAAAATCAATAAATTCCAGCAATTCTGTATCCGAGAGATGATAACGCGATCGCTTTCCATATCTCTGCTGTAAATATTCTCTTCCCTGCTCTGGTGACCAATTTAATTGGTCTAAATATATATCGCTTTGAGCAATAAAACTCGCACGAATTTCTGACATATCTATATTATTAGATATTTCCTGATGCTGTTTATCTTTATGTTGCAAATTATTGATTTTGAGACTAACTTTTTGCCCTAAAGCTTGCCAATCTATTTCTCTATGACCATCCCAACTCACTCCCACAGAACGAAAAGTGACGGGATTATAAATTGTACAAAAAACAATAGTTCTCTCTCCAGGACTAACAGCAATAGTCAGTGGTTTAATTAACTGTTCATAAGTCAAAACATCAAGTGAAAGTAACAAACTTTTGGAAAAATAAGATTCGCTTCCTGACCTGACAATATAAGGCTTATCTGCCAAAATATGCAAATCAGTTTTTTCAGCTTCTCCATAAGAAGTTTCCACTTTCTTATTAACTTCTATTCCTGTAATTAACCCGGTTAATGCTTTGTCATAAATTGGTATTTGTTTTTGCTCATCAGATAACATATACCAGCAGTGGTCATTTTCTTTGCTGACAAAAACATACTGAGGCTTAGGGATAGAACCAAACCCTAATTTTACTTTCATAGCTGTGATGATGTTTTGGTAAAGAGAATTTGGCAGCAATTTTGGCTAAATTGCGCCGTTTAGCGATCGTTTCCTTTACTGCTATAATTCCCGCATCATCCAGCCCATTAACAGCAAATAATGCCAATTTTAAATTGGGATGCTCCCAATTTTGACGCAATACCCTAGAAGGGTATTGCTATACCAACAAAGCCTGCGAAGGCAGGCTTCGTATTTCTAGCCCCACCCTTATAGGGTGAGGGCGTTTTTGCACATTTGGGATGCTCCCTTTTAAATTAAATTTCTGGCTCTATACCTAAATCTTTCAATCTCGCTGTTAATAATAGCACCTGTTGTTCTGCTGCTAACCGTTGCTGTGCTTGAAAATGGGCTTGTTCTTCTGCTTCTTGAATGCGTTCATCTGGTGTGAGTAATTTTTCCCCTTTCTCGTCATACCAGTACAACCACTCTCTGACAATTCCTTGATAAATTCCCCGTTCTCGCCCAATTCCTAAACCGATTTGTGGTAACCAAACAGGACTACCAGACATTAATAAATATTCACCGTCTACAAGTTGGTAAACTTCCAAAGCTGGCTTTTTGCGACGGAAAGGATTGTAAATAACGTAGTATAAAACGCCTAACTTTTTGGCATAAAATTCTTTTTTACTGCTGTATTCTCCTTGATGAATTTGGGAAACAACTTCTAAAACCAAAATTGGCGATCGCTCTTCTTCCCATAAAACATAACTTAAGCGTAAACTTTCATCAACAACGCGCTTCACTCCCAAACTCAGAAATCCATGAGGGACAAGGGCTGGCTGGTTAGGGTCATAATAAATACCCATATTCACCCCAAAAAACCAATCCCAACGTTCTGACCAGTTTATCGCCAAGGTATTTTCGAGCAATGCCGAAATGAGATGCTGTAATTGATTATCCACAGGATTGTCATCAGAATTGGGTAATTCTTCGGAAGATGGTAAACAGTGTAACGGGTTGTAGTTTAACATAATCGTTATGGTAAATGCTGACTCTAAATAGATTGTTCTCAAATAGCCAAAGTTTTATTGTTGATATCTTCAGTCAATTTGATGTTTTCGTTAAAATTAAGCTAGATATAGCAATCTCATCTAAGTTGTGAAAATATTTTTTTAATGAACCGCCAAGACGCCAAGTACGCCAAGGACAAGAGGAAAAAATGAGAATTAGTAAATTTCACAAATGATTTAGGATTCCTATAGCAGTAATATCTAATTTTATAAAAAGATTGTCAAATGTCATACAGTCAATTCAGTTTAGAAAGTATAGAGACTACCTTTGACATCACTATTCAAGAATCTGTAGGGATTTTTGCTGATACACCTCCTGTAGAATACAGCAGTTTTTTAGCACAAACACTTAAGAAGTATATACCCTTGGCGTTAGCTATTAGTACTGAAAAATCACGTTCTGAATTAATTTTGACACCAATACTAGTAGAATTAAAAGAAATATTTCAAAATAAAATTAGTTTATTTTCTGGTAGAGAATTTAATGTTAGTCCAGAAAAAGGATTAACAGGATTTTGTGATTATATTATTAGTCAATCTCCAGAACAAATAATTATTAAAGCACTGGCAAGGAGGTAAGAGAATGAGCTTTAGCCAGTTCTATGAAAAATATACACTACATGATTCCCACTGGCTGGGCATATTCTATAATGTTGCTTATGAACAAGCCATAACACTAGCTATTCAGTGGGATGTTTTCTGGCTACCCGAAGAAATCAAACAAAACACTAGTGATAACTCGCTCTACTTGTTTATCAGGTTGACAGGTATCGAGCAGGTAAGTACGACTAATTATGTTGATATTGGATATGTTTGTCGAACAATAGCTAATAGCGAATTTGCAGAATTTAGATAGCAAAAAAATTTTGGCTATTGATGACGTGTATGGAGGAGCAATCAATATAGTTTATAAAGGTCTAGAAACCTTCTTAGCAATGATAGAAGACAAGAGTATTTTAAGTATTTAAAGATGCGTATGTTGGGTTTCACTCGGTTAAACCCAACATATACAAGGGTTTGGGGTGTTGGGTTTCGTTCCTCAAACGCCAGTTGCTACAACGGGGGAAACCCCCGCAACGCACTGGCTCCCCAACCTACATTTGTAGCAATCATTCTTCAAATTGGTATTAGATTTCCAAACACAAATGACAAATGACAAATGACACGCGAAGCGCAATAAAAAAGAGCGGGTATAAACCCCGCCCTAAAATTAATAGTCATATCAACTATTAATCTTTTCCTAATTACCAATTTCTGGTGCAACTAAGGAAACTTTTGGTGCTTCTTTTTGCTGTGCTAATGTTGGCACTGAATCGCGCAACCTTGCTGTTAACTGCACGGTTGTAGAGTCATACATTTGAGTTAACAGCTTGGGATAGAAACCAATACCAATAATTGGCACTAACAAACAAGCAATGATAAAGACTTCGCGCGGTTCAGCATCAATCAATGCTTGGTGAGAAACTAATTCTTCGTTCTCTTGACCGTAGAAAATTTCACGTAACATTGACAGCAAATAAATTGGAGTTAAAATTACCCCAACGGCCATCAAGAATACCACGATGACTTTAAATGTAGAGCTATATGCATCGCTGGTAGCAAAGCCTACAAATATCATTAATTCTGCTACGAAACCGCTCATTCCTGGCAAGGCTAAAGAAGCCATTGAACAGGTGGTAAACATAGCGAAAATCTTCTGCATTCTCTTACCAACACCACCCATTTCATCTAACATTAGGGTGTGTGTGCGGTCATAGGTTGCACCTACGAGGAAGAATAAACTCGCCCCAATTAAACCGTGAGACACCATTTGCAATACTGCCCCACTTAATCCCAAATCGGTGAAGGAGGCGATACCAATGGTGACAAAGCCCATGTGAGAAATTGAGGAGTAAGCAATTTTCCGCTTCAAGTTGCGCTGGGCAAAGGATGTCAAAGCGGCGTAGATGATATTTACTACCCCCAAAATCACTAACACCGGTGCAAAATAAGCATGGGCATCGGGTAGCATTTGGGCATTCATACGAATTAAGGCGTAACCGCCCATTTTCAGCAGAATACCAGCCAGTAACATGTGTACTGGTGCTGTAGCTTCACCGTGGGCATCTGGTAGCCAGGTGTGCAGGGGAATGATGGGCAACTTAACGGCGTAAGCAATCAAGAAGCCAGCATACAGTAAAAGTTGGAAATTCAGGGCGATGTCTTTTGCAGCGAGCGATCGCATATCAAATGTGACTGTATCGCCATAAAAGGCCATTGTCAAAGCGCCCAGCAAGATAAACAGCGAACCGCCAGCCGTATACAAAATAAATTTGGTCGCTGCATATTGGCGTTTTTTACCACCCCAAATCGCCAGCAATAGGTAAACCGGAATCAATTCCAGTTCCCACACCAGGAAAAACAACAGCATATCCTGGACGGCGAACACGGCGATTTGACCGCCATACATCGCCAGCAGCAAAAAGTAAAATAGCCTGGGTTTAAGAGTCACAGGCCAAGCTGCTAAGGTCGCCAAGGTGGTGATAAATCCGGTCAAAATAATTAGGGGCATAGATAAGCCATCTGCCCCTACTGACCATTTCAAGTCTAGTTGCGGTACCCAGGCGTAACTCTCCACCAACTGCAAATCGGGGTTGGAGAAATCATACCCAGTGTAAAAAGTGTAAACAATCAGTGCAAAATCAATCAATCCCACAATTAAGGCGTACCAGCGTATGGTTTTGCCGTCCTTATCGGGGATGATGGGAATCAGTAGCGACGCGGCTATCGGTAACAAGATAATCGTCGTCAGCCACGGGAAGTTAGCTGTATTCATCGCCATTCGCCTGCAATCAAGATCATGTTTGGCAAAAAGTCACTAGCTATTAAGTAGCAGCTTTTTCGCGATTTGTTGTCTCTTGTTAGGTTGATTTAATAAAAATTGGCAATCTCTCATTTTTGCTTTTGGGAGTCTTTTTTTACATTTGGGGGTACTGAATGTAGGTTAAAATACTCCCCGTCAAGTCTAAAATTTACCCGAAAAAAGCCGCTAAACTAGAATTTTAGCGATCGCGTGACTGAGTTTGCTTTATCCCAACAGGTCTTATGATAATCGAACAAATTAAAAGTCAGATTCGTTATATCACCAACGTAGATGGAGAATTAATAGATGTCATCGTCCCTATAGAACTTTGGCAACAGCTGATAAGTTCCATAAATTCTGATACCGCCAGTGGTTTAGCTTGGATTGATGAACAAGAGCCAAAAGCACAAATATTAGCCGATTTGCAAGATTCTGTGAGACAAGCAGCAGTAGGGCAAACTTTCCCAGTGTCAGAGCTTTGGGACGATATCCAAGCCTAGATTTATGGCAGAAGTTAGGTTTACATCTCCTTTCAAACGCCGCCTCAAAACTCTGAGTAAACAACGTCTGTACTATCAGCTTTATGAGTGGTAGCAGAGAAGCAAATAATAAAACTAAGCTGCATATCGAATAATCTCCAATTCTGCTCCATTATTAATAGCTGACTCTGATTTTTCTAAAACCTGTTCTGTAACTGCATCACTTAAATAATATTCACCGCAGTTATTACAAATTTCTGCTGGAACTTTTTTTAAGACGAATGGTATCTGACTTTAACCTCTCACGAATGACGAGTTACAGAGATTACAAATTTTTTTATATCTTTTCAGAAATTACAGTTTACAAGTCTTTACGCAAGAAAATATCCCTAAAAAATCCTCCTAACCTTACCTTCTCTTCCCAGTCTCCAATCCAAGTCCAATCCTGAGAATAACCTATCCTCATAGGGAGGTGACCTTCTGGTGCTGTTATATCAAAAGTAATTTCATAGTCATTCAACCAGTGTCTTCCGCAGATCCAGCCTACAACAGCACCAAAAGCTTCCCAAACTTTATATTTGTCCTGTTTAGTAATTGCCCCCAGATTTTGATAAATACGTTTTTGCACGGAAAAACCAAAACGTCCATTGCTGTATCTCACCCACAATTGATCAATGGTGCGTAGGTCTTCACAAGGGAAATTCCTAATACTTTCAGAATCTAACCAATTTTTATTTTTCCTTTTAGCTACCGTTAACATTAATTCTGCTGTTTCTTCATCAGCTTCTTGCCACATCCCTCTCATGAGGAAATCACGCAGTTGGGTGTAGTCAATTCCTACAGATGATATTAGCTCAATATCATTTAATTGAGGTAATTTAGAAGTTTTTATTTCATAACTTGGAGAGTAACATAACAAGTCTTTACGCGATAGAAGAGAGAAACCACCCCCACATTTATATCCAACATAAAAAGCAACCTCAACCAAACCTTCCCAATCCCGTCCTAAAAAACTAAATAAACATCTCACTACAGGAAGGTGCGCCTTTGGTGCTGTTAGATCAAAAGTAATGGCATTGTAATATAACCAGTCGCCCCCTATCTTCTTCCAGCCTATAATTTCCCCAAACTTACGCCAAACTTCTGAATTATATTGCCAAATTTGTTCCGTTCCCCCCATATTTTTATAAATAAGCTTTTGAACAGAAAAACCAAAATGCCCGTCGCTGTATTTTACCCACAACTGGTCAATGGTGCGGAGGTCTTCACAAGGGAAGTTGTCACTACTTTCAACATCTAACCAACCTTCTTCTTCCCGTTTCGCTACCACTAACATTACTCGTGCTGTTTCCTCATCAGCCTTTTTCCACTTCCCTGCTGCTAGCAAGCCACGGAGATGGGTGTAGTCCATGCCTACGGCTGATATTAGCTCAATATCATCTAAATCTAATAATTTAAGATTTTGAATTTCAGACTTTGGATTGGGAAGATAACAAGTCTCAATGCGAGAGAATATATCCCACCCTGCATTCATAAATTCAAAACTGCTCATAATTTTGAAAATCAAAACCCACAGACACGCTGGAAATTGGGCTTCTGGTGCTTTTATATTAAAAGTAATATGTTTGTAATATAACCACTGTCCTCTTTTTCTCCAGCCTACAATCTCACCGAACGCTTCCCAAATTTTTTGATCGTAATACCTCGTTCCACCCAGACTTTGATAAATTTTTTTCTGTGCAGAAAAGCCAAAACGTCCATTACTGTATTTTTCCCACAATTGGTCAATAGTGTGGAGGTCTTCACAGGGAAACTTATCAATACTTTTAACATCCAACCAACCTTCTTCTTCCCTGTTCCCAACCGCTAGCATTACTCGCGCTGTTTCCTCATCAGCCTCTTTCCACTTCCCTACTGCGAGTAAATCAGCCAGTCGGGTGTAGTCCATCCCTACGGCTGATTTTAATTGTACGTCTCCCTGTATTTTGCTATTGACTAAACCTAATAATTCCCGAAATTCTCCTACAGTCTGGGGACGATTCTCTACTTCCAACTCCATCCCCTTGATAATGGCATTATTGACCCTATTACTAATCCGAGAATTATAATACTGTGGTGGTTTTAAAGGTACAGAACTATACTTGCGAATAATTGACTCATGTATATATTCATATTTTTCTTTCAGTCCATCCACAGTCAATAAATAATACAGCGTTGTCGCTAAAGCATAAACATCTGTATAAAAACCCAAATTTCCATCAGGATGATATTGTTCCGGTGGTGCATAACCTGGGGTGCGTCCATCCCTTGTGGTAAGTTTATCAATTTTGCAAGCCAGACCAAAATCAACTAAAACCGTTTCCTTTTTACCGCGACGTAAAACAATATTATGGGGTTTAATATCCCGATGAATCATCCCATCTTGTTGGTGAATATATTCTAAAGCCTGTCCGATTTGGTCAATATACAACAGCGCATCATCTTCTGATAATTGCCCATATTCATCAACATAATCATTTAAATCTACACCATCAATAAACTCCATCACCATTCCCCACAGCCCATCTTCCTGAATCATTTTATGGACTTTGACAACATGGGGATGAGAAAAAGCACGGAGATTAAAAGCCTCATTCACAAATTTTTCCTGTTGCTTAGGAAAATCTTTAGCCCTTTGTCGCTTCCCGTTCAGGGTTTTGATAGCGACTAACTCCCCAGTGCTTGTTTCTACCGCACTATAGGTAATACCAAAACCACCTTCACCCAACACATCTTGAATAATATATTTACCATCACTGATAGATTGATTGGGTATCCACATACGTAGATGCAATAATAAATATTTTTATACCTTACATGGCAATTTTAGATCAAATAAACGTATATGGCTTGTATTAAAAAATCTTGTCATCCTATTCCCAATGGAGGTTTTGAGATGATGTTTGAACCGCCAAAAGTGCGGATGGAGAGGAAAGTTTGCGACAAGCGGCTCAACGGGTGGATCAGATTGTAGACCCCACAGCCAAGGCGAATTTGATGGCAGCGTCAGGTATTTTAGCTGGGCTAAAATTGGGAGATGAGGTTGTTTATCGCATCCTACGGAGAGACATTATGCAGGAGTCCACTGTTTATCGTGCCATCGAAAGAGATGCCCGGAAAGAGGAGAAGCGTGCGATCGCTCTCAACCTTCTGCGAGATAATTTATCAGTTGAAGTAGTTGCTCGTGGAACAGGGTTATCGATTGAGGAAGTCCAACAACTTCAGCAGCAACTGAGCGAATCACCGCCAAGTCAACCCTGATAGTCGCAGATGGGCATTTACGCAACAATCATTAGTATACGGTCTAAAAACATAAAACCCGCCTGCGCGGGTTTCAAAAACTTAATTTTTTTCTAGTCAGCGCAGCCGGAGAGAAGTCTGAGCGCAGGTTTCCTCCGCTCAGAACTTCGGAACTTCGTTTGCGTAGCCGCTATAAAAATCAGGTAATACCAAAGAAAATCACTAAACCCAAAACTGCCCCAAAGATAATTAAGGCATAGAATTGAGCGCGACCGTTTTCTAGATATTTCAGTCCTTCGCCACTCACAAGGGTGAAGAAGCCTGTGAGGTTAACAGCACCATCAACAACGCGGAAGTCAACTTCCATGACTTGTCTGGCGATGCGACGCAAGCCCATGACGAAGACGCGATGGTAAATGTCATCAAAATACCACTTGTTGAGGGAAAGCTCATAAAGTGGTTTGATTTTCGCCGCGATCGCAGCTGGGTCAATTTTACCGCGCAAATACATCAAGGAAGCCAAGGTAATCCCAATCAAGGAAATACCTACAGAAGCCCCTGCCATAATGTAAAATTCCGTCGGGTTAAACTCGGCGGCTTTTTCCAGAACTTCACTCAAGGTTTCTGTGGGTGGGAAAATAAATTCCTCAAAGTAATTGGCGTATGGTGTGCCGACTAAACCAATCAAAATCGAAGGTACGGCTAAAACTGCCAAAGGTAGAGTCATTGTCCAAGGTGACTCATGGGGAGTATCGCTGTGATGACCGTGGGATTCACCATGATGTCCGCCTGTTGCAGCTAATTCGCCTTTCTTCATCGCCCCAGGGCCAAAAGTCGGCGCTGGTTCCCCGGATTCTAATTCCAGGATAATTGTTGAAGCTTTTTTGAGCTTGTCTTTGATTTTCTCGTCAGTGCCCCGGAATTTACCTTCAAATGTCGAGAAATACATTCTAAACATGTAAAAGGCGGTAATACCGGCAGTTAACCAGCCAATTAACCATAAAAATGGGTTAGCTTCAAAGGCTTTGCCGAGAATTTCGTCTTTTGACCAGAAACCAGCGAAGGGAGGGATACCAGAAATTGCCAAGCAACCGATTAAGAAGGTAATTCCGGTAACTGGCATATACTTCCGCAATCCACCCATTAAGCGCATATCTTGGGCTAATGCGGGGTCGTGACCAACGACTCCTTCCATCCCGTGAATTACCGAACCAGAACCCAAGAATAGCATCGCCTTGAAATAGGCGTGAGTCATGAGGTGGAATAAACCGGCGCTATAGGAACCTACGCCCATAGCCATCACCATGTAGCCCAATTGGGAGATGGTGGAGTAAGCTAGACCCTTTTTGATGTCATTTTGGGTAATAGCAATTGTTGCCCCTAAAAACGCCGTAAATGCCCCCGTAAAGGCAATCACGTTCATCGCGGCGGGGACATGTTCAAAAACCGGGTACATGCGGGCGATTAAGAACACCCCAGCCGCCACCATTGTCGCCGCGTGGATTAAGGCGGAAATGGGGGTAGGGCCTTCCATCGCGTCTGGTAGCCAGACATGGAGAGGAAACTGGGCGGATTTTGCCACCGGGCCGAGGAACACTAAAATCGCAAACAGCACAGCCAGGAAATTGCTGATAGAACCTGATTGTACAAGTTCAGCTAGGCGATCGCCCATCACGCCAAAATCAAAGCTGCCTGTTGCCCAAAATAGCCCCAAAATACCAAGTAAGAGACCGAAGTCTCCTACACGGTTAGTCACAAATGCTTTTTGGGCTGCATCTGCTGCTGACTTGCGATCGTACCAAAAGCCGACCAGCAAGTAGGAGCACATCCCTACCAATTCCCAGAATACGTAAACTTGCACGAGGTTGGAGCTGACTACCAGACCCAACATCGAAGAACCGAACAAACTGAGATAGGCATAAAACCTGACGTAGCCTGGGTCATGGGACATATAGCCATCGGTATAAACCATGACCAAGAAAGCTACGGTAGTGACAATCACCAGCATCACGGCTGTGAGGTGGTCGATTGTGTAGCCCATACTCAAATGAAAATTCCCTGCTGCTGCCCATTCTAGGGTGCGGACATAGGTGGGATGTCCTTGAATTTGGCTCCACAGCAAGGTTAACGACAGCCCCATCGCTGCTCCCATTAGGGAGATAATTACCGCAGCGTTCAGCTGTCGTAGGCGGTTTGTCACCTGATTTATCGAAATTAACCCTAGACCGACCAGCATTGCCCCAAACAAAGGCAATACGGGAATCAGCCAGGCATATTGATAGATTACTTCCATCACTGACGCTTACTTTTAGGATTCTTGACTAAGTTAGAACAGCGCTGCCAAAGGTCTTCAGCAGACTGGGACAGACAGACAAGTGTTTAGACACTGCTTTTGTGGATTTGGTCGCCAGTCTTGTTTTCCTTGGGAGAAGCCGCAAAAAATCGCGGTTCTAGGTCATAGGCGACGGCGATCTTCGCATCTTCACTTTAAAGCAATCTCCATTGCAGTCAATTATCCGTCCTCAAGCAACTGTCTATGTCGAACTGTTAATAATTGTGACACACTCCCTTTAGCATAAAATACCCCACCAGGAAGTCTTTAGGTGGGGTGTTAAGCTTGGTTTTAGATTTGCTTTCCTAAATTGATAGTTAATGATCAATGGTCAAGAGATCTAATACTTAATTTTGCGTATTGACTTTTGACAATCTTTATGTTATCTACGTCCTACATCCACTGTTTTAGCGCTACTGTAGGAGGAGTAACGCTTGTTGTAGTTAAGTTTTATCTCTTCTAAGGCTAAACGTAAGTCGTCTCTGCCACGAAAACTCTCAAGACGGTATTGGATGGTGCCATTTTCAATTAACAGTAAAGTTGGCAGTGACTTCAGGCGATATGTTGTAGACAATTTAAAATTTTGGTCAGCGTTAACTGTGACTAATTTAATTTGGTCGCCACATTGGCTCTGAAATTGCAATAACAAAGGGTGGATAATGCGGCACAAACCACACCAAGGGGCTTCAAAATTCACTAAAACCGGAATAGGAGATTCTAAAACTTCTTGAGTAAATGTCCGCTCACTAACCGACAACACCATGACGCCTCTAAATTTATAGGGTTTTTATATCAAACTAACTATCGGCAGATTATATTGGCAAGCCATTGACCACCGATAGACGCTCTCTGGGCACAAATAGTTTAGACAAAAATCGATCGCGTTGATTGCGGCACCGATCAAAAAGCCACCGTAGATATCGCTTTGGCTTTGGGAAATGCTCAACTTTTGGTAGTCACTGCTACTGAGGTATGCAAACTAAGCTAGTCATCTGTCAGTGGTTTTGTGGCTGAATTTCCCTGTAAGTCCTGAAATAGGAGCTTGCAGATTTATTGGCCACTAACTCTGAACTATTGACTCTGGATAAAATCTTCCTGCCGTAATGGGCGTGAGGAGGTTTAATACCTAGCGAAAATGATTGAGCAGCGAGTAATAACATAAAATCTCAAACCGACTACATGCACCCCCACTGGTAGCTATTTGAATTTATCCTACATTGATTTGGTAACAATTGATAAGTGGGAATTTTCATCAATTTGATTAGTATCTGCTGATAGTGGGGATCGCCTAAAACTACCATGTTAACTTACTAGTTGCGGATAATAACAGGGGGTGCGACCACCAAAGTAAACACACAAAAATGGCAACTCCTAAATAAGCAGGACGGAGAAATTCTGACAATTTCAGAGATTGACGACCGTCAATAATTGCGGCGAAGGGAATAATAGAAGTTCGCTGTTTCACAGTTGCAAAGGCTTCGCCATAACGTTGAGCTAGACGGCGATCCCCATGCCAAACACCAAATAAATGATGCAACACCAAGCCAATTGAGGTCACTAGGGTAAAGGTAGTACCCAACCAGAGAGTATGGGCAACACACCAAATTATTTGCCCTACCATTTGCGGATGACGGGTAATGCGAATAATGCCCGTTTCATACAAATGAACTTGGGGCTTTTGAATCGCCGCAATCTCTAGGAGATTGAAAGTGGCAGGATACAAAAATAAAAAAGAAATCGCTGACAGCACCCAAACTAAAATTTGGATACCGACTACATCCTGCACCTGCCAAAGTTGCAAACCATCATAACGATGATTAAAAAAGTAAATAATTAAGATTACAGCCAAGGGCAGACTGACTAAGGCGAATAAAATTCGGTAAAGCCTTGGCCCAATTAGGTTTTCTGCCCAAGGACGAAGCGCTGCTCCGCCGCTATGAGCGATCGCAAAAACTAACTGTAGCCCCAATATGACAAAATGACTGGGGGTTAACCAAGAAATCAGCATCATAACTTATACGTAAGTGAAGTAAATTAAAGAAAACTTAGTACAGTACAACCAATACCACAAAGTATTTAAACAGGGACTTTAGTCAAGATGTTGTACTACTGTCTTTTCCGAGTCAAGCTTCCAAGTTTAAGATGCGATTAATCATACCGGGAAACCTGGATGTGAAATGCTGATTTCTTGTCAAAGCCGCTCCTTTCTTGTTTGTGGGTTTAGCCTATGTCTGACCTTCCTTTCACTTTAGATCAGTTACGTATTCTCAAAGCGATCGCTGTAGAAGGGAGCTTCAAGCGCGCCGCTGATAGTCTTTACGTATCCCAGCCTGCTGTCAGTTTACAAGTACAAAACTTAGAACGGCAGCTCGATGTCCCATTATTTGACCGTGGAGGACGCCGTGCCCAATTAACCGAAGCCGGACACCTACTACTGAGTTATGGGGAGAAAATTCTCAGTCTCTGTCAAGAAACTTGTCGCGCGATTGAGGATTTACAAAATCTCCAAGGCGGTACTTTGATTGTCGGTGCTTCCCAAACTACTGGCACTTATCTGCTACCGAAAATGATCGGTATGTTTCGGCAAAAATATCCCGATGTCGCCGTACAATTACATGTCCATTCGACTCGCCGCACAGCCTGGAGTGTCGCTAACGGACAAGTGGATTTAGCGATCATTGGCGGCGAAATTCCTGGTGAATTAGCAGAATCTTTAGAAATTATTCCCTATGCTGAAGATGAACTGGTGCTAATTTTACCCGTCTTCCATCCCTTTAGTAAGCTCGACACTATCCAAAAAGAAGACCTTTATAAACTTCAATTCATCACTTTAGATTCACAATCAACTATTCGCAAAGTCATAGACCAAGTACTAGCTCGCTGTGAAATCGATACGCGGCGTTTTAAAGTCGAAATGGAATTGAATTCCATTGAAGCTATTAAAAATGCCGTGCAATCTGGTTTAGGGGCGGCTTTTGTTTCTACTTCTGCTATTGCTAAAGAGTTACAAATGGGCGTATTGCACTGTGCGCCAATAGAAGGCGTAGTGGTCAAACGCACGCTCTGGCTAATTTTTAATCCTAATCGCTATCGCTCCAAAGCAGCAGAAGCTTTTAGTCAAGAAATTCTCCCTCAGTTTGCTACCCCAGGATGGAACCATAATGTATTAAAATTGACGCAAAAAAATTTAATGCTCAATACTCTAGATATAGTGGCACCTGCCATTACTGAGGATGACTGAATTCCCATCAGTAGTTATTGAGTCATGAGCGGGCTAGTAAAGTCTTGGGGAATCACTTGCTGCGATCGCTTGACAGCTAGCAAGTGCTGTGGGCTTCTCCACGAACAACTAGCTAACCTCAAGGGTCATAATGTCATGAGTTAAACAGACTATGACTGCGGTACGGTAGTCATAGTAGCTATTGCGCTTGTTTGGGTTTACTGCCTATCAAGGTTTAGTAGGGCACCTAAAAATTCTGGGCTTTGAGTTAGGAACTTGCAAGTAAAAAAATATTTCCGCAGCGATTGTTGACTGTTGACCGTTGACCGTTGACCGTTGACTGTTAACTGCGAACCGTCAACAGTCAACGACTTGAACGGAATAATTTATTTTTTGGATTTCCCTGAGTTTTGTCGTACAAAGCAGTTACTCTCGTCTGTTATCAGCCTATTTCTAAATGACTGACTCCAAAAAAATACTAGGATAGGGGTAATTTATTTACACCAAACTGTAGGCTGGACTCTTGACTATGGACTCTTGACTATGGACTCTTGACGAATAACTAAAATGGAAGTTTACTGCACTCGTCCACGCTGTCCCCGTCCACAAAACTATTTTGCG
This sequence comes from Calothrix sp. FACHB-168, assembly GCF_963889195.1. NCBI lineage: Bacteria > Bacillati > Cyanobacteriota > Cyanophyceae > Nostocales > Calotrichaceae > Calothrix > Calothrix sp. FACHB-168. The sequence goes on from NZ_CAWPNJ010000001.1 coordinate 706,522, forward strand.
GATTTAGATGATAACACAACCCTAAAAACAGTCCAGCAAAAATACTGCACTACCTGTGGAATGCCATTAATGCTAGATGGTCGCTATGTTCCCATCAGGCTTTTAGGTAGGGGAGGGTTTGGCGCTGCATTTCTCGCCCGCGATCGCCGAATTCCCGGAATGCGTCAATGTGTAGTCAAGCAGTTTCAACCTACAGGTAACTTAGGCTTTCATCAACTACAAATAGCTCAACAACTATTTGAAAGAGAAGCAGAAGTTTTGGCAGAAATCGGTAACGAACACGAACAAATTCCCGACTTGTTCGCGTTCTTTCCGATTGCAGTTCCCAGCTTACAACCAGGACAGCAAGACCAGTTTTTTTACTTAGTCCAAGAATATATTAATGGACAAAATCTGGAAGAAGAATTAATTACCAAGGGTAAGTTTTCGGAAGTAGAAATTTTAGAAGTACTGCAAGAAATACTCAAAGTCCTCAAATTCGTTCACAATCGCGGCATTATTCACAGAGATATCAAACCTTCTAATATCATGCGCCGTCGCGATGGCAAAATTTTTTTGCTAGATTTTGGTGCAGTGAAGCAAGTAACCAATTCCCCAGCAATTTCTTCTACAGGTATTTATTCTATAGGCTATGCACCGCCGGAGCAGGTAGCAGGCAATCAGGTATTCCCATCTACAGATTTATATGCCTTAGCTGTAACCGCGATCGCTTTACTTACTGGTCAAGAAGCAACTAAGCTGTTTGATGGCTACAGTAACCAGTGGAAATGGCGCACCCAAGTTAATATTAATCCTCACTTGGCGGATATTTTAGACAAAATGCTCCTCCCGGCTGCTAATCAACGCTTTCAGTCAGCCCAAGAAGTGTTAGACGCATTAACAAGACTCAATCAACCACACTTGATACCATCTACCCAGGTTAAACCCAAACTGCAAAATGCTGCACCAGGTTATATAGGTGTGACATCACAATTACCAACAGCTATACCAGCTTTTTCTACATGGGAATTGTTAGGAGGCGCTGCTTTTAGTGGGTTTGAAGGGGCGTTAATTGGTATTGCTTGTTTTAGTTTGCTCCGTAACCCAATAATTACCCTAAGTATTTCATCTGCTATTTTAGGAATACTGATTTTCGCTCAAGCAAGAAGGTGGATTGAGAAGTTAGATTTATTAATTATTTCGGCTATTTCTTTTGCTATTATTTTTTTTATCCCACTCTTGCGCGCACAACTGGGAATTCAACAGATATTAATCTTAGCATTTGTCTCTGCTTTAGTAAGTATTGCATTAACTGCTCTATTTCGTCTGATTTATAAATTACTTTCTTTAATTCTTTAAGCTGGTTCTGCGTAACAAATTAAAATTCAAGTTTTTATTAAAATTTAAGAAAATTTTCACAGGGGCATCTTCAGAGAAATCAGTAATTAATTTTTTAATTACCGAGCGCTGCGTAAACTTACTTTTACCAATTCTTAACCCGATAACACGCACAATGGAAAATTGCCAGCGTGGATAAGTAACAATCAAAATAATAATTATGTTGCCAAAAAACGAAACTAATGAAACTGGGGTTTTGGTTTTAACTTTGGTGGTGACGCTAGGATTGGTTGGTAGTGTCTTTTGGTGGTTAGCCAATAATTCTGGTGTAATTGATAATTTGACACCTAATCAATCTCGCCCATCACAAGATACATATACCCACAAAATTGATCTTCCTTCAGGCTTGTTTAGTTATGGGGGTAGCACTACCTGGGCCCCTATCCGCAAAGAAGTCGAGCCAGCTATGCAACAGTTGTCGCCGAAGTTTCAATTACGTTATACCAATCCCACCACAGGCGCACCTGGTTCGGGTACGGGGATTAAAATGCTTTTGGAGAACCAACTATCTTTTTCCCAGTCATCTCGCTCACTCAAAGATGATGAGTTTCAAAAGGCACAACAACGGGGGTTTACACTCAAAGAAATTCCTGTAGCGATTGACGGAATTGCGATCGCAGTTCATCCCAATCTGCAAATTCCCGGTTTAACTCTGGCACAGATCAAAGATATCTACACAGGTAAAATTACCAACTGGAAACAGGTAAACGGCCCTAATTTACCGATTACAGCCTACTCTCGCCGTTTAGAGGAGGGGGGTACTATCGAATTTTTCGATGAAAATATTATGGCAGGAGAAAAATTTGGCTCCAATATCAAATTTATCCCTACCACAACCCAAGCCTTAAGAGAAGTGGCAAAGAATCCAGGGGGAATTTACTACAGTTCTGCTCCGGAAATAGTTGGGCAATGTGGTGTCAAGCCCTTACCTTTAGGGCGGAAACCCGATCAACTGATTCCACCTTACAAACAACCTTTTGTCCCCCTGCAAAACTGTCCGCAACAGCGTAACCAAATCAATGCAGTTGCTTTTCAAACAGGTGAATACCCAATTACTAGGCGGTTATTTGTAATTATTAAACAAAATGGACAAAGCGATCAGCTGGCTGGAGAAGCTTATGCCAACTGGCTACTAACTAACCAAGGTCAGGAATTAATAGCTAAAGCCGGATTCGTCAGACTTCGCTAAGTCTCCATCTGTGATTACTGGTGTTTTAGTAACAATTTACGCAGGAACATAAAGCCGAGAATCTAGGGGCTAGAAAATTCTATTTTCTAGAGATTTTTTGATGAAGGATAGTGCATCTGCTATATAAAAACTAGACAAGTCTAGACATTTATTTCTTGCTTCATCGGGAGCATGGGAGCGGTTATCCCTCAGCAAGCTTTCACGCTTTAGCCAAACGTGATAAATTAATTGCTGCGTTTAAATCCCTGTCCATCAAATGATGACAAATGCCACAAATGTAAGTCCTTTTTTTTAATGGCATATCTTGAATATGCCCACAGTGTGAACAGGTTTTACTTGATGGGAACCAACGGTCAGCAAAGATTATTTCGCAGCCAAACTTTTTAGCTTTATATTCCAACTGGCGTTTAAACTCATGAAATCCACAATCAGCAATCGCTTGCGCCAGTTTGTGATTAGATAGCATCCCAGAAACGTTTAAATCTTCTACTACTATTTTTGCGTGGTTTTTGCATAAGAAAGTAGTGATTTGATGAAGAGTGTTCTTCCTGAGATTAACCACCCTAGCATGATGTTTAGCAAGTCGGATTTTAGCTTTATGTCTGTTGTTAGAACCTTTATTTTTTCTGACGAAATTTCTCGATAGTCTTCTGAGTTGTTCTAGGTTAGTTTTATAGTGCTTAGGATTAGGAAACACTACACCAGTAGACAGTGTAGCTAGTTCCTTAATACCCAAATCAACTCCTACAACATCGTATTGTTTAGTGCCAGGTTTATGTTCTTGCTCATAAGCGAAAGCGATAAACCAACTATCAGCAATTCTTGAAATAGTGATGGATTTACAAGTAGTATAAGGCAATCCTTCATAAGTTCTAACCCAACCAATAGCGGGAAGCTTAATTGATTTACCACCAACTGGAATAGGTTTACCGCTAGCATCAATAGTAAAAGAATCATGATGACCCTTCTTTTTGAAATTAGGATAGCCACCTTTACCAGAGAAGAAACGAGCAAAAGCGTCGCCTAAATTATCAAAAGCATATTGAGTAATTTTTTGACAAATACCTTTTTCTTTAATCCACTCAAACTCAGGTTTAACATGGTTGTTAAAGAACTTCTTTAGAATATATTTGTTAGGCTTCAATCCATCTTTGAACAAGTTATTCCAAGTAGCAAGACCCCAGTTATAGGTAAACCTAGCAATACCAGCGTGTTTACTCATTATTATTTCTTGAGTTTTACTTAGCTTTAGCTTTGTTTTGATGGATAAAAGCATGGTTCCTGAGCAAGGTACAAGGATTGCTTGACCTCAACACTGTGTTTCTTTATCTCTTGATTCTAATTCCCTGTGTCTAGGTTTGTTAATAGTTTCTTTGAGCTTATTCTTGAGATGCATCCCATCTTTGTAATGTTTTTACTGTTACGCCTAACTTTTTTGCAAACTCGTGTGGTTTGTACATAAGGCTAATGTCTATACTTCAACCTTATTAGACATAGTTGTCTATACTTTTACTGTTTTGAAACTTCTCCTCATCCCCCTTTATAAACATGGCAATAGACGAATAAAAGGGACAACAGAGACAAGGAAGATAAGTATTTGTAACTCTTAAACGGATTGCTATAGTGAGAAATTTTATGATTGAGACTAACAAGTCACAAAATATTATGGGTAAAATTTTACCTACCGTAGTTAGAGATCGTAATTAATCTAAATAATTACCTGTACCAAAGTTACCCCCAGATTTGGATAAAAATCTAGCGGCAGCAATGTTTTTCCCAGACATCTTAATTAGTTAAGCCTGCTGGATTGTTGATGGAATTGGTTTCCACCAATGCCCAAGGCTGACAGCAATTAGATGTTAGTCCTGGTTGTAGTAATAATTTTTTTGCCCTAGAGGTGATTCCTCAATGCTCAATTTCACCTTTGCTGTTGGGGTAAATACAAAGGTAGTACGTTGCTCTTTACCGCAAACAATTGCTCTCCCATTTGCATGTTTTGGTAAATGAAACACATTGAACATTGAGGCTTACCTATCGGAAATTACCCGATTACACACAATCTGTTTGTGGTGGTCAAACAGACTGGTCAAACCGAGCAGCAAACAATGGTTGCTGATGCCAACTTACTTTTTACTGAGCAGGAGCAGGAACCGATCGCCCAAACTAGGTTTGTTCAAATTCGCTGACACCTGCTATTGATAGCAGATCTGAACTTAACCTTAGCTAGCTCTATTAATCGATTCTGCTGGTAAGCAAATGAGATTGTCCCCTTGGGTCAAAATTAAACCACGTTGACGTAATTTGCCCATTAAACGGGTGACGGTTACACGAGTTGAACCGATCGCACTACCAATTTGAGCGTGGGTCAAGGGGAAGGGCAAACAATAGCCGCGAATGACATCGGGATCGGTTTCGCTCATTGCCGGCTCGCCATATTCCTCAATCAACAAAGTGAGGAATCCTAACAAACGGTCAATGGTGCGGCGTTGTCCCAAAGCACTCAGCCACAACAATTTACGTTGGTGCTGATATCTAAAGGCGTCCATAACTTCGCGACGGAAGTGAGGCCAGTTATCCAAATCGTGCCAGTACATCCACAACACCGCAGTTTGATCGACGTGAGCGTAAGCCTGGAGTGTGAATGGTGACTGAGCAACAATTTCAAATGGTTGTCCTGCACCCACAAAACCCAAGAAAGCTTCTTCTGGAGTTCTGTTGATGCGACGAGAGGTTAACTGGCTGGCAGTGGCGCTAACTTGGGCGGTTCCTACCATGCGGATCGCACCCCTTTGCACCAAATATAGCAATCCAGGGCGAGCTGGAATGCGCTCATCTTTGCTGAAGGTACGGCAGCGATAGTGTTCTTGAGCCCAGTCAAGAATGCGTTGCCAAGTTAAAAACGGACGAGAAGCCTCGGAAAAAGAGGATGGAGATTGCATAGGTAACAAAGAGCGTTCGGCTGAAGACAAAGACGACAAAAAAGGTGCAAGGAGTGTCTTTGTGTTGGCGAGTCCGGCTTAACGCCTAACAGCGCCAGCCATCCAAAGAATAGAAAGCATTTTACTCCCTACTCTTTTGTTATACTTCTTACTGTACAATGATGGTAGTAAAGTTTACCCTCTATTCATTGAATATTCATCAAATTTTATTCTACTCTCATTTTTCTTTATCTAGAAGAAACTTACAACTTTAGATAGATGACAGAGAATCAGCACTTTGGGAGTGAGGCTGTCTTCATTCAGAACTACGTGCATTTTCAGGTACTAGTGAGTAAATACACAGCATTTAAGCAGTTAATATACAGCCAAATAAAAAAAACCTTAAGTGTTTGTACTTCTGAGTCAAAAAGTTTATGCATAAAAGAGGAAAAATTGCCTCTGTATAAAGGTAGAGATGAAAAAAGAATTTTATATATTTCTGGTATAGCTCTGTGGCTAGAAAAATCTCAGAATTATGAAGCGATGGCAATGGCTCAGGCGATCGCTAACGACCTATTAGCGTCCTGTGGCGACGTTTTTCAGGTGGCAATTGTTCCCCCTGGTTGGATTTATTTAGAATTGTCTCAGCCAATCTTAGCGGCTTGGTTACAAAATATTACAGATGGCAATTTAGGGCGAGCAGGAAGGAGCGAGATAACAGCAAATCTTAACATTAACAATTCCCATCGCTTATTTACGGTGCAATATGCCCATGCGCGTTGCTGCTCGCTATTGCAGCAAGCTCACCGAGAAGAATTAATTCAACTGGGGGCAGTGCAAAATCAAGCAATTAGTAGTTCAGGGACAACTTTATGGCAGATTTTGTTTCCTAACCCGATACCTTGGCTGAACAGTGATGGAAAACTGCGGTGCTATCATCTGCCTGAAAGTCAACTCATAGGCGAGTTAGTGCAGGTTGTCGATGATTTGCATAGTGATGTGGTTAAAAGTTCAGTTAACTGGGAAAAAGCTGCTTTGAATTTAAGCCAAGCTTTTGAAAATTTTTGGAGCCAGTGCCGCATTTGGGGCAAAGTCAAAATCGCAGCGCGGGAACTAGCTCAAGCCAGACTGGGATTAGTGATGGTTACACAGTCTGTATTGAGGTTGTTGCTAGAGGAAAAACTTGGGGTTGTTGCGCCTTTGGAACTATGAGGGGCTAGGGCGTGTTTTCAAACCCCAAAAGTAGGTTGCTTGAGGTGAACGCAACCCAAAGAAGTAACGTAAATGTTGGGTTACCCTGCGGGAAGCCCTTCGGGTGACGCTCCCTCGTCGCTACCGCTTCGCTAAGGGCAGTTGCTACCCTTCGGGAACGCTTTCAGCGAACAAGTCGGGGAACCGCAAGGGCGCACTGCCTCACCGCTCCGCGTCTACGTTCCTCAAACGCCACTCGCCTCAAGCCGGGAAACCCGTCCACGGCGGTGGCTCCCCAACCTACAATTAAGTCGAATTTAGAGTTTGAAAACAGTCCCTAGCCCCTAATCTTTCTAAGCACGAATAGAGAATTTTAAGCAATACTGGTACAAGAAGTTTTACACAAAATCCCAAAATGGTAATTAGAGCGAGTGATACCTCTCTATTGGAGTGGACAGGAGATACTTTAGCAATTGGCTTATTTGAAGATGGCGTAGAGTTAACTGGCGAATTGGCGACTTTAGATAGTAAATTTGCCGGGATTTTGAAAGAACTTATTGCCGAAGAAGAATTTAAGGGTAAAGCCAATAGCACTATTTTTACGCGGATAGCTGCTAGTACTCCTGTAAAAAAAGTGATTTTGGTGGGTTTGGGAAAAGCTGACTCACTGAAAGTAGATGGTTTGCGACGCGCAGCTGCGGCTGTTGGGCGAGTAGCGAAGAAGCAAAAAGCTAAAGTTTTAGGTTTTAGTTTTCCATTATGGAACAACGATCCGGCGATAACTGCCCAAGCGATCGCGGAAGGTGTACAATTAGCGCTTTACCAAGATACCCGCTTTAAGTCGGAATCTGAAGAAAATAAATCACAAGTCGAGACAGTAGATTTACTAGGATTTGGCGGACAAGAAGCGGCTATTACCAAGGCAAATCAAATAGTTTCTGGGGTAATTTTAGCTAGAGAATTAGTAGCAGCCCCAGCCAATGCTGTAACACCGATTACAATGGCGGAAACTGCGCAAGCGATCGCCAAAGACCACGGTTTACAACTGCAAATTTTAGAAAAGGAAGATTGTGAAAAGTTGGGTATGGGTGCTTTTTTAGGCGTCGCCCAAGCTTCCGATTTGCCACCAAAATTTATTCACCTAACTTATAAGCCAGAAGGCGCACCCACACGCAAACTAGCAATTATTGGTAAAGGCTTAACCTTCGACTCCGGCGGACTCAACATTAAAGGCGCTGGTAGCGGTATTGAAACTATGAAAATTGATATGGGTGGAGCCGCCGCCACTTTAGGTGCAGCCAAAGCCATTGCCCAATTAAAGCCAAGTGTCGAAGTACACTTTATCTCCGCCGTCACCGAAAACATGATTAGCGGTAAAGCAATGCACCCTGGTGACGTTCTCAAAGCTTCCAATGGCAAAACTATTGAAGTCAATAATACAGATGCAGAAGGACGTTTAACCCTAGCTGACGCCTTAGTCTATGCCGATAAATTAGGCGTAGATGCGATCGTTGATTTAGCTACCCTGACTGGTGCTAATGTTATCGCCTTAGGTGATGATATTGCTGGTTTATTTACTCCCGATGATGGTGTAGCTACCCAACTAGAAAAAGCCGCAGCCAACACCGGTGAAAAGATTTGGCGGATGCCAATGGAAGAAAAATATTTTGAGGGGCTAAAGTCTGGCATCGCCGACATGAAAAATACTGGCCCCCGTCCTGGCGGTGCAATTACTGCGGCTCTATTTCTCAAACAATTTGTTAAAGACACCCCTTGGGCACACTTAGATATTGCTGGACCAGTATGGTCAGATAAAGAAAACGGCTACAACGGCCCCGGTGCCACCGGCTTTGGTGTCAGAACCCTCGTTGATTGGGTATTGAGTTAAGAGCATTGGGCATTGGGCATTGGGCATTGGGCATTGGGCATTGGGCAAAGACGCGATGAATCGCGTCTCTACAATTGTCCTCCTTGTCCCCCTCCCCCTGCTCCCTGCTCCCTGCCCCCCTGCCTCCAATCCCCCCACACACCACCAATTCATGTTATGTTGGGCTTGCCAGAACCTCTTACGTAGTAGGCAGAGTAATTTGGCAGTCTAAAGTTCCGATTTTTCGGTACAAGCCATCTGGTAAAATTTGTAAGGTTTCTAAAAGCTCTAAGCAATGGGATCGACTGGCGTAAGGATCGCAATTGACGCAATGGGAGGGGATCATGCACCCGGTGAAATCGTAGCTGGCGCAATACGAGCGCGAGAAGAATTGGGTGTAAAAGTCCTGTTGGTGGGTGATCCCCAACAAATTGAAGCTTCCCTACCGCCAAAAACCAACATGGCGGAGGTAGAGATCGTTCCTGCTGAGGATGCGATCGCAATGGATGAGGAGCCTTTAAACGCGGTTAGGCGCAAACGTAAGGCTTCAATTAATGTGGCGATGGATCTAGTCAAACAACAGCAAGCTGATGCAGTGTTCTCAGCCGGACACTCTGGGGCAGCAATGGCCTCTGCTTTGCTGCGTCTAGGACGATTGCCGGGAATTGACCGCCCCGCAATTGGCACAGTGTTTCCCACAATTAAAGCTGGCAAGCAAGTACTTATACTTGATGTGGGTGCCAATGTAGACTGCCGACCAAAATTTTTAGAGCAGTTTGCTGTGATGGGTTCTGCCTACAGTAAGTATGTGCTGGGTACAGAAGAACCACAAATAGGTTTGTTGAACATCGGCGAAGAAGATACCAAAGGTAATGAAGTGGCTTTGCGCGCCCATCAACTCCTGCGGGAAAATTCCCAAATATCTTTTAAGGGGAATGCCGAAGGGCGTGATGTGCTTTCCGGCGACTTTGATGTAATTGTCTGTGATGGCTTCGTCGGCAATATTCTGTTGAAATTTGCTGAAGCCGTAGGCGGCGTGATTTTGCAAATTCTCCGAGAAGAATTACCCCAAGGCTTGCACGGTCAAATCGGTACAGCAATTTTAAAACCCAACCTCAAACGAATTAAGCAGCGCATGGATCACGCAGAACATGGCGGTGCTTTGCTCTTAGGCGTGGACGGAGTTTGCTTAATTGGTCACGGTAGCTCACAAGCACCTTCAGTTTTTAATGCAGTTCGCATGGCCAAAGAAGCTGTAGACAATCAAGTGCTACAACGACTTCGGTCTCAATATGAAGCCCTACAGCGTGATAGTGATTAGCAATCAGCCAAAATACAGCAATATAAAGCATAAAAACAGCGATTAGTCAATAGTAAATAACTAACGACTAATGATTACTAATGACTAACAGCTGATAGGTGAGATTTCGGGAGACAAGGAGTGCATAAGTTAGGCATAGCAATTACTGGAAGTGGCTCGGCAGTACCCGAAACTTCCCTAGCAAATGAAGCGCTGACCGAACTGGTGGAAACATCCGACGAATGGATCACCACGAGAACAGGAATTCGCCAAAGAAGAGTAGCATCGCCAACAGAGTCTTTGAGTTTACTGGCAGCTAAAGCCAGTCGTCAAGCGATCGCCCAAGCGGGGATTACTCCAGAAGATGTAGATTTAATTTTATTGGCAACTTCTACCCCTGATGATTTATTTGGCAGTGCTTGTCAAATCCAGGCTGAACTAGGAGCGAAGGGAGCCGTAGCCTTTGACTTAACTGCTGCCTGTTCTGGCTTTGTATTTGGACTAGTAACGGCTGCCCAATACATTAGAACTGGCGTATATCAAAATGTACTTTTGATCGGGGCAGACATCCTCTCTCGCTGGGTAGATTGGCAAGACCGCCGCACCTGTGTATTGTTCGGTGATGGTGCAGGGGCAGTAATATTGCAAGCCAATGAAAGCGATCGCTTGCTAGGATTTACACTCAAAAGTGATGGCAGCCAAAACCACTACCTGAATCTCGCCTATCAAGCTGCAGATCAAGAACTGATTCCTGGAGTTAACATCAGCCAAGGTAAATATCATCCCATCACGATGAACGGCAAAGAAGTCTATCGCTTCGCCGTGCAAAAAGTGCCAGAAGTCATCGATAAAACCTTATTTCAGGCTAACCTCACCATTGACCAAATAGATTGGCTAGTCTTACACCAAGCCAACCAACGGATTTTAGATGCGGTTGCTCAACGCCTCAATATTCCCAACGATAAAGTAATTAGTAATCTCGCCAATTATGGCAACACCTCCGCCGCCTCCATCCCCATCGCCTTAGACGAAGCCGTGCGGCAAGGTAAAATCAAACCCAATGACACAATAGCTGTATCCGGCTTTGGCGCTGGACTCACATGGGGTGCAGCAATTTTCCAGTGGGGAAGATAAAGCTTAGTCAAGAGTCCATAGTCCATAGTCAAATGACTGTTGACTGTTGACTGTTGACTGTTGACCAATGACAATTGACCAATGACAATTGACCAATGACTAAAACTGCATGGGTGTTTCCCGGACAAGGTTCCCAAGCTACAGGAATGGGAATAGATTTGTTAGATATACCTTTGGCGAAAGAGAGATTTGCCGAAGCTGAGACTATCTTAGGCTGGTCTGTAATCGAAAAGTGCCAAAGTGAAGCAGAAGAGTTATCACGCACTCTCTACACCCAGTCTTGTCTCTATGTAGTAGAAACCATTCTTGCTGACTTAACTAGGGAACGGGGACAACAGCCAGATTTAGTTGCCGGTCACAGTTTAGGCGAATACATAGCCCTTTACGTTGCAGGTGTATTTGGTTGGGCTGAAGGTTTACGTCTAGTCAAGCGTCGCGCTGAACTCATGGATAGCGTTTCTGGGGGAATGATGGCGGCGCTGATGAACTTTGACCGCGAACAGTTGGATACGGTTATCGCCGCTACACCTGATGCAGTCCTAGCCAATGATAACAGCCCCGCCCAAGTTGTCATTTCTGGCACTCCAGACGCCGTACAAAAGGTAATGTCTGAAGTTAAAGCCAAACGCGCCATCCCGTTAAAAGTTTCCGGTGCATTTCACTCCCCCTTAATGGAAGCCGCTTCGCAAGAATTCCAAGAAATTCTTGCAGATGTGGAATTCCAACCTGCTAACGTCCCCGTAGTTTCCAACGTCGAACCTGCACCCACCGTTGATGCAGAAAATTTAAAACAGCGCCTCATCAATCAAATGACAGGTTCAGTCAGATGGCGAGAAATTTCCTTACTGCTTCCCACCATTGGTATTGAGAAAGTAGTAGAAATCGGCCCTGGTAACGTGCTAACTGGTTTAATTAAACGTACCACCTCTGATTTAAGCTTAGAAAATATTCGTAATGCCTCTGAGTTACCTAGTTAGGGTCTAGGGGCTAGGGAAGGGAGACAGGGAGGACAAGGAGGACAAGGGGGAGATTGACCATTGACCATTGACCATTGACTATTGACTATTGACTATTGACCAATGACCAAAAGCCGAGAACCATTCATTAGTTTGGCACTGTATCACGCTTTTAAGTGGTCAGTGGTTAGCCCTATGCTACATACTTACTTTCGCGTCAGGATTGAGGGTGTGGAAAATGTGCCGCAATCCGGGCCTTTATTGGTGATAAGTAATCATGCTAGCTATTTTGACCCGCCAATTGTCTCTAACTGTGTGCTGCGTCCTGTGGCTTACATGGCGAAGGAAGAGTTATTTAAAGTCCCTGTTTTGGCGCAAGCAATTAAATTATATGGTGCGTACCCTGTCAGTCGGGGTGCAGCCGATCGCACTGCTATTCGTTCTGCTTTAGAATGTATTGATAATGGTTGGGCTGTAGGTGTTTTCTTGGAAGGTACCCGCACCCCAGATGGTCGAATTACAGACCCCAAAAGAGGCGCAGCTTTGTTGGCCGCCAAGGCGAAAGCACCAATTTTACCAGTTAGTTTATGGGGTACGGAGAAAATTCTGCAAAAAGGCTCGTCAATACCCCAAGCAGTACCCATCACTGTGAGAATTGGTAAGGTAATTGATGCACCTACTTCCACAAATAAAGAGGAATTACAAGCGCTGACGCAAAAATGCGCCGATGTAATTAACCAGATGCATGATTTAGGAAGATAAGTTAGAAAATCATAAAAATCTGCTCAAAGGAGGTAGCGATCGCTCTTAGGTTTCTGTAGGTTTAAATACAATGCCTTTTTTGAATTCCTTATGAGCGCCTTTGAAGCTAAGACTTTTTGGGAACGATTAAATAATTTAGCGTTAGTCCGTTTTTTGCTTTTAGTAGCTTCTGGCTGGGCAAGCATCCTACTTTTAGAATACTTTCAAGGGGTGATTGTAATTTTTACATTCGCCGCTATTTTAGCTTTTTTACTCAGCTATCCAGTACAATGGCTACGGCGTTTTTTACCCCACGGTATCGCTGTTTTTTTGGTTTTCCTCCTTAGCATTGTGATTATTGGGGGAATAGCAATCACTTTAGGTTTAGCTGTTTTATCCCAAGGTCAACAATTAGTAGATAGTATCACTACTTTTTTAAATTCTTTAGCTCCGTTCATAGAGCGATTAGAAACATTTTTACGCAACCGCAACTTGCAAATAGATTTAGACTTTATTCAAGAGCAATTACGTAATCAAGCTGTTAATAGCTTAGTTAATAGCTTAACTATTTTACAACAGTTTTTAACTAATTTTGTCACTTTTATCTTAATTTCTGTGATTGCTTTCTTTATGCTTTTAGATGGCGAGAAAATTTGGCAATTAATATTAAAAATAGTCCCCAGACAACGCCGCACTAGATTTAATAAAGTCATCCAACGCAGCTTTTTAGGATTTTTTCGCGGTCAATTGCTGTTAACTTTATTTTTAACCAGTGCGACTTTATTAGTATTTTTACTTTTAAACGTGCCTTTCGCCTTACTATTATCAGTAATTGTGGGTTTATTAGATGTAATACCTGGTATCGGCGCAACATTAGGAGTGAGTACTATCACCTTAATTGTATTATCTCAAAATGTGTGGCTAGCTTTAAAAGTATTTATTGCTTGCATTATTCTTCAACAAATCCAAGATAACTTAATTGCACCGCGAATTATGCAAGGTGCGCTGAATCTAAACCCAATAGTAGTATTTTTTGCATTGCTAGTAGGTGCAAGAGTAGCAGGTTTGCTAGGAGTTTTTATATCTATCCCTATCGCTGGCGTAATTGTCTCTTTATTTGAAATTGAGGAAATGCAAGCAGAGGGTTAGTAATTGGTCATTTGTTTTTGGTGTTTACAAAAATGTACAATTAAATTGAGGCTGATAAAAAGATGAGGATTTATGCCAGACTTAAGAGCAGATTTGACAGAAAATTTAGATGAGGCGGAATGGGAATGGCTAATTCCTCATGTCAAAAGAGATGCAGTAATTCTAGTAGCACAGGGACTAGAATTGTTAGATGTGGGAGTTGCGATCGCAAGTGATAATATTCCCCAAGTACAAATATGGATTGATGAGCAATTAATTACTAAACCTTCAACAGAACAGTTAGGAGAATGGAATAGTAATCCGCAAAAACGGTTTCAAACGCTGATTGTTCAGCCATACGTAATAGTGCAGGAAATGGTAAATACTTAATCTAAAAAATGGTAGGGTGTGTTATGCCGCAGGCTAACGCACCTTCAATTTTTATATACCTTATCAATGCAAATATAGCTGTAACACAATCAATATATTTACACGGTGCGTTACGCTGAAGCGATAACGCACCCTACTGGACTGACACGCCTAAAATGTTGCAATATAATTTTCTTGTGGGGTGGACATCTTGTCCGCCCAGGACGGGCGAGACGCCCATCCCACAAGAGTTTTACTAATGCACTATTTTAGCTGTGTCAGTCCACTACAAATTAAGGTTGATTTTAAAAATAATTTCTAGCTAAACTAAAGCTTTTAATAAAGCCTGAAGTTTTAATTGTACCTCTGCAAATTCTTTTTCTGGATCGGAACCGGCGACGATACCAGCACCAGCATACAACCTAGCGCGATCGCCATCTATTAGCGCTGAACGAATCCCCACAATAAACTCGCAGTTACCGTGAGAGTCTACCCAGCCTAAAGGCGCAGCATATAAACCTCTCTCAAAGTTTTCGTAACGGCGGATTTCTGCGCAAGCAATATCCCGCGCTGCGCCAGCTACCGCCGGTGTAGGATGCAATTGTCCGACAATCTTCAGAGGGTGAACATTAGGCGGAACTATGGCGCTAATGGGTGTCCATAAATGTTGAATGTTGGTTAATTGTCGTAAACGTGGCGGTAATACCTGGGGTAATAAGCCGATGTGCGAGAGGCGCTGAGTAATATAATCAATTACTAGGGAATGTTCGTGTTTTTCCTTTTCGCTATTAATTAAACTATTGGCGTTTGCTGCATCTTCCGCAGGTGTTTTACCTCTGGGTGCGGAACCTGCTAAAGCGTCAGTAATTAACTGCTGTTGACGAATGCTAATTAAACGTTCGGGACTAGCGCCAATAAAGTTTTGTCCTTTACCATTACTTGTAGAAAAAATATAGCAATTCGGATGGATTTCTCGGAGATTATTTAAAGATTTAAATAGATTAAAATGATGACTGGCTTTTACATCTAGAGCATCTGCTAATACAACTTTTGTTAAATGTTTGGCATGAATTTTATCTAAAGCAGATGAGACAGAATTTTTAAAATGTTCAGCGTTGGTAACAGAAGTTTTTTGATAATTGCTGGGAAAATTATCAATTTTTGGCGAGTGATATTTTAAAGAACTGATGATTTCGATTTTATTAAATAGAGTTTGGATTAATTTAGAAATATTAACGCTGGCATTGATGACTGAATTCATTACCAACATACAAGATTGATTTTTGACAGAAATTTGCCAACGGGGGAGAAAAATGGTTGCTGATGGAAAGGGATAATCTGATTGAAAATTTTGATTAAAAAAGCTGAAGTAACAGAAAAAATGCGGCCCTGAAAAAGGTTTGTTATTATTTCCAAAGCTAATAATATTTTTGAGAGAATTTTTGATAAAATGCTCGGCTTTACTGAAGCGATCGCTGCCATCAATATGTAACTCGGCTACAGAATCAATCGCGGCAATCGCTTCGCCTTTACCCTTATTTTCAAAATAAAAATTTATCTCATTAACTTGAGAAATTGTATCCAAGATCACTAAAGGATCGACCAAGTCAATTTCTAGAGAGATACTGACGATTTGCCTACTATTATTTGTCAGGCAATTTTGCTGCACTCCTTCCAGAAATTGGTAGAGGCCTTTGCGATCTACAAAGAGGTTGTGACGACATGGTGAAACTGTCATGGATCTAGTAATAGTAAATTTTTTTTAAGTTATCTTCCTAAAGTGCAATTAAACATGGTCGTATTCCTGAAAATACGATTTTACAGTACTTTCAGGCATTAATTTTAAATTAATGCTCAAAAAATGCTTAAAACTCTTATTTTCAGTACTTGAGCGCCAATCTTAAGTATATTTTTATACTAAAAAACAATGCTCAACCGATGCTCATTTGTAATCATAATATTTAGCCAGTACTTTCAGTTATTCAGTTAATCTCTTGTTAATAACGCTCACATCTATCAGCTTGATTCTGTTACATATTCAAACTAGAATAGTAAAGGCTAGGACAAGCCAGTAAATTGAATAATTTCTCTCATGCCACGACCAAACTAATAGTCAGGTTACAGAGAGAAGTTTCTATAACCCTAAGCTTTTGACCTTTTCCGCTCGGCTTTACTCATCCAATAATCCCAGTCAGGTTGGTCTAGAGTCTTGCTGACTGCTAGTAGCCTATCCAGTGTTAAGTCCTGAGTTCTCCCTAGATATTCACACCTTAGCTTGCTGAATCGCTTGCGGTAAGCATTCCAATAGTTACCGTACTTTCTAGCGGTGAAACTACCGTCTACACATTGATAGCGGAAACTAGGAACTGATTCTAGCCACTGATACCAGTCATCTGAGGCAACTTTAATATCTTGATGCCATACAGCGTCATAGCCTACGACCGGGATGAGATTTTTCATAGAGTTATAGAAATAGAGAATACGGGATATGGTAATTGCGATTTATGAGTCGTGGTTACTGTGATGTAGAAACTTGTTTAACGGATTTGTTTATCAAATTTATAGTTATTGATAGATAAGCATTGTGAGCATTTTAGTAGTGATGCCACTAGCAATTAGTTATTTGTTATGGGGGTATATTCTAATTGCCTACTAAATAGCCATATAAAGCTTATGTCTGGATTTGTTAAACAATTTTGTCTAACAAATTTCTCTACAAGCTAAACATCAAAACATAATCACTCTGAATGGTTATATCAAACATCTTGATTCTGTTACAAAATCAAATTATGATGATGTCAGGTACATTACAACGTTAAATCAATGAATAAATACCTAGTGGAGTTAAAGCACTCTACCAGTGATGAGATGCTACTTGTCCAGCTAGAAAGTGACTCACTAGAGAGTGCCAGCGACAATGCAGTGAAAGCTAACCCAGATTATGAAGTAGTCAAGGTTAAGCATACTCATGGTGGTAAACGCACTGGCGCGGGTAGAACTAATAAGTGGGGCGATGGAGTAAAGACACAGGTTTACAGATTACCACCTACTATTGGTGAACAAGCTGAGGATATAGTCAGTGAACTAGCAATGATTAATAGCATTCTTGAAAGCTATCAATCAAAAGTAGATGAGTCAAAAGCTAAGTCAGCTAGTGGTCAACCTTCGGAGCGTTATAAACACGTTGGTCAACTGATAGGTGACTTGCGACAAGCCATGAAAGTAACTAGTGAAAAGCTAGTGTAAGTCGTGGTAATAGTTATCTCTAAACTTGTTAAACAAATTTGTTTAACAAATATTACTAACAGAGATACAGCTAAAGGCTAACAGTTCTTATATAGCTAAATAGTTATATTAAAGACATTTAAACCAACAAATAATAACCTCATCTTGTTTTGCTAGATGAGGTTTTATTAATGCTTACAGATGGATTAATTACATGGTAAATGCTTGCTTATTTTCAACACATTATTTAGTTTTTGTATCCTTAGCCTGTCTACACTTTCGTTCTTGCTGTACCATTAGCTCTTTACAATAATGGCAATCTACTTTTAAGTCAAATTTACCATCTGTAGTCTGTCCACATTTGAGACAAACAAATTTAAATCTTTTACCATTTTTTGATTCTTTACTCAACTGTGAAATAACATTTCTAGGCTTCGCTAAATCCTCAACATCTATAGTTTTAATTGCTTGCATGAATTTACCGTCAGGGTCAATTGATTGTTCACTCCTATCGCCACATTTCATTATCAAACCTATACTTTTTGCTTTCTCTACATATTCTTTATTATGGTAATGCTTTGACGGTTTCTGGCTTCCAGAGTCATGCTGCCACTTATGAATCATTTGATGAGTAAGTATACTTAACCAGATATCTTTTGATTCATTCAAAAGATTTTCATTAATCAATATTTGGTCATCATGATTTGTGTTAGTTTTTTCATCCCATTTGCTATGAATATAATAACCGTCAGTTCTTATATTCCCGACACCTACATAAATTTCGCTAGCTAACTGGTCATCAAAAAGGCTCTTATTTAGATCGTGGTAAATTTTCGTTATTTGTTTCGATTGTTCTATGCTCTTCATTGTATTTATGGAATGTACATTCCATAAATGTACTTGGAATGTACATTCCAAGTCCACTATCTTACATCTAAGCAAATATCAAGAAAACTATTGCTAGATAAGGGTTACAAGTCACTAATGCTTGGCGGTTTCTAGTTTCTGGAAAGTACTTTCCACCTCCATAAATAAACAAGGAGCCTTTGTGTCAGGCTCCCCTTGAGCAATTCTGTAAGGTACATTCCATTTCTATGATACTGGAATTTCCGCCATAAGCTAGAGCTATAATGAGTAATTTTACTTAATATTGTTTTAATCTGCTGTAAATAGTATTTTATTGCCCTATTTGCTCTTAATTAGCTTTTTTATGAATATTTCTACTTGAGAAACTGTACTGTACTGTACTACACACAGTTAATACAGTTTGTGGGTGAGTTTATGGTAAAAACTACCATTATTATTTGGTGACTCTCCAGTTGCTAAAAGTTTAACTGTTGTCGTCTAAGCCCGGAAGGTGTAAACCTTTACGCTGGAAACGTCTACAACGGTCTAGCTAGCCTTCTGATTGCTTGTTTCTGTCCAGTTTCTCTTGTATTGCATCCCGGCAGAACTGGGCAGGGTCGTCTTGTGCTTTAACTGCTTCCTTCATTGACTCAGTAACGCGAAAACTGAGGTTAGCCGTCATCGGCTCCTCACCCTTTGGTTGTGATGGTTCTAAATTTTCGGGTGTTCCTCTGGGATTGGGCATTGTTGAGAGATGTAAATAAAGCTTGAATCAGATGCGCGCAACTGGTTACTGTTTTTAATTGGTAGGTATCTACCCTGAGAAAGTTTCTACCTACCAAATCCACCATTAGAAAATGGACAGTACCATTTTATGTTTACAAGGGAAGAATTAGAAGGCTTGAGTGATAGGAAGTTGCGCAACTTGTGCCGACGCTACCAGATGCAGAATGTCAACTCAACACTTAGTAAAAATAAAATCATCTATCTGATGACATTTTGTCAGACTGCTATCACTCAGTTTAGACAAGGTAAAGGTTTAAAATCACCTGGATTGGCTAGTATTGAAGCTTTAGCCAAGATAATTGAGCAGATGAATACACCTACTGATGAACAGAAGGGACTAGTTAATTTTTCTCTGGATGATGACAGGAGAATGCAAGGGCAAGATGGAGTAGACCAAGAGAAATTAATCAGATTGGGTACGGCGCATATCTTACTGGAAAAGGCTTATAAGCTTCTAAGTGAGTAGGGAGAGATGATCTAATAATTTGTTAAACAAATTTGTTTAACAAATCTAGAAAACAGTTCTAGAGACATAAAAAAGGGAGTATTTCTACTCCCTTTTGAGTTTTTATGCTTAGTTGATATTGATTATTTATTTTCCATTTGTTCGAGTTTTTCCTGTAGTTTTCTGACTTGTTCCCTAAGTAGTTCAAGCTCAGATTGCTGATTAACTGATTGTTGATTAGCTGGTATCTCTGGATTAATTTGTAATGCCCTATCAGCTATATCTTGATAATGTTTCTGGCTAACCATTTCACCATGACCACACCATGCACTGACTATTTTTTCATCTCTTCCTAAATCAAATATCTGGTGAGTAATGAAGGTGTGTCTTGTGTTGTATGGACTTAGGTATTTAGTCAGCTTACCTTGCTCTCTCAAAGTAGGAATAATGCCTTTGCATTGTTGTTTAGTATTTCCCGCCCATACACGATGGAAAACATTAGTATCTATAGGTGTATTACTTTGTTTACTTTTAAACACCACATCATTTAATTCACCTTGAGGAATTGATTTTAATAGATTCCACAATTCCCCGTCTTGAGGCATTGGAAAAATTCTGATTAATTCTTGATCTCCTATCGCTGTCTTAGTGTTGTAAAAACTTTTAGTATTTCTATCATAAGTGCGCCTAATTAATATCTGTTGTTTATCCCACAGTACATCACACCACATAAAACCAATAGCTTCGCCCGTTCTACAGCCAGTTAGAAATTTAAATTTAACAAACGGATACCAATATTTAATTCTTGAATTATTTTCAATGTACTCAAGTATTAATTGTACTTCTTCCCATGTATAGGCTTTTGATTTATCTAATACATCATCATCTACCTCTGTCTCTATTTCATTTTGTTTTTTGCCTTTTGCACCTTTAACCTTTGTCTCATTAAGTAACCCTTCATAGGGATTATGGTTAACCAATTGTTGTTGTAAAGCTATTTGATAAGCATGGGATAAGTGAGATAAAACTCGTTTAACTTGCTCTAAATTTCTATTAGCTACTAACCAATTTCTGATTTTTAATGCATCTTCAGAGTTAGTAGCCTTAATTGCTGACTTAATAAAGTTTAGATAAGCACCCTTAAAAGCATTATTAAATGTACTTCCTTTTAAGTCAGACCTAAATTCACAGTACATATCCCAAATTTCCAATAGGGATAACTGAGGTTTGGGTGGTAACTGGTCACTTCCGCTTGTTGCAACTAGCTGTAACTTAGCTACCTTGAGGTCATTTATAAACCCCAGTTGCTTGAGTATCTGTTGATAACGTATTTCATTGAAGTATCCGTTACCGTCATCCAGCTTCCCTGACTCCATTTCTACTTGTAGCGTCTGTTGTAGTAGCTTGATCCGTTTGTCTTCAGGGTCAAAGCTAGCTGGACTAATGCCAATACTCTTTCTTACCTGATTTTTCTCGCTAGTAAAGTGAGTCCGGGGAAAGCTAGCTATTACAGCAGTACCATTAACCCTGATACCTATCTGTCCTTTAGGAGTCTTGCCAGTTGGCGTTTTAGCACTGTTAACCATAAATGCTCAGTCAATGCTCAAATGAGTAAAATTGAATTATCAGATAACTGATATATGAGCATTTTACACTATTGCAATTAAACATGGTCGTATTCTTACAGGTAACATATTAAGTCGCCATTTCACCAGAGTATGGTTTGCCTTGTTTTCGGTGTTGCAAGACCACAACAAGCCATGCTCAGTTTTATGCTGCAATTTGAGAATATGCTGCGAGTAAAAACCAAAATTTTTTGCAAATTAGCAATATTTGGTGTCTCACAAAATAATAAAATCAAAAGATGTATAAGCTTATGGCAATTTAGTTAACCACGGCTGATGACTACAAAGCAGATTTTATATCCCAAAGGCAAGTTATGGATGGCGGCGATTAAACCGCCAATGTATAGCGTTGCCATTATGCCTATTTGGGTAGGAACAACCGTAGCATTTGCAGAAACAAAAATTTTTAATGGAGCAATATTTTCTACTTTTATTGCGGCGGCGATTTTAATTTTAGCCTGGGAAAATATCAGCAATGATGTTTTTGATTCGGAAACGGGTATAGATAAAAATAAACATCATTCATTGGTAAATTTAACAGGGAAAAAATTAGCAGTATTTTGGTTAGGAAATCTTTGTTTAATTTTAGGGTTGCTGGGCATTCTAGCGATCGCAATTTGGCAACAAGACCTAACTGTGATTTGGTTAATTCTGCTTTGCTGTGGTTTGGGCTATATGTACCAAGGGCCTCCCTTTCGTTTAGGATACCAGGGTTTAGGTGAAATTCTCTGTTTTTTTGCGTTTGGGCCGTTGGCGGTGAGTGCAGCCTACTACAGCCAAACCCAAACTTGGTCAACAACCAGCTTACTAGCTTCGGTAATAGTTGGCACTGTTACTAGTTTAATTTTGTTTTGCTCTCACTTTCACCAAGTTGACGATGACATAGCCGCCGGAAAGCGATCGCCTATTGTCCGCTTAGGAACTGATCAAGGTTCGCAACTCCTCACCTGGTTTACCGCCAGTATTTACCCCCTCAGCCTGATTTTGGTATTTTGGGGCGTTTTTCCCGCTTGGACATTGTTAAGTTGGCTCAGTTTACCCTCAGCCTTTAAGTTATGTCGCCACGTGCAGCAAAATCACAACCAACCAGACAAAGTCAGCAATTCTAAATTTATCGCCGTCGCCGTCCATTTTTGGAGTTGTTTGCTATTGGGTATCGGGTTCGTCTTGTAGAGGCTAGGTGTGAAGGGAGACAAATGAAAATTGTACAGACGCGATTAATCGCGTCTCTATTGATTCTCGACAATGTGACTTACAAATTTGAATTTAGGCCGTTCGGGCGGAATTTTTTGCGATCGCTTACCACGAGTCATGGTAACTGGGATATCCGCGAAAGCATTATTATTCGGTTGATTGATGATGCGGGTAGGGTGGGATTCGGTGAAATTGCGCCTATTAGCTGGTTTGGTTCGGAAACTCTCGCACAAGCTTTAAATTTTTGTCACCAACTACCCCAAGAAATTACAGCCAAGGCGATTTTCACCATTCCCGACGATTTACCCGCCTGTCAATTTGCTTTTGAGTCAGCATTGGCGGAATTGGATAATAATCAATGCCCAATGCCCAATGCCCCATGCCCCATGCTCAATTACAGCGCCCTACTTCCTGCTAAAGAAGCGGCGTTAAATGCATGGCAGAATCTTTGGAAAGAAGGATATCGCACGTTTAAATGGAAAATTGGCGTTGATGCGATCGCGCAAGAACTGGCAATTTTTGATTTACTGATTCGCAGCTTACCAGATACCGCAAAACTACGATTAGATGCGAATGGTGGATTGAGTTATTCCGAAGCTAAGTTATGGCTGGAAAATTGCGATGAATTTAGCGAAAAAATGGAATTTATCGAACAACCGCTAGCTGTGACGGAATTGGCGGGGATGTTGCAACTGAGTCAAATCTATAAAACTGCGATCGCTTTAGATGAATCTGTCGCCACCATCGCCCAGCTTAACGCCGCATATCAACAAGGTTGGCGAGGGATTTTTGTCATTAAACCTGCGATCGCAGGTTCACCATCCAAATTAAGGCAATTTTGCCGACAGCATAACATTGATGCGGTGTTTTCATCAGTATTTGAAACTGCGATCGGTAGAAAAGCCGCACTCCAGCTAGCAGCAGAATTATCTCAGCATAACCGGGCAGTGGGTTTTGGTACTAACCACTGGTTTGAACAACAGGAAGATACTTGGCTTGAAAGTCTATGGTAAACCCTTTAAACGATTTGAGAAATTTAGGCGTACGCAATTGGCTAATTGGTTGTGATAGTTTGCAATTACAGCAATTAGCTGAAGAATTTTATTTAGAACTCATCAATTTTTGTGCATCAGGTACAACACCAAAAATCATTTTAGCCGAACGCCAGCCAGAGAAATTTTTAGCAGGTTTTATCGCAGCTTGTAGCGCTAATTGTCCGGTATTTCTTTGTAACCCTGATTGGGGAACGCAGGAATGGGAACAAGTTTTTGATATAGTTCAACCTGATATTATTTGGGGAACTGAAGCGATAAATATATCCCCAAAAATTTATCAGCGTCAATCTAAAATCCCAAATTGGATTATGATTCCCACAGGTGGATCATCAGGAAAGATTAAGTTTGCCATTCATACTTGGGATACTCTTATCGCTTCTGTTCAAGGATTTAGACAGTATTTTAATTTAAATTATATTAACTCTTTTTGTTTATTACCGCTTTATCATGTCAGTGGTTTAATGCAGTTTATGCGCTCTTTTACTACTGGCGGAAAGCTAGCAATTTTACCATTTAAATCATTAGAATCAGGTCAAATATATAATATAGATATATCGGATTTTTTTATATCTTTAGTGCCAACCCAATTACAGCGACTCTTACAAAACCCTAATTTAACTAATTGGTTATCGCAATTTCAAACCGTCATGCTTGGTGGTGCGCCTGCGTGGGATGAATTATTAGAAAAAGCTCGATTTCATCATATTAGATTAGCACCAACCTATGGGATGACAGAAACCGCCTCACAAATTGCTACCCTGAAACCTGATGATTTTCTTAGTGGTAAAGTTAATTCTGGTAAAATTTTGCCACATGCGCAAGTAATAATTCGCAACCAAAACGGCGAGATTTTGGATAGAAATCAACCAGGTAATATAACTATTCAAGCTAAATCTTTAGCCCTTGGTTACTATCCAAATCTCTGGGATAATCGGCAGAATTTCTCAGTTGATGATGTGGGATTTTTAGATGAGCAAGGTTATTTAAATATTATCGGGCGGAATAGTGACAAAATAATTAGTGGTGGTGAAAATATATATCCCTGCGAAGTAGAAGCGGTTATTAGAAGCACCCAAATGGTTAATGATATTTGTGTAATTGGCGTACCAGATAATCATTGGGGACAAGCATTAACAGCAATTTATGTACCCAAAGAGGCTTATACTGCATTACACATTAAAACAGTGATTCAAGATAAGCTGTGTAAATTTAAGATACCAAAACACTGGATTTCTGTACCTGAATTACCTCGCAATTCTCAAGGTAAAATTAATCGCCAGCAACTACATCAAATAGCAAGTAACGCACAAAGTACCGTTAAAATTTAAAGGTGCGTTAGCCTCCGGCATAACACACCCTACAAAATAATTACGAATTATGAATTACGAATTACGAATTACATTATTTCTCTAGCCTTTCTTCTCTCTGCTTCCTCTGTGTCTCTGCGGTTCATTTCCAACCAATTGACTATTTCGCTAGGCAATTCCTGCTTACTTCTACTACTCACATCAATACAAACATGACGAGTAATCGCCTTAGCCGCTAACACATCAGCCAAAGAAATTTCATAAGCAATTTCAAACTTTTCTCCACCTAATTTTTGCGGCATTAAATTAACTAACAACTTATCACCACAAAATATAGGACGCAAAAAATCCACATTAGCATGAACAATAGGAAAAGCCACAGCAGGGTTGCTAAAAAAAGCTTTTAAATCAATACCTGCTGCTTCTAAAGATTCTTCGTAAGCTTCATGACAAATCCCTAAAATATTCGCAAAATACACTACTCCAGCAGCATCGGTATCTTGGAAGCGAACGCTACGGTTATAAGTGAATGACATATTGACTGATACAAAAAGTTCAGCATAAAAATAGCAGGCGATCGCCTGCTTTAAATCATCTTACCGTAACTGCGTATTTTGTAGGCTTGGTAATAGTCCAAACACAACAATTAGTGTAACGGAGAGTAAATATCTTCAGAACGAGGATTGAGGTAAGGACGCTGCACATCAACCAAGTGTCTGTTAAAGTGACGGTTAATGGCGTACATTCTTTCGTCTAAAGCATTCTTACCATTTTGCCAAGCTTCGAGTAAACCATTGGCAACAATTTGACAACGATTCATCCCAAAACTTTCTTGTGCTGCAAACTTTTTAATTGGTTCTTCAGCTAAACCCAATCCTGGTGCTAAATATTTGGTAAACAAGGGAATTTCGGGGTTAAAATGAGATTCATGTTCTGTATAAACAGTTTGCAAAACTTCACGAATCGCGCAATAGTTGTGAGGTTCAAAATAAAGTATCCCAGAATCGTAGCGTTCGTATGCTGAGGGATTGTAGGGAACTTGGAAACTAAAGGGAATACCAGCTTCATTGAGTTCCATTGTCAGACTATCCATAAGCGCGATCGCACCAAATGGTGTGATATTAAAATAGATTCGTCCTGTACCTAAATCTGCATCTGGATTATCTTGTTTTAATTGTCCAAAATTGCTGACTGCTAAATAACAGCCGTTTTGAATGCGATTTTTTGGCATCCATATTGCTACTACATCACCAGGTTTAGCTTTGCGAGATTGGGGTTTAAGATGACAATCTGGCTCAATATATAAAGTTAAACCACCTTTAATTACCGCAATACTACCATCAGGTTCTTGACGCAATACTTCCCAATTTGGATCAAAATAACCAGTACCGTGATTGCAATTGTGTAGGCGTTCGTAAAATTCCCCATCAATTCCTAAAGCGGAACTATTTTCTAAATTTTGGTGTGGTAAATTCTGTGTCGCATCACCATTAACTGCCAAAATATTTTGCAGATATCCGTTGTAATAGATACCATACAGAAAATTCCGCAATAACAGAGTTAAATACTTGTGCTGCAAATCTGGCGAATTTTGCTGAAATCTATCTGCTACTTTGGCTGGTAAAGCAAAAGGCTGATAATTTGGGTGATGAATCGAAAAATTCGATTCAATTTGAATATTGCTAGCAATATCAAACAGTGAAGTCAGTGGTTGATCGACAGAAGAATATACCATTGAATTAAAACCTCAAAATTCAGAAGGGGGAATGTTTACCAATTCGTAATACTTCGACAAGCTCAGTACAAGTTCGTAATTCTGAATTGGTATGCAACAACCAACATATAGTCAATAGCGGATTTCCCTGATACCAACGTCAAGTAATAGAAGATTCTGTGTGAGGAAATAGAATAAAAACTTCAAATGCAAAAGTTAATATTTTGCATGTTATATAGTTCGGCTAATATAGCTTAACAACCACGTAGGCGGGTTTTTTCGTAATAAAGGCGAACTAATTGCTTCTCGCGTTCTGGCTGCGTAACTTTATCGACTTTCACCACAGGTGGCAATATTTCTGCTGCGGAAATTCCGAAAACAGTTAGCACGCCTTTTTCTGGCATAGTCAATAGATTTTTGGCAACTTGCAACACATAAATGTCGCTATCATTAAAGTCTTTACGACATTTAATTTTATCTTGAATTTGATGAATTAAGGCTAATCCAGCAAACTGTACTACGCGCAAAATTAAATCGTGGCGGTATTCTAAAATCATTGGGAAAGCATCAAGATAACTCCTGATTAAAGCCAGAATTGAAGGTTGCAAAATCTCCAAAGGTGTTACCGCCAGATGCAGCGATTCTTCTAATGTTAAAGAGGAATCTACTACCAAACTCGCAAGCCAAATTTGTAAATAACTGGCGATGATAGTACCTAAATCAAAGGCGGGATCTCCCCAAGAGCAAGCTTCCCAATCAATTAATCTTACCAAGCAATTATCAAGCTGCTGCCAGCGTGAATGCACCAAAATATTGGTTAAGTTCAAATCGTTATGAATGAGACAGCAAGGATTCCATTCATAGGCTAAATCTGCAATTGCCGATTCTAAGCTTTCGTAACGCTGACATAAAGTATAAAACTTTAAGGCGGCGTTGGGAATTCTGCCAAAAATCTCTGGTGTAATCGATTCGATACCTTGGGCGGGATTATAGAAATGATAGCGAAATTGTCCTTGGGGTGCAGTCGCCATAAAATCGCGGTACTCTCGGCGGTTGAAAGTCGCACGATGTAGCGCTGCTAAAGTCGTACCAATAGCTTGAGCAATTTCTTGGGGAAAAATATCATTTTTTTGATAAAAATCCCCTAGTTCTTGATAATCGCTTAAGTAGTTGCGAACAAGGATGGAATTATCCTCATCAAAATGTACTACTAAAGATGCGATCGCAGAAATATTACCAATCACCGGAAACTGTTGTAGCAATTGGTGAAACAACCACTCATTAAAGAATTCATGAGTTGTTTCTGCTAGATTTTGCTGACGTTCTTGTTTAACCAGTAGTTTGCTATTACCTACCAGATTAACTAATAAATTGAAATTTTTACTACCATCTGGTAACTCAGATTCATTTGCTGTTCCATCTTCTGAGCTACACAGCCCTGCATCTTGCAGATACTGGATAACGTTTTGAGAAGACAGTGTTAATACCATGTATGATGATTTCCTACTAAGTAAAATTGATGACAAATTCACCTATTTTAGGATGAACCTAGCTCTAGGAGTTTTCGGTAGATAGCAACTATGTGTATGAATATCAATAACTATTCGTACAATCTATTAATATCCGATATCTCCTAGTAAAACCTGCCAAAATGCCGATATATCCTTTACTGTTCCTTTACAAACTCACGGTAAAAATCGACCAATCTTTACATTTTTTGGTCTATTTACGTAGGTATATATAAATAATCGCGGTTGTGTATTTTGTGCCAGCGCTATTTTTAGCGGCTCAAAATCTGTCAATCAAATTGATGATTTTATTCATACCGCAATTTTTTGCTTACCGAGTTCGTACTAGCTCAGTTCGTGGTGTTAAACCCTGGTGTAATTGCTAACTATGTCAGTAGTTTGTTAGAGACACGATTAATCGCGTCTGTTGTTTGCGAATCTCATTCAGTAGCAAGGCTAAAAGCGCACAATAAATTTACATGAAATCTTTTCATTCCTGCCTGCTACCCTGTTGTTAGCAATGAAAAACTATTAACTGTGCAATAAGTAACTAAGAAAAGTCTATTAGTTCTTAAAGTTATTCGATGCTAAAAATTCGTGTATCTAAATGTTAGAAAAAATGTATCTTGTATGACATTTATTCCCGGTTTAGCATCGTTCACAATCACTCAGACTCCTCAACGCACAAAACATTAATTTCAGCATTCATATTTTCATTTAACAGCAAAAACCCAAGCAAACCGGATGTTTTAAATGGGTAGTTATGATTTTTTTTTAGTTAAATTTAAATCATTCTTACTGGAATGTACGGTAAACTGTGACTTTTGCAACTCATGGTTTTAACAGAGTATAAGTAATAAGCAAATATTCAACCTGCAAGTAACCTGTTACTTGAGCTTTATTCTTGGTACATCCAATTTTTAAATACGCAATAAATTTGTAGTGGTAGCGTCTCGCTCGCTTTGGAACATCAGCGAGCAAGATGCTCGCACTACTTATTTTTACTTGATACTTTAGTTAAGACTAATCAAAATTAATTACACATAACAATAAAAATACTACACAATTATCTCAAGAGCGTTAAGGGGTATAACCCTCTGTACAACAAAGGATTTGGTAGTGAGAATCTTGCTCATTGAGGATGATGAAGTATTAACAAGTATTGTGTCGCAATCTTTAAATAAACAACATTATGTTGTGGAGATTGCTAAAGATGGACAAATAGGTTGGGAATATTCCCAAAGTGCCAGTTATGACTTAATTATGATAGATGTAGGGTTACCGAAATTAGATGGTATCACTCTCTGTCAAAGGCTGCGTTCTAGTGGCTGTGCAGCGCCAATTTTGTTGATGACAGCAAGGGAAGCTACAAGCGATCGCATCCGTGGTTTAGATGCAGGTGCAGATGATTATCTCATTAAACCCTTCGATTTAGAAGAGTTGCAAGCGCGAGTTAGAGCGTTACTGCGTCGCGGTGAAGTTAGTCGCAACCCAGTACTAGAAATTGCTTCTCTGCGCTTAGATCCGAGTATTCATGAGGTGAGTTACAATAGCAAACTTTTAGACTTAACACCAAAAGAATACAGCCTCTTAGAACTGTTAATGCGCAACCCAACGCGGGTATTTAGTCGGGGGAATATCATCGAGCATCTTTGGAGTTTTGACGATCCACCCCAAGAAGAAACAGTCAAGTCTCATATTAAATGGTTGCGCCAGAAACTCAAAGCCGTTGGTGCAGGTAATTGGATTGAAAATGTTTACGGGGTGGGTTATCGTCTCAATCCTCCCCCAGAAGAAACGCCAAAAACGCCAATTGCCACAACTGATACTGCAAAAGCTGTCAACCAGCAATTCCAAACAGCCATGACTGGTTTATGGAACAAGTATCAAGGATTAATGATGCAACGGCTGGAGGTAATTCAACAAGCTGCAACTGCAATTAAAACCGCTAATTTAACCTCAGAATTACGCCAATCTGCGGCACAAGCAGCACATAAATTAGCGGGTGTGTTGGGTATGTTTGAATTGGAAGGTGGCACACAAATCTCGCGAGAGATTGAAAAGATTCTCAACGGAGACAGCGATTTATCTCTATTAAAAATCCAGGAATTATTATCTTTAATTCAACAGTTAGAAAATTTATTAAGTTTACATACTAATAAATATATTGCTAATGCTTCTCCAACTAACCGCTTATTATTAATTGACCCAGATTTACAACTTTTTACCCAATTACAACAATTTACATCTACGAATGAATGGCAGCAAATAGCGACAATTCATGATGCGAAAAATTATTTAAAAACGGCATCACCAGATTTAGTGATTTTAAATGTAGATGATGTAGGCACGCGAGAAGAAAGTCTCACATTATTAGCAGAATTATCTAACCGTACACCATCAATACCCGTGATTGTCTTAGCAAATGCTGGCGCTATATTAGATAGAGTCACAGTTGCCCGTGCTGGGGGAAGAGGGTTTTTAGTTAAGCCGACTACAGCCGCACAAATATGGAATATCGCGGCTAAAGTTTTGCAACAAACTATTAAAACAGCCGTCAATATTTTAGTAATAGATGACGATCCTGTAATTTTGGATGCTTTACGCTCAATACTTGAGCCTTGGGGAATGGGGATGACAGGGTTAAGCGATCCATTACAATTTTGGGATGTTATGCAATCAGTAACGCCAGATTTAGTAATTTTAGATGTAGAAATGCCGCAAATAAATGGTATAGAACTTTGTCAGGCGGTACGTACAGATCCACAATGGCAGAATTTACCAATTTTATTTTTAACTGCACGCCGAG
This sequence comes from Calothrix sp. FACHB-168, assembly GCF_963889195.1. Lineage (NCBI taxonomy): Bacteria > Bacillati > Cyanobacteriota > Cyanophyceae > Nostocales > Calotrichaceae > Calothrix > Calothrix sp. FACHB-168. The sequence continues at coordinate 737,206 of NZ_CAWPNJ010000001.1, forward strand.
ATATTGAAACTGTACAGCAAGTTTTTGCCGCCGGTGGCGATGATTATGTAGTGAAACCTGTAGTTGGTGCAGAATTAATTACCAGGATTTTACATCGTTTAGAACGTAACCGCCTATGGCAAACATTATCTTTTAAAGATGCATTAACAGGATTGAAAAATCAGCCCCAGTCTAGCAGAGAATTACAACAAATGCTGGAAAAGGCGCAGCTAAATTGCGAGTTAGTTTGTGTGGCGTTGCTATGTGTAAGCGATCTAGGGCAAATTAATATTAAGTATAGTCATGAAGCTGGTCATCAAGTATTACAAAGATGGAGCAAGATTTTACAATCAGCCTTTCGGAGTGGGGAAATATTGGGTTATTGGGGTAATGGGGAATTTGCAATTGGGATATCTAGCTTAACAAAATTGGAAGTATGCGATCGCCTGACGGAAATTTTGACAACGTTACGGCAACAAATCTTTACATCCCCTAATGGCGATCGCTTTCAAAGTCTGTGCAATTATGCTGTAGTTGAGTATCCTCAAGATGGGTTGACTCTCCAGGCTTTGTATCAAACTGCTGTAGCAAAGATGGTTGACGGTTGACTGTGCGCCAGCTTTATCATTTACACATATTCAGGACTCATTTTTATATTTTTGGTAAAGAGAAAATGCGATCGCTTTCTCGTTTATCTAAATCAAGTACTCATTTTCCTGTTTTTAGTAGGCAAAAAGCCATTTCACCTACTCATTAAGCCTTAACGAGTTCTCATTTTACTGTTTTCCGCAAGTAAAATACCATTTCACCTACTCAAAAAGCCTTATCACTTACTCGTTTCGGTATATCGCGCACTCATTTTAGTGTTTTCCGCAAGTGAAAAGGTATATCGCTTACTCATTTTAGTGTTTTCCGCATATAAAAAAGTATATTGCTTGCTCAAAAATCGCCATGTTTGACAATAAAAGGAACTAAAGTTCCTTGCTAATAGCCAAAGTCTACTAAAGTAGACTAAAGATTTTGAGGATATTTAGTCATCTTTAGATGACTTTGGCTATTAGCCTTGGAATTAATTCCAAGGTGGGTGACAAAGCTGAGACAGAGGCTATTTTTAGCTTAAGTTGATACTAATGAGCATTGCTAAACCCCTAAGATTTTATCTATTTAATTACTAATAAATGTAAGTTAATAACGATATTTTTCCGGCTTTTTAGAAGTCCTTGCCAAAACTATCATCATTAAAATGAGCGTCAAAATCAAAATTTACTTGCTGTGGCTCAGGTATTTTAACTAATAGTAAAGCTCCGCCAATTACCACAAAAATTGACCCGATGCCGATAAATATAGCTGGAAATCCCCACAGTGTAAACCAAGAGTTCTCTCTAGTAGCATTAGGTTGTTGCGGATTGTATAATATGTTTATTGACTGACCCTTAGAATAACTGGGTGGATTGCTACCTGTATCTGATTCAAATATTGTCTCTTCACCAGAGGCTGGTGTAAATTTGACAACTGGATAGTAAAAGTATGATATACGTCCCTTACTATCTCTTGATGAACGTCTGACTACATCAACTACTGTTCCTTGTGTTTGGATGGATGAAGCCATAAAAGAGCGGGTATTTAATGCATCGACAACACCTATAACACTACATATACTGCCCAAACCAGCCATCACCGAACCAATCAACTTAAAAACTTTACTCATAGAATTTGTTGAGCTTGTAACATATTTACTTAACTACCTGATAACTTAGGGATTAATCGGGGAAAAGTAGGGGAGATTTCCAAAAACCTTTATTAAGAAATGGCTATGACTGGGGAAACTATCGAGGAAATCCATCAATTACAGGCGATTCTCAGCAAAATGCAACTCACCCTGGGAGCGATCGCGGATGCTGTAGTTTGGGTAGGGGCAGACCAAGCAGTACAATGGTGTAATGCCGCTTTTGCTCATTTGCTCAATCGCCAGGATAGGGACATCATTGGCTGGAGATTTGATGAACTCATAGTTTTGCAACAATCTCAACAACCCATAGCCTTAGAAGCATATCCCCATATTTTGTTACATCAAGGAAAATATGAAACGACAAACTATGAGGTGAAGCTAAAACAACAAACTTTTATCTGGCAAATTTCTGGTATTTGTACCACAGCAAAAGGCGATGCTACTGCCATAATAATTATTAGAGATATTACCCAAAATCAGCCCACATCTGCCACTTTAGAATCAAGCGCAGCAAAATTATCCTTGATGGTAGAAACTGCTAATGATTCCCTTAGCTGTAAACAAGCTCAAGCAGAATTAGAATCTTCTCTATCACTATTACAGGCGACTTTTGAATCAATTCATGATGGTATATTAGCCGTCGATCGCCAAGGTAATATTGTCAGTTATAACTCTGTATTTTTGGAGATGTGGTCAATTCCTCCAGAAATTTTAGCAGAACCAGAACAAAGTAAACGTATCGCCTATCTTGCCCATCAGTTAAAAAATCCGACGGAATTTTTAGCGCAAGTTAAACAACTATACGCTACCCCGGAAGCTAATAGTTACGATTTATTAGAATTTAAAGATGGGAGAATATTTGAGCGTTACTCTTGCCCGCAAAAATTAGGCGACAATATTCTCGGTAGAGTTTGGACATTTCGCGATATTACAGCCGAGAAACTCGCCCAAGAAGCCCTGAAAGCCTCAGAAGCTAGACTCAACGCCATTCTTAGCAGTGCCCTAGCCGCTATCTCTCGTATCCGAGTTTATACTAATAATAATTGGCATTTTGAATACTGCTCTGTTGGTAGTATCCAGCTTTGGGGATATTCCCCAGAAGAATTAATCGCCGATAAAAATCTTTTACTGTCGCGAATTGCGCCGGAAGACTTGGAAGTTGAGATGACAGCAGGCTTTAACGCCATTTTTGCTGAACTTTCCTATGAAAGTGAATATCGCTACCTCCACCCTGATGGCTGTTGGCGTTGGATTTCTTGTAGTTCCACATCTGTCAGAGATACACAGACAAATTCTTGGGTAGTAACGGTGATTGCTACAGATATTAGCAATCAGAAACGCACTGCCGCCGCTTTGCGAGAAAGTGAGGCTAAGTTCCGCAATATTGTCGAAAATGCTAATGAAATTATTTGCCTAGTTAACTCAGATCATATTATTTCCTATGCTTCTCCTAATGTATTAAATATTACTGGCTACACTCCGGCGGAGATAGAAGGAAAATCTTATGCAGCATTTATTCATCCGGAAGACTTACCCAAATGTGTAGCCGCAATGCAACAGGTAATGGCTACAGGCGAGAAATTTTCGGATCTAGAACATCGATCGCTTTATAAAGATGGTAGCTGGCAATGGCAAACAGCTAACCTAGCCCTAATGCAAGATGCTCAAGGTAACTTACAAATTATCAGCACAGTTCACGATATTAACGAGCAAAAACTAGCCCAAGCCGCATTACAAGCTTCCGAAGCCAGGTTGAATACCATTCTCAATAGTACCTTTGCTTCCATTGAGCGTTACCGCATCTTCACTGATTCTGAGTGGTTAATTGAATACTGTTCTCCCGGATGTGAGAAGATTCGCGGCTTTACTATCGAGGAAATGATGGCGAACCAATACTTAGCAGTTTCGCGCATCTTCTCAGAAGATTGGGAAAAATCCAAAGAAGAATGCTTTGGCACGATTTTTGCGGGACGCCCGAATCAGGGAGAATATCGTTATAATCATCCAGATGGTACTGTGCATTGGATATATTCTAGCCATACCTCGGTACGGGATGAAGCAACAAATTCTTGGATAGTCACGATTATTTCTACAGATATCACCTCCCGCAAACAAGCAGAAGAAGCGCTGCGTCGCAGCGAACAAAAATACCGCAATATCTTTGAAAATTCCTTAGTCGGTATCGGACGCAGTCGCCTAGAAGATGGATTATTTTTAGAAATTAACCAACCATGTGCAGAAATTATTGGTTATAGTAACATTGCTGATTTGATTGGTAAACGCTACGCGCCAGAATTTCAGGTAAATCCCAATGCTCGCGCTGCTTTATTCGCCGAAATTCAACAGCATGGAGAAGTGCGTAATTATGAAATTCAATTACGTCGCCAAGATGGGGAACTGAGATGGGGGTTGATGTCAGCTCGTCCCAACTTAGAAGAATCCTGCTTAGAGTTTATGATTGTAGATATTAGCGATCGCAAACAAGCAGAAGTTGCCTTAAAACGCCGCGCCCAAGCTCAAAGTTTACTCAGCAGCATTTCCCGCCAATTTCTCGATCGCGATTTGCATACAGCAATTAATTTTACCCTGCAAGCGATCGCCCAATTTATTGGTTCCGAACGCTGTTGTATCTATGCATACGCCGAAAATCAAGCCCAATGCTATCTTCTCTATGAATGGCATCAACCAGGAATAGAGCCGATGGCAAATCAAGCCAGTCATTTATCTATCAGTGAATTCCCGGAATATCATCAGCAATTATTACAAGGTAAAGTTATTCAATCTACCTTTACACCAGAAAACCTCAATCCGATAGAAAGAGCAATTGTTACTGCTACCTCAGTCAAATCTGCTGTTGCTGTACCCATGATTCACTCCGAGAAAGTCATGGGGATACTATTGGCGAATGTGGTTCACTCCAGCAAAACCTGGAGCCAAGAAGATGTCAACCTACTGAAATTGGTAGGGGAAATCATCGCCATGGGTAGAGCCAGACAGCAAGCAGAACAAGCACTGTTATGTGCCAAAGAAGCCGCCGAAGCCGCCAACCGTGCCAAAAGTACATTTTTGGCAAATATGAGTCACGAACTACGTACCCCATTAAATTCCATCCTGGGTTTTGCTCAGTTAATGGAACGAGACACCAGCCTCAACGATAAACAGCGCCAATCCCTAGCAACAATTAATCGCAGTGGCGAACACCTACTGAATTTAATCAACGATGTCTTGGATATGTCGAAAATCGAAGCCGGACGCATCGTTTTACATTGCGAACCTTTCGACATGCATCAATTATTACAAACTATTCAAGATATGTTCCAAATCCGAGCCAGGGCAAAGCAACTGTCTCTGAGGTTTGAAATTGCTGATAATATACCCCGTTATATCAAGGCTGATGAAGGTAAATTACGTCAAGTACTAATTAATTTATTAAGTAACGCCGTTAAATTCACACAAAAAGGTACAGTATATTTGCGTGCTACTGCGGAAATGCGCAGACTAGATAATCAGCAACAGCAAAGCTGTATTCTTTATTTTGAAATTGAAGATACTGGCAGGGGTATTGCCCCAGAAGATATAGACAAATTATTTCAGCCCTTCGTCCAAAGTAGCAGTAACCAAGCTATTGAAGGCACAGGTTTAGGGCTAGCTATCAGCCGTCAATTTATCCGCTTAATGGGAGGCGATATTAACTGTAGCAGCAACTTAGGAGAGGGTTCAACTTTTCGCTTTCACCTACTAGTAACTTTAGCTGAAGCTTGCCAACAACCACCGCAATACACTACAGGTAAAGTAATTGGCTTAGTCGAGGCACAACCCACGTATAGAATTTTAGTAGTAGATGATGCCCCAAATAACCAAGAGATTATCGTTCAATTATTAAGCCAAGTTGGTTTTCAAGTCTCCTGCGCCAACAACGGGCAAGAAGCGATCGCACTTTGGCAAACTTGGCAACCCCATGTCATATTTATGGACATGCGGATGCCCGTGATGGATGGCTATACAGCTACCAAAGAAATTAGAAATCAAGCGCAAGGTAAAGAAAATCAAACTATTATTATTGCTCTTACAGCCAGCGCCTTTGAAGAAGAAAAATCAACCATCCTCGCCGCCGGTTGTAACGACTTAATCCGCAAACCCTTTCGAGAACAGCTAATTTTCGATAAACTTGCCGAACATTTGGGAGTAAATTACCTATACGCCGAAAACAGCAATTCTCCAGATCCAGATGAAGCGCAAAATTACCCAACCCCTGCTGCTTCTACCCTACGCGCATCTTTAAACATGATGCCAGATACATGGATTGCACAACTGCATCAAGCGGCTAATGAAGTAGATGGCGATCGCATTTTCCAACTCGTAGAACAAATCCCCGAATCTCAAGCCATCTTAGCCAGAGAACTCACAAACTTAAACCGTCGCTTCTGCTTTGATGAAATTATCGAAATCATGGGCATTGGGCATGGGGCAGACAACCCACAATTGTAGAGACGCGATTCATCGCGTCTAAAGATTCATCGCGTCTCTACCCTGGATCTCGCTTTAGGGGAACTCCCACACAGGGAAAACTGCTTACTTTCTGAGAAGTCGCAGAATTTGGTACTTGTCTATCGTAAAAACCTGGCTCATAGCCCTTTTACTTACCCGATTAATAGGTACTTGACAATCCACATTTTCCACTTCTACCCGATTTCTCACATCTACAGCATCAATCTGCTGGTTAAACATTTGACTGGTATCACGGCTAACTCTCAATTGGAAAGCAGACATCGGCCACACAAAATACCCAATAACGCTGAGAGTAATAATAGCCGGCAGAAGTTGAGTTTTTGTGGGTAGCATCTGATTATCCTTCCTACAAACTCTAGTTAATACGCTGTTATCTAAAACACAATTTTGTAAGGTTACTTTGTAGAGTAAAGAACAATCGGGTAAAACTAGGGGAGATTCAGGAGCATATATATAGATAACAAGGGGGCAGGGAGCAGGAGGATAATTATCTGTAGCCGAGATTGAGAAAAATAGTATAATCCCATGCCCAATGCCCAATGCCCCATGCCCCTATTACCACAATGACTAACCAGCCAGCCAACTCTCCCAAAGCAGATATCCTGGTAATCGACGACACACCAGAAAATCTCAATCTCCTATCTAGTATGCTGACTGCTCAGGGTTACAAAGTTCGCAGTGTAACTAAAGGCACAACTGGATTACGAGGAGCCGCCGCCGCACCCCCAGACTTAATTTTGCTGGATGTGAATATGCCAGAAATGAACGGTTATGAAGTATGCCAACAACTCAAGACAAATCCCCTCACCCGTGAAATCCCGGTAATTTTTATTAGCGCTTTAGGGGATGTACTCGATAAAGTCAAAGCCTTTGCGGTTGGGGGAGTAGACTATATAACCAAACCGTTTCAGGTAGAAGAAGTATTAGCGAGAATTCAAAATCATCTCACCATTCGCCAACTGCAAACCCAGCTACAACAGCAAAACGCCAAATTACAGCAGGAAATCAAAGAACGCCAACAAGCAGAAGAGAAATTTAGCAAAGCATTTCGTTCTAGCCCCAATCCAATTGCGATCGCTACAATTCAAGAAGGGCGTTTTATTGATATTAATCCCTGCTTCTTGACAATGAGCGGTTACAGTTTAGAGGAAGTAATTGGACATACAGCCGATGAACTGCATTTAGGCAACGCAGCCGAATCGCTCACCCAAACAATCCAAATGTTGCCGCAAACAGGTTCTTTATACAATCAAGAATTTGAATTTTTTACCAAATATTCAGAAACAAAAATTATTTTATTATCCATAGAATTAATTGATTTAGCAGGTGTAGAATGTGCCTTAATCATTGCCAATGATATTACCGAACGTAAACGGTTAGAAAACGAATTTATTTCTTTAGTCAGTCACGAATTACGTACACCCCTCACCTCAATTATGGGTGCATTAGATATCTTAGGCGCGGATCAACTAGGAACCTTAAACAATCAAGGAAAGAAAGTTTTAACTATTGCCAGCAATAACACAGAAAGACTCATTCGTTTAGTTAATGACATTCTCGATTTAGAACGAATGAAATCGGGTAAAGTCTTTATGAACAAAGTTAAGTGTAACGCCGCCGAATTAATGGTACAGGCGACAGAAGCCATGCAAGCAATGGCAGAAAAATCGCAAATTCAAATAATTGTTAATCCCTTAAATATAGAACTTAATGCCGACCCCGATAGATTGCTGCAAACTCTGACCAATTTACTCAGTAATGCGATTAAATTTTCCGAACCAGGCGATACTATTTGGCTAAATGCCGAAGTGCAAAAAGATAATTTAATTTATGTTAAAAGTCTAGAGCAAAAATTCCCATCTCTGCTAATAAGCGTCCGAGATTGCGGCAGAGGAATTCCCGAAAGCCAATTACAAACAATCTTTGAACGCTTCCAGCAAGTAGACGCCTCCGACTCGCGTAAAAAAGGCGGTACAGGTTTAGGACTAGCCATTTGTCGCAACATTATACAGCAACATTACGGCAAAATTTGGGCAGAAAGCACTCTAGGAGAAGGTAGCACCTTTTACATTCGTCTACCATTAGCCAATAGTCAGTAGAGACGCGATTCATCGCGTCTGTACAATTTTCATTTGTCCCCCTTGTCCTCCTTGTCTCCCTTGTCCCCCATCTTCCCCATCTCCCCGACTTTTCCCCGATTGATTGCTACAATCCCCTGAATTTGACATAAATGCCAGGTTTTTAACATGAGTCGAAAAATTTTGATTGTGGATGATGAAGAAGATGTGAGAGCGATCGCTACATTAGGGATAGAATTAAGTGCCGAATGGAACATATTCACCGCCGCATCTGGTAAAGAAGCCTTGAATCAAGCCCTAATACATCAACCAGAAGTCATTTTGCTGGATATGATGATGCCCGATATGGATGGACGCACAACCCTACAACAACTCAAGACAAATCCAGCCACCAGTCATATACCAGTAATTTTAGTAACCGCCAAATTTCAGGAATCCGAACCCGAAATTTTTGCCAACTTAGAAGTCGCCGCCATCTTTGCTAAACCCTTCCGCCCCCTACAACTAGCCAATCAAATCAGTAAAGTCCTCGGTTGGAATTAACAAAATAACATCCCAACTTTTACCAATTCAATATTTTCCATCAAGTATTTTATATCACCTTAAATCCCCCACCGTAGGGGCGGGGTTTCCCCGCCCTTAAAGTTTCCCCATCCTCATAACTTCCATAACCCATAAAAAAGCGTAAATTTCCGCACCCCCCTTCAGTTTGCCAAAGACATCACCAAAAATTTGCGCATCTTTGCGGTAATATATATGTACTATAAAATTACCTCACCTCATGTACACACCCTGAATACATTGCCCAATGCCCAATGCCCAATGCCCAATGCCCAATGCCCCATGCCCCATGCCCTATTTAATCATCAATACCAACGCCACCATACCCAAACTAGCCATTAATCCAGAAGGCATGAATTTGCGAGTTTTGACAAGCCGCAAGCAAAAGAAAACCACTAAAGCAGCCGTTACCACAATAGCCAGCAATAAACCCCAAAATTGACCATTTAATTGCATAAAAGCCGCAAAAACTATCAATAAACCGCTAATACTACCGCTAATCAGTGAAACCTTACTCTGAGCTTGAACATAGCCCATAATGCCACCAATCAACGCCAAAGTACCATAGACAAAAGCGGCAAATATACCTAATGTCATTGTTAAAACCTATGTAGATTTTGACTTTGCAGCAAAGGTCACCGGACAATTTACCATAGCTTTGGAAGCTCATCACCTAATTGATTGATGGATAATCAAGCGATGTCTACGGTTAGCACCTCATCCTATGCCAAAATCCAGTTCCTCCAGCGCCAAGCTGCATCACTTTTACTTTACCAGTCAGTTCTGCAAAGCGAAGTGGGAATAGCCTTTCTGGATTTGTTGCAAGCTATACGATACACTGATGCTGATGGCAGAGGATGCCTGCAAGCCTACGGCAATTACTTTCACGCCTTAGCCACAAAAAATCAAAATTGGGAAGACTACCTAATTCATCAAATTCTCATCACCGAAAATCCCTTTACCAAGCTGGCGCAAACAGAAGAATTTGCAAACATCCCCAAAGCTTTAATCGCCGCCGTCCAACATGATTTACAAGTGTTGCAGAGTTTGTATGAATGTAGTACCGCAGCCTTAAGTGAGTTAGTACAAAACGCAGCCCATTTACCAGTTTCACCGATTGTTTGGTATAGAGAGCAAGATAAGCTAGAATCAGAAACAAGCCTGAAATCTCAAGTGATGAACTCCCTACAACATACAGAGAATTGGGCTGATACTCTAGAAGATTTAGCAGCTTATTATCAACAATTCGGCACGGGTATATTTGCACAGTACCACGCTTTACGCTGGCAAAATGGGCAATTTATCGGCATTCAACATTCCGATCCAATTAAGCTTGATATATTGGCTGGCTATGAAATGCAGCGCGACACATTATTAAAAAATACAGAGTTTTTACTATCAGGTAAGACTGCCCTTCATGTCTTACTTTACGGTAGTCGCGGTTCTGGTAAATCTTCTTTAGTCAAAGCTTTGCTGAATGAGTATAGTCACCGCAACCTACGCTTAGTAGAAGTGACAAAATCAGAATTACAAGACTTACCCCAAATTGTTGAACAATTGCGCGGAGTCCCCCAGAAATTTATTATTTTTGTAGATGACCTTTCTTTTGAAGAAGATGACGATGCCTTTAAAGCACTCAAAGTAGTTTTAGAAGGGAATTTAACCGCAAAACCCCAAAATGTGGTTGTTTATGCTACTTCTAATCGCCGTCACTTAATCCGCGAGTTTTACGCAGACAGGCCGAATCCCAAAGACAAAGAAGAAATTCATGTTTGGGATACCATGCAAGAAAAGCTATCTTTTAGCGATCGCTTTGGTTTAACCTTAACCTTTGAAGGAGCAGATCAAAAAACTTATTTACAAATTGTCCGGCATTTAGCAGCACAAGCAGAAATTGATATTAGTCAAGCAGATTTAGAGTATCAAGCATTACAATGGGCAACTCGTCATAATGGTCGCTCAGGTCGCACAGCAAGGCAATTTATAGATTTTCTCCAAGCCGACTTATCAGTATTCGGCAATAAAAAACATACATCTAGACCCGAATAATTAATTCCGTATCAATAACCCAAACTAAATTATGCAACCTAAATACACTTAAACCCCTTACCAATGACAAATGACAACCTCAGACTTTAAATAAACAAAGTGAGAGTTAATGACCGTAAGAAATACTGATTTTGACAACTTAACTAGGCTCAAAGTAAGCAATATGCAATCAGCAATAGTAAGTAATCGCTTGTTTCTAGGAATAGTTGCCTTTAGTGTAAGTTTTGGTCTTAGTCTTGTTCCTAACTGGGATTATACTAAAGCTTTCGTTACAGGCATCATTACTTTAATTGCTACATATTCAGCCGCCTTTTGTGTAGATAGACGGCGCAAAAGTTATGAAATGTTTGTTTTAGGTTCCCTGCGTAAACGCATCAAAGAACTAGAAGGATTAAAATCACGCATTGCCAGAGAAATTAGCCAAATTGAAGAGCATCGCCTAGCATTATATAACGACTTTCAAAAACTGCAAACTCAAGTCACAGAATGTCGCAATCAAAGAGATAGTATCCATAGAGAACTGAGTACCTTTGCTGGGCAGAAAAAACAGTTGGAAAATGAAATTAATGCCCTAAAAACAGAAATTCATAACTTAGATAAAAATAAAGCCGAGGTAAATACATCCTTTTCAACGCTGACTTCTGAGAAACGACGTTTAGAGTTGAATTGTAATGTATATCGCTCAGAAATAAATCAATTACAAACTCAAATTCTCGAACTCCAAGAAGAAAAAGCTGAAATTGAAAATAATGTCACCTTATTAGGTAGACTAAAACCACAAATAGAAGAAAAACTTTACGAACTCCAAATGCAAGTGCAAAATTTAGAACTTGAGATTAGCCAGAAAAATCAACTACTCCTCAGTACGACAAATAATAGAGAAGATATAGAATCTAATTTAAGTGATGTCCAAACTCAAATAGTTGAACAACAAGCAGAACTAAATCGCCTACAAGGGCAAATTTTACTCTTACAACAAGAACGCGACCTATTACAAAGTCAAGTTTGGGATTTACTCCAACAAATTGAAACCCTTAACCCAGAAATCTTATCAGATAAAATACATGAAGATACCCAAGAAAATCTTCCGGAAGTATTTCCTTTTGAAGAACTAATTGAACCTATTACATTTGTAGATATTGTATCAAATACATCTGAGGAATTACCAGAAGAATGGATGCATTTTTTACAGATACTACCAGACTATGAAATTGCCGTATTAAAAGCTATCTTAGAACAAGAAAATTCTCGCGATACCATTAAACAGATAGCCGAAGCAAATATTACCATGCCTAATCTGTTAATTGATGCAATTAATGATAAAGCCGATGATACTTTAGGAGAATTAATCATCGATCCAAGAGCAGAAAATCCAGAAATCTATCACGAACATATAATTAACGTCAAGAAAATGCTCGCTCTTTATCAACATTCTCCTTCACAACCATAAATCAAGCAGCAAAATTTATTATTTTCTTTGAGTCTTCTGCATTCTTGACAGTCGCGAACAAGTTAATTATCTTAACTCATAGCCAATTGCTATAATTAATCAAATCATTCATACCGTTGTAAAATTACTTAATAGGTATAGAATATACCTGAATTACCTTGCAAGCTGTTAGCCTCTGCGTTCAAAATCAGGTGAGATCAACTACATGGCAAAGCTCAAAATCTCGAAAAAAATATCCACTGCTTTAATTAATTCCCTTAGCGCCGGAGTAGTACCCAGACTAGGAGTTGAACACATAGCAGTTGGTCGGGAACTAGAACTAAAAAGCCTATTACAGAATCTCGAAGATATTGCAGAAGGGGTATCAGCATTTCGGTTCATCATTGGTAATTATGGTTCCGGTAAAAGCTTCATCCTCCAACTAATTCGCAACCGCGCAATGGAGCAAGGTTTTGTTGTTGCTGATGCTGATTTATCCTCAGAACGTCGTCTAGCAGGAAGCAATAACGAAGGTTTAGCAAGCTATCGCGAATTAATGAGTCGTCTTGCTACCAAAACTCGTCCTGATGGTGGTGCATTAGTTTCAATTTTGGAAGGATGGATTAATAAAATCCAACAAGAAGTAGCAAAAGAAAGTGGATTACGCCCTAATGATGAAGGTTTTGATGACCAAGTAGAAGCCAAAATTAGAGAAGTTGTTCAGTATATTGAAGATTTAGTTCACGGTTTTGATTTTGGTAGCGTCATTATTGCTTATTGGCGTGGTTACCGCTTAGATGATGATGCCTTAAAAAATGCCGCTATGCGTTGGTTGCGCGGTGAATTTACTACCAAAATTGAAGCCAAAGCCGCTTTAGGGGTGCGTGTCATCATTGATGATGATAGTTGGTATGATTACATCAAATTATGGGCGAAATTTGTTGCGGAAATTGGCTATAAAGGTCTGTTAATTTTCTTGGATGAATCTGTACATTTATATCAAATATCCACAACAGTTACTAGGGAGAAAAATTATAATAGACTGCTGGCAATGTTTAACGACACCATGCAGTGTAAAGCCGAACATTTAGGTATTTTGATTGGTGGAACTACAAAGTTTTTAGAAGACCCAAATCGAGGCTTATTTGCAGATCAAGCTTGGCGCAGACGCACCAAAGAAAGCCGCTTTGTTACTCAAGCAGGTGTGCAAGAATATTCCGGCCCGGTAATTAGACTCAATCCTCTAAGCCAAGAAGAAATACTGACGCTACTGCAACGGATAAGCGAAATTCATGCTGTAAATTTCGGTTATGAAAAAACTTTAACGAATCGAGATTTAAATGCATTTGTCAAAGAAATTATCAATCGTTTAGGTGCAGATGCATTACTCACACCGGGAGAGATTGTTAGAGATTTTATTAGCGTGTTAAATATTCTGCATCACAATCCGCAAATAGCATTTACAGAATTAATTCACGGCTCTACATTTAAGCCTACTGCGGTAGGTAAAGATGCAACTTTGCATGAGGATAATGCAGCAGAATTTAGTTTGTAATTGGGCAATTTACACTTGGAGTGTCTATAGTATCAGACGTTTAGGCAGCTAAAGACTTGCTCAAAAGCTTGTAACTTTCTCAAAAAGCCATTTCACCTACTCAAAATTAATGAGACAAAGCAGTAGTTCGCGCAAAACTATTTTAGTGGTAGCCTCCAGCCCCACCAATGAAGCGAGATTGCGCCTAGATAAAGAGGTGCGAGAAATTGATGAGGGTTTGCGAAGGTCGCACCATAGAGAAAAATTTACTTTGCAGCAACGGTGGGCGGTTCGTCCTGATGATTTGCGTCGTGCTTTGTTGGATTTTAACCCGGAAATTGTTCACTTTTGCGGGCATGGTTCAGGAAATAATGGATTGGTTCTGGAAAATGATGCAGGTACAGTACAATTCGTTCCCACAGAGGCTTTAGCAAACTTATTTAAACGATTTGCTACACGAGGACTGGAATGTGTAGTTCTCAACGCTTGCTATTCTGAAACTCAAGCCAACGCGATCGCCCAAAATATTGATTATGTAGTCGGTATGAATAGTCAGATAGGAGACGATGCAGCGATTAAGTTTGCAGTTGGTTTTTATGATGAGTTGGGGGCTGGTTGGTCGTATGAAGATGCTTATAACGGTGGCTGTGATGCGATCGCTCTGCAAGGAATCCTAGAAGAAAATACCCCAGTATTCAAAAATCTAAAAAAAAAGTCCAGTTAAGGTCTACAAATCCGGTTGATGACTTAGTTCAAAAAGTGCGATCGCGCATTCATGATGATATCCAAACATTACATAGCACGATGCCACTATGGGGTGTAGATAGCTCGGTTTCTTTAGGTGATTTGTTTGTAGATGTGAACATTCTAGAGGAACTGAGTAATAGCAGTAGGTCAGAACTCGATGATCTATGGCAAGATTTCAGTAAGAATCCTAGCTATCGCAGTTTGGATCGTATTGGCATAGGTAGAGAGCAGCAAAGGGTTTCAGGACTAGCGGTACTGGCGAAAAATACAAATCTTATGGTGGTGGGTAAACCCGGTTCAGGGAAAACCACTTATTTACAACGAATAGTTACCGAGTGCAACGCTGGCAATTTACAAGCACACCGAATTCCAGCTTTAATTAAATTACGAGAGTTTGTAAATTATGGACATGAGTTTGCCTATTCACTGGAGCGTTATTTTGAGCAGTTCTGGCAATTATCAAATATAGAAATTAAGTTAATTTTCCATCAAGGTCGAGCATTGGTGTTGCTAGATGGATTAGATGAAGTTACGGGGGAAGATGCTAAAAACATCACCAAGCAAATTAAGCAGTTTGCTCGTTCTTATCCGCAGGTGCGGGTAATTGTGACCTGTCGGACTCAAAGCTTTACAGGAGAGATGGATTGGAAATCTCTGCGTTTTAGTTTCGTAGAGGTAGCCGATTTTAATGAAACTCAAGTGCGATCGTTTTCTGAGCATTGGTTTAAGGCAGTTATTGGCGATGACTCAGCAGGATTAGCACAATCGCAGGAATTTCTAGATCAGCTTTTTCTAGATACAAATAAACCGATTCGGGATTTAGTAATTACACCAATTTTGCTGAGTTTGACCTGTCTTGTATTTCACAAGAAAGGCCAGTTTTACTCAAAACGTTCCAAGCTTTATGAGGAAGGGTTAGAGCTATTACTGGAACAGTGGGACAAGGAGTGGGAAATTGAGCGAGATGAGATTTACCGAGATTTATCACCAGAACGAAAGCTGGAATTACTTAGTTATTTAGCAGTGACAAAGTTTGAGCAACCGCAGTATGTTTTGTTTGAGCAGTCAGAAATTGAGGGTTACATAGCAGAGTTTTTGGAAACTGGAGTTTAGACTAAATGGAAGCAAACAGAAAATAACAGCAACAGATTTACTGAACTAAAAAAATACACCATAAACGGGTAGGGGAAGCGCCCCAAAAAA